>JBPCPW010000013.1:0-73689 GCA_050998755.1 Candidatus Dormibacteria bacterium
CGGAAAGAGGTTTCGAGCGGCGTGTCGCTCTTCGGCGGGGCGTCGGCGATAGGGCGTCCGCGCCAACGCGTCGGGGGCGGTCAGCAGGTTGCCTCGATCCTGGCCGCCAGCAGCGACGCGCTGCTCAGCGCCGAGAGTGCGGAGGAGGTCCGAGCGCTGGCGCTGAATGGGGCGCTGGCCATCGTCGGTGGTGCGCGGGGTGGCGCGATGGTCTCCGTCCTGGACGCCGGCGGCCGCCGCCTGGAGTCGACCGACCGGAGCCCGCGCCCGGCTGGCAAGGACTCGGTGCGGGGGCTACCCAAGGACGTGCTTCGTCGCCTGGCCTCGGGCGCAGTGGTCATGGGCGCGGTGCGGCTGGTCCGCGGTGAGCAGGCACTCGATCACACCCTCCTCCCCCTCCGCGGAGCCGGAAGGCTGCTCGGCGTGCTGAGTGTGCACGCCGAGCCGGCGCAGAGAGCCGAGGTGGCCACCGGGCTGCGGGTGCTGGCACTGGCTGCAGGCCTGGCGCTGGCACAGATCGAGCTTCGGGACGGCGCCGCTAGTTCGCCGATTGCCGCGGTCCGCCCGCCGCGGCACCAGGTGACGGCGGACGGCCAGGCCTTCGGCGACCAACTGCGTCACCAGGCGATCTACGACCCGCTCACCAGCCTGCCGAACCGGTCGATATTCCTCAAGACCGTGGCCGGGGCGCTGGAGAGCGGCGCCGCGCGTCCGGGACACTGCGCCGTGTTGATCGCCGACGTGGACAACTTCCAGGCGATCAACGACGCCGCCGGGCACACCGTGGGAGACGCCATTCTGCTGGAGACCGCCCAGCGCATCGAACGGGTGCTGCGACACGAGGACGCGGCGGCGCGCCTGGGCGGCGACGAGTTCGGCGTGATGCTCGGGGGACTCGAGGACCTCGACGAGGCGTGCACCATCGCCCGCCGCCTGCTGATGGCGCTCCGCCAGCCGATCGAAATCGGCACCTCGACCTGGCTCACCAGCGCCAGCGTCGGGCTGGCCTTCAATCATCCGCGCGGGCGAGGCGCCAAGGAGCTGCTGCGCGACGCCGACCTCGCGGTGGCCAGCGCCAAGCGCCACGGGCGCGCCGCGCTGGGCGTCTTCGAAGAAGGCATGGAGGCCGATGCGCTGGAGCGGGTGGTGCTGGAGCACGACCTGCGGATGGCCATCGACGGCGGGCAGCTTCGCCTGGAATACCAGCCGGTGATCGAGCTGCGGGACGGTCGTCTTACGGGGGTAGAGGCCCTGGTGCGCTGGGACCATCCGACTCGCGGACTGCTGCCTCCCGACCGCTTTATCCCCCTGGCGGAGAAGGTGGGCCTGATCCACGAGATCGACGAGTGGGTCATCGCGGCGGCGATGGCGCAGGCCCAGGCCTGGGCCACCAAGGGGCTCGGTCTGCTGCGCATGGCCATCAACCTTTCCGGAACCCACTTCGTGGACGCCGGGATCGACGCCCGCATCGAGCTGCTGCGGGTCGCCGCCGGCCAGCCTGCGTCATCGGTGGAGTTCGAGGTCACCGAGACGGTGGCCATCGAGAGCCCCAGCGCCCCGGCCGCGCTCAGCGCGATGCGCGACCGCGGCTACCGGAAAGCGATTGACGACTTTGGCGTGGGGTACTCGATGCTCAGCCGGCTCCAGGACTACCCCATCGATACCCTGAAGATCGAACGCTCCTTCGTCAAGCGGGTGACCCGGGCCGAGGAGGAGGCCCCCATCGTCGCGGGGATCATCGCCATGGCTCACAGCCTCGGCCTCAACGTGGTCGGCGAGGGGGTGGAGACCAAGGCCCAGCTGGACTGCCTGCGCTCCCTGGGCTGCGACCAGGCGCAGGGGTTTGTGCTGGGCCGGCCGCTCTCGCCCGAGACTGTTGAGCAACTGCTTTACACCAGGCAGGCACTCCAACCCGCGGTACCCGCCGTCAACTGAATCGAGCCCGGCGGCGCAGGTTTTGGCCGCGCCCCTCGTTGTATAGGCATGAACCTCGAAACGATCGACGCGCCTCCGTGGCTGCCCGACGGCCGGGAGCGGCGGGATCCGCCGGCGCGCGCCGCCCGAGACCAGCTCTCGGCCTGGCTGAAGGTTGAACCGGTGCAGCTCCGCGAGGTGGATCGCGAGCCCGCGGAGACCATGGTGGTGCTCTCCGACGCCTTCGAGGTGGCCGCCCGGCGGGTCCTCGAGCAGGAGCAGCGCATGCGCGACCTGAGCACTCGGCTGGCGACACTGGAGGGCCTGGTGCGCACCGATCACCTCACCGGGGTGGCCAACCGTCGGGCGGTTGAGGAGCGCCTGGAGATGGAGTGGAGCCGGGCCACCCGCCACGGCTACGAGCTGGCGGTGATCGCGCTGGACTGCGACGGCCTCAAGCAGGTCAACGACAGCCACGGGCATGCCGCCGGAGACGCCCTGCTGCGCGAGGTTGCCGCCCACCTAACCCAGGTGGTGCGCGCCGGAGACCTGGTGGGCCGGGTCGGCGGCGACGAGTTCACCATCGTCTGCCCCCACACAGACCACGAGGGTGCCGCCCTGGCTGCGCGGAAGATGGTCGACTTCATCGGCGCGCAGGTGCTGGGAGTGCCAACCCCTGAGCCGGTGCGCCTGGCGGTCAGCGCAGGGTGGGCCGAGGCGCGGGGCCAGGCCGGCTGGCGCGACCTGGTCGGCGAGGCCGACCGGGCACTCTACGAAGCCAAGCGTCTCCGCAAGAGTTCCGCTCGGTAACCGACGCGGCCGTCGGCCGGGCTAGGTGGAGCCACTGCTCTTTGGCGTTCTCGCCCTGGTTCCCCTCGTTGCTGTTCAGGCCGTAGATGCGCTCCTCGAGGATGAGGTCGGCGCCATTCCAGAACGCGCGAGGCTGAAGCACAGGCCCTGGCGGCCGTCACAAATGCCGGCGAGGCCGTCCTCGTTCCACCGATACGCGCGCGAGCGGGCGTTGTCATGGGGAAAGAAATCCCAGGCGTCACCGTTCAGGGCTGTAGCCGTCGCGGACACTGCCTCAGGCGCGCTAGCTGAGGTGCCGCCCCATTTTGCGCACGTGGAGCGGCCGCCCGGGTATTCGGCCAGGTGGGCATTCTCCGCGCCCCTGCTGCTGGTCCCCATTTGCGACGAGTATCGACGACTACAGCGCCGGGCCTCACCCGGACGGGTCATTAAGCATTCCCGCGGCGACACCTACTTGGCGAAGCTTCTAAGACGCTTTTGCAGGACCTGACGATCAAGTAAGCCCGTTGTCGCCAGCACCTGCCATGGCAAGCTCCCCGCTCCGCTTTGAGCGCGACGCTTGGCCCATGTATCCGCTAGCCAGAGCAGGTCTGACGCGGTTATCAACGCAATCTCGGTGCCCGGAGGACATAGAACCTTCAACCGCATAACCGCGTCTACTGAGTCGGAACTGTACGACGGCGCAATCACTAACAGAGGGGAAGCGACCTTAGGTGCCGCGGCTGCTGCGTAGGCGAGGAATTGTCGCGCCAGGCGATCGGTAAGCGAATATTGGACCTCGCAACTCTTGCAGTCCCACAAGAGCACTCGATATGGGTCGTCGAGCGCAGCTCGACCATCCGGATGGTTGCTCCCCTCAAATGTCTCCAAGGACATCCCTAGATGTACCTGGAATAGGTGTGTAGTCGCGCGCTCGAACCCTAGGTCAACCTCTTTGTCCTTGCTAATGACTCCAGCGGCGCGGAGGACGTCATAAGAACGTGCCGCCAACTCTGGAAAGTATTGAACGTACAGTTCCGTCTTGTCAGCCGTGGCGGTTCCGGCGATGCCGCCGATCTCTAGCCGGTCAAAGTAACGAACGACATTGCGCACCCTGATTTCCTTCGAACCTTCAACCTTGATCCCCGGCAATCCACGCAGGAGGTCGGCAAGCTCCGGCTCCGTCAGGATTCGTAGGACGCTCCGAGGGGAGACGTAGCCGTCAAGTATGCGAGCGGTGAGGAATTCCCGGTTGCCAGAGAAGGGTTGGTCAGCATCATCGAGGGCTTGCCTCAGCACCCGGACCGGCACTTTGGCCATAAGAGCGAGAAAGTTCGGGCCTTTGAGCTCGATCCCCATATTGCCCCGAATGGCATCGCCGAGCTCATCCGGGATGCAGTATGCCCTTGAGCCTTCCGGCCGCCGAATGTCGAGAACTAGACCACGCTGTGCTAGGTGACGGATCGCCTCCTCGATCTCCGGCACGGTGTGGGCTTTGCCGGTGGTCGACGGGAAGCGGCCGAGCTGCACTTCCATGACACGATGATCCCTTCTGGTAATCCCTAATTTGCTCCGGAGCACGTCAAGCAGGCGCACCTCGGACGGGTTGATGTTCACGTCTTCCCAAGCGGCCGACAGGACTGCTTTGTAGATGTCGACCTTCTGGACGCTCAAATGCTGGATAGCCTTCGGACTCGCAGCGTAGTCGAGGAACGACCTCTCGGCCTCGATGAGCGCTGAATGAAAAGCGCCAACTTCGCTGGCATAGCGGGGCTCGTTAAGTAGACGCCGCAAGGCAGTCTTTGCCATCACCTGCACGTGATACGGCAGACCCGACAGGTCCAAGTACCGCTCGACAGCGGCCGGATTTAGAGTCTCGGCCTGGGTCGCCGTGATTTGTCGGCGGTACTCCTCGACGTCATCGCGACGGATGACCTCGACGCCCCAAGCGTCCGCTGCCCGGCGAATATCGCGGAGGGTCAGGAGTTCAATTGCTTCGCCCAGTCTCATTACTTACCTCGCGCCAAATGGCTGGCCCATCATACGGGGATGATCCCGCCGGTGGGCCTCGCGAGGGCGCGTGCCGCGAGTAAGGAGCAACCGCAAGCCGGTAGACTCGCTGCAGCAGGTAGGTCGCAGCCCTCCTCACGTCTGACTGCGATCTTGCTGGCCACGTGAATGAGGCGGCCCGGTGTCCCCCTCACGGCCATACGGTCATCTCGTGGAATCGCCGCTCCAACTCCGGAGTCCTATCGCTGGCGACCTCAAGTCCGACCGCAGCGAACACGAAGGTCACTCGCCGAACGGGCCGCGCTGTAACTAGTTCGATCGCGTGGCAATATGCGGCTCCCTGAACCTCATACTGGCGCATCCGCGCAGGGATCTCATCTGGCTGGATGCCGTCAGTCTTATAGTCCACGATCTCCAATCCGTCACCGGCTTCGAACACCATGTCTATATAGCCTTCGAGAACCTGATCACCCAGGGTCATGCCAATAGGTATCTCTCGCCAGTATGCCCCGGATGCGACGGCGCGACGGACGGCGGGGCTTTCGGCGGCGGCCCTCACCAGCGTCGCGACCTCCGAGGCCCGCTCCGGAATCCCTTCGGCCGCAGCCTGAGCACGGCTGAGTTGGTCGAGCTGGTCCAAGGTGCCAAGGTTGATCACCTGTAGCACAGCATGCACCGCGCGGCCAAGCGATGTCCCGCCGCGCCCGCGACGCAGCGCGGCGACCTCCGAGGCGGATGGAGCGGCCGCCGGCTCCTCGTCCGAAGAGTGGGCGAGGCCGGTCGCCGTGGTCAGATTCAGCCCGCCGTAGTCCTTTAATAAAGCAGTTCGGCGCGTGGCCCAGGCATTCTCGTCCGGAGTGGCCTGGGCTGCCATCTCCGTCCAGGGGAGTGGAGCCGCGCGGAGGGCCTCTGGTCCCGGGCCCCCCTGGAGATGCATAACCAGCGTGCTCGCAGCCAGAGACTCAGCTAGGTGCTGGCCCTCCCGTTTGGAGGCCTCAGATGTCGTGTCCTTTGCCCGGCACAGGCTGATCACCAGGTGGTCTTTCGCCCTAGTTGCCGCCACGTAGACGAGGCGCACCTGTTCAGCCTTGTTTAGCTGCTTCTCAGTCTCGATCGCGGCCGCATAGCCGGGCGTCGTAAAGACACCCTTCGGGCCACAGGCTACGTGGAGTTGGCTCTGGACCCGATCCGCTACAGCCGTTGGCGATTGGAAGTTGCGGTTGGAATGCCAGCCCGTCATGAGCACAATCGGGAACTCAAGTCCCTTGGCGCCGTGGACGGTCATGATCCGGACAGCATCTCCCGCACCCGGTTCAGGCGGGCCGGGCAGCGCCAGCTGGTTCTCATCGCGCAGGTCGTCCATCCAGTCGAGGAAGGCCCGCAACGTTGAGCGTCCGGTCTTAGCGAAGGTCCGCGCCCGCTCAGTCATGTGGCGATATCGCCGCTGATAGTCGTCGGGACGGTCGTTGGCCAGCGCCGCTACCGCAAGTAACCGTTCGTCGATGAAGTTCTCGATGAGGGCGGCCACAGACAGTTGATGCCGGCGTTGATGCCACGCCCTGAGGTCAGTCAGCGCGAGCCGGACGCTATCCCCTTCCGCAGACCCAGAGATCTCGTACTCGTAGGTCAGCCTGCCCCCGGACTCAGTCCATCGCAGGAGGTCAACATCACTACAACCATAGGTAGCCGACCTCAATGAAGCCACCAGCGCGACCTGATCCGACGGGTCATCCATGGCGCGCAGGCACGACAGCAGGTCCCGTACCTCCTGGGTGGCCAGGACCAGCTCACCGCTCTCAAGCCGGTACGGGACGCCGACCGAGGTCAGCGCCCGCTCGATCCGCGCGAGGTTCCCGCGAGACGGTATGAGGATGGTGACGTCTGCGAACGTCGCGGGCCGTTGCACCCGCATTCCGTCGACGGTGGCCGACACACTCCAGCCATCGCCGATTGCCCGTCTTGCGGTCGCCGCCAGCCCCTCCGCCTCGGCCTGCCACACATCCTGTTGCGTCCCCTCAACCACTTCGCCAAATGACCAGATGCCCGGGCCGGCCTCATCCTGCTCAGCCACCAGCGACGTGTAGTCCGGCTGCGAACCGGGCGCATGGATGATGCGGCGCGCGAAATGGTCGTTAATTACTTCAATAACCGCAGGCACAGACCGGAAGTTGCTTGTCAGCTTCTCGAGGTTGCCGAGGCTGTCCTTGACCGCCTGATACAGCGCGATGTCTGCGCGACGGAATCGGTAGATCGACTGCTTCGGGTCGCCGACGATAAACAGCTTGCCGGCACTCGGGCTGATCTTTCGCCAGTCTGCGGGCAGCTCAGCGCCTTCTACTGCGGAGAGATAGAGCACCAGTTCGGCCTGCAGCGGGTCGGTGTCCTGAAACTCATCGACAAAGATGCGAGCGAACCGGGCCTGCAGCTTGCTTCGAACTTCGGGGTTGTCCCTGACGAGGTCCCGCGCCCAGGTGAGGAGGTCATGGAAGGTGGCGCGGCCCTCCGCCTTCCGGGCGGCAGCCCACTCCAGCGTGAAGTGTGTCAGGAGGCCGAGGAGCTGTGCCAGGGCGGAGCCTCGATAAGCCTCCAATGCCTCCTTCGCTTCGTCAAGAGCGGCGCCGTGCAAACCCCTCAAGACCTTCAGCGCGTTCTCGCCGGAGTCCGGATCGTTCGCCCACTCCGGTATTCGCCCCTTTCCCGAGAGTCCCGGCGCGTAATACGCGTCGACAAGCCCGGCGAGGGCCTGGTCGTCCGTTGTTGCTGACGACAGCCGGTCCGCCACTCCCTGAACCTTGAGAACGGCGGCGACTGCTCTGTCCTCTCCGCGCGCGTAATTGAGCAGGCGCTTGCAGCTCTGAAGTTCTCGGCCCACGCGATGCGCCACCTCAAGCGCGTCGTTACGGCTGGCCGACGGCCACAGCATGTCGCGAGAGAGCAGGTCGTACTGGTCCTGGAGACCGCGGGCCGCGCTCCGGATGTCCTTGGGCTGGAGGCCGAGTAGCAAGCACCGTCGTACAGCGTCACGTCCGCTGGTTTGGGCGACCTCATCGAACCACTCGCGGAAGCGATCGTGGAATTCGAGCTGCTCCTGGATCGGCTCCATCACCTCGAAACCCGGTGGCAGCCCGGCCTCCAGCGGAAACGTTCTCAGAATCATCGCCGCGAACGCGTGGATCGTGTCGATGGTTGCGTCGTCGATCGATGCAATCGCGACCCGGCACCGTGCGCGCTCTTCCTCCTCACGATCGACGTCGCGTGACGCGGTGTCCAGGGCTTCGCGCACTCGCGCTCGGAGCTCGGCAGCGGCGGCCTCCGTGAACGTGATCGCGACGAGGCCGCGGATGTCGAGTCTTCCCTTCGCCACCAGCTCGGCGATGCGCCTCACGACCGTCGTCGTCTTGCCGGTGCCGGCGCCGGCCTCCACGAAGAACGTTGAGACGAGATCCATCAGCAGCCGGTCGCGGACCTCCTGGTCCTTTGGTGCCCCGTTCGTCATTCCGCCCGGAGCTCGGGAGCGAGCCGGGCGTGCAGCGCGGAAATGGGGTCCTCGCGTTTGCGCTCGTATAGCTGATCCCTGCCGGCGGGGCAGATGTGGTCGTACTCGCAGTAGATGCAGTTGTCCCAGCTGGTCTTGCCGGGTCGCATCGTCTCGCCGCCGGGCACCTGCGGGAAGCAACCTGAGCGAATGCTCTCGTCTACGATCTGAACCGCCTCGTCGAATTTCTCCCGCAGACCGTCGTCGAGCCTCGTACGCACGAAAGTGAACTCGCCCTTGCGGCTGATGTACCAGTAGGCCGCCTGGACCTCGGTGGCGCTGAGACCCTGGCTGGCGAGCCATGTCTCGGCTGCACGCGTATATGCCGCGAGCTGGAGCTGCTTGCCCGCGGCCAGGCGATCATCCTCGGCGGGCTCTTTGCCCGCCCGGCCAGTCTTGTAGTCGAGGACCTTGAGACGTTCGAAGCCGCCGTTTCCCTCCTGCACGTCGATCCGATCGATGCGCCCGCGGAGCTCTACCTGGCGGCCGTCGGCCACCGTCACAGCGAGTGGTGGCCACGAGTCCGGCGATTCAAATCCGAAGGGTTGCTCGAGGAATCGCGGCACGTATCCGTCGCCGCGCTCCGCCTCGTCCTTCTCAAGGAAGGTTCGAAGGTCCTGGAGCAGAACAGCCCGCTCGTTCTCCCACGCGAGTAGCAGGCCGGTCTTGCCCTGGCCCTCCAGCTTCGCGATCTCCTCGTCAGCGATTCGCTCGAGGTCCGCTATGTCGGCCTCGGTATATGCGTAACCCGGCATCATTTGGTTCGCGCTGACCATGTCGGCGAAAAACCGCTCGAGGACGGTATGAACCAGCGAGCCCTTGTCGAGGGGGGACAGTGACCAATCCTGAGCGTCCTCGGGCAACTCGGTCGGCTCGACCCGCAGCCACCGGCCAAGGAAGTACTTGAAGGGGCAGGCCGCCCACTGTTCGATCGCAGTGGGTGAAATGCGCATGTTGCTGAGCCCGTCGCGAATGCGTTGGGAGCTCTCGCTTGCATCGTCGAGGCAGCCGTCGTACTCCGTGAGGTCGGTCGAGCGGCGGGCTGCCCACGCCTCAAGATTCCGTCCGAGCGGCAGGTCCGTCCGGATCGCGAGACTAGAGGTGGCGAGCGCTGCACCGATGGGGGCGTTCAAGAGGCGGAAGTCGGCCAGATTGAGGGCAGCCCTCGCGGAACCGAGGTCCCGCGAGTCTGCGACCGGAGACTTCCCGGCAACCGGAGCCCTGAGGTTACCGGACCGAAGGATCTCTCCACTCTGGGCGGACGCAAGATCGACCATCCATGCCGACGGATATACGGGTCGAGAGCCGGCATCCCATCTCGGAAATGTCAGCGTCACCTTACCGTCGCCGGCCGCCATCAGCGCCGACTCGAAGTAGAGCCGCTCGAGCGCCTGATGTCGCGCGCGATTGCCCAACAGGTCGCTCTCCTCGCCCAGCGGCAGGACGGGATCGGCCGGCGGGGCCGCCGGGAAGGACTGCTCGGTCACGCCCAGGACATAGACGCGATCGAAGCTCATCGCTGCGATCGAGCTGATGGGCCCGACGACCACGCCGATCCCTAGCCGCCCCTCAGTCTGAGTCCTGGATTCGAGGACCTCGGTGAGGGAGTCGATGAAAGGCCCGAGGGCCGCGGCGGACTCCAGCGGCCCGGCCGCGCGAAGGCCCGAGATCTCGCTCGCGATCAGCTCACGAGCTTCGCTGTCGCGCTCGTCCCACTCCCGCTGCGCAACCACGAATTCGTCGAACAGCTTCGATGCCCACTGGCACAGAGCGCCCCAGCTCACCGGTTCCGGCGGATTGATGCGGTCGACCAATTTCTTCATGCGCCGGACGATGTTCTCGATAACCACCAGCTGGCGCTCGAGCCGGCTGATCCTGGCGGCGGATGGGTCCGCCTCGCCGCGGATCTCCCGGAGCTGGTCGTTGGTCTCGTCGCGCAGGCGCCCAAACCGGGTTTGCCACACGGCGGCTCCGGCAACGACACCGGCCTTGCGCGAAAGGCGCTCCCAGTCGGCGACGGAGATTTCATCACCGTGGCCGTGCGGGACCAGACCGTGGAATTCGACCACGCTCGGCCGGTCAAAGTTCCGCTGGCGCATCCGCAACAGAGCCAGGAGGGCCTTGCCCGGCAGGCTGAGGGAGAGCGGTCGTCCGTCGAGGCCGGAGTACGGGAGACCGGCGCGCACCAGAGTGTCGCGGAGGAGTGAGCCGTAGAGGTCGGACTCCCTGTAAACGACAGCGATGCGGTCGAGGCGAACGCCGTCATCCATGCCGGCGATGACCTCGCGGGCGACCGCGGTCGCCTCGTCCGCTGCGTCGAGGGCGACGACCAGGCGAGGGGTGTTGGGGCGCGGGAGATGGTCAGGCTGAATCTGCCACTGCCGCGCGAAGTGATCCCGCACCTGCGGGCTACTCGACGGAGAGAGCACCAGGGCCAGGTCGCGGTCTTCGGCGATCGCGGCTATGAATCGCCGTGCGGGCGAGCTCAGGTCGGTTGGGTACCAGAGAACGAGCTCGCCCCACTCGGCGAGCAGCGAGCCCGTTGTCGGAAGTGTGTCGATCGCACTTAGGAAGAGATCGGTGCGGTCGTAGAGATTGGCACCCTGGGTCACCTCGCGGAAACGCCGGTAGACGGCAACAGATGCGCGCGCCATCTCGCCGGAGATAGCGATTCGGTCGAGGTCAGGGGCACTCAACTCGAGGTCGCGAAAGCGCTGGAAGAGCCGGCGCAATGTGCGAACAGTGGCCGGGTGCCGGGCCGTGATGCCGAAGACCATGGCCTCGACTTCGATGGCGTTTCGAATCGCCGCATCCTGGGTGGCGGGCGTGGTTGGGCTCAGGCCCCGAGCGGCCAGGGAGGCGGCGCCAAGGCTCTCTGCGACCTGCGCCGCTATGGCACTACGGACGTTGGCATATCCGATGGGGGCAAGTCCACGTCGGAGCGCCCGGCCGCTGTGGAGGGTCGGGACGATGAACGTGAGTGGAGACAGCGGGTTCGGGCGCGCCCGCACCCGGTCAGCTACCCAGGCATCCGCTTGATCGCCGGGAACCAGGCTCGTATGGATCAGCCCCACAGCCTTCCCTCCGCTGCCACCAGCACCATGTTCGCGCTCATTCCCGTAAAGTTGCCAGTAGCTACAGACAGCTTAGTGTCGCGGTCCTCGCCCTCGTCGGGAAAGGCGGATCGTGCCTCAACCCCGGCTGAGCGAAGCTTGTGCATCAGTGCCCTTGCATCGTCCTCGGCGACTGCGTGACAATTCGGCGGTTGATTGTCCGCCCGATAGCTCGCCGCAGTGCCTGACCCACGTTCCTCCTCCGAACGCCCGGCGCTGCCGCCAGGGCTTTACGAGGCGCTGCTAACTGTCGACCTGCAGCAGCGAATAGCCGAGCTGCGGGATGCGTTCCGCTCGGGCGAACTCGACCCCATCGAGGCGCCGGCGACACTCTCTGCGTATCTTGCATCCGTGGTCGCTCGAGAGTTCAAGCGGCCGGGCTTCGCGGGAGATCCAGAGCGCCAGGTCGAGGTAATCAATCGGATCATCGCCGGGCTGGTTGCGAGCGGTGGGCAGGACGGCGATGTTGAAGACTCGATCTTGTCTCCTCCACGGCTTCTCCTCGAGGTCCACCGGCAAGATTCAGACGGAGCACTGTCGGCTCGGCGACCGAGCACTCCTCTTCGCGACGACGCGTTGTTCGTTCGTGCGCCCGGCGAGCCGGCGTTTGCGTCGGAACTGAATCGGGAGCTCGCATCAGCAGATCGCGTCGACCTCATCTGCGCGTTCGTCGTCTGGAACGGGATCCGCGTCCTGTGGGATGAGATCTCCCGCCTCCACGAGCGCGGTGGGACGTTCCGCCTGATCACTACGACTTTCACCGGTATCACCGAGGCCCGAGCCCTCGAAGAACTGATCAGGCGCGGGGCGGACGTCAAAGTCAGCTACGACACCCGCAGCACAAGGCTGCACGCAAAGGCTTGGCTCTTCCACCGTAACTCGGAATTCGGCACCGCCTACGTCGGTTCGTCGAACCTCACGCACACCGCCATTCACGATGGACTCGAATGGAATGTCCGGCTGTCCCAGGCGAAGTCCGGCGCGCTCCTTGAGCGCTTTGCTGCGACGTTCGAAACGTATTGGCAGGACGAGCGGTTTGAGGACTACAACGCCGACCGCTTCGCTGCCGCCGTGCAGCGCATCGGCAACGACGACGCAATTACCACGGCCATGTTCGACATACACCCACTTCCCTTCCAGGAGGCGATCCTCGAGAGACTGCAGGTCGAGCGTGACCGCCACGATCGATGGCGCAACTTGGTGGTGGCTGCCACAGGGACCGGAAAGACCGTCATGGCAGCCCTGGACTACGCGCGGCAGCCGATGGTTGAAGGTCGTCGGCCGACCTTGCTGTTTGTGGCCCACCGAGACGAGATCCTCAATCAGAGCCTGGCGACCTTTAGAACCGTGTTGAAGGACGGAGCTTTCGGCGAGAAGTGGGCCGGTGGATCCAGACCGGCTGCCGCCCGACACGTATTCGCCTCCATCCAATCCCTGCACGCCGCCGACGTCGCTGCCCTGGACCCACGTCGGTACGACGTCGTCATTGTCGATGAGTTCCATCACGCCGCCGCGCCTACTTACCGCCGCCTGCTCGATCGCGTGCAACCTCATCTCTTGTTGGGTTTGACGGCGACACCTGAGCGGACCGATGGCTTGAACATCACACAGTGGTTCGAAGGGCGAATCGCTGTTGAGCTCCGGCTCTGGGACGCCATCCAGCAGGACCTGCTGTGCCCGTTTCAGTACTTCGGAATAGCCGACAACGTTGACCTATCCGCCGTGCGGTGGTCGCCGCGCGGCTACGACAAAGCCGAACTCTCCAACCTATACACCGGAAACAACGCACGACTGGCGAAGGTTCTCGAATCCGTTCGGCAGATCGTTCGAGATCCGCTGGAAATGCGCGCGCTGTGCTTCTGCGTCAGCGTGGCCCATGCGGAGTTCATGGCAGGTGCTTTCAACACCGCGGGCATTCCGTCGGCGGTGGTGACGGGAGAGACTCCGCGCGAGAAGAGGCAGGCGGCAATACGAGACTTGGCCGAAGGACGGATCAACGCTGTCTTCTCCGTAGACGTCTTCAACGAAGGGCTGGATATCCCGTCCGTCGATACCGTGCTGTTCCTCCGGCCCACGGAGAGTGCGACCGTGTTTATCCAGCAGCTTGGCCGAGGACTGCGGAAGCTGCCGGGCAAGAGCGGTCTCACCGTTCTCGATTTCATCGGTCAGCAGAATCGCCAGTTCCGATTCGAACCACGGTTCCTGGCACTGACCGGCTCCGGAAGGCGCTTTATCGCGCGCGACGTAGAGGATGACTTTCCTTTCCTGCCATCCGGGTGCTCGATCCGACTGGACCGGGTTTCTCGAGAGATCGTTCTTGGGAATCTCAGGGCAGCGTTCCGCGGGCGACGGGCGGGATTGGTCGCCGAGCTGAGCGCGCTCGGCGATATCCCACTGGCCGAGTTCCTGAGGCAGGCCGACCGGGAGATCGCTGACGTCTACCTGGCTGGAGGCTGGACAGCTATTCGGCGGGACGCTGGTTTCGCACAGCCGCCGGGCCCGGATGAGGAGAAGCTGGCCAAGTCGATCTCGCGGATGCGGCACGTCGACGACGAGGCGCGAAGCGCGGCTTACGCTCGTTGGGTCTCCGAGCCGCAGCCGCCGGCCGTCGAGTCGATGAGCCTGCGTGACCAGCGCCTGCTGGCGATGCTGCACACAGACCTTTGGGGGCGCTCCCGCGAGCTCGGCTCCGTGCAGCAGTCTATGGCGCGGTTCTGGCCGCATCCCGACCTACGACGCGAGCTGGTTGAGCTGCTCGATGTGTTGGACGACCAGGCGCAGCACGTCCTGCTCGACTCAAGTCTCCCGGACGAGGTGCCACTTTATGTCCACGAACGCTATACACGCGACGAGGTGCTCGCGGCTCTTGGGGACGCAACCGCCGAGTCACCGTCGAGTAGCCGCGAGGGCGTCCATTTCAACCAGGCCTACGGCGTGGATGTCTTCTTCGTAACACTGAAGAAGTCGGAGGAGCGATTCTCGCCCTCGACGATGTACAGGGACTACGCCCTCTCGCCGACCCTGTTCCACTGGGAATCGCAGTCACGGACGACAGCCAACTCGCCTACCGGGCTCAGGTATCAGGACCATGTCGCCGGAGGCACCAAGATCCTGATCTTCGCGAGGGAGACAACCAAGGATGATTCGGGTGACACGACCTCGTTTTTGTTCATGGGACCGGCAACGTATGTGAGTCACGTCAGCGAGCGGCCTATGCAGATCACTTGGCGCCTGATGCACCCGCTGCCCGGGGACTTCTTCCAAGCCGCAAAGGCAGTGGCGTGAAGAGCCAGACGCGGACGCACAGACCGGGCGCGAACCTACAGAGTCACCTGCCCAGTGCCTGCGGCGAGGCAGGCGCCCAGCAGTGCCGCGGCAATCACCAGTACGGATAGGCACCCGGACTTCGCCGACGCGGAGACAATGGGGGTCGCCTCACCCTCGGGATCGGATGTTGCCTGGATCAGCTTCTGACCAGGTACAAGAACGACGACGTCAGACTGCTCTCCGCGCGCCTTCCGCATCCACTTCCAGAGCAATTCGCCATCGACTACGAATACCTGCGGATCAGCCTTGGCCATGTCCCGACGGGCTGTCTGGCCCACCTGCCCTGACGTGACCAGATACGCCGTCGCCTTCTCGCGGTTCGCTCGGTCGGACAGCGCCCTCAACATGTCGATCTTGACGTAGGCATCGGCGGCGAAATGCTTGACCTGGAGGATGCACGGTGAGCCCTTATGGCGCATTCGGATGTCCACCCCGCCATCGCCGTCCCGTCCGGCTGCGACGACTTCGACATCCTCGAACCCGAGCCGCCGGAACGTTTCGGCGACAAGACCCTCGAACTGCCACCAGGTCATCGGGTACATGCGGTCCCAGCCGGTGGTCATGTCGAAAAGTGCGGCGGCCGACGGGCCGGCCCAGGTGGTTGGACGCTGCCCGGGCGGGAGCGCAGCAATTGCCTTCAGTTCGAGAGCTGACTGTACCTCCCGCCTGAGAGCCGCCGCCCGTGCGAGAGCCTCCTCCATCTGCTCGCTGGCTTGACGCCAGGCGGGCTCGGTCGGAGCGCTTGGGCCGAGTTCCCGGGTCCGTTGAGAAACGAGAGTAGCCGTACTGAGAAGGTCGGACAGCAGGAGAAGCTGCTCGCGCTCGAGGGTCGACAGGGTTTGTGCAAATCGGCGTTCTACAGTCACGCCTGATGAGTGAACCAAATTGGCTCCGCTACCGCCACCTGGCCCAGGTGTCAGTGAGGTGACAGTCCACGCCGGAGACGAGAGGACCCAGGCCACTCGCCGCCCTGGCCTTGCGTCGGCCGGCTGGTCTCAAACCGATCTCCACCACATCCCGACCCGGACGTGCGAACCATCGGCGGGGTCTGAGTCGAGATGCAGGACAAGGTGGGTGATCCGGTCGTCGTTCAGGTTGTAGGGCTTGCTCGGATCGACTGCCCCGAGCACCGGCCCCATTGCATCGGTCGGCTTCCAGAGGTTCACCCAACTGAGTCTGCGCGCGGTTTGCCACGCGAGGTGCGCCTCGACAGGACCGGGTGGCAGCTCGACGGGGTTGGCGGCGGCGAGTTTGTCGCAGAGGTCGTGCTTCCAGGGCGTCGACGATGGTGAGCCGCTCGGACGATCCGCGAACGCTTTCCAGCCAGTGGGTTCGGGGCCTGGCTCCGCCAGCCCCACGATCAGGCGCGAGCCGCCGCCTACCCGCTTGACTGCACTCGCCATCCGGAACCGTCGCGCCCCAAGGCGGTGGACCACTGGCGTGAGGTAGTTCTCGAGGTCGTAATGGCGCTGAAGCCGCTCAGGCTTCTCGACGTCGATCTCCATATGCAGGAAGAGGCGATCGAGGTCCGCTGGTAATTCGGCGAGCCCCTCCTCCAAATCCGACAGATAGGCCTGGAGGCGGATCTGCGCCGGGTGAGTTCGCGAGTCCCAAGATGCGAGCAGCGGACGGATGTCCTCCAGCGTGGCCAGGATCTCGCCCGCCCGCCACAGCCGCCACGGGCGCTCAGATGCCGGCGCCGACATGCTTGCGGTCCGCGGTCGCGGCGTCACGTTTGGCGTCTCCGACCGTGCGGGACGTGGGGCCGTCAGGATCGACTCTGCGCCCAGCATTCCTCTTCGGATCAACGCGTGGCGTACCCACGCCGCCAGGTCAGCTTCGTGGGCCTTGAAGGCGAGGCTCTTGGGACTGTATTTAGCGAAAACCTCGTCACTGTGCAGCGCCAGTTCGTAGCCCTCGTATCCCGCCGGCACCTCCGTCCTCGTCCGAGCGTGCTTCCCATCCGGGCGCCGGACGAGGCTGATCAGGCAGCCGCTCGTGGCGTAGTCGTCGGGCGCCACCGCCTCGATCGCGGGCTGGCTGCCCACCCAGAGCACCCCGGCCTGGCGTTCGGTCCCGAACCTCTTGCGTAAGCGGGTTGCCCACCGCACCTTGACGGAATGCCCCTTGACTATGGCTCGAGCCTCGATGCCGCAATCAAACCGCTCCCGTTCTTCAGGCCACCGCCATTCGAACGGTCCAACCTCATGCGCGTCGCTGAGCGTTAACTTCAATGCGGCTGGCCTGCGAGCCGACACCTGAGGTATCCCATCCGCCTCTATCTAACTACTCGGTGCGGGGTGCCGGTTGTCAGGCGGCATCGCTCCGACTGCCCCGGCAAGGTACTTCAGTTCGCTCTCCAGAGCGTTCTGCATCGCCAGATCAACTCGTGACGCGAGCACCAGACGGACGTGCTCGCGCTGGGCAACTGGCTGGCAGAGCATCTCTGGCACGCGGGCCACGGCGCGAGACAACTCATCTGAGAACTCCCGGATCTGGCGGCGCAGGGCGTCGTTCATGCGGACCTGCAGACCATCGAAACGCGTGAGCCGGGGCGGGAGGCCCACCGCGGAGAGCTGATCAGACGAAATCCCGATCTTCTCGTACAGGCTCACGACATCGCTCGCCACCTGGCCGATCAGCACCGCATCGCCACTCTTCCCCGGCAATCCGAACGCCGCCTGCATCCGATGCACGTCAAAGATCGTCTCGACCGATGATGCGCATAGGGCCGTCTCCTGCATGGAGGTCTGAAGAAGGTCGAAGGCGTTCATGGGGTTGTCAATCGAGGGTGTCGATGCCCGCGCAGCGACGCGTAACTCGTCGCTCTGAGCGATCCCGTCGGCGATGAGGGCGCCGAACAATTCGTACTCCCAGCCGACGGGCCGCTCGGCGATGATCCGTTTTGCCCGTGGCGAAAGGTCAAACCGCGCGTCCGCTTCAATCCAGGGGCGCGCCGCAATAGATACACCGGGTAGCGCGACCGCGCACAGCCGGCGCACCGCAGTTCGGACAGCGATCGCCGTCCCTCGATCAGCTCACCAATAGCGTCGGCTGGGTCTCTCTTGTTGCGCTCTGCGGCCCGCGCGAAAACCACGAGCAACATCAGAGTGAGCACAACGGTGACCACGACCATTGCGACGAGCGGCGCCAGGAACCGGAGCACGAGTAGGGGCACGCGAATGCACACGTTGCGAGTTGTCGGCTTCGACAGGAGCGTGAGCACCATCGGCAAGGCGAAGGCGGCCTGCCATCGCCGCTGAGACCGCCGGGACATAAGACGAGTGTTCAACATGACCTGAGGCTGAACAACCGGCGCGACACCTTCTTGTCGCGTCGCGCACACCGAGACGGACGGTCAATAATGCAGCCGTGCAATTCATCGCGATCGACTGGTCGGGCAACGCCTCCAACGCGGCGCGGTTCACCGCAGTGGCTGTCGTGCGCGAGGGCGCCCTGGTCAGCGTGGAGACAGGGCGCACCGGGCGGGAGCTGGCCGACCATATCCGGGACCTGGCCGCCGCAGACTCCCAGACCGTGGTCGGTCTAGACTTCGCGTTCTCGGTACCCGCGTGGTATCTCCGGTACAGGAACTTCGCCAACGTTGAGGAGCTCTGGCGCGCCGCCCGCAGCGAGGGCGAGAGTTGGGTGAAGGGCGAGTCGCCGTTCTGGGGGCGCCCGGGCGTGAAGCGCCCGGACCTCGAGCATCACTTCCGGGCGACTGACCGGGCGGTGCCTTCGGTCGGTGGGATCTCGCCGAAGTCGGTCTTCCAGGTGGGCGGCGCGGGAGCGGTGGGGACCGGGTCTGTCAGGGGTTGGCCTTTCCTGTTCGATCTCCTGGAGCGCGGCTTCCGCATCTGGCCGTTCGAGGATGGATGGCCCCTGGTCATCGAGATCTACCCGCTTATCCTCACCGGACCGGTCATCAAATCGAGCGCTGCGGGCCGTCGAGCTTACCTGGAGGACCCGCGCTGGCAGCTGCCCGACCGAATGATCGGGATGGCGGCGGCATCTGAGGACACATTCGACGCGGCCGTCTCGGCGCTGGTGATGGCGCAGCACGCGGAAGAACTGATCTCGCTCAAGGCCACAACCGACCCGCAGACCATGCTCGAAGGCGCAATCTGGTTCCCGCCGTCAGCGTCCGTCGAGCCCCTGCATCCATGCCTTCCCGAGGGGCCGTTGCTGACGGATCGCTTCGAAGACGCACTGACATTAGCGGCCAGGGTCCACCGGACGCAGGTGCGGAAGGGCAGCAACCTTCCGTATGTCGGCCATCTGCTCGGCGTCGCGTCTATCGTGCTCGAGGAGGGCGGAGACGAAGACCAGGCGGTCGCGGCGTTGCTCCACGACGCCGTCGAGGACCAGGGCGGTCTGCCGATGCTCGACGAGATCCGGGGGCGGTTCGGGCCGCGGGTGGCGGGCATTGTTGAGGGCTGTACCGACGCGGTGACCAATCCCAAGCCGCCCTGGCGGAAGCGCAAGGAGGACTACCTCGAGCACCTGTCTCTAGCGCTGCCCGAAGTCTTGCTGGTATCGCTGGCCGACAAGCTCTTCAATGCACGCTCGATCCTCCTGGACTACCGCCGGGTCGGCGACGCGGTGTGGGAGCGCTTCCACGCGGGTCGCGACGACCAAGTCTGGTACTACCGGCAGTTGGCCGACATCTTCATGAGCAGCGGCGACCTCGTGCCCCACGTGCTGGCGAGCGAGCTGGACCGGGTGGTCACCGAGATCGAACGCCTGCCCGCGGGCCGTGCTGGAACCGGGTCGGTTGAGCACCGTCGCGACCCCGTGTGACACACGAAGTCCCGCATTCACGTGCTCGCCGTCCTCCGCTCGATCACTTCCACCGACCGCTCTAGCCTCTGCTGAAGCGATCCACGAATTACCTGAAACTTCCGGCCGATCCGGCTCAACTCGGCGATGAACCTCCCGTGCATCCACTCCCGGAGATGCTCGCCGTCACGGTAGCCGTCCTGCACGAACGGGATGTCCACGTCGGTGAGCAGGTATAGGTCGTACCGCCGCGAATCCGCGATCGCCTGGACCGCCCGAGACGGGTAACCGAGATAGCGCTCGTGCCAGATCGCCGTGGCTAGGGCGTCGGTGTCGCACAACAGGATTCGGTTCGCGTCGCGCGCCGAGGCGTCCTCGCGCCGGCACTGCTCACGGGCGACCATCTCGAACTCCTCGCTCTCCCACTTCGCATCGATCCCTTTGACCTGTTCGGTGTACTCGCGCCCGTACTCCGGGACCCAGGTTGTCCGAAAATGCGCCGCGAGCGCGCGGGCGAGCGTTGTCGTCCCGGTCGATTCCGCGCCGACGATGCAGACCCGGCGGACGAAATGCGCGCGCACGCAGGGCTCGAGGTGGTCCCATTGACCCAGCGGGTCGGCGCGCACAGCCGTCCCGGAGCACGGTACCTGGAGACGCGCCCGGTCGACCTCGACGTGCGCGGCACCCAGCAGCTCCGCGAAGCGGGCTCCATACGCCTCTGAGGTGAACACCGCGTCAGGCGCGTAGCCCAGCCACTGCCGGGTCAGACGTGCCCAGAGCTCGGAATCGTCATCTGGGTAGATGTCGTCGATCAGCCGGATATCAGCAGTTGGGTGGATCTCGCGCATCCAGGCAGCGCGCAACTCGCCAGGGATGTCGTGCTCCGTGCGGTGGCAGACGAAAACGGTGAGATGCTCGACCTGGGCCAGGGCCGTGTCGATGACCAGCTTGTGCCCGCGGTGCGGCGGGTAGAACTTGCCGAAGACGACCCCGGTCCTAAACGGCGACGGCATCGATCGCCTCGCGCCGACCCGACCATGATGAGGACCGGCGGAGGGACGTCCGCCACTGCGCCACCCCGGCGATGCACATCGCCAGGAAGACGGCATAGAGCACCGATGTCAGGTAGAGGTGGCGCGAGGCATATAGGCCGATGTAGATCATGTCGGCGGTTATCCAGACGAACCAGTTCTCGATGAGCTTGCGGGTCAGCAGGTACTGGGCGACCAGGCTCAGGACGGTGGTGAGGGCGTCTAGGAAGGGTGCGGAATCGTGGACGCGGGTGAGGAAGATCGTCAGCCCCGTGGTCGCTGCCAGGGTTATGGCGACGAGCGCCAGCGCGACCCGCGTCCGCGTACGCCCTACCGAGAGCGGCGTGCGGCTCTCACCACCCCGCATCCACCAGTACCAGCCGAGGAATCCGAGCACTATGTGGACGACCTGCAGCGACATGTCGGCGAACAGCCGGGCCTGGAAGAAGAGCACCAAGTAGAAGGCCGAGTTGGCGATGCCAATGGGCCAGTTCCAGATGTTCGCCTTCACCGTGAGCCAGACGCCCCAGCCGCCGGTGACGAAGCCGAGCACCTCGGTTAGGTCCATTGGAACTCGATGCGTTGCCGCGCCGGCAATGAGGATGACCGAGCCCAGCACCCCGGCGCAATAGCCCAGGGGCCTGAAGACGGTGGTGGACGGCAGGGTTTTGGTCAAGTCGACCATTAGGCTACTCCAGCCTTTAGGTTATGTCAACCCAAACCTGGGTCGGCGCCCATCAGGCCATAATTCGCCGATGCAGGTCAGTGCTGGTCCACCACCCCGATCCGAGATCGAACGCCTGCCCGCGGGCCGTCCTGGAACCCCGGTCCCTTGACCGCGCTGGCGACCCCGTACCAGCGGTCCTACTGGGTCTCGCCAGGCCGCCTCCTGGCGGGACATTACCCCGGTGCCGCTAACTCCGACGAAGCGTCCCACAAACTCGATGGATTGGTGGCAGCCAGCATACGCCACGTCGTCAACCTGATGGAGGAGGGCGAGCGCGACCGCAGCGGCGCGATCTTCGTCCCCTACGAGGCGCCCTTGAAAGCCCGCGGCATCAGCATGACGCGGATGCCGATCCGCGACTTCCACATCCCGTCCGAGGACGAGATGGTCACGATCCTCGACGACATCGACCAATCGATAACCGCGGGCACGCCGACCTACGTGCACTGCTGGGGCGGCAAAGGGCGCACCGGGACAGTCGTCGGTTGCTGGCTGGTCCGCCACGGGATCGCGGCACCCGAGCGCGCGGTCGATCGCATCAAAGAGCTCCAGGCGGTGTGTGGCGGAAACCTCTCGCCATCGCCGGAAAGCGAGACGCAGCGAGCTTTCGTGCGCACATGGAAGGCCGGGCAATAAGCGACGTGAGCCTCGCGGATCGGTTGGCGGGAGCCGTGTGGGGACACCTCGCCGGGGACGCATTGGGCGTCCCGTACGAATTCAGCGGCGGCGGGTCTATCTCCGCAGTGGAATGGGGCCACGCCGGTACTCACCGCCAGCCTCCAGGAACCTGGAGCGACGACGGCGCGCTCATGCTCGCCCTCCTCGACTCGCTGCTCACGAAGGGGTTCGATGTCGAGGACCAGGGGCGGCGCGCGGTGGCATGGATGAAGGAGGGTGCCTACACCCCCGGCGGCGTGTTCGACATCGGTGTCGCGACCCGAGGCGCCCTCAACCGAATCGCCGCCGGAGGTCCGGCTGCCACGGCCGGTGGTTCGGACGAGCATTCCAATGGCAACGGCTCCCTGATGCGCATCCTGCCGATCGCGCTGGTCGGCCGCGGTCATGATGACCGTACGCTCGTCGACCAGGCGGCGGAGGCATCCGCCGTAACCCACGCGCACCCGCGGTGCCGGGTGACCTGCGCGCTCTACACGCTGCTGGCGCGCAACCTTCTTGCGGGAGAGCGGGATCGCGAGACCGCATTTTCGAGGGCGGTCGCGAGCCTCAAGCCGTTGCTGCCAGACGAGTGGCGGGCCGACTGCGAGATTCTCATGAGCTTCCCGGAGCCGGGCGGGTCCGGGTATGTCGTCGATTGTTTCTGGTCGGCCTGGGAGGCCTTCTCAGGGTCCGGAAACTATCGCGAAACCATTGAGCGGGCGATCCGGTATGGCCACGACACCGACACCACCGCCTGTGTGGCCGGCGGGCTGGCGGGGATCTACTGGGGAATCGACGCCATCCCCGCCGAATGGCTTGAGGGTATGCGCGGCCGAGAGGTCGTCGAACCGCTGGTATCTGGACTGACAGGCGACCCTGATTAACCTGGATCCGTGTACACCTCGTGCGGCAGCGCGACATGCACGGCCATGTCCAGGGTGAGGCGGTGCAGCGAGACCAGCGCGCGTCGACTGAGCGCGCCACCGGTGTATCCGCCTGCCAGCACAAAGGCCAGCGGGATGTCGCGCTCTGACGCCCAGGTCATCACCATCGCCTCGCGCATCTGCAGCATCGACCTGGTGACACCCGGGAGCCCCCCGATCAGACATTTCTCGAAGGGGTCCATCCCAGCGTTGTAGATCACCAGGTCCACCTGACCCTTGACGCTGTCAAGCATCTGCGCGACGGCCGCGAGGTACCAATGGGCGGACCGGACGATCGCGAGCCGCTGTCGAACCCCATCGGGGCGGTAGGAGTCGAAGGAAGAGACCGCGACATCCAGGTGGACAATTCGCCGGTCGCCCGCGGTGAGCTCGTGGGTGCCACCCCCGCAGTGGGCATCGAGGTCAAGCACCACGACGCGCTCGGCACCCTTCGCAAACGCTGCCTCGGCGCCCAGGACCAGCCCGTTGAAGGTGCAGAATCCCCGGCCCTCGCCCCGGCGTGCATGGTGCATTCCGCTGGACAGCGAGCCGGCGCGACCTTCGTCCAACGCCGTGACCGCCGCCGCAACAGCGCCTCCGTTTGAGGCGCAGACCGCGCGCCACAGCCCCGGGTCCCAGTCGAACCCCTGCGAGGTGGCCAGCCAGTCAGGTCTACCGGTGCGCACCGCGTTGACGTAGCCGGCATCGTGGACCGCGATGAGCTCCTCTACAGAGAGCGGCCGCGGCGCTGTCAGCTCAAACCCAAGCGGGTCGGCCAGCAGCGATTTCACGATCCACTGCGCCTTGCGCGTCGTGTCGAAGCTGTGGCCGGCCGCGACGTAGTCGTCGCTGAAGAACAGCTTCACGGACGGAAGCTCCAGGCCAGGTAGAAGGCTTCGGCAAGCGCGGGCGGACGGAACAGCGCCCAGAGGCCGAAGTCGTCTGGCTCCTCGTAGACCTCGGCGAACACCGTCTCGGCGGCCCCCCGCAGGGCGGCGGTGGTGGTGGGCAGCGACTCGGTGATGTAGTTCTTGCCATCGCCGGCCGGCCCGAAGCCCATGTCGAATAGCACTTGCTCGTGGGCCACGTCGAGTGGCCGGAGGACGCATACCGGGCAGTGGTGCCGGCGTGAGTTGACAGCAGTCAGGAGCGCGCCGTCACCGTCAGGAGTCAACAGAAAGAACATCGACTGGTCGGGGGTGGTGCTCTGGAGGATCAGGTCGTCGTTCGCGGCCCCGGCGCGGAGCAGGACCGAGATTGCTCCGTCGATGAAGTCCCGGCGGACCGCGGGATCCATCGGGCGGTGATGTTTGTGGTGGGTGTCGACAACCTGGGGGACGGCGGTCCAGCTGTCGGCGGAAAACCAGCGGTGGGTGAAGCATTGAAATAGCAGGCCGCCGTCGGGACGCACCCCCATAAGAGGAAAGGCGTGGTTGCAGGCGGGGCATGCCAGGGCCAGCTTTTCCGGCCAGGTCGGGGCTTTATGTTCAGCTCTTTTTCTCACGAACTCAGTGTCTCGTGAGGCCGCGACACATGGCTGTCGCACGGCGCAAAAAGGATCGACTAACGGCTCAATTCAGGCTCGCAAGCTGCGCCAGGATATCCCTCAGGACCTCGGTGCGCTTGAAGTAAACGCCGACCTCGAAGTCCCCCGCTTCTCCGTACGCGCGCAGCATGGCGTCGTCTGCCAGCATGGCCAGCTCGCGGCGATTTCGAGGCAGGTCCAGGGCCGTCGGGTTGGGTCCGGCCGACAGGCGCTCAAACCCGAGCCGGACCAGCGCATCCCTGGCCTCCGCACCCAGGGGCCGGTTGCCGCAGACCGGGCAGTCCCACTCCCGCGAGCCGACCTCGAGGATGAACCCACCCTTGACGAACCTGAAGAGCAGCTGGTTGCACGGCAGCGTCGAGCTCTGGATCGCCATGAAGTCATCAGCATCGGGGTCGATCAGGAAGCGCTCGAGTGACCGTTCGATGAGCCATAGCCGCTCCTCGCAATGCATGAACTCCGCGCCGAGGTGGTCGCGATCGGCGCGGCGCGACGTGATGAAGACGCCGTGGGTCGAGCACGTTGCGATCAGGACCCCGCGACCCCTCACGCCCTGGCTGCAGCCCTCGCCGCAGTCGGGACAGCTGATCTGTGAATCGGAGTGCAGCTCGTCGGAGGTGTACCTCATGAGAAGAGCGGCCCGTCCTCGGCCTTGAGGATCCAGTCCTGGGCCCAGTCGGGGAGATCCTCGAACCTGCCGACCGCTTCGACGGCGCGGCGCAGCCGCTGTCGATCCTCGCAGTCCAGCTGGATCTCCATGAAGTTGCTGCGTAGCGCACGCAACACCCGCGCGGCGAGGCCAGGCGACGTCTCCAGCGGCGGCTCATCGCGATGGCGATAACCGCAGGGGCATGACACCTGGGGCTTCGGGGAACCGATGGGTGTGAGCTGACCCCGCCTCTCTGCCCAGCGCGCCACGTGCCAGTCGGTGGTGCGAATGTCTGGGCGGACCGGCGCCGGTGTCTCGAACGCGGTCTCGAACAACCGCGCCGTCAGGGTCGCGAGATACTTCGCGCTGGCGGGGAGGTCGTCCATGCAGTAGTTCTTAGCCCGCCCGCCGTGGGTGAACCCGAGCCGTATGAGGGCGAACTCTGCGGCATCGGAGAGCGGCTCATGGTCGTTGACCGAGGCCCCCCACTGGCGCGAGCTGACCTCGCCGTAGACGACGCCGTTGTGCAACTTGAACTGTACGAACTCGTTGGTCTTTACCGGGTTCTCGAAGACGATGAAGTCCTCCTCCATGGCATTGGCCAGGAAGACCGCGAAAGGATGCTCGAACTGGGCTGCGCTCTGGGTGGAATTTGTCATAACCGCAGCCTGGCGGGGCACCGCGACAACAGCCTGTCGCGGTGAGTGGAACATCCGGTTTGGTCCCTGTCAGGAAGCGGGGCCTGGGTGGAGGCGAAAGCGTTTGCCGCCCGGCCCACGCAACGATTCGAAGTGACGCCTGTCCAGGGTGAGGACGTCGAGGACGGCGTAGCGCTCGGCAAGCACGACTATCGACGCGTCTGCCAGGCCAATGCCTGCACCCGCACGGCGCGCGACGACAGCCCGTGCAGCCGCGACGTCGGTGGCAGAGAACGTTTCAAGGCGATATGCCCCCCGCGCAACCTCATCGAGAAGCGTGAGCTCCGCGCTCGTGCCCACCCTTGTCGCCAACAGATAGTCCATTTCGGCCAGCACAAACGGTGACATCAGCCTCGGGCCGCCCAGGGCCATGAGCGCGGCCGCCGCAGGCTCGTGCTGCGCCTGGCTGCTGTCGATCGCGGCGAGGAGCCCGCTGGTGTCGACGAGGATCAAGTCTCCCCGAAACCGGCCAGGAGTTCCTCAGCATTTTCAGCCAGGCCAGGTTGACCACTGGCGAACAGCGGAAGCCTTGGGTGCGGCTCACGTAACTCAAGCAACCGCTCCACGCCCTCGCGGACCAGGTCGGCCTCGGTGCGGCCGTCCTGCGCGGCCGCACGTTCGAGTTTCGTCTTCAGCTGCTCAGGTAGGTAGATCGTTGTTCGCTTCACGCCATACATTCTGCCATACGTCCTGAGTCACCCGACTGATATTGTCAGACCGCTCGGGACGTTCAGGCGACATTTCACTCCGGCGGCGTGCGACAACCTAGCTGTCGCACGCCTACGCGACAGTGAGGGCGTGATCGAGAAGTGCAACAGAAGGGAGGGTAGGTAGCTCACAATGCCGATGGTGTTGAAGCTCAAGAAGGAGTTCGAGAAGCAGGACCGCGCCGCGCGGTTGATGCTGGTCATGCAGATCTTTGCGGGCGCACCCCATGGCGTGACCGCGAGGGAGATCGGCGACCGCACCGGCCGCGATAAGCGCACCTCGCTTCGCGATATCCACGCGCTGGAGGACATCGGTGTCCCGGTGCTCCAGGAGGCCAACGACACGTGGCGCCTGATGCCCGGCTACGTCCTGCCGACGATCGCGTTCACCCAGCAGGAGACGATGGCCATCCTGCTCGCCACCCGGCTCGCCGTGCAGCACCTCGACTACTACAACGAGTTCCTGGCGATGGCCCTGAACAAACTGGCGAGCTCCCTCCCCAAGGGCGCCGTCCGCGTGCACGTGGGCGAGAGCGTGAGCCAGCTCGCCGCCAAGCCGGCGGACGCCGAGCGCCAGAAAGTTTTCAGCGTGATCACCACCGGTCTTTTGGACCGCAAGCAGATCCGCTTCACCTACGTCGACTCGAAGGGCGTTGAGACGGAGCGGCGGATCCATCCCTACTTCATGGAGCCGATCTCGCTCATGTCCCGCGGCACCTACCTGTTCGGCAAGGACATCGACAAACGCGAGCTCCGCGTCTTCAAGCTGGACCGCATCAAGAAAGCCGAGGTCCTGGCCACCGACGCCTACATCCCCGATGACGCCACCCTGCAGAAGCAGGTGGCGGATTCCTGGGGGGTCTGGAACCAGGGCCGGGTGCAGACGGTTGAGCTTCTCTTTAATAGGGATGTCGCCCGCCGGCTCACCGAGACAATGTGGCATCCCTCCCAGGTGCTGACCAGGCAGAAGGGCGGCGCAATCCTTCTGACGCTCAAGGTCCGCGGACTGGTCGAGATCACCCCCTGGATCCTGAGCTGGGGCGCCGATGTCGAGGTGGTCGGCCCCGCGGAGTTGCGCAAGGCCGTGGCTGCTACGGCGGCCCGGATGGCGGGAACCTACAGCTAGACCAGCGAGCCGCGGCGGGTCAGACTGAAGGCAATGTCGACTGCCGGCCGGCTCATCCACGACGCCGTCACCGCCTGGCCGGGAGTCGAGGCGGTCCCCCATCGTTTCGGCGGCACGGAGTATCGCTACGGTCGCAAGGAGATGGGCCACGTGCACGGCGACCGGCTGGCCGACCTGCCCCTGCCGCGCGCCCTGCACGACCAGGTCGTGGCCGATGGACGCGCGCAGTTGCACCACATCCTGCCCGACACCGGCTGGGTGAGCTGCTGGATGTCCGACCCGGACGACGCCGCCTCGGTGATCGAACTATTTCGAATCCAGTACGAGCGCTACCTGGGCTGACCGGCGCGACACTGCGACATGAACCTGTCGCAGGCATGACCCACCGTCGGTGTCATGAATGAGAAGAGCAGCAACCCACAGGATCCCAAGAGCCCGACCATCGCACTCAAGGAGCGCATCCGCCTGGACGGCCCCGCCGGTCTCACCGTCGGTCGCGGCCGCAGCATCGGCGCCCTCACCCTGGTGCCCGTCTTCCACGAGGGGCCGGCCGCCGACTACATCCCCTACGCGTCCATCCAGGGTAGCGGCCTGCTGGAAATCAGCGAGGTCACCGGCGGCGGCCAGGTCAACACCCTGGTCGCGGAGAACCGCGCGGACCAGGCGGTCCTACTGCTGGAGGGCGAAATGCTCGAAGGCATGCAGCAGACGCGCGTGCTCAACGTCACCGTCCTGGTGCCCGCGAAGACCACGCTGAACATCCCGGTGTCCTGCGTGGAGGCGGGCCGCTGGCACCACGACGGCGTGGCCGCCTCCAAGCACGAGTTCCATATGTCACCGCGGGCGCGCTCGCGCAAGACGATTACCGTCAACGAGCAGGCCCGCGGCGTTGGCTCGTACGCCTCCAACCAGGGCGAGGTGTGGGCCAGCGTGGATGATGAGCTCGCCGCGCACCAGGTAGCGGCGCCGACGCGGGCGCAGTCGGAGATCGGCAGGGCCCGCGGCGCGGAGGTCAGGCGAGACCTGGACCAACTCGAGCCGCGGCCGGGGCAGGCCGGCGTCGTCGCGGTGGTCGGTGGCACGCCGCTCTGCTTCGACCTGTTCGACCGTCCGTCCACGCTCGAGGTGGTCTGGAAGGGGCTCGTCGGCAGCTACGCGCTGGATGCGATGACCGTGCCCAAGCGAGCCGCTGCCGAACGAGACACAACGGAGGCCCGCCGTTGGCTGAGCGGCATGACCGAAGCGATGGCGACCGAGCATCCCGGCGTGGGCATTGGCACCAACGTGCTCTTGAGCTCCGCGGGCGTCGGGGCCACGTCGCTGGTCATCGACGACGCGGTAGTCCACCTGGCAGCTTTCATGGCGACCGAGACCATCGGTTTCGCACGCCCCAGCCGCCGCGGCGGGACGCAACTTATCTAGCCGTCGGAGTGCGGGCCCGCGACAACCATCTGTCGCGGGTCCACCCGATGCTGACGTTGTAATGAACCCCACCGTCATCACCAACACCAGCCGGCCGCGCACCCGCATCTACCAGCGACGCTGGAACGTCGAGGCTGCCTGGTCGGCCCATGAGGATCACCAGTGCCTGGCGGACACCATAGAACTGGCCAACGTGACCGGGAGAAGCGCGAGCTTGAGGAGCAGCACGAGCGCTCCAACAGGGCGAAGTTCCTGGCGAACCCGCGGTTCCTGAAGTAGCCCTAACCCTCCCCCCGGATCTGCGTCATCAGGTCGTCAGTGGGCACCCTGCGCTGGAGAATGCCGTAGACGGCCTCGACGGGGTCGCGCTGAGCCAGCTTCACCGCCACCAGGCGGCCCTCCTCTTCTTCAAAATAGAGGATCTCACCGGGACGAATGCCGAGGCGGTCCCGGAGCCGTTTGGGAATGGTCACCTGCCCCTTCCCAGACACCGTGGATTTCATACTTTGAGAGTAGTGATTCCCGCTCATTTAGAACACCAAGACGTAGGACCAGTACTTCCAAGATCCCCCGTCGTACTCAGCGTGTTGGACGAATCCCATCCGCTCGTACAGCGCCCGGGCCACCGGCATCACCTCCGTCGTGTGGAGGCCCAGGCCTGCCGCACCGTCAGCCATGGCACGGTCGATGCACGCCTGGGTCAGGGCGCGTCCGATCCCCTTCCCACGATGGCCGGGGGCCACGGCCAGCGCTCGAAAGTAGGCCCAGTCCGGGGCCAGCCAGGCGGAGTCGCGCTTGCCTGCCGCGTAATAAGCCAGCGCGCCGGCCAGTTCCCCTCCGACCTCCGCCACCAGGATCACGGCGGACTCGCGGTAAGCGCCAACCGTGATCTCCGCGACCTTGCCGTACTCAGCCGGTAGGGCTTCCCTGATCATGAATTCACCCAATCAGTTCAGCGATCCGCCCATTCCCACGTCGCCCAAGGGCACCGGTGCGAGGTGTAGAGCTCGGCGTAACGGCGCTTTGTGACGCTAATATCCCGTCCGGGAAAGGGCGATGGCCGAGCACCGCTACGCGGCCGCATCGCCAATGGAGGGCATGCACTTTGCTGAGTCACGGGTTGACGTACGTCGCCGCCGACAACACTGCCACCCAGGCGGCCGGGGTGGCGGCCGACACGGTCTGGGTGGTTGTTGCCGCCCTGCTGGTCCTGCTGATGCAGGCGGGGTTCGCGATGCTCGAGGTGGGCTTCACGCGGATGAAGAACGTCGGCACGGTGGTCGCGAAGATCATCGTCAACCTGAGCGTCTCGTCGATCATGTACTGGCTGGTCGGGTTTGCGGTCGCCTTCGGCGTGGCATCCGGGCCGCTGGGTGGCATCATCGGCCACTCCGGGTTCGCCCCGCTGTTCCATCCCGGCAGCCAGATGGATCTCCCAGCGCTGAACGCGGCGTCGGCAATCCCAGCCTCCGCCAAGTTCTTTTTTGAGTTCGTCTTCTGCGCCATATCCCTGGCCATCGTCTGGGGAACGATGCTCGAACGCACCAAGTTCGTCGTCTACATCCTCTTTGGGATCCCCTTCGCCGCATTCATCTACCCGATGATCAGCCACTGGCTGTTCGGGGGCGGCTGGCTGCAGGCGAACTTCGGCGCGCAGGATTTCGCCGGTTCCACCGTCGTCCACCTCACCGGGGCAACGGCGGGCCTGGCCGGCCTGTTGCTGCTGGGCCCCCGGATCGGAAAGTACGGGCGCGACGGCAGACCCAACGCCATTCCAGGGCACAACATGCCCCTGGCCCAGCTGGGCGTGCTCATCCTGTGGTTCGGGTGGTTTGGGTTCAACCCGGGCTCCACCCTCAACGCCACCAACCTGCATTTCGCCGACGTCGTGATCACCACCAACCTCGCCGCGGCCGCGGGAGCGCTGGCGGCAATGGTCTGCATTTACCGGGTGCAGCGCTCGCTCGATGTGGGCATGATCGGCAACGGGGCAATCGCGGGCCTGGTGGCCATCACGGCACCGTCGGGTTATGTCCAGCCGTGGGCCGCCCTGATCATCGGCGCCGTCGCCGGTGTGATCGTGGTGTACGGCGTCCTCTGGATCGACAAGCGCCTGGACGACCCCGTCGGCGCGCTGTCGGCCCACGGGCTGGCGGGCGTTTGGGGCACGCTGTCCTGCGGGCTGTTCACCGACCCCGAACTGGCAAAGTTCAACGCCACCGGGCACGGCGGCCTGTTTTACACGGGATCCTTCCAGCAGCTCGGGGCCCAGGCGCTCACCGTGCTGGTTTGCTTCGCCACGGTGTTCGCGCTGTCCTATGGCCTCTTCTTCCTCATCAAGCAGACGGTCGGCCTACGCGTGAGCGAGCGCCACGAGGTGGACGGGCTCGACATCAGCGAGCATGGGATGTGGGGCTATCCTGAGCAGTTCATGCCGGTGCCCGGCGGCGCGTACATCCACCCCGACGTGCTGGCGGCCCGCGAGCAGAGGCTCGTACCGGCCGCGGCGCCCACACCGGCAGGAGCCGAGGAGGAGAACTGATGAAGAAGGTGGAAGCGGTTATCCGACCGGATCGCCTGCAGCAGGTCCAGGACGCCCTCGATGACATCGGCGTCTCCGGCCTGACCGTCACCGAGGTCCTGGGCTGCGGGTCTCAGCGCGGCTACACCGAGACCTACCGCGGCACGCCAGTCAAGATCTCGCTGCAGCGCAAGGTCAAGGTCGAGGCGGTGATGACGGACGAGCGCGTGGAGGGCGCCGTTGCGGCCATGATGGCTGCCGCCCGCACTGGGGAGGTGGGTGACGGAAAGATCTTCATTCTCCCGGTCGACGATGCCATCAGGATCAGGTCCGGCGAGCGTGGCGACAAGATCGTCGAGCACCGTGACCCCCAGCACTGGGGTCACTAGTGGACGACGTCCTCGACGACAGGCTCGAGGTCGAGTCTCGACCCGCCTGAGGGCATGAGCCAGCCATGTTCAGAGTTCGTGCCATATTATTCATATATGACACGTAACGTATATCGGGCACACGTGGGACCTGGCGGCCGGGTGGTACTGCCCGCCGGCCTGCGACGGACCATGAACCTTCAGACCGGGTCGGAGCTAATCCTGGCGGAGACCCGCGAGGGCGAGTGGCGAATGTTCACCCGCGCTGATGCGCTGGCCGAAGCGCGGGCGCTGGTACGACAGCACGTCGGCTCCGGCGACAGCCTGGTCGACGAGTTGCTCGCTGAACGCCGCTCAGAGGCGCGCCGGAAGAAGTAGATGGTGGTCCTCGACGCCTCCGCCGTGCTTGCGCTGCTGAACCAGGAGGCGGGAGCCGAGATGGTCGAGCCGTTGCTGGACGAGGCCGTCATTAGCGCAGTGAATCTGAGCGAGGTGGCCGGCAAACTTATCGACCGCGGGCTGACTCAGGCGGACGTACGTGCTGCACTCGACTCGTTGCAGCTCGACGTCCGCCCGTTTGATTCAGACCATGCCTACAGAGCCGCCGGGCTCCGGGCCGTTGTACCGAAGGACTTCGCTCTCGGCGACCGGGCCTGCCTCGCCCTCGCGAGCGCCCTCCAAGTCGAAGCCTTCACCGCGGATCGAGAATGGCGCCGCCTGCAGCTGCCAGACATATTGGTCACCGTAATCCGATAGCGGTTAGAAGACCATCACGTAGGCGACACGGCCGATAAGAAGGCACGCTGCGCCGAGGAGAACCAGCAACAGCCAACCACCGCCGCGGGGCATGGCCGTCCCGGTTGCCGGAAGAGATGAGCGCGACTGCGCGTTCGAGTTCGGCGGCGCGGTTGCGTTCGCTTTCACTGCCAGGGTGGCCGGCCCCGGGGCCGCGCCCGCCAGCTGTGGGTAGACGTCGACGAAGTAGGTGGTGCCCGCCACTCCGCTCACGCGCATTCCCCGCGTGTCGATGCTCGGGGCGGACTGGACACGACCGTCGAAATCGATGAACTGGCCGTGTGCGCCGACCGGCATCGAGCCAAAGGCCTGGATGCCCGGCAGCGCGACCACGGTCCCCACCCCCGGCGCGAAGTCTGTCACCCCCGCGGGGAGCACCCAGATCCCGACCGGGCCATCGGCGCCCTTTCGCGTGAAGGCGCCGCTGGGCATCAGGAACCTGCCGGCCATGATCTGCCCACCGGGTCCTCCCAACGTGTCGCCCAGGGCTGCGAGATGCTGGGCGACGAGGCCGGCAGCATCCGGGCCCAACGACTCGGATTCCAGCTTGTGGTACTGGTTGTGCTGGTCGTAGTCGGCCGTGGGGTCGCTCTGCGCCCGGGCGCCCGCCGGGCAGCCAGGGTCAACGTACACCGCCGGGTCGGAGAACCAACCCGGTGACGGAATCTCGTAGCCGACCAGGTCATCGCCCAGGCCCATCTCCAGCTTGTGGGCCGCGGCCGCGTGCCAGGCAGGCACCGGGGGCTGGGTGCGCCCCGGACATGAAATCTGCTCGATGCCAAACGGGTGTCCCTCGATGAGCGCCGGATAGGCCTCGCCGGGGTTGACCAACATCTGCAGCTGCGGGCCCAGGTCCAGGAGGCCCACCTCGGTGAGGAAGCAGGTCCGGGGGACGTTACTGCTGTCAAGACACGGGGTGACCGAGGCGACGGTGCGGTGGGCAAACAGCCCGGCGCCGAAGGCGGCGACGAAAAGCTGGTTCTGCAGCGGCACAGCGAAGGTGTCGACCCTTGCGTTGATCGCATGTGGGGCGACATCGTCCAGGTTCCCGCTTAACGCCGAGGCGACGTCCGCGGCGATCCGCGCACCGGTGTGGGCCGGGAGGTCAAAGCAGCCCTCAGCACGGGGGACATGGTCGGTGAAGCCAGCGGCCGGGCACTCGTTGTCGGGGTTGGGCAAAGGGAAAGCGTGCGGATCCTCGATGCTGCCGTTGTCCCCCACCAGGAACATCGCCTGTCCCCCAAGCCGACTGGCGAGCGCGCCGGCGAAGACCCCTGGCCAGTCATCAGAAATGGCGCGGTTTACCCGCTTCAGCCGGTTGCCGTCATTTGGGTCGGGGGCCTGCGCCTGGTCGGGTGCATGCCCGACCTGCTGGTTGTGCGCCGCCCAGTTGAACAGCGTCTCGATATTGCCGCCGCCATCGGCGCGCACCAGTTGCAGCACGCGCGCCTTGCCGTCGGTTGCCTCCGGGGTGCCAAAGGCCGGTTGGCCGGGAGCGGGACTGCGGATCGCGTCGGTGGTCAGGAAGGTCTCGCTGAGACGAGCCCGCACGTCGGCGGGATAGAACTCGCCCACACGAATCTTTGCGGCGACCATCACACCCACCGCCTGCTTGCCCGCGGCCTCCGCTTGTTGGACCAGGAAGGAGATGTAGTAATCGTCGACCCCCGAGTGAACCCCGGCCGAGCCGGTGCCGTTGTCCGGGGCGCCGTAGATGCCGATGGGGTCGGGTGAAGATTCATTGTGGGTCGAGCTGACGTAGACCTGACTCACCAACGGCTGGGCGGCCCTGATGCCGTTGCGGATCCGCTGGTCGTCCTCCAACAGCAGGCCCTGGGCGGTGATCGACTCGATAACCACGGTCCGGGCGCCGTCAGAGATGGCCAGGGCGCGCGCGTAGATGGGGTCGTGTACCCACTCGGTGAGATGGTCCACGCCTCCCGAGCTGTACAGCCCATCCCAGCGACCGTTGTGGTCGGCGTCGCAGTAGAGGTCCTTGGTGTAATCGAACTGCCCGGTGCCCGCGCTGTCGATGTACGGCTCTTCGAAGTCGAATAGGCGCTTCCCGCTGAAGACGGTGGTGTCGCAACCCGGAAAGTCGCGGGCGTCGTCAGCAGGGTTATAGGGGGGCGGCGTGATGCTCACCGCGGCGGCGCCGGCAAGCCACGTCGAGGGGGCTGCCGCGGCCCCGGCCGGCGCGACGGCGGGCATCATCGAAGCACCGCCGATGACGACTAGCGAGAGCACGGCGCGGGTCCATCCACGCCTCCTGCCCACCCCTGTCAAATGTCGCTCTAGATTCGTCTGTGGCCTGCCGCGGCGCGTGAGGGCCTCCGCGCTCGGATCGTGATCACCAGGGCGACGGAGAGCAGCAGTAGGGAGAGGTCGATGGCCCGGCCGGCCCCGGTGGTGGTGGCGGGCAGCCCTCGGTCCGCCGCGGTGCAGGCGTTGTTAACCCTGGTGGAGGCCGGAGCCGCGGACGAGCTGCTCGGACTGGGGAAGTACGCCACGTTGCTGATCGCGCCCAGGTTACCGCCCCCGCGGGTCGCGTCGTTGGTGCCCTGGACCGCCACCCACACCGGGCCGTTGGCGGGGATGCCACCGATCGCCGCACCCTGCGGCCGGCAGGCCCCCACCGCGCCCGCGGCGCCCCCCGCGGCGGACAGGGTCAATGATGACCCGCTGACCATTGTCGCCTGGGCCCACGTGGCGTCGGTGATGGGGCCGGTGGTCGAGTAGCGCACCTCGTAGCCCCTGGTGTCACCACAGAAAAGGTCACCGTGCGGCGCGGTGAAGGTCAAATTCACCGTCCCGCCGTCGCGGCTCCCAGCGAGGTCTGAGACCGTTGCCGGCCGACCGGTCTTCGTCTCGTACTCGCTGCTGTTCCAGTTGTCGTGGCGCGCCTTGGGCCAGGAGGCCGGGGCGCACTGTCCGGCGGTCGTGTTCCACACGAAGAGGCGGCCGTCGCGTGTCAGCGACGCCACCCGCTTGTTGAGTGCGGTGCCGAAGGTGCCCACCACGGGTGTGTCCACGGTCCAGTCCCCGGTGTTCTTGTTCCAGCCGGGAACCTCGTTGCCGAACTGGTCGACGCCCCGCAGGTCGTTGCTGGCGCTGCCCTGGAGGATGGCCTGGGTGCCGTCGCCGGTGATGTCGGCGACTGACGGCCCGGCCAGGAACTGGAGGTCGTTCATGTAGTGCGGGAAACCGGCGTGGAACTGGGGCGAACAGGCAGCCCCGGCGCAGACCGGGGGCACCGTGCTGAGGCTCCAGGCGGTCACCTGATTCTGGGCATTGAACTGGTGGGCCGCGAGGATCACGTCGACCAGCTTGTTGACCCCGGCCGTCGGCGTCACCAGGACCGTGTCCCCCTTGCTGGTGAGGTCGCCGAAGACCACCAGGCCAAAGGCCGCCGCGGCCTCGGGGTCGTTGCTGTTGCCAGTGCCGCGCTGACCGGTTCCGCCCAGGGTGCGGTCGTGCATCCCGGGGTCCAGCGCGCCCAACCCCTGGCCGTAACAGGATTTGCCGTCGCTGCCGAAGATGTAGACCGGCCCGTTGTTCGCGGCCACTCCCACCTTTAACCCGGGGCTTGAGTTCTGCGGGCAGGACATGCTGATGAGCGCCGGGGGCGTATCGACCCCGGAGCCCACCGTGGGCAGGATCTCGGCCTGCAGGATGCCGACCTTGACCGGCCACCCCGGCACGTACGAGTTTGTCGCGACGGCGTCCGGGGGCTCGGCCGGGCAGGAAGCCACCCCGTGGCAGTAGCCATCACTGAAGACCGCGTAGGTTCGTCCGTTGGCCGGGCTAGCCACCGCGCCGACCGCCGCGGCAAGGGTCCCAGCGCTGTCTCCGGAGGCGTTGAAGCCGCCGTCCGCCGCGGCCCGGTACTCCTCGTTGCGGCCGATCACGATCTCCTTGTGGCCGTCGCCCAGAAGATCGCCGATCGATGCGCCGGAGACGATCTTGCTGCCGTAGAGCGCGCCGGAATCAGGCTTCAATGTCACCTTGTGCGTGCCCGGGGCGATGCCGGCGATCTTGTCGGCGGAGCCCAACAGCAGCGGGAATCCGGGCTTGCGCGAGCCATCTGAGCGCCAGACATAGAGGTGGCGATCCATGGAGCCGTCGATGATCTCGAGCTTGCCGTCGCCATTGAGGTCGGCCAGCGCGGGGGAGCCGAAGAAGCCGAAGTGGACACGATTGTCGACGTCGCGGTTGAATGCTCCGGGAACACCCTGGCGGGAGTAGCGGTAGTCGATGTGGACCGGGAAATTGGGTCGCACACACGGCGCCGTCCTGCCGATGCCTGCGCAGTAGGCCGCGGAGGCCTCGTAGACGTAGACGTACCCGGCGTTGTCGGCCGCCACCACCTGCAGGCGCCCGGTGCGGTCGAGGTCGCCCACAGCCACCGCACGGAACACCGCCGCGTAGCTCTTCGCTGCCACCGGCCCCAGTACCGGGTCCCTGAACGCCGGTTCGCGCGCGCGCGAGTTGCAGGTGGTGCTGTCGGGCAGGTCGCTGGCACACAGCGGGGTGGTGTGCACGGGCCAGCCCGGCAACTCGGTGCCGTCTGAGCGCAGGGCGTGGATCAGCCCCGACGAGCTGCCGAAGATGAGCTCATTCTGGTTGTCCCCAAGCAGGTCAGCCAGCACCGGCTCGCTGCCGCCGTCGCTGTTGTATTTCTTGGGGAAGCCCGGTACCGCTGTCCCATTCGCCCCCACGCTGTCGTCGTGGTGATGCTGCAGCGACTTGCGGTCCTCGCCGACGTGGACGTTTGCCAGGGGCTGGCCCTGGGCATCCAGCGCGGTGACCTGCAGCCGCAGCGTGAAGGTGAACTGATCCCATTGGTTCTTGCCCGGCGTGGTGCTGTACGGCGGCAGCAACCAGTCGGTCTGGTCGCCGTTGGGGTTGGCCAGTGGATGGGCCACGGCGTAGGTGGCGGGGTTGTAGTTGGCAAAGGCCTGGTCCAGCTGCTCCCGGGTGAGGGTCGCCAGCTTGCCGCTGATCGGCGCGGTCTGCACCCCCGGGTGGGTCACCGGGATGTCGATGGCGTGGAAGTCCTGCTCGTGCGGCTGTACGCCGTAGGCGACCTGGACGGTGTATCGGTAGCGGCCGCCGGGGGCCCGGCCTGCGGCCACCCGCCCGGTGACATCGAACGAGGGCACCGTGGTGTCCAGGTTCTCGAACCACGCCGGCGTCTCGATGCTGGCCTCGGGCGGAATCCGCCCGCTCAGGACGGTGCGCACCTGGCAGTTGGCGTTGACCCGGCCATAGCCGAAGTACTGGGACCAGCCGCCGATGGAGCGGTAGCGCTCGCCGGCGTTGGTGGTGCCGTAATTGTTGGGCAGGCCGGGACCATCGGGTGCGCCCGGCGCGCCCAGGGGAACGTTGGCGCAGGGTGAGGTGGCGTCGGCCGGGCTGTCGGCCCGGGTCACGGGCGGCGAGCTGTCCTCAAAATCGATGTTGTCTGCCGATGCGACGACAACTTGTTTGACCTCCTCAGGGGAGATGTCGACGCCATCCGGGTGGAGGGGCGTTGGGGGCGCGTACTGCGCCATCAGCCCCTGCTTGACCATGTTGCGCGCCACCGCGTAGATCAGCCCTACCTGCCCGGCCTCTTTGCCCACGGCCTCCGAGCTGCAGGAGGCGCTCTCGACCGAGGCGATGATGTGGCCCCCGTAGTTGGTACAGCCATTCAGCAGGAGATAAGTGCGACCCGGGCTCGGTCCGACGTTGGGCAGGCCCCCGAACTGAGACGGCAGCTGGCTGTCGGCCTCGTTCTTGCGCACGGAGTTGACCACGATGGCGTGGTTCTCGGTGGCACCCGGCTGGTTGTGGTGCCCAGCCTCCTCATCGGCGGCGCTGGCGACGAAGGTAACGCCATTGCGGTACGCGTAGTCGATTGAGGCCTGGGTCAGGTCTGAGCTGTTGAGCGTCCCCAGCGCCGACTGGATGATGTTGACCTGGTTGTCCACCCCGTACATCACCGCCTGGTTGAACTCGTTGACGTCGGCGATGAAGGAGTCGCCCACCTTCAGCGGCAGGACCATACAGCTGGGGCAGGTGCCGATGTCACCCCCGTTGTTGGCCTCCGAGTTGGAGTCACGGGCCTCCCCGCTGCCGTGACCATAGTGGGGCTCGTCGTAGGGATCGTTGGTCCGCTCCATGAAGTTCCAGCCGGCGATATCGTGGGGGAACCCGTTGCCGTCGTTGTCGGCGTTCTCGGCGCCGTTGGAGCACACCCTGCGGCCCTGTGAGTCGACGCCGGTGAAGCTCCCGACCTGCTGCATTGGAGGGAGCGTAGCGTCGTAGCACGAGAACACCTCGATCAGGTCCTCGGGCGTGAGCAGGTTCTTGGTGGGATCTGTGCTACCGCAACAGAAATGGGTGTGGGCGGGCGCGTTGACGCGGGGATCGGCAGCGTAGTCGCTGACATTGACGACCCCGTCACCGTTCACGTCGTAGCAGTCGGTAGAGCCGCGGGCCGCGGTCGGGAACCCGGGCGAGGCCAGCTTCTGGTTGCGCGGAGGCAGGCGGGACGGGTCGCAGCCAGGGTACAGGCTGCCGTCCGCGCGCAGTGGCGGGGGCAGCTCAGCCCAGTTCAACCAGACCTTGTTGCGAAGGTCGTTCATCTTGTCGAACTCGTTCCAGATGATCCCGGAATCCAGCACCGCGATGTGGATGTCCGGCCTGCCGGTGCTGACGTTGAGCGCCTTGTCGACGCTCCCGCCCATGACGCCACCCAGCTCCTGTGCGGAGCGCGGCGGAAAGCCCGCCGTCGGGTCGACCTGGCTGCTCACGTGCCAGTCGTCGCAAGCGAAGTCGTTGGGGTTCTGGTTCGGCAGCGCAATGGGGCAGACCACGTGGGCCCGCAGGTACTTCTCGTACGCGTACGGGTCGTTGGTTCCGTGACCCGGGAATGGCATCTCCGCCAGCGCGCCCAGTGGCGCGATCAGCACGCCCACACACGCAATCAACGCCGTCAGCGCGGCCCGAACCCCTGCCCTCTCCCGCCTACGTTGCAAGTTCCGGCGAATCTACCTCCGCGCCCCCAGCTGAGTCAATCCGGAGGCTGTGCGCGGGCCTTGGGGTGGTACTGACACCCACCCCGTCGTGGTGCAGCGCCCCCGGCTATGTCTGGCCTGCATGTCGCCATTGTGGTAGGGGTGGGAACCCTGGTGGGCAGCGGGCGTCAGGCCAATCTCCTGCTGTCGATCGTCGCCACCGCCGTCGTCGCGGTCGGGTTCCAGCCCGCCCGCGGGCGGCTGGAGAAGCTGGCCAACCGCCTGGTTTACGGGAAGCGCGCGTCGCCGTATGAGGTGCTGTCGGAGTTCTCAGGACGCCTCGCCGAGACGTTCGGTGCCGGCGATGTCCTGGCGCGCATGGCGCGCATCCTCGCCGAGGGAACCGGCGCTGTGCGGACCGATGTGTGGCTCCGTTACGGCGGCGAGCTGCGCCTCGAAGCCTCGTACCCCGACAGAGGGGCGGAGGGTGAGGCCGACGAGCGCCGTCTCCACCTCGTCGGTCAGATCCTCCCGCCCATCGCCGGCGCCGGCCGGGTCGTCCCGGTGCGCGACCGGGGCGAGCTGCTCGGGGCCCTCGCAGTGACCAAACGAGCCGGCGAGTCCCTGACACCGCTTGAGGAAAAGCTGCTCGAGGACCTTGCCCGGCCGGCCGGCCTGGTGCTGCGGAACGTCGGCCTCACCGCCGACCTGCAGGCCCGGCTGGTCGAGCTGCGTGAGTCACGCAAGCGCCTGGTGGCCGCCCAGGACCTGGAGCGCCGGCGCCTCGAACGCAACCTGCACGACGGAGCGCAGCAACACCTCGTGGCTCTGAAGGTGAAGCTGGGGCTCATGGCGATGCTCCTGAAGCGCGACCCCGACCGGGTCCCGGAAACACTCGAGCAGCTGATGGTCGATGCCGACGAGGCCCTCCAGACCCTGCGCGACCTGGCCCGCGGGATATACCCGCCGCTGCTCGCGGAGAAGGGGCTCGAAGCGGCACTGGTGGCACATGTGCGCAAGGTGTCGGTGCCCGTCGAGGTCGCCGCCGGCGGGCTCGCGCGCTATCCGCAGGAGGTTGAGGCCGCGGTCTACTTCTGCGTGTTGGAGGCACTGCAGAACGTCACCAAATACGCCGCGGCAACGAGCGCAACGCTGAACCTCTCGACGGCCGGTGACGACCTGGTCTTTGCCGTGGCGGACGATGGCGCGGGATTCGACCCCGCGACCACCCCGCGGGGGGCCGGCCTAGCCAACATGGTCGACCGCATCGATGCGCTTGGCGGCACCGTCGAGGTCTTCAGCCGCCCGGGCGAGGGGTGCCGGGTTAGCGGACGGATCCCGGTGTCTGCGGTTGTCATCGCGACGCCGGGGGTCGAAGAGAGTGCCTGACCGCAACCAGCAATCGCCGGTGCTCCAGGAAGCCAGGCTCGACCGCATTTGAGGTGAGGTCAAGCGCCCGGGCATAGGCCTCCGCGGCATCGACATCCTGCCACGCCGGGCTTCGCGCGGTCATCATCTGCGCATGCCAGTGCCAACTCGGATGTCCAGCTTTGTCGGCAGGCGGAAGGAGCTCGCCGAGGTCCGCCGCCTCCTCGGCCACACCCGTCTCCTCACCCTGGTCGGCCCCGGGGGCACCGGCAAGACCCGGCTGGCCACCGAGTTCGTCCGCGGCCGGGAGGCGCGGTTTCCCAACCCAACGGTATTCGTCGAGCTGGGCGCGCTGACCGATGGCGACCGCGTGGTCCACGCTGTTGCCCGCGCGGCGGCGGTGAAGCTCGATGACGCCGAGCCACTTGCGTCACTGACCCGGCAGCTTGGCGAGCGGCCATCGGTCGTCGTGCTGGACAACTGCGAGCACCTGGTGGCGGCCTCCGCCGAGGTTGCTGCCCGGCTCCTCGCCGAGTGCCCAGGGCTGGTCCTCATAGCCACCAGCCGTGAGCGCCTCAACGTGGAGGGCGAGGTGGCCTGGACCGTCCCGCCGCTCCAGGTCCCGCAACAAGGCGACGACCTCGCCGCGGCGTCCGCCTCCGACGCGGTGAGCCTCTTCGTCGACCGAGCCCGAGCGGTCCGGCCGGGCTTCGCCCTCAACCAGGGCAACGCCCGCGCCGTCCTTGAGATCTGCCGCCGTCTTGACGGCATCCCGCTGGCAATCGAACTGGCCGCCGCGCGCATGACCACGCTGTCCCCCGCCGACCTCCACAGACGGCTGGACCGGCGTCTCCAGCTCCTCACCGGCGGGACCCGCGACCAGGCTCCGCGGCAGCAGACGCTACGCGCCACGATCGACTGGAGCTACGAGCTGCTCGACCTCCGCGAGCAGCGCCTGCTCCAGCGCATGTCGATATTCGCGGGCAGCCCCACTGCGGCGGCCATCGAGGAGGTTTGCGGCGCCCCGCCCCTGGACGGGCCGGCCATGCTGGACACCCTCACTCGGCTGGTCGAGAAGTCGGTGGTCCAGGCGGCGGCCGGGGACGCCGCCACGCGCTACCGCCTGCTGGAAGCCATCCGCGAGTACGGGTACGAGAAGCTCGAGGCCGAGAGCCTTGTCGATGAGCTGCGTTTGCGCCAGCTGACCCGCTACAGGCGCCTCGCCGCCGAGGCGTTCGAAGCCGACAAGCGCCGCGGTCCGTCCGCTGAACATGCGCTGCTGTGGCAGGAGGTGGACGACCTGCGCGCCTCCCTGGAAGGGGGTTTGACAGCGCAGCCCGAGGCGGTGCTGGAGATCGTGGCCAACCTCTTTGGCTTCAGGCTCGCATACTCCCCGGCTGAGGGCCGGGATCGCCTGGGCAACGCGCTGTTACTGGCCGGGGCGGCCTCGCCCGACATACGGTCCCTGGCTGCCGGGTTCTGGATGGGCCTTGCGGGCATGACGGATTGGTCCGGCGAATGGCCGATCCCCCAGGACGAACTCCTGGCGATCATCCAGGCCGCCGAGGATCCCTTCGTGGTCGCGAACCGCTCGCAGGGCATGGGTTACATGGCGCAGCGCCAGCTGGGCGACTCCGAGGCGGCGAGCCGCTACCTGCGGGCCGCGATCGCTGGCTTCGAGGCCGTGGGCGCCACCTCCTACCTCGCGATGTCCATGGGCACCCTGGGCCAGGTCGAGATGCAGCTGGGGCGCCTGGAACAGGCCCGGACATGGATCGAGCGCGCAGGGATGACCAGCAAGGTCATCGCCGCCCGGCTCTTTCTCTCCGAGCGAACCGTTGAGAGCCACCTTGACCACGTCATGACCAAGCTCGGCGTGGGCTCGCGGGCCCATTGCCTTCCACTGGCGTTTGATGGAGGCGTGGTACGAGGAGGACGAGGAGGTGCTGGCCCACCCGCGGGACCCGTACCACCGTATCGACGTCCTGCTCAGCACCCGGCGCGTGCTGGTCAAGCTGGACGGGCGCATCCTGGCCGACAGCTGCAACACGCGAATGCTGTTCGAGACCCATCTACCGGTGCGTTACTACTTCCCGGCGGAGGACGTCCGCATGGAGCACCTGACCCCATCGGACACCATCACCGCATGCGCCTATAAGGGAGTGACCAGCCGCTACTGGGACATCACCGAGGGCCAACGCGACATCGCCTGGTGCTACGACCGCCCGGCCCCGGAGTTCGCGGCGATCGCCGGTCTGATCGCCTTCTTCAACGAGCGTGTGGAGATCACCGTCGAGTCGGAAGATGGGGCTGCGCCGGCTTAGGCCCAGCGTCTCCCCGGCCGCTGAGCATGTCGCATCATGACGCCAGGGGCGATTCGGTGCCGGAACTCAGGAGCCGCATGTAGGCCTCGTACGCAAACAGCCGGTTCCGCTTCTTGCCCGTGATCTCGATCACCAGGCCCGTCTGGTGCAGACGATCGACCGACCGCAGCACCGCAGGCGTACTCAGACCGAGTTCGCGTGTCATCTCCGCCACGGTCGTCACGGGATGCCGCTGCAGGTGCTCATGGACGCGGAGCAAAGAGCCCGCCGCCCTCCCCTCCGCCCGGAGGCGGGCGCGGTCTGATTCAAATAGCTCAAGGATGGACCGTGCCGTTTGCGCTGCCTCGTCGGCGGTGCTGACCACCCCCTCGAGAAAGAATTCGAGCCAGGCCTCCCAGTCCCCCTCGGCTCTGACGGCGTCGAGGAGCTGGTAATACGTCGCTCGCTGTTCCTTCAGATAGAGGCTCAGATAGAGCAGCGGGTCCTTGATGGCACCTTCGGCACAAAGAACCAGCGTCACAAGCAGCCTGCCCATGCGGCCGTTGCCGTCAAGGAATGGATGGATCGTTTCGAATTGCAGGTGGGCGAGCGCGGCTTTCAGGAGGGTCGGCGTCCGCACAGGGGTGTCGTGGAGAAAAAGTTCCAGTTCTCCCATCAACCTCGTGACCTCCTCGTGCGGGGCCGGTACAAATGCGGCGTTCCCGGGCCGAGTCCCACCGAGCCAGTTCTGCGAGCGTCGGAACTCGCCGGGCTCCTTCTCGCTGCCGCGCCCGCTCCGAAGGAGGATGGCGTGGATCTCCTTGAGAACGCGCAGCGAAAGAGGAAAGCCGGAACGGATCCTGTCTAGTCCATGCTCCATAGCCGCCACATAGTTCGAAACCTCGGTCACGTCGGCTGACGGCTGGCTGGCCCGGAGTTCCTCAAACAGCAGCAGATCGGACAGTGATGACTGCGTCCCTTCGATCTGGGACGAAAGGACGGCCTCCTTCCGGACGTAGAAGTAGAGCACGAGATCGAGGTCTGGCAGCACGCTAGCGAGGCCGTCAAGCCGGCCCAGGGATCTGTTCGCGCGTTCGAGGAGATCCTGCAGTCGTTGGTCGAGCAGGATCGGCGGGGAAGGAGGGAGCCCATTGGGCACATAGACGCGATACTCCTCTCCGCCGCCCCGCATCCGGAGCAGAGTGCCCTGGTTGCCGCGCCGCATTGGATGACCTCCTTGATTACGTCTGCGTTACTTAGAGGGAGTACTAGTTATGTTTCGAAGTGTAAATGTTACTAGGCTGATCCGTGGAGAGGGGATCGCCCGAGAACGCGGGCTGCCGCTCCTGCGACATGCAGATGTAGAATTATCGCATGCGTATGCGTACCGGGACCCCAGCGACAACCACCAGCCCCCGCGCGGGCACTCAGCGCCCGCAACTGCGAAACCGACTGCCTGAGCACCTCGCGGCCTCGCGGCTCTCTGCCGAGCAGGTGGCGCAGCGGGTGGAGGCCATCACCGGCACCGCCTTGGACCGCCGCACCCTTCGGCGTTATCTCTCCGGCGCGCCGGTTCTCGACGCCACCGCCGTCACCCTCGCGGCGATCGCGCAGGCCCTTGAAATCCCGCTGGGCAACGCGGTCGAACTCGAGGTCGAAGATGCGCTTGAGGCTCAGCTGTCCGCGTCCGGCCGTCGCCTCCTGAGTGCAGCCCCAGGCCCGGTGCCGCGCCTGTGGGGCCGGCCGGATCCTGCCTGGGGCGACCTGGTCGAACCCTTCCTCGAGGATCGCCGCAGCCGCTACTGATGTCGGTCACTGCCAGCGTGCTTGACACATCTGCGTTCGGCCGCGCGTTCGAAGCCGGCCCGCACCAGGCCGAAGTACTGGAGTTGCTCGATTCGCGCCGAGCCGTGATCTCAATGCTCGTGGTGCCAGAGGCGCGCGGCATCGTCAACACCAAGATCCGGCGCGGGCTTTCCCCACGCGATGCCGAGCGCCTGTGGCGGCAACTGCAACATGGCCTGGCGCTGGCGCGCCGGGCACCCGTCGAGGTCGAGGACTACGAACGCGCCCAGAAGATCCTGGTCGGCTCGCCGACACTGGTCGCCGCGGATGCGCTCCACGTCGCCGTCGCCATGGGCATTGCCGGCGCCGGCGCGCGGGTCACTTTCCTCACCGCCGACGAGCGCCAGGCCAGCGTGGCCGGGCGTCTGCTCGACGAGGTCCGGCTGCTGGCCTGACCGGCGTCGCCGGCGCAGGTTCTCAGCCGCCCGCCGGCACCGCCTCACTCATCAGCGACGCAACGTCCGCCGCCACCTCCGCGGGGGCCGGCATGGCGGCGATCTCGGCCGCCAGCTCACCCGCGCGGCGCCTCAGGCCCGGGTCGGTGAGAGCGCGCTCGATTCCCGCCCGGAGCACCTCGACGGTGACATCCTCCGGCGCCGCGATGCCGACGGTGTTCGGTCCCATCTGCACCGTCGCGGTCGTGCACAGCACGGCGACCCCGGCCCTCTCGCAGGCCGCTGCCACCAGGGGCTGGTCGGTCCCCAGCGGCACCAGGCACATCGGCAGACCCGCTGTCAGCGACCCGTATGCCGTCCCCCGCCCGGCATGGCACACGACCGCGCTGGCCCGGTCGAGGATGAGGTCCTGGTCGATGTATCGGGCGACGCGGACGTTCGCCGGCAGCTCACCGAGCGCCGCGATGTCGCCGCTGATCCCAATCGTCATGACCACGTCGACGTCGAGGGCCGCCACCGCAGCGGCAATCTTCTGGAAGACCAGGACATTGTGGCTGAGGACAGTGCCCATGGTGACGTACAGGATCGGTCTGCCAACCAGGTCCGCCAGCCACGCCGGCGCCTCCGCCTCGGCGGCGCTAGCGACCTGGACCGGGCGCAGCGGACGCCGGTTGGTTACAAACGCCGACATGCCGTCTTCCAGGGAGGGCGGCGTGGTGTCGAGGGTCACCACTCCCTGTAGGGTGGAGAGTTCATCGTCAACAGCCAGGCCGCGGGTGGCGCGTGCCGCGGCCAGCTCCTCGCCGATGATCATCCTCGCCACCATCGCCGGCATCGGCGCACTCAGTGCGAAGACCGCCACCGGGATGCCCAGCTCGTCCCCCGACAGCCAGCCGCCGAAGCTCAGGTTGTCGCGGATGATGAGGTCGGGCCGCCACTCACGCGCCAGCTCGGCGATCCCCTCCGCGGCGGGGACCGCGGTCTTCGCCACCAGCCAGTTGAGCTGCTCAAGGGGGTTGGTGGCACCCGCGTCCGCGAGTTCGCTGCCGGCCTCACGCCCGTCCCAGTCGGGCCCGTGGCCCACCGGCGTCAGCCCGGCCGCGCGGATCGCCCAACCGAACGCGCGCGTCGACGCCACGCGCACCTCGTGACCCTCCGACTCCAGCGCGCGGGCGAAGGCGACGATGGGGTTCAGGTGCCCCGACCCCGGGACAATGCTGAACAGGATGCGCTTGCCGGCCATACTTGCCTCCTTCAGTACTCAGACATTCGATGCAGTCATACTGCACTCATCGCTGTGCTACTGTAGACCCGACAGATGGCCGACGTCAAGCCCCCCCCAACATATCGCCAGCTCCAGGCCCAGGAGACCCGCCGCCGAATTGCGGCGTCGGCTCGCCGTCTCTTCGCCGAGAACGGGTACTCCACAACCGCCATCGGCGCGATCGCGCAGGACGTCGGTGTCGCGGCGCGCACCGTCTACGCCACCTTCGGCACCAAGAAGGCGATCCTCGGCGCCATCTGCCAGACATGGTTGGAAGAGTCGCTGACCATCGCGCTCATCGGCGAGGCGGTGAGCGAGGCGAACCCGCGACGGGCCCTCGAACTCCTCGCCCAAGCCTCCCGCCAGCAGTGGGAGAGCGGTGGCGACATCGTATCCATGCTCCAGACGGCGGCCGCCACGGATGGCGAGATCGCCGCCATGCTGCAGGAGTGGGGCGGTGATCGGCAGAGGGCGATGAGCGGGGTGATTCGACGGATCGGCGGAGAGCTGAGGCCAGGACTTGACCAGAAGTCCGCTGGCGCAATCATCCGGGCGCTGACCCATCCCGGGCTCTACCAATCGCTGGTCCACGACACCGGCTGGAGCCCCGATCGCTTCCAGCGTTGGCTGGCCGACACCATGATCATGCAGTTCCTCAAGGAGTGAGAGCCTCGACACCCTATGTGGTACCCTACATCGGTGAAGAAGACCAGCCTGTACCTCCACGAGACCGACGTGCAGCGACTGCGACGGCTGGCGGCCGCTGAGGGAAGGAGCCAGGCCGACATCGTCCGCTCCGCGATCGCGACCTATGAAGCCGCCAGCACGGCACGGAGCTTTGCGCTCGATGGGGTCTGGACGGGAGATGGCTCGTCGGTCGCCGACATCCCCGAGGAGGAACTGCTCAAGGGCTTCGGCGAGTGACCCTGGTCATCGACGCCGCCCCGCTGATCGCTTTGAGCGACCGGGCCGATCCGCGGCGCGACGAAGTTCGTCGTGTGCTCGCGTCAGAACCGGGCAGGCTCGTCATCCCCGCCACAGTCACCGCCGAGGTGGACTACATCCTTCGGCAGCGCGCCGGTCGCGCAGCGGCACGGGCATTCCTGGCCGACCTGGCATCGGCGTCTTTCCTGGTGGAGAGCCTCACTGTCGAGGAGCACGGTATGGCACTGGAGATCGACCAGCGGTACCCTCGGCTGGACGTCGGCCTGGCCGACCTCTCGATTGTCGTACTGGCGCACCGGCTAGGGGTCAAGCGCCTCCTCACCTTTGACGAGCGCCATTTCCGTGTTCTCGGGCCGGTATCTGGCGGGACCTTTCAGTTGCTCCCCGCCGATGGCTAACCGGACCCGGCCGCGCATCAGATGCGCTCGCTGATAGCATCAGTCATCATGGCTCGCACCACGCTGGACCTCGACGCCTCGGTATTGCGCGCGCTGAAACGTCGGGGGCGTGGACGCGCTCCTGGGCCGCCCCCATATCCGGACGCCGGGCGAGGAAGAGGGTTTCTGGCAGATCTACCAGGCCACTGCGGGCCGGCAACCCCGCGGTCACGACGTCCCCGATGCACATCTTGCCGCGCTGATGCGCCAGCACGGCGTGGGGCTGATCTACTCGCGGGACCGCGACTTCCGTCGCTTTCCCGGCATCCGGGTGAAGAATCCATTCGAGTGACGGTCGGATCGGCCCGGGACCCTGAAACCGCGCTGAGCGTTAGTGGCTAGGGCGCCACCGCGAGATGGTTGACGTAGCTCTCCCACCTCCCCCGGTGGCCGTGCGAACAAGAAATCCGCAGAAAGTAAAGGGGCGCGCCCTGCGGCCCGCCCCTTCAGAACCCGGTCAGGTCAGACGGTCTCTGCCGCGACCTCCTCGGCGACCGCGGCCTTGCTCTCACCGAGCTGGCCTTCGATCTCGAGCTTGACCTTGTCGCCCACCAGCAGCCCGCCGACGGCCTGCGCCGGGGCGTTCCACTTGAGGCCGTAGTCGCCGCGGCTGATCTCGCCGCTGAACGATGCGCCGATCTTGCGGTTGCCGTAGGGGTCAGTTCCCTCGCCGGCGTACTCGCCGGTGAACACCACCGACTTGGTGACGTCGCGGATGGTGAGATCGCCCGTGACCTTGAGGCTTTCGCCCTCGGCTTCAACGGTGGTCACCTTGAAGGTGATCTTGGGGTATTTCTCCACTTCGAAGAAGTCCGCGCAGATGCGTTGGGAATCTCCTGCCCGCTGGACAAAAACGCGGACCAGCGTGAGATGAGGTCGGGGTCGGGGCGCGCCTTGTTGGCGAGATAGGCCGCACTGAGGATCACGGTGTCGACCGAGAGCTTGACGCAACCGTTGGGTTTGAGACTCTCGAGCAGCCCGCTGAAGGTGTGCCCGGGCGACACCGCCTTGATCCGCGGGTCGGTCTTCGCCACCAGGTTGGTGGTGCCCCCGCCCTGGCTGTAGCCGGTGATCCCCACGTGCGTGGCATCCGCGCCGGTCGCGGGATGGGACAGCACCCAGTCGAGCACGTCGCGCGCGTCCTGAACCGTCTTCGGGCCGAAGAAGTCGAACAGCCCCCCTGAGTCGTAGGGCGGAGCGCCGTGCCCGCGCGCCGACCAGACAACGCCGACATATCCGATCTGGGCGTAGGCCTCAGCGCGCCCCGCCTCGCTGGTCAGGTCGCCTCCCCCGCCGTGCGGGATCATCACGACGGGGTACGTGCCGGCCGCGGCCGGGCGGTAGTAGCGCGCCTTGAGCGCGACGCCGTCAATTGACGACGTGATCGTGAAGTCGGAGGTGACCACCGCCGCTGCTGCCGCAGAGCGCGGCGCAACACCGCCGAAAACACCGACGAGGGCGATGAGCGCCAGGATCCGCGCGCGCGGCTTCAGGGCTCCAGCAACTCCTTGACCAGGCCGTTCAGTTTGTCGGCGTTGCTGCGGATGATGCGCACATACTCCAGGATCGTCTCGTGGTCGTCGGTGTACTCGAGGAGATCGGCGAAACCCATGATGGCAGTCAGAGGGGTGCGCAGCTTATCTTATGGGCCATCTCGTCCCGCTGGTCCGCTGTGACCTTGCCCTCCACCTGACCTACGCTATCAAGCAATGGGCCGTTCACAACGCCAGGACAGTGTCTGAGAGCAAGAGGGCCTGATGGCCCACCTCGGCCTGCCCGTCCTCGGTGGCATCTTCCTCGCTGCCGTGGCCCTCGTCTGGGTCGCGGGGATCCAGCTCTCCAACACCACCGATGAGATCGACGCGAAATTCGGTTTCGGCGAGGCGCTGGGCGGCCTCATCCTGCTGGCCGTGGCGACCAACCTCCCTGAGATTGCGATCGTTGGCACCGCGGCGGCGCAGCACAACTTCGACATCGCGACCGGCAACATCCTCGGCGGCGTCGCCATCCAGACGGTGGTGCTGGTGGCGCTTGATGGCTTTGGAGTGCCGCGCCGGCCCCTGACCAATGCCACCGCGTCGCTGGTGCAGGTGCTCGAGGGGGTGCTGGTGATGGCGGTTCTCGCGGTGGCCATAGCCGCCACCCTCCTCCCGCGCAGCCTGGTCGTGGCCAGGGTGGACCCCAGCGCGCTGCTGATCGTGGTGTTGTGGGTCGGCGGCCTCTGGTTCGTGCGCCGCGCCAGCAAGAGCCTGCCCTGGAGGACCACCCGCGAGGACGCCCCCGATGCCGGCCGGAAGCGTCGCGCCAAGAAGCGCAAACCGCGCCCTATAGCGGTGACGCTGGTGATCTTCGGCGCCGCAGCGGTGGCCACGCTGGCGGCGGGGATCGGATTGGAGGAGAGCGGCAATGCGATCGCCAACCAGATCCACCTCAACGGCGCCGTGTTCGGTGGGACCGTGCTGGCCGCTGCCACCGCCCTGCCCGAACTGTCGACCGGGTTGGCGGCAGTGCGCATCGAGGATTTTGAGCTGGCGGTGAGCGACATTTTCGGCGGCAATGCCTTCCTGCCGGTGCTGTTCTTCCCGGCGACACTGCTGGCGGGCGAGTCGGTGCTGGGCAAGGCCGCCAAGACCGACGTGTTTCTCGCTGTCCTGGGCATCCTGCTGACGGCCATTTACGTTTACGGCCTGGTGCTCAGACCGAAGCGGCAATACCTGCGGCTGGGGCCGGATTCGATTGCTGTTCTGACGCTCTACCTCGTGGGAATCGCCGGGCTGGTGGTCGTGAGCCGAAGCTGAGGGTAAGACCCTGGTCATGATGCAGCGCTCTGTGCTACCATGTGCTACATGGCGTCGGGGCGAGCGCGGGTGGGGGTTCGGGAGATCCGGCAGAACCTCAGCATCTATCTCGTGCGTGTGCGCGCAGGCGAATCCCTGGAGATCACCGAGCACGGGCGGCCGGTCGCTATTCTGACCCCCACCGCGGAGCGATCGTCCGCACTCCAGCGGCTGATCTCCGACGGTCGGGTGCGGCCGCCAAGACACCGGTGGCGCAGCATCCCGCCACCGCTTAAGCTGACGTGGCCTAAGGGCGCGCCGTCGATGTCGGCGATCCTCGACGAGCAACGTAAGGACCTCATCTGACAGAGAGCGTCGCATACCTCGATGCCTCGGCGCTGGTGAAGCTTGTTGTCGCGGAGCCGGAGTCAGGCGCGCTGAGCCATCACCTGGGCGAGTACCGCGAGCTGTTCAGCGCGGCGCTGGTCGTCACGGAATTGGGTCGCGCTGTGCGCCGAGCCACGGACGGGATGGCGCGCGATGCGCCCACGGTGCTCAACCGGCTGGCGGAGGTCGTGGACGCGCTCGCGCTCCTCGACGTGGATCGGCGCCTGCTCGATGATGCAGCTATGGTGGAGCCGGCCATGCTCCGCACCTTAGACGCCATCCATATCGCCGCGGCACGGGCGCTGGGCGAAGATCTCACTGCATTCATCACCTACGACACCCGCCTCGGCGCCGCTGCGGCCGAACTGGGAATGACTGTGATCTCCCCCAGCTGACGCGACCTCGGGGTCAAGTGCGGCTGTCGCACCTCGTTGCATTGCGGCGGCGGCGACCCCACGTCACCAACCCCGTGGCGACCGCGATCACCGGGGCCATCGGTAGCCAGCCCAGCGGGCGGCCCATGGAAGTGCGGGGCAGTCCGGGAGTGCCCGCCGCCAACCCCACTGCGGTCGAGGTCGTGATCCCGGTGCCCACGCTCACCCTGCGCGAGCAACCCACCAGCGTGACGGCGAGGGGAACGCTTGTCGTGATCTTCAGCTCCACGTTGCAGTCGACCCGTGCCCGCGAGACATCAATGGTGGCGGCTGACACGTTGGTGGAATTGATCACCAGCCGATCCGCCACCGGCGCCACCGGGGCCGGGCCCCAGGCGAGGTCGCGCTCCTGGTAAACCAGCGGCAGGGGGTGGGAGCCGCCCGACAGCAGCCCCGCCGAGAGGGCGGGCAGGAGCACCGGCGGGTCGCCCACTCCGAAGCCCTGGGAGGCGGCGTCGAAGGTGCCCAACCCGGTCCCCGCGGTGCCCAGGCCTGACAACCAGTAGGCGTGGCTGGTGGTGGTCCCCACGGTCTTGAAGTCGAGGCTGGGGTCCACGGTGTAAGTGACGTGGGCCGGGTTGCGGTCCACGGTGTGGTTGCCCAGGAACGCGGCCGCCGGTCCGAATTCGTCGTTATTGCCCAGCGTGATGTGGCCCACAGTGGGGAACGGCGGGCTGGCATTGAAGACCCAGTGGTCCTGGCGGATGCCGGCGTTGAAGGCATTGAGGAATGACTGCTCACTGAGTTCCGGGCCCACCAGTTCGTCGGGCTCGGAGTACCAGGACATCACCGGCAGGTTGCGCAACGACTTGTATGACGCCGCCGAGGTGGGCGGGCCGACGATGGGGAAGGCGCGGGCGAAGAGATCGGGCCAGCGGGTGGAGAGCAGGTAGGTGCCCTCCCCGCCCATCGAGTAGCCGCTGACGTCGGTGAGGTCGGGGTTGAGCTTGTAGTTGCGAGCGACATCGGACCACATCTCGAACACATCCGCCTCGGCATAGCCGTGGTAGAAGCCGTCCGCGCCGCGCCCCTCAGGCGCCGCGATGATCGACCCCGTGCCCCGGTCGCCGAGCTGCGACGCATTCTTGCTGCCGAGAAACTCGTTGTGGTTGGCGGAGAGGCCATGCATCTCCAACACCAGCCCGAAGCCGGCCGCCGGGATTGGCTTGTTGGGCACGTACACGCCGTACGGTTGCAGCTGGTCGCGGAACCTACCGGGGCAGTCGACCGGGTTGGTCGGGAAGCACTTGACGCTGTAATCGACCGTCTTGCCGTAATGGAACTGGCTGGCGTAGATGCGGTCGAAGTGTCCGACGTGCGGCACCTTTGACTCGTCGTTGGTGCTCGCATTCAGCATGGCGAAGTCGACTGAGGCACTGAGGGCGCTGACATCCCCGGACTTCAGGGCCTCGGCCTGCTGCTTCTCACGCCACCAGGTGCCGTCGGCCTTCACCCCGGCTCCGCCCTCAACGATGGTGTTGGCGACGCCCGGGCAGCAGATCATCGGTAGCGGCTCGTTGAGGCGGAAGGCCATGTTGAAAAACGCCGGGCATGCGGTCAGGCAGCCCCCGGGCTGGGTCGCGCTCGAGGTCGGACCGGGCAGCAGGTACTTGCCCCCGGCCGCGTCCCAGAGGCCGATCCCGGCGGCCATCCGGACTGTCGAGTTACCAGGGTTCCAGGCAGCGTGGGGGACCCGGACGTCGAACTGGCGGCGCCCCATGTCGACGGTCGCGGTGGGAGCCGGCGAGAGGGGCAGTCCGGTGGCCGCGTCGGTCACCACTGCTGTGGTGCCGTGCACCGTGAGGAAAGCCTGTGCCGGCGACGTGACCCCTGCGCTGAAGGGCCACGGCCTGGCGGCACTGGAACTGCCCAGCGCAACAGTGAACGCCACCTTACTGGCGTCGTTGAGGGAGTTGAGGGTGATGCGGAAGGCCGTCGCCGACGCCAGGGGCTTGACCCTGAACTCGACCAGGTCGGCCGCGTTGTAGCCGTACACCGGGTCGGTCGGGTAGGTGACCGTCCCGTGCGTCGGTGAGAAGAGGTTGGAGGCGGGGTCGAAGGGATCGTTGGGATCGATCGAGACGCCGGCGGGCAGAATGCCGGGGCTCAGCGCGCCCCGGTCGTCAAACAGGTAGTCCTGGTAGAGGAACTCGCCGCTGCGGTAGGCCTCGGCGCCCGAGACCAGGATCGGAGCCGCCGTCCACGGGGCGACGTTCTGCAGCTGCGGTGCGGTTGGGGCGGTGGCGTAGAGGAGGTCCGGTCCGGGGCGCGCGCCGGACGAAACCGCGGGGAGCGAGCCCGAGCCACCGGCGGCCGAGCCCGAGGTCACCGCGAACGAGCCAGAGGTCGCCAGCATCGCCAGCACCGCGGCCACCACACCACCAAATCGCCTCAAAATCCGAGCCTCCCAGTTGTCCCCCCGGCCAACTGCTCACATTCACTTTAGCGGGCCCGTCCGGGCTGAGATCCACGGGGGGACGCCCACCTCCGCGCCTGCCACCCAAACCCCACAAGATTCCGGCGCCCATCTCGTTCAAACAGACATTGGGTTTGTGCGCCCCTCGTGGGTGCCAGGGATTGCAAGGGGTGTGTTTTGAAGTTGTTTCGCGCGCAGGTTCTGGCCGGGTTGGTCCTGGTGTTGTCGGTTGTGGGTGGCGCCGCCCTATTGGCCTCCCCCGTCTCCACCAGTAGAGCGACGGCCAGCAGTACGGCAACAAAGCTGGTCAACGACTCCAGTCCATCGCCCTCAGCGACCAGCGCGGCCGTCACAGCCGGCGCCTCCGACGGGTCGTCGCCTGACAGCCGGGAGCTCGGCGACGGGCGCCAGTTGCGCTGCGGCAAAGGCGGTGTCTTCTGCGCTGGTGCGGCCACCGGCGACATCACCCCACCGATCACCTCGCCACAGTGGGCATACACCGCGCGGAACTGCGCCGAGGCCAGCGCCGCCGACGCCGGCAGCCACCTCGCGCCGGACGGCACCCCGGACCCCATGAACCACATGGAGGAGGGCCAGGCATGGCTGCTCAAGGGCGGTCCGACCTGCGTCTCGAACCGGGTCAATGGCAACGTCGACCTGTACTCCAAGGAATGGCCGTCGACCATTGGCACCTTCGGCCGCCTGCAGGCCAACACCTGGATCCTTGACGATGGCAAAGGCCAGAAGGTGGCCATCATCCAGGCCGACCTCGGTGGCATCCCGGGTGAGCTGCACAGCTACGTGGCGAGCCAGGTCGCAGCGCTGGGCATCGACCGCGCCCACCTCCTGATTTCCGCCACCCACGACCACGGCGCGGTAGGCGGAATGTGGCTGGGCCAGGGGTACGCGCTGCTGGGCGGCGACGAGTACGACCCGCGCGTTTTCACCGCGGTCGGCACCGGCATGGTCAACGCGATCAAGGAGGCCAATCGCAAGCTGACCCCCGCCAGGATGGCCTACGGTTTTGGCAGCATCCCCAACGCCAACCACAACCGCGACACCGGCTCGCAGAGCCTCGACCCCGAGTTCAAACTGAACCTCGGCGACCCCACCAGCGCGCCGCGTCTGATGGTGATGCGCATCGACACTGTTAAAGGACTCCCACTCGGAGTGATCAGCAACTACGCCAACCACGGGGTCATAGTCGGCGCGCTCAACCTGTACTTCGCCGGGGACAACCAGGGATCCACAACGCGGATGGTGGCGCGGGGGATCGAGGCTGACGCCCGCGCCCGCGGGGTCAAGTTCCCAGCCGGCTGGAAGGTGGTCGACTCTCTGATAAATGGCGCCGTGGGCGACATCACCCCAATGGCCGACAGCGGCAACTGGCCCGACAGCACCTTCACAACCTACGGGGACAGCCACGAGTACGACGACCCGAGCTTCAAGGAGTTCGCGGCGATGGAGAATGCCGGCACCCGCCAGGCGCCGGAGGCGCTGCGAGTGTGGCGCACGCTGGGCAACAAGCTGAGCAGCGACGTGACCCTGGATGCCCGCCTGGACTTCGTCTGCATGTGCAGCCAGACCGTGCCGGACGACCCCTTCGATCCCTTCAGCCACGCGCCCTATGTGCCGGCGAACGACGACCCTGCCTACAACAAGGTCTCCACCAACGGGGTGCTCGGCGGAGGCGGCATATCCGACCTCCCCGGCCAGGCCAATGACGCGGTCAAGAGCCTCCCGGGACCGCTGTCCAGCCTCCTGGGCGGGCCCTGCGACAGCCCCCTCAACTGCTTCAGCCGAACAGTGGTCCCCGCGCACCACCTGGAGCGGCCGACCCTCACTGCGACCGCCGGGGTGACGCCGTACAACGCCCGCGTGCAGGTGATCCGGATCAACGACCTCGCGCTGGCCGGGATGCCCGGCGAGCCGACCATTGAGATGGGCCGGCGGGTGGAGCGCTCGATCCTCAAAGCCGCCCCCAACCTGTTCCACAACGCGCTGACCATCGGCCTGGCCAACGACTACATCTCGTACTTCCCGACCATCCAGGAGTACGAGTCGTACCACTACGAGAGCAGCTTCTCGCTGTTCGGCCAGCAGACGGGCAACGTCCTCAAGGCGCGCTTGGTCCACCTGGCGCAGCTGATGCAGGGGAACCAGCCTGTCGAGCCCTGCACCACCGACACCACGCGGGCCTGTGTCCAGCCCCCCGACCAGCTTGTCCCCACGCTGCGCCCCGAGCCGCTGACGCCTGATCTCAACGCCGGGACGATCGAGTCCCAGCCCACATCGATCTCACGTTTCGGCGCGACCAGCTTTGCCTGGATCGGTGGCGGGCCCGGTGCCGAGTGGAACCAGGCGCAGCCGATGGTTCTACTCCAGGCAGGCGACGGCCATGGCGGCTGGCAGACGGTGTTCACGGACCTGGACACCGAGCTGCTGGTGCACTACGAAAAGATCCAGGGGCTCAACCACTGGAAGGCGATGTTCGACGTCACCAAGGACTTCGCGCCCGGTTCCTACCGCTTCCATGTGACGGGCAATTACGCCACGGGCCCCAGCGCCACGGCCCCGTACACCATCGACTCCGGCACCTTCCAGGTGGTGCCCTACAGCGGCCTGAAGGTGGTCAGGACCAGCCCCGGCAACTTCGAGGTTGAGTACCCGGCGCCGGTGGCCGGGGTGACCTACCGCTACCGCGACAAGCTGGCGTCGACGGCCACGGTCAACGGGCAGTACCCGGCGGTGTTCCACCTCAACCCGGGCCAATCCCTGGTGATTCCCGCAGGCGGCATCGTGGACTCGTGGGGGAACACCAACGCCGCCGCGGTCACGGTGACCGCCTAGCCGGCGCCCAACAGAGGGCCGTCGTATCCTGAGCCCATGAGCCCCAGCGAGACGGGCAAGCTGAAGCGACAGGGACTGCACCGCGACCCACACCGTGGCGCCGCAGAGGCTCCCGAAGGCCGCGGCAAGCATCCAGACGCGGAAGTCGCACACCACCGCCACCACGCCTCCGACCACGCTGATCTCCGGGTCGGGGCATCCTACGCCCCTAGACGATCACCTGAGTCGCGTCGGCCATCGCCGCCAGCTTGCCGTCAGCGCGTTTGATGGTCAGCTCGCAGTGGGCCAGGCGCTTGCCGCGATTGACGATGGTGGCCTCAACCTCGACCGGCCCGGGGGTGACCGGACGGATGAACCGCAGGTCGAGATTGGAGGTGGTGAAGTTCTCATCGTCCAGCAGGACGGTGAACATCAGCAGCGCCATCACATTGTCCGCGACCGCCGCCAGGTAGCCGCCGAACACCGCACCGCCGCCGGGAAGCAAAAAGGACTCATCCGGCGTCCAGCTCACCCACACCCGCCCCGGCTCCCACCCGTCGATCCCGGGGAGACGCATGATGGAAATGAAGCCGGGGGGGTTGGCCCGCGGGTCCCTGGCCACCACCCCGTCGAGGAAGTCGGCCCAAACGCTCATGCCACGCCACCCATGTCGCCACCTACGCTACCCGCACCAGATCATGTCATCGGTTGATGTATCACAATTTCATGTCGTATACTCGGCCCAGGCCGCAACCTGCGGCGGGAGGAGCACATGGGTTTCCTGAATCCCCAGGCACTTGGTGGCAGCTTTGCCATCCAGACCGCGCGTCCACTTGAGTGGCTGTTCGTCCTTGGGGCGTTCATGCTCCTGGGTGGCGGCATCTTGTTCCTCCGCTCCCAGGGCAAGCCCGCACAGGGCCAAGGCTTCGTCGGCCTGGTCGAGCGGGTCGAATCCGGGGCCGAGCGCATCACCGAGGTGCCGCCCTGGGCTTCGGTTGCCAACCTGACCGGGACCTGGGCCCTGCTCGTCGCGTTCATTGGCTTCGTCTGGGACGTGGGCTGGCATGCCGATACGGGCCGCGATCGCGAGCTCTTCACGGTGCCCCACCTGCTCATCCTCATCGGGCTCGGCGGCATCGTCGCCGCGGCGCTGATCTCCATCTGGTTGGCGACACGCCACCGGGCGGACACCGGGTGGCGCGTGGGCCGCTGGCACGTTCCCTACTCCAGCGTCCCCCTGCTGGCAATTGGCATGGGAGCGCTGTTCGGCTTCCCACTCGATGACCTTTGGCACGCCGCATACGGCATCGACGTCACCATGTGGAGCCCCACCCACCTGCTGATGATCGGCGGCGCCTCGCTCTCGCCAATGGCCATGTGGCTGATGCTGTCGGAGGCCGGGGCCACCAGGACCGCTCGCGGACGACTGATGTGGGCGGGCGTGGCGGGAACCGTGCTGGTCGGGCTCTCCACCTTCCAGCTGGAGTTCGACATGGGCATCCCGCAGTGGCAGGCGTTCTACCACCCGCTGATGGTGGCGGTCGCCGGGGCCATCGGGCTGGTGGCCGCGCGCGCCGCCCTGGGACGCTGGGGAGCGATCCGCGCCACAGTCTCGTTCCTCGTCCTGCGGATCTTCATGGCGGGCCTGGTCGGCGGCCTACTGGGGCGGTCGATCCCCCATTTCCCGCTCTATATAGGTAGTGCCCTGTGTGTCGAGGCGGCCTTCTACGTCCTCCGCGACCGCCCGGTCGTGTGGCGCGCGGTGCTGTCCGGGCTGCTGATCTCCACCGTCGGGCTGCTGACCGAGGCCGCCTGGACGCGGGTCTTCTTCCAGTACCCCTGGCACCTCAGCCTGCTCCCCTTTGCCTGGATGTTCGTGGTCATCGCGGTCCTCGGCGCGGTGATCGGCGTGGGTATGGGCAGCGTCCTTTCCGGCCGGCCTTCGGCGGTCAAGGCACCGGTCGTCGCCCTCTGCCTACTGGGGGTCTTCGGCCTCATCGCCCTGAACCTTGGCAGCCGCCGAGCGGACCCGGCAAAGGTGCTCCTCAATGCCACCACGGTTGGCACACCCTATGCGCTGGTCAACCGCGACGGGGTGCCCACCGTGTCCCGCGAGATCTCGCTCTCGGTGACCCTCGACCCCCCCGGCGCGGCCGCTGGGGCCGACTGGTTTGAGACCCTGGCTTGGCAGGGGGGGCCGCCGGTTCGCCACTTCCCGCTGGTGCAGTCGTCACCGGGTCACTACCAGGCCCAGGGTGTAATCCCCACGGGCGGCAACTGGAAGAGCCTGGTGGTACTGCATCGCGGCAACGTCGTCGAGGCCGTCCCGGTCGCGATGCCGGCCGACCCCGCCTACCATCTCAGCACCATCGAGCCGCCGGACGCGCGGACCATGTCCTTCTCGCCGTCGAGCAAGTACCTGATGCGTGAGTTCACGGGCACCGTCGTGTGGCCGGCGATCGTCATATCCGCACTGTTCGGCCTGACGGTCCTGGTGTGGGTCGTATCGACCGCGCTGGCCTACCGCGCGGTCGGCCGGAAGATCGGCCCCCCTCGCAGCGGCCGGCCGGCCCCGGAGAAGCGCGCGATAACCACGTCGCGGCGGGCGCCGGCGGGGACCTGACCGCAACCCCGCAAGGAAAGGCCCATCCGGGCGTCTCACTATTGGTGGGTACTCTTTTGACCATGCGTCCGCGCCTGCGTCGCGTAGGTCTTCTGTCGATCCTGACTGTTGGCGTCGCCATGCTCGGAATTGGCACCGCCCCCGCCGTCCTCGGCAGCGGGATGGTCACGGTCGGGGTGGGTGGTGCGGCCGCGGCCAGTGCGCCGTTCTCCGGCGGGCCGCTCACCGGCACTGGCGACGGCGGCGGCCTGACCGGGCGACCGCCCACCTGCACTGCCGCCACGGCCTGCGACTCGACCGCCGTCCACCTGGCGGCACCAGCGGGCTACACCTCCACGCACGACATCGAGCTGGTCACGACTGTGACGTTCACCGCTGTCCCCGGCGCGGGCCTGGACAGCTTCCTCGAGGACGCGCAGGGCAACTCCGTTGCCAGCAACACCAGCAGCGCATCGCCGTCGGTGATCAAGGCCGCCAAGCTGCAGCCGGGCGATTACACGCTCTACGTGGTGGGCGACGTGGGGATCAACACCAGCTACACCGGGACGGCACAGGCCAATGGCACGCCGAAGGTGGTCACCAAAACCGTGGGCGCGCTTCCCGCCGACATCAGCTTTGCCCCCTCCACGGTGGTGTCGCCACTGATCCTCGGCGCCGAGCCCCAGCTGAGCATGGAGCGTCCCCAGGCCAACAGCGTCGCGGGGGCAGTGGATCCCAAGCGCGGCTTCATCGACTGGCCCCTCAGCTCACGCACCAATATCGGCACACTGTGGCGCACGGTGAACGGCGGCGACAGCTATCGCCAGCTGCTGGACACCAACTGCGCCGTACGGCAGCGGCCCAACTGCTACACCGGCGGCGGCGGTGACACCGTCAACCGCGTCAACAACTACGACGGTGCGGTTCTGTTCGGTGACCAGGAGGCGCTGGCGGCCGAGGCCTATGCGCAGTCCAACGACCACGGCGACACCTTCCCTCCGACCAGCCAGCAGGTGGCCACCGCCGGTGGAACGGGGGTCGATCGCCAGTGGATCAGCTCCGTGGACAAGCCTGGCGTGATGGCCGGCCCGGTCGTGCCATTTGAGCTCGAGGGCATCTTCAGCTACCACATCCCGGGTGCGGGCGAGTATGTCAGCGGCATCGACAAGCTGGGTGCGGTCCCCGTCATCCCGGCTCTCGCCCCGGTGATCATCGATGTCGGTCAGAGCGGACCCAGCCGCATCGACACCACCGGCGGTCCCGGGGACAAGTACTTCTACCAGGTGTACCGCACCCTCACGACCGGCGCGACCATGGTGGCCTCGGCGCCGCTGAGCGGGTACCAGACACCCGCCGCCTACCACTCGTCGATCATCACCAACGAGTCGGCAGTGGTGTTTCCCTGGATCGCACTGGACACGGCGGGGAACCTGTACGCGGCCTGGATCTCGCCCGCGGACCACAACCTGTACATGGAGTACTCGCTGATCCACGACCATGCCAATGACCCCAGCAAGGGCGGCATCCCCGGCAGCAAGTGGAGCAAGAAGGTGCGGGTCAACCCGACCCCGCTGACCAGTGTGATCTTCCCGGAGATGGTCGCCGGCGACCCTGGCCACGTCGCCTTCACCTACTATGGCAGCCCGGATTACGTCGGCGCGTCGAGTACCGCGCCCAACACCGCGCGCTGGTGGGCGTGGTCCACGATGACCGACAATGCCACCTCCAACGCACCGACCTTTTTGACCGGCCCCGTCTCGCACCGCGTGGCCCACACCGGCCAGATCTGCACCAACGGCACCACCTGCGTCGCGCCCCCCGGCCAGGACCGGTCTCTCGCGGACATGATCGACATCACCATGGATGCCGACGGCCGGCCGTCGGTGGTCTACCAGGACAACAACAACGCCTTCGCCCGCGACACCGCGTCAAGCAACCAGCAGGGTGGCCCGCACGTGATGTTCGCCAAGATCGCCAATGGCCCGTCTTTGCTGCTGGGACACGGGCCGTACAACCTGACGTATCCAACCGACTTCCGCTCCAGCCCCGCGGGTGACGCCACCTGGCCGAACCACCTGACCGGTGCCGCCAACCTGCCGTCGCTCGACGTATTGGGAGCCGGTGCGTTTGTCAGCGGACAGCAACTGAAGGGTCGGATCGACCTCGCCGACGCCAGCACCGCGGGGATGACGCGCGACCTCGCCGCCTACAACGCCGCGCGCGGGGTTGACCTGCCGGCGCAGCGTCTCCAGTACGTGGTGAGGTTTGCCACGGCCAAGGACGTCTACTACATGGCCTTCGACACCGACGGCGCCGGCGTCACGCGGGCCTACGGCGGCAAGCTGGACGCGACCAGCGCGATCTCCAACGGGTCGTCCAACGTCGGCACGACCTACGACCCGCAGGCTGCCTACCCGGTGACGGCGGAGGTGCAGGGGAAATCGCTGGTCTTCACCGCCCCCCTGTCGGAGTTCGGCGTGGCCCGGGGCAGCACGCTCTACAGCCTCACCGGCTTCGCCATTGCGGGTCCCAGCAACACCTCCCTGGTCGCCGCCAACCTGGACGCCACGATTGTTGGCATCGACCGGGTGGTCGACGCCTCACCGCCGCTCGATGCGGTCCTTGGTACATCGACCCTTGACCAGGCCGGCAATGGAGGCCCGGGGGCAAACGCCGGCGGCGGCGGCGGGACGCCCAACACCAGCTCTGGTCTGCCACTATGGCCGGCGGTCCCGGCGGTCCCGGCGGTCCCGGCGGTCGCCATTCTTACGGCCCTGGGGCTGAACGAGGGACGCCGGCGCCGGAGGGCGCAGACCCGCTAGGCCGCCGCCTCGCCGCACCGGAAGTTGCGGCGGTAGAGCTGAGGCGAGATCCCCCGGTGGCGGGAGAAGTGCTGCCGGAGGGTGGCCGCGGTGCCGAAGCCGGTTTGCTGCGCGACCTGCTCGACGTCCAGCTCGGTCTCCTCAAGCAGGCGCTGGGCCATCCGGATGCGCTGTGAGTTGATCCAGCGGTGGGGGGTCGTCCCGGTCACCGCCACGAACCGGCGGTTGAAGGTCCGGACCGACATCAGCGCGCGCGCCGCGAGGTCGCCGACCGCCAGCGGCTGGTCCAGGTGGGCCTGCACCCAGTCCAGGATCAGCGCCAGGTCGTCGCCGGGAACATGGTCCGAAACCGGGGTCTCGATGTACTGCGCCTGGCCACCGTCGCGGTGCGGCGGGACCACCATGCGCCTGGCGACGTCGTTGGCCACGGCAGCGCCATGCTCCTGACGGAGGATGTGCAGGCAGAGGTCGATGCCCGCCGCGGTTCCCGCGCTGGTCAGCACCGAGCCGTCGTCCACGTAGAGGACGTTGGGGTCCACCTCGATCGCCGGGTAGCGTCGGGCAAGCTCGGCCGCGTGCCGCCAGTGGGTGGTGGCCCGGCGGCCGTCCAACAGACCGGCAGCAGCCAGGACGAACGCGCCCGTGCACACGCTCATGACGCGCGCGCCGCGTCGCACCGCATCGCGCAATGCCTCAAGAACCTCAGGCGCAGGCGGAGCGTCGACCTGGTCCCAGCCCGGGATCGCGATGAGGTCCGCCGCGGCCAGCCTTTCCAGTCCGAAGGGCACATCGATCCGGAAGCCCACCTGGGTCATCAGAGGGCCGGGTTTGACGGCGCAGACCGCGAAGTCGTAGGCCGGCAGCCCATCGCTGGTCCGGTCGAATCCGAATACCTCACAGATGACCCCCAACTCAAACGGCGAGGAGTTCTCCCCGATGAATGCGACGACGTTTTTCAGCACCGCCCCAGTATGGCAGAAATCACGCGCACATTGGCGTTTGCGCCACTTTCAAGTTCAGCCGGCGGCCGCCACTATGAGTCTCATGGAACTACTGATCGCCTTCATCGCCCTGACCATCATCGGCATCGCCGCCCAGTTCATCGGCAACGACAGCCGCGACGGCTTCGACTCTGCGCCCCGTGACGGCTGGAACCTGCAGCGCCAGCACGGCTAACCCGCCTGCAGCTGCAGGACATAGTTGATGTAGAAGAGGACGAGTCCTGCTGACCCAGTCAGCAGGACATCGCCGTTCTCGCGCCCGTCGCGCATCAGCAGCAGGCCGTCGTTGTACTGCACCACGTGGCGTAGCGACGACAGCGGGAAGGAGAACGACTTGAGGTCACCAACGAACCCCAGGCGCTGGTTGGTGACCACGAACTGGCCCGACCCCAGCTTCGCCAACTCCCCGGCTTTCAGCGACTGTCCCCGGTAGCTGCCCACCAGGTAGGGGATCCCCGTCTTGGCCATCGGGAAGCTCAATCCCTGGGTCCCGGCCCCGGTGCTCGCCGCGGTCTTCTGGCGCGCCAGTTCCGCGGGCCGCGCGAGGTAGGCGCGCTCACCCACGCGCAGGTCCAGCGGGGAGCTGATCTCCGGAGGCCCGGACACTGTCAGCTGCGCCGCGGTGAAGAGCGCATCAATCCCCATCTCGCCGGTTGCCGTGTCGCGCAACTCGGCCTCCTGGTTGAGCGCCCGGACCCGCCCCAACAGCGCATCGACCTCCACCTGCGTGGTGCTCGCCCGGGTCTCCATGTACTCCGCCTTGCCGTGCACCTGGGCCACCGCCGGCAGGGTCGTGCCGAAGGAGCGACCGAGTTCCGCCAGCATCACCCGCAACTGGCTCCCGCGCTCCTCCCGTGCCTGCCGCTCGTCGGGGGTTTCCGAAGCCGTCTTCCTGCGCCCGAAGAGGCCACCCAGCCCGCCCTTCTTGTCGCCCGGGCCGGCGGCGGCGAGATCGTCCATCGCCTTGATCGCCCTCATCGCGTCGGCCAGGGGTGCCGCCGCCTGGGGATGGCTGTCGGCCCACTCGCCCGGCCTCCCCACCAGGATCATTCCCGCCTCGACAAAGCGCGCTATGGCGTCGGTGCGAAGTTTGGCCGCAGTCGTCGCCAGAAGCTCCGCCTCCTGCTCCAGCCGGCGTGCCTCCGCACGGAGTTCGTCGACCGGTGCCATGGTCACCGTCGACTCCGCCAGCTTCACGGTGCGCATCTCGGCCTGGTCAGACATGACTACGCCACCATACGGCAGCTACTGCCGAAAGGTCAGCCGGGCATCGCCCGCGCGACCGACTCTTCGACGGCCCGGCTCATGCTGCGCCGCAGGCTGGCCATGGTCGCCTCTCCCGCCAGCGGGCGCGTCCGCTCGAAGACCTCGCTGACCTGCGCCCACTCGTCAACCGGCCGGCCGCGCTGTTCGAAGGGCTGCCATACCGCCTCCTCAAAGAGCTCGACAAAGACCCGCGCGATGGCGTCGGTGGCAGCCGTCAGCTTCTCGTGGGAGCGGAGGATGGCCTCCAGCGGCAAACCCTCGCGCACCAGCTCGGCGGCGACATTGAGCAGCACCGGGCTGGCCACCTCGAAACGGTCGTCTGCGACGTCACGAATCAGCCCCAGGTGCTCAGCGCGGGCCAGGTTCTGAGCCCGTGCGGACTCGTCGGTCTCCACAGGTCCGAGGCGGGCGGTCAGCTCGTCGCGGGTGACAACGATCGGCTCCTCGTCGTCCCACGGCCGAAGCACGGAGCGTCGAAGCTCCATCGCCTCGGCGGCGGCGCCGGTTGGTGTGTGTTCGAGCATCACCCGGATGGCGCCGAGGTTGAGGCCCTCGGCCTGCAGGTCCATGATCATCCGGACCCGTGCGAGGTGATCATCGGTGTACAGCCCGGTCCGGCCCTGGAGTTCAGGCGGCGGCAGCAGGCCACGCGACTGGTGCGCGCGGATGCTGCGCACCGTCATCCCCGACGCCTGGGCCACCTGGTCGATGGTCATGGCCACGCCGTTGACTTTATCATCCGTTATGTGACATAGTGCATGTGACATCATTCAATGTCATGGATGGAGTAAGAGAATCACGATGATCACCACCCCCGCGGCGGCCACCACCAGCCAGCGACCGACGAGCCCAGTGTTCCGCGCGGCGCCCGCCGCCGGGGACGGCTCGCTACCCCACTTCAAGATCGCCATCATCGGCACCGGGTTTGCCGGGCTGGGGATGGCGATACGCCTGCTGCAGAAGGGCGAGCGCGACTTCGTCGTCCTCGAGCGGGCCGGCGAGGTGGGCGGAACCTGGCGCGACAACACCTACCCTGGTTGCCAATGCGACGTCCCATCCCACCTCTACTCCTTCTCGTTTGCGCCGAACCCCAACTGGACGCGCGCCTTCTCGCGACAGCCGGAGATCTGGGAGTACCTGCGGGGCTGTGTGCGCAAATTCGGCGTCACCCCCCACATTCGCTTCAACCACGCCGTGACGATGGCCTCCTGGGACGAGGACAAGCAGCGCTGGACCATCGAAACCGCAGGCGGCACGATCACCGCGAACGTCATGATCTCGGGCATGGGCGGGCTCAGCGAACCGTTCATTCCGCCCCTCGCCGGGCTGGACAAGTTCAAGGGCACGTACTTCCACTCGGCCACCTGGAACCATGAGCACGATCTCAAGGGGCGCCGGGTTGCGGTGGTCGGGACGGGCGCCTCCTCCATCCAGTTCGTCCCGCGGATCCAGCGGGAGGTGGGGCAGATGTTCCTCTACCAGCGCACGCCGCCCTGGATCATGCCCCACCGCGACAAGCGCCTGGCGGCCTGGAAGCACCGCCTCTACAACCGCTTCCCCGCGGCGCAGAAGTTGGTACGGAGCCTCATCTACTGGGGCCGTGAGGGTTTCGTCCCCTTCTTCATCAACGAGAAGCTGGCGGGCGTGCCCAAAGGTATCGCCCTCAAGCACCTCGAGAACCAGGTGGCGGACCCGGGGCTGCGGGCCCGGCTGACACCTGATTACCAGGTTGGCTGCAAGCGCATCCTGATCTCCAACGACTACTACCCCGCGCTGCAACAGCCCAACGTGGAGGTGGTGAGCGATGGGATCAAGGAGATCCGTGAGCACTCGATTGTCAGCACCGATGGAACCGAGCGCGAGGTTGACACCATCATCTTCGGAACCGGGTTCCACGTCACCGATTCGCCATATGCCGAGCGCATCCGCGGCCGCGACGGGCAGCTGCTGTCCGAGGTCTTCGAGGGTAGCCCCCAGGCCCTGCGCGGGACCACGGTGGCGGGTTTCCCCAACGCCTTCATCCTGCTCGGGCCGAACACCGGGCTGGGGCACACCTCGGTGGTGGTGATGGTCGAGGCCCAGGTCAACTACGTCCTGGATTGCCTGCGATTCATGGATCGCAATGACGCCGTCACCATCGAGGCCCGCGACGACGCGCAGCAGGTCTACAACCAGAAGCTCCAGGGCGAGCTTAAGGACACCGTGTGGAATGCCGGCGGCTGCTCCAGCTGGTATCTCGACGCCAGCGGCCGCAACTCAACCCTGTGGCCTACCTACACCTGGAAGTTCATTCGCGAAATGCGCCATTTCCGTCCGGCGGAATTCAACGTCCGCAGTGGGCAGCGGGCGCGCAGCGGCGAGCCCGCGTTGAAAGAGGCGACGGCATGACGGCGGCGGCCGCACCGACCCCTGCGCCGGCGACCCCGGGGGCAACCGCGTTCGGCATCGCGAATGGCAATTGGGAATCCCGCACCGTCGACCTTGGCGGCGGGCCGATCCACTACGCCGACTTCGGCGGTGCCGGGCCGGTCATGGTGCTGGTGCACGGGATCGCCAGCTCCCATCTCAACTGGATGGGAATCGGTCCGCGCCTGGCCGAGAACCACCGCGTTTACGCCGTGGACCTCCCGGGCTACGGGCTGAGCGAACTGCGGGACCCGGCCACCGTGCACAACTCTCAGAAGTACCTCGATCGCTTCATCGACCACGTCTCCGGCGGGGAGAAGGTCATCGTCTTCGGCCACTCGATGGGCGGGCTCGTGTCCCTGCTCGAGGTCGCCGCACACCCGGAGAAGGTCTCCGAGCTGATCCTGATGGCGCCGGCCGCGCCCTTCCCTCGTCGCGCCGTGATCGGACCTCTGCTATTCCCCGTCCTCTTTGCGCTGCTGGCTCCCAAGCGCAGTGCCGCAATCATGCGCCGGACTGGCGGCAGGCTGCCCACCGACAGGGTGGTGCGCGAGACGCTGAAGCGCATCAGCGCTCCGACCTCAACCCTGCCCGAGGATATCGTGCAGGCTCATGTCGACCTGGTGAGCCACCAGCGCGAGAGGTACGACTGGGTGGAGCGCGCGCTGATCGAGTCGGCGGCCTCGATAACCAGGACGACAACGCGCCGCCGCCAGTATCGACGGATGCTCCAGGACCTGCGCGTGCCCACGCTGCTGATGCACGGGACGCGCGACAAGCTGGTGCCCTACAAGGCCGGGATATGGCTCCACAGGATGCGGCCCGACTGGTCGTGGCGGCCACTCTACGGAATCGGGCACATGGTGCAGATGGAGGACGAGGACCAGGTGCTGACGATCGTGAAGGAGTGGGAGATGGCGCAGAAGTTCATGGGGACAACGGCATGAGGTTCGAACTGCAGGGCAAGCGCGTGCTGCTCACCGGCGCGGCCGGCGGCATCGGACAGGCGACGGCGAATGAGCTGCGGGCACAGGGTGCAACGGTGGTCGGGGCCGACCTCCGCGGAACAGAGGAGATCATCGCCGCGGACGTCCGCGACGCGGGGTCGATGCGTGCGGCCGTCAGCGAGGCCGTGGCGCGCCTCGGGGGCCTTGACATCCTCGTCAACTGCGCCGGCATCGGCACTGTCCAGGACGCCGGCGACATCCCCGACGAAGAGACCCGCCGCACCATCGACATCAACCTGATGGGGCCGTGGATCACCACCGCCGCGGCACTGCCGCACCTGCTCCAGTCGCAGGGACACGTGGTGATTGTGACCAGCGTCCTGGCAGTGGCGACCACGCCTTTCTCGGCTGCCTACAGCGCCAGCAAGCACGCCCTCGATGCCTACGCCAATGCGCTGCGCATGGAGTACGACGGGCGGGTGTCGGTGAGCACCGTTCGTCCGGGGTACATCAAGACCGCGATCCACGACGGCCCCGCGACACGCGGCGTGTCACTGGACGGGGTCACCAACGTCGATACCGTGGAGCAGGCGGCGGCGGCGATCGCCCGCGCCTGCACCCGCCGCCCGCGCACCGTGACCACCAGCCGTTCCACGGGGTTCAGCATCTTCATGGCCCAGCATTTCCCCGGCGTGGTGGAATCGGTGATCATTCGCCGCGGTCGCAAACGGATCGTCGCTCTCGGGGCTGCACCGGCGGAGGCGCCGGCCGGCGCCGAATAGCCGACACCGTGAGTGCGGTTCTGGCTAGCCTCCGGCCGGCTGCTGGAAGCGGCTGAGGAATGCCCCGGCCACCGCGGCGTGACCCAGGGTGCTGGGATGGAAACCGTCGGTGCCGACATATTCGGGGTGGTCCACCGGCACCTCGCCCTGCGCGTGGAGGTCGACCAGCTCCGCGCCCTCCTGCTTGATGACCGCTGCAATCGCCACGTTGTAGGCATCCACCGCGGCGTTGATCTTCGCCGCGGTGAGCGACCGCACCGATTGCGGGCACTGGAACTGCGCGCTGCCGGAAAGACACGCGAGGTACAGCGGCAGGCGATCGAGCCACGGGGTGTTGGCCACCAGCACGCGGGCGGTGCCGCCCTGGCGCATGGCATGCACCAGTTGAGTCAGCTGGGCCTGGTAGTCAGCGACGCTGACGCCGGCGTTGAGGTCATTGACGTTGAGCCAGACGGTGACCAGGGTGGGTTTGATGATCAGCGCCTTGGGCACCTCGTCGGTGATGGCGCCGGCCACGGTCTCGCCCGAGATGCCGTAGTTGCGATAGGTCGCCCCCGGCGGCAGCGCGCTACCGGCAAAGACCGTCGGCCAGGCGTCCTTGCTGGGATTGGTGGACCCGATGCCCACGGTCTCGCTGGCGCCGACGGCGGCATAGACCACCGACGATTTCGTCGACGCAGATGGCGAGACTGCGGCGCTCGGACTGGCGGCGGTACTGGCGCCCGACGATGTCGATCCGCCGCAGCCGGCAAGCGCCACGACGAACATGGCGGTCATCAGCGCACGCGAGGTCCCGACCATCACGAATGATTCTCGCCGGAGAGGATTAGAGGCGGAGAATTGCCGCCAATCGGACCGGCACCCGCCCAGATCCTGTTGCTCTTCCCGCCGGTCTGCACGTCCAGCGCCATCCCGGCGCCGCTCGCGCCTATCGTGATTGCCCCAACGTTGAAGGTATCGGCGTCAGCGGTGATCTTGGTCGGGGTGTCATGTGGTTCTGAGAGTCGCCCCCACCGCCGAGGATGACCGGCTGGCCATCGGCCGCAGATGCGGGCAAGGCACCAGCCATTGAGGCGCCCGCCGCGCCGGCGAGCCCCGCCCCCGTGAGCTTCAGCAGGCCGCGGCGGCTGCGCTTGGCAGGCAGGCTACTCTTGGCGCCAGCCTCGACGAGGCCGGGGTGTTGGAAGCCCGGATGGTGGGCTTCGGGGAGGACGCAGCGCGGCTCGCGGGCACCGTTGCGGGCCGCATCATCGATTCAAACTCAAATACACGCCGTTCCAGCTCGGCAATCCGCACCGCTTCTTCGTTGATCACCGAGGCCGGCTGACCGCCCCAGCGAGCCGCGCTACTGTTGGGCATGCCAAGCGAATGGGTCGAGTGGCACCAGGGCTATCAGGGCGAGCAGCCCCTGACGAAGCGTCTGATCGTGGTGCAAGACCTCATCAGGGAGGCGCTCGACCATTGCCCATCAGGTCCGATACGGGCAATCAGCATCTGCGCGGGCGACGGACGTGACCTGCTGGGTGTGGTGCAGACCCATCCCCGCGGTCCGGACGTGCGAGCGCGCCTGGTTGATCTTGATCCTGACCTCGTCGAGTCAGGGCGCGTCCGGGCGGCGCAGATCAAGGTTGGCGAGATCGACTTCCAGCTGGCCGATGCGTCCTTGACCGATGTATACGCTGGCGCCGTACCAGCCAACCTCATTCTCGTGTGTGGCGTCTTTGGCAACATCACAGACGATGACGTCCGGCGGACGATCGATCACCTCCACGAACTATGTGCGCCCAGGGCCACTGTTATCTGGACACGTGGCAGATTCGAGCCCGATCTAACTCCGACGATAAGGGGGTGGTTCTCTGAGGCTGGATTCGAGGAGGCGACCTTCGTGCCGATCCTCGGTACAACCGCCTCGGTCGGGTCCCACCGCATCGTGCGAACCCCTGCGCCAATTCGTGCGAGAGTCCGGCTGTTCACATTCCTCAACAAAGACGAACGTCCCGGGGCCATCAGCGCCACCACAGACCCCTCTGGGGGCGCCCGCTCTAAGAGCGTGAGCGGCGCCACTTGACGATTTACCTCACCGCCGAGTGAAGATCGCCATCGTTGGTGCGGGGATCGGCGGCCTGATGGCTGCCGCCACCCTCCGCCGCGACGGTGCCGAGGTTGCGGTCTTCGAGCGCGCCGAGGAGGGATCACCGCTGGGCACCGGGATTGGGCTCTGGGCCAACGCCCTCGACGTGCTCAGACGCGCGGGCGTGGCCGACGGTCTGACCGACAATGCGGATCTGCCCGACCCGCACACTTTCCAGAGCCTGTGGTCCCGCGATGCCGCGGCGATGTTGATGCCAATGTCGGGCGATTCCGTCCACTGGTTCGTATCGCTGCGGCTACCCCAGCAGGCGACGCACGACCTGGGCGCCAGCGACGTCGCGTGGCAACCGCTACGACACGTGATCGCGAACACCGAGAAGCAGGAGTTGAATCGCACCGACCTCTACGAGGCCAGGCCGCTGCGTCACTGGGTGCGCGACCGCGTGGCCCTCCTCGGCGATGCGGCACACGCGATGCGGCCGGCGCTGGGGATGGGCGGCTGCCAGGCCATCGAGGATGCCGCGGCCCTGGCCGCCTGCCTCCGCCGAGACCCCTCACCCGCGGGTCTCCACGCCTACGAGAATGTACGGCGGCCCCGCGCCGATGAGATGTGGTGGCAGTCATACCTGATGCCTCGACTGATGAACCCCCAGCGTCCAATCCCCAACTGGGCCCGTGACCTGGGCCTGCGGGCAATCCCCCAGAAGCTGGCGGCGGCGCAGTTCCGCCGGATGGTGACCCCGACAACGCTCGTGTAGCGGTCAGGCACAATCTATCCCGTGACTTACGTAGTACTCATACGAGGCGTCAACGTCGGCGGTAAAAACAAGATATCGATGGCCGAGCTAAAAATGCGCCTCGAGGACGAGGGCTGCAGTAACGTCAGAACATATATCCAAAGTGGCAACGTGATATTGCAATCAGCCCTGGACGCCAAAACCCTCGGCCACCAAATCGAAACGACGCTCTCAGGAAAGTTCACGCTGGATAGTCCAGTCATCAAAGTCCTGGTGTTATCACGCAATCAGCTTCAAGGGGTGATCGACAACAAGCCGGAGGGCTTTGGCGAGGAGCCAGAGAAATATCACAGCGACGTGATCTTTCTGATCGGGATTGATTCGGCTCAGGCCATGCCTGTATTTGATCCCCGAGAGGGAGTCGACAAAGTCTGGCCAGATGATTGTGTGATCTACTCACAGCGTCTGAGCTCCCGTCGTACCGAAAGCCGTCTGAGCAAAATCGTGGGTACACCGGTCTATAAGTCGACAACCACCCGCAACTGGACTACGACAACAAAACTACTACGGATGCTTGAGGAAATAGACCCTCGGAGTTAGCTGACTAAACAGCTCTTAGACGGGTCTCCTGCCATATGTGTGGGCGGGTAGCGAGCTGAATTGAGTTGAAGGGCACGCCGTACCCGAATACGATCGCGGTTGATTGAAGACCGTGCTTCGTAGGGAGGGTCCGGCGTGCGTGGTTCCAGAATATGGCGGCGGCTGCTCGGTGTGGGCTTGGCCAAGGTCACGAACGTTGCTTGGGAGGGGGATGAGCTCGTGGTGACGGTGACTCCGGTGCGCCGTGGCGGTCCTCGTTGCGGGGTGTGCCGGCGGCCTTGTCAGGGGTACGACGGGCCGCGGGGGAGGCGGCGTTGGCGGGCGCTGGACCTGGGCACCACCCGCGCCTTCATCGAGGCCGAGGTGGGTCGGGTGAACTGCCCCGAGCATGGCGTGGTGGTCGAGCGGGTGCCATGGGCAGAGCACGGATCGGGCTTCACCAGGCACTTCGAGGAGCAGGTCGCTTGGCTGGTGGTGGAGTGCTCCAAGACCGCGGTCGCCCACCTCATGCGAATCGCCTGGCGAACCGTTGGGCGCATCCTGGAGCGGGTTGCCCGCCGGCTTGTCAAGCCTCGCCAGCAGCTCGCCGGGTTGCGACGCATCGGGATCGACGAGATCAGCTTCCGCAGGGGCCAGCGCTACCTCACCGTGGTCGTCGACCGCGACAGCGGCCGCCTGGTGTGGGCCGCCGAGGGTCGCGATGAGAAGACCCTGCACCTCTTCTTCGCTGAACTCGGTCGGCGTCGCACCAGCCGGATCATCGAGGTCAGTGCCGACGGCGCCAGCTGGATCTCCAACGTGGTTCGGTTCCATTGCCCCAAGGCGGTGATCGGGCTCGACCCATTCCACTGCATCGCCTGGGCCACCAAGGCGGTCGACGAGATCCGCCGCGAGGTCTGGAACGACGCCCGCCACGATGGGGATGCGGCCCACGCCACCGCGCTCAAACGCACCCGCTGGGCGCTGCTGAAGAACACCGAGAACCTCACCGCCCGCCAGCATGCCAAGCTCGCCTGGGTGGAGCGCGTCAACCAGCCGCTCTACCGTGCCCACCTCCTCAAGGAGCAGCTGCGCATCGTCTTCCAGCTGCCCTTTACCGACGCGGTGCAACTACTCGAGGAGTGGATGCAGTGGGCCTGGGAGTCGGAGCTTGACGCATTCGTCCGCCTTGGCGACACCATCGCCAACCACCTGGACGCGATCCTGGTGACGCTGGACCGTCGCCTCTCCAACGCGTTGGTCGAAGCGGTCAACACCCGCATCCGCCTGCTCACGCGACGGGCCTTTGGCTTCCGCTCAGCAGCGCCGCTGATCGCCCTGGCGATGCTCAGTTTCGGTGGTCACCGACCCGCCCTCCCAGGTCGTTCCGCATGACCCACACATTGGTCACAAGAGCC
>JBPCPW010000032.1:0-10643 GCA_050998755.1 Candidatus Dormibacteria bacterium
GGAGCAGGCGCTGGCGCAAGCGGCGCAGCCGGTAGCGGTAACGGCGCGACATTGGGCTCTCAGCCGGTTGCGGGAGGGGTCAGGACGCGGCTTCCGCGGACGCTCCGTCGCGGACCCGCTGCGGCCGCGGCCGCGGCGGTTATCGGGGCTTTGCTCCTGGCGACCGGTGGGTTGGCCGTTACGCGGAACGGGCCCTTCGCCCCCTCACAGGTGCTCCCGATGGCGCTGGTGTCCGCGTTCGGCACCGGGACGGCGCCTCATGGCGGATCCCTCCCCGGCAGCGCCACCGCCGGCGACCCTGCATTCGCGCCCCTCGACGACGGTTCGGTCGTCGAGACCGTGGTGCTTACCCAGCCGGCCACCGTCGGCCTGGGCTTTGGGTTCTGCGACGCCTTCGTCTGCGGCACATCGGACAACGTCGAGTGCATCGGCAACCTATATATCCCCCGGTTCGCCGACTCGCTGCTCCTCAGCTTCCAGCTCTCCCCGCCCCCGGGCTCGCGGCTGCGCGACGCTTTCATCTCGGGCGGGTCCACGCCCGAGGCCGCGGTCGCCCATGCGTACGTCGCCTCCGGCGGCGCAACCACCAGCGGGCAGAACTCGTTGGTAACCTCAGCGCCCCAAGTGTCCAGCGACGGCTCACTCAGCGTGGCCTTCCCGGTACCGTGGAAGGCCGAGCTTGACAACCACTACAAACCAGCCTTCAAACGAGTCTGCGGATTCACCCTGGATGAGCGACAGGCTTTCACGGCAAGGTTTGGCTCGAATTACACGCCGCAGTACCCGTACATCACCGTGCTCGCTCACTGGTCCCATCCCAGCCAGCCGTCCGGCCAGCACACGGTCACCGTCAACGGGACCGCGAAGACCGTCAACTATGTCGTCCCGACGCCGCCGGCCACGCCGGGGAAGGCAACGATGTTTCGTCAGGATGATTCCCGCTGGGGCGGCCACAGGGCCGGCAGTGGTGACTACGCCCACCGCGGCACCGTGCCGACCGCGCTGGCCACCCTACTGTCGGCTTTCGGGGGCAGTCAGGACCCGGTCGCCGTCGGCAAAGAGTTGATCGCCAACGGGACCTGGAGACCCGACAAGGGTTCCGACTGGGCCGGCGTCGCGTCATATGTGAAGTCGAAGCACCTGGACGTCGCGGAGTCGGACCTGCTCGCTGCCACGCGTGCCGGCAAATCCGCACTCTTCCTGGCGACCTACACCAACGCCGCGAACGCCGAGGCGGTTGTCGTGGTCACCGGCTACGACGCCGGCGCCGACCGGTTCAACGTTCTCGACCCGACCCTGGGCGAGACGCAGGTCTCCTGGGACGACATCGCGGGCGGCAACCCATGGGTCCTGGAGGTGAGCCGTCCGGTGGCGGCGGCGTGAGGTCGCGGCCCAGCACCCCGGTCCTGGTCGGCGCGGTGGCCTTCCTGGTCATCGTCGTCGGCACCGCGGGTTGGCTGGTGACCAGGCCCCACCCGGCCCCGGGCAGCCAGGGGATCACGGCGCGGGTCCGCCCCGCCTCAATCGACAGCAGCCCCCACGGGCTCAACGACGGCTGCTTCACCAGCTCTCGGCTCCAATACGCTGGTCGAGACGGCGCACAGAAGGAGCAGTTCGTGCTGACAATGACCCTCAAGAACGACCCTGGCAGTCTCGGCGAACTGGTCACCATGCTGGACGGTCAGCAATGTGCGACCGCCCTGACGCGTGCGGTCTCGAGCGTCCGCGGGCAGTTCAAGTCCGATCTCCGGTCCGGCGGCCTGACAATCTCCTACCGGACCGCCGCCGGGACAAGGGTCCAGCTGCCGTGACCAGGCCTCGGCTGAGCCAGGGCCCCGGCCGGCACCGTTATTGATCAGTCTTCGGGAAGAGCGGCAAAATCACGCTTGGTCTTGCGGTACCAAGCCATTCCTGACAGGGGATGCTTCCACCTGCCCTTCATCTCCCCCAGGGCATCGTTATGTGTTTCATCACCGCCAGCGACCGTCGCCTTCAGGTGCTTGTCCTGCGCCTTGATCACCTCATCAGCCGAGTTGCCGTGGAGCTGGGCATCACATGGACCCCCCATTTCTTTGCAGGTCATTGTTTTCATCTTGCCGTCACCTCCGGAAGTCGTGGGTTAAGTCGACTCGGTCGACGTTCATTGCGGTCACTCTAACCGCGGACCGATCACCGGCGCTTCTCGATTCCTGATCGGCTTGCCCGATCGCGATTCCTGCAATCGCAGTTCACGCTTCTTTCCCTATGTAACTTGACAGCTACGTAACCACTTTGGTACATTCCGCCTATGGAAGCCGTTCTGCGCGCACTCGCCGACGAGAGCCGGCGGACGATGCTGGAGACCTTGACCGACGGTCCGGCGACCGCAGGTGAACTGGCGGCGCTGCTGCCCATCGCTCGCCCGGGGGTATCGCGACACCTCCGGGTGCTGCGAGAAGGCGGCCTGGTCGAGGTCCGCAGGCAGGGGCAGCGGCGGATGTACAGTCTTCGCCCCGAGCCGCTCGCCGAAATCGATGAATGGCTGGGACAGTACCGGGCCTTGTGGGAGCAGCGGCTCGACGCCCTGCACACCGAGGTGGCCCGTGGAAAACGAGAACGGAGGAGCAGCGGATGACCAACAACGCAAGCGGGGGCACTCGCATCCTGGGCAGCCTGCGAGCGGCATACGGCGCGGGCATCGTGCGCATCGAAGACCGCTACGACACCGATATCGGCGACCTATGGTCAGCACTCACTGATCCCGGCCGCCTGGCCCGCTGGTACGGCCACGTCGAAGGCGACCTACGCCCGGGTGGAGAGTTTCGCTTGCACCTCGAATCCGAAGGCTGGGACGGCGCCGGGCGCGTGGAATCGTGCGATCCCCCACGGCAGCTGCTGGTGATGATGAGGGAATCGGACGAGTCCTGGCGAAAGGGAATTGGCGCGCAGCCTTTCGACGAGGCCCTCGAGGCCAAGCTGACCGCCGACAGCGACCAGACCATCCTGGTCCTCGAGGTCCGGGGCATGCCGCTGGACAAGATCGCCTTCTACGGCGCCGGGTGGCAGATTCACGCTGAAAATCTCGCGACCTACCTCGCCGGGCGTGAGCGCGGCGACACGGAGGCGCGGTGGGACGAGCTCGTGCCTTCTTATCAGGACCTCGCGGCCAAAGTCGGCTAGGCGCTCGTGCAAAGCTGGGTGAGAACCCGGCTACATCGAGTCGGCACTCCCAAAAAGAGTCAACTGAAATTCCTGAGCGACGGCCACGCTGCACGGATCGACTCGCGCAGATTTCTGCAGACTAAGATCGGCGCTCCCTGGTTCAGGTTTGCTATCGAGTACGGGACTGTCACGGTGCCGGCCCCGACCACGGTGCCGCAGAGAAATGTGAGTTCGCTCGGCTTGTAGCCCACGGTCACAAGGGTGGTGGGATCCAGGTTTGGCGGCTTCCAGTACCAGAAATTCAGATGGGGACTGATCGCCTGCGGCAGATGCTCCCGGGCACCGTAGATGTCGATCGCCCCCGCCTGGCCGTCAATGCTGGCGAGGATTGAAGTCCTTGCGCGCTCCGCGGAGGGAAGGCTGTTGTAAACGGCACCGACCTGGGCGGCCATCTCCGGCCAGCCGACGGTGTTGGCGTAATCGGGGTTCACCGCATCGACTCCTGTCCTGTGCATAGCCGACGCTGGGACGACCGGCAGGAGCACTGGACTCAGGACGAAAACCTGGAGGAGGCCGCCGGCCAGCAGTGGAGCGAGTGCCCATCGCCGGCGGGCTGTGGAGACGATCCTGAAGACCGCCACCGCTCCCGCGGCGAGCACGATGGGGATCGTGGGTGCCGGGTAGTAGCCCTTGCCATTGGTCAGGAACAGCAGGATTGGAACGGACGCCAGCACTCCGATCGGCCGCAGCCGTGCGTTGCGAAGCAGGGAAACGAGTCCGACGATCCACAGCGGCAGGAATAGCGGCCCCATGCTGAGGATGAAGATCTCCACGAAAGTCGGAATCCCGCCAGCCTGCGCGATATCCGAACTGTGGTTGTGGATGTAGGTCAGCGTCGGGTACCCATTGGCAATCTGCCAGCCGACGTTGGGAGCTGCCAGGGCAAGCGCGATCGTAATTCCAATCCACGGGTAACACGTGCGCAGAAAACGCCGCAGTTCGGGCGACGCCAGCACGGCCACTGCGATACCGACGCACAAGCCGAGAATGGTCGTCTTGGTCTCTATCCCGATACCGAGGTCGAGGCCGAGCAGGATGAAGAGCCGCGGGTCGGCGGTTCGCAGGAGGCGCAGCACCAGGTAGATGGCGATCATCCAGGTCAGCTGATCGAACTCCACGGTCTGAAACAGCCAGCTGGCCAGCAGGAGCGGGCTCATCAGCGCGACCACCGAGGCGAGGATCGAGGCCGCGCGGCCTCCCCCCAGCTCGCGGGCGCTGATTCCAGTGAGGAACACGACCACTGCGCTGGTGAGGGCTGGGAACAGGCGCAAGGTCCACGGGGATATGCCGAAGAGGCTCGTGTTCAGCCACGCCAGCATCGGGGTGACCGGCGGGAAGTCGACGTACCCGAAGGCTGGATGCTGACCGCTGAGGATGTAGTACAGCTCGTCGGTATGCAAGCCGTAAAGGCCGTTGGTCGCCAGATGGATCGCGAGTTGTAGGGCGGCTATGACCACCAGGGGCGCCGTGGGATGTTGCCACCAGCGACGCACCGCCGAGAGCTTTCGCATCGACCTGAATCCAATCACGACTTGACCATACGCAGCTGGCGCGCGGCCGCGAAGCCTAAGATCGTGAGCGATGAGCCAGGCGCCTGACCAAGAGTCAGTCGTCGCCTGCCCCGGCTGTGGGTTGCGGCTGGCGTCGCAGGGCCTACCGGCCGACCCCCGCCTCATGGCTTCCGGCGAGTGCCGGCGCGTTTCTGACCAGCTCGCGTATTACACACTCGCCCAGACAGATCCCAAATTCATCCACCAGCACCTGGTGGATGCCTATGGCGCCCAGCACGTGCGTGCCGGGAGCAGGTCGACCATCGGGCCGATGTTCGAGCTGGCGGGCCTCTACCTCACCGTCGAGTGCCGCTTCACCGGCCGTAAGGTGCAGTTGACGCACATCAGAATGGCCCGCCAGTCGAACAGTTGGCCGCGATTCGAACCTCCAGTTGAGCCCGGCTTGATGACCGTCGCGGAGGTCCTGGCCACCCCTCCCGGCGCATTGCGCGACCGGGCGCTGCTTGATTGGTGCGCCGCTGTGTGGGGCGCCTGGGCCGCCGAGCAACCACGAGTACGAGCCGCTGTCGCTCCCTTCCTACCACCGGATTGACAGTCTTGGCGGCCGTGTCCCTCGTGACCGCCGCCCCTTTCGTCCTCGGCCTCCCGGCGCTGTTCCTCCTCGCAGGTGTGGCGTTGCTGCGTATGCCGATATCGATTGGGCCTCGTCTACGAGACCGCCGGGGAAAGGCGGATCCAGGGGCTTGAGCCCGGTCGCCAACGCGCGAGGCCCTTACAACCTGGGCGCCAGTGCCAACCAACAGTCCCTCGGGCAGGAACTGAACAGGTCGTACACGGCGAGGATAACCAGTGGAACCACAACGACAATCACAACAATCAGGACCACGCGCCAAAACCACCTGTAGGCAGCCTGCTGGCGGTAACTCGTCCCGCGCGCATCGTTGGGGTTCCTCCAGAGCAGAAGCCAGATCGGCGGCCACCACGGCAGTAGGTTGGTTGCGGTGGTCCCGTTGTCCGGGGTCTCGCCTGGCGGGTTGCTAGACACGCGCAGAGCCCATTCGGATTCAGAATAATGGAGCTTGCACGACCGGGTAAATGCGTCTTCATCCCCCTCCGCCACGGACACGGACGACGTCACCCAGGTTATTCGTCACCCACACCTGGCCGGGGCGGTCCACGCCCACAGTCGTCGCGTCCTGCTTCAGCTGCTGGACGACCGAGTTGGTCCGGGTGTCGATTCTCTGGAGGTGCATTCCGGTGACCCAGAGAGACGGACCATCCAGGGCGATCGAGTCGACTCCGTCGCGCCCCTCCTTGGGACCGACGGGGATCCTCGCAACAATGCCGTTGGTGACTGGGTCGATCCTTACGATGTCCCCGTCAATCTCCTCCTTGACATAGATCGCATCCGACGTGGCGGTGACCGCGAGGGGGCCGCGTCCGAGGGGTAGAAATAACTGGACCTGGTTGCTGGCGACGTCGATTCGTGTGATCCCTTCCTGCGACCGATTGACCACCCACGCCGAGCCACCAGAGACGGCCACCCCGGCAGGACCCGCGGCGAGGCCACGAATGACGCCGACAAGCTTATTTGTGCGGGTGTCTACGTGGGCGACCGCGCCATTCTCATAGTCGGTCACCCAGATCGAGTCAGGCCCAGCGCCCATTGCGAAGGGGCTGATGTGGAGTGGAATCGTCTGCGTTACTCTTCGCGTCGCCGGGTCGATGCGCAGAAGGACCAGTTCCTCGTCCCTGGTGACCCAGAGGCTACCGGCGGCGAACAGAACCGCGCTGGGGACATCGCAGCGGCGAGTCACAAACGACCCGTCAGGCATGCCATGAACGTCATAAGGCTCGCAGCCTTGCGACCGACGCACCGCGGTGTCCCCGATCTTGAAGGTCGTCACCAACCGGTTGGTCGTCGGGTCGATCTGGGAAACGGTCCCGTCCCCAGAATTGCCCACCCACGCATACCCACCCCCAAATGCGACCTGCGTGGGACGGCGCCCGACTGAGAACACCGCGACCTGCTCGGCGGTCAGTTTGGGCGCCGGAGTGGAGGCCGGGCCGGAGCCACAGGCCGTCCCGGCGGCGATGAAGGCAGTCATGGCTGCCAGCAGTAGCGTGCGTCGGATCATCCCGCGCTCCTGGCGCGGGCGGCGCGGAACGACCGAACGGTCATGAGGTTGCCACAGAGCCCAGCGTCACACCAGCGCCGAGAGCCCCGATGGCTCTGGTCCTGGAAGAGGAACGTGCAGTCCGGGTTTCCGCAACGTCGGACCCGCGGGGGACGATCGGCAAGAGTTTGGACGAGCGACAGCACCACTGACGCGGCGACGTACTGCGCCCCTGAGGTCGAATGGTGGGGCATCAGCCGGGGCAGCCGCTTCGGCGACCCCGTGCTCCAGATCATCGGAGCTCGCGCGAGCAGGGCGTCGAACTGGCGGTGGGCGTGGCGGGAGAGGGGCATGCCGCGCTCAAGGGCCCTGCGGAGGGCAACGCGAACGCGCGCCAGTTCGGTGACCTCGTCGGGGCTGGGCGCTGCGCATCGCTCGAGATCCCATCGATCCAGCAGCCAGGACCACCACGCGGGCATTGGAAGCCGGTCATAGATGACCCCGCTGCCGCGATGATCACTGAAACGACTGTTCACGAAGTCAAGGGCCAGGTTGTCGGAACGTGAATGCGGGATCGCACTGATCGGGTGAGACTCCGCTGCAACCATGATGTAAGGGTATCGCAGTACTTGGCCCCCTTACATGCCCCTCGTCAGAGTTAAAAGAAGAGAGGCCGGCCCATCGGACCAGCCTCGTCTGAGTATTCAGGCGGGGTTCAGCGCAGAACTATGTCGTCGTAGAGGGTGTAGGTGGGATCGCCCGCGTAATTGTCGTCGTGGCTGAGCAGGGTCAGGGTGTACGAGTGCCCGGCCCTGATGGCCGCGGTGACCTGCTGCCACGTCGAGTTGCTGGCGCAGGTCCGGGCCAGGACGGTGGTCGTGGTCCGGGCGGTGTTGTCCCTGAGAGTGACGGTGGCCCAGTCGTAGCTGACGGTGTCCGGGCACGAGACCAGGTACCACGCCGAGAGCGAGCTCGTACCGCTGGGCGCGGTGAACGTCTGGGCGATTGAACTGTCTCCGCTGGTGGGCGACGTCGCCCCGAGACGGGCGGCGTTGTTGCTGACGTGGCCCCCGGAGATCACGGACGCAGCGCCGCTGATAACGCGCCAGCCCGTGAGCGTGCCGGTCTCGAACGTGCCGTTGACGATGGGGTTGGAGCCCGGCGCGGCGACCGTCAGGCTGACCGACGTGGTGTGGCCGGCCGATGGGGCCTTACCCGTCACGGTCACGGGGTAGGTCCCAGGTGGCGTGGAGGTGACAGTCTGGATGGTCATCGCGGAGCTGCCTCCGGTGGCCACCGACGCCGGGTTGAAGTTGACGGTGGCTCCGTTGGGCAGGCCCGACGCGGCCAGCTGGATGGTCTCTGCCGAGCCGCTTGCCAGGGCGGTGCTGATCGTGCTCCCGCCCGCCTGGCCCGGTGATACCGAGACCGCGGCGGGGCTGGCGCTGATGCTGAAGTCATTGCGGCTGACCGGGGTGACGGTGAGCGTGACCGTGGTGCTGCGGGTCGCGAACGGCCCGGTGCCGGTGACCGTGATGGGGTAGGTGCCGGAAGAGGTGCCGGCGGCGATCGAGAAGGTCGTCGTCGAGCTGTTCCCGGCGGTGATCGATGCCGGGTTGAACGACGCGGTGGCCCCGCTGGGCAGCCCGCTCGCGCTGAGCGCGATGGTCTGCGCCGAGCCGCTGATCACCCTGGAGCTGATGGTGGTGGTGGTGCCCTGGCCCTGCGCAGCGCTGACAGTGGTCGGGCTGGCGCTGAGCGCGAAGTCATTGGTCGTGCCGCCGCACGAGGGGAACTTGAACGAGGCAATCCGCGTCGACCAATTGAAGGCGCCGGTGGCCGCCTGGTACTGGTTGACGTACCAGAAGGTGCAGTCGTCGGCGGGGTCGACGGTCATCTCCGTGTAGTCGCCCCAGCGGCTGAGGTTCTGGCCCGTCTGCGAGCCGCCACCGGTGATAACGGTCGCCTCACCCTGGGGCATGGTACCCGCGGCGTCGCCCGCCAGCCGTCCCGAGTAGCGGATGCCGGGATGGAGACTGGAGCTCGACACGCTGTAGCCCAGTGCGATGTCGCCGCTGTGGTCCATCGCCATCGAGCCCATCCAGCGGTAGTTGCTGTCCGGTGCGTAGGTACCCTGCTGGAAGACCGTGAGGGCGCCCCCAGAGGGGCGCAACTCGTACCAGCGGATGCCGACCGAACTCCCGGCCACAATCGAGTGGTTGATGACCATCGCCTCGTGATCCCCGAAGTTGCGATAGGCCAGCCGGAACATGACGCGGTCGGCCAGGGTGTCGAGCTGCTGCCGGGTGCCGGACTGGGGAACGCAGGTGCCCCCGCCGCAGGCCCGAGTGAAGGGCGACACAGCCAGGTCGGTCTCCGGCGACAACGTGCTGCTCCCCGGCGAACTCCAGTCGACGTGGAACTGGTAATACCCGAGCGCGCTACCGCCCCCGGGCGAGAGCCCGACGAACCACTCCGGGGAGCCGGCGGGGGGTGCGGTCACGCCGTCGACGCTGGCCGGTATGAAGGTGTTCTCACCGCTGCTGGTGGCCATGAAGCACTGCATGGTGGCGGCCGTCCCGGCGATCATCGCCGCCCGGTCGAAGGCGCAGAGGTCGGCGCCAAGACCCGCGGTGCCCGCCTGGTTGTACAGGTTGAAGGACGCGTAGTAGGCGTCCCGCCAGACGCCGGTCTTGGGGTAGTCGGGGAAGTTGGCGAAGGCAAACGAGTAGCGGTACCAGCTGCCGGTGGCGTCGGCGCTGGTCGACACCGCCAGGCAATCGTTGTAGAGGTTGTTGGTGGTGTCGATGGTGAACTGCTGCACGAACCACCGTGACGCGAGCTGGTCCCAGTGCACGGTACCGTCGCCGTCGTTGTGGGTCTGGCAGTCGCCGCCGAACCCGGACCACAGGGTGTTGGTGGCCACCGGGGCCATCAACGGCGCGCCCGTCTTGGAGTACACGGCAATCTCGCTGTTGACCATCTCCAGGTACTGAGTTGGGCCGACGGCGCCCTCGTTGTCGGGCGGCGCGTAGCCGTTGGCGCCGATGCCGCCAAGGTTCGAGCTGGTGGACGGGATCCGCGAGCGGGTCCCGGTGTGGGTGTCGCTGGTGTCGGAGTCCGGCCGCTGCGGGCCGCTCCAGTGTGCGCCGCCGTGCTTGGCCGGGTGGACCTTCGCAGGCGAACCGCTGTTGGCGACCGAGCGCAGGGGCGCGGAGGTGTCGTATCGCGAGGCGCCGCTGACGGTCGGCGGGGTGCCGCCCGCTGGACCGGTCGCGGATGCCGAGACCGAGGAAGGCAAGGTCGCGAAGGCAACCGCAAACGCAGCGACAACCAATGTCATTGCGCGGTTCAAGCGCTCGTGTCCCTCGTGCGGTGGGCGACCCGGTTTGCGCCGCTCTACGGTGAGTATGGGCGCGCTGATGGGGGCCTGCCGAAGTCCCTGTGACTAATGTGCAACAGGTTTGTCACGGCTGGAGACTCCGGCTGGTCTCACTTCCCTCATGGCAGGGAGTGTGACCAATCACCCGATGTAGGCGGGACAGTGGCGACGAGTGCTTCAGCTGCGTCCAGCAGCGCGAAGACCCGCACTAAGCGTATGAGCTTGGAGATTTCGGATTCGGGCGCTGCGTCGACGCCACGAGGATCCATCAAACATCGATGCCCGCCGGGGGAGCCACAGGCACGCGCCGAACGCGAAGCACGCGCTCGCGGTGCCGTTCCTCCTGCAGGAGGCGCTCGCGGGCCCTCAGCAGGTCGAACTGCGACACCACACCGACCAGTTGCCGCGGCTCCTCAGCCGTCACCACGGGCA
>JBPCPW010000034.1:0-43033 GCA_050998755.1 Candidatus Dormibacteria bacterium
CGGACCGAGCGCACCTATAGGTGCGTGAGGGAGGCGCGCAGCCCCGCGCAGCGGGCGAAGCCGGCGACGCCCGTATCGGGCGTCCAGCGCCCGAGATGCAAGCTCGGAATCGGTGGATCCCGGTTAAACGGCCTGGCGCTCCCCGCGTTCGTACTCGCGGACCGGGTGCTCGCGGTTGTGGAGGCCCTCGTACTCCGCCACCGCCTCGCCGATGATCGACCAGGCCGACTGGCGGGTGCCCTCGATGAACGCGTCGGCGACCCCCGCCGCGCGAAGCCGCCTGGTCACCGAGTCCACCGCGAAGTTCCAGTTGTTGCGCGGGTCGATGCGCGCGCTGTCGGGCAGGTCCTCGGGGATTTCGATCAGACGTTGGGGATTGACATAGACCCGAAGGCATGGCTTGAGGGTCGTGTCGACGATGGTCCGGATCTCGCCCTCCAGCCCCTCGCGCACGGCGCGCCGCAGCGCCCAGATTCCATAGTTCACGTGGCGTGATTCGTCACGAGTCACCGCGGTGAACCCGGCGCGGAACGCCGGCAGGAGGTCGATGCGGCGCAGCAGCCGGAGTACCAGGCGCTGCCCGACCAGCGCCAGGATGCCCTCCACCATGAGGTGGTAGACGGTGACCGCCTGCACCCATTTCGCCGCGTCGCCGGGGTCCAGGCGGACCGCATCGGTGGTGGAGACCAGTGCGCCGCCGGGGCCGAAGACCTGGTCGTAGGCATCGCTGGCGGTCCAGCGCCAGGCACGGGCCATCACCTGGCCGAGGCCGTCTCCCTCGTGGACCACCTCGCTGAAGAAGCGGGCAAAGAAATAGGCGTGGCGCGCCTCGTCCACCACCTGGGTGGAGAGGAACCAGCGGTCCTCCTCGTGGGGCGCCCCGATGAGGATGGGGGAGAGGGTGTCGGTGACCGCCTGTTCGCCGACGAAGAAACCGCTGAAGATGATCTCCAGCTGTTCCTGCAGGTAGGGGCCGAGGGCGTTCCACTGCTGGAGGTCGGTCGAGAAGTCCAGGGCATGGGCTGCCCATTGCTGGCGCTCCCAGCGCTGGTACAGGTCCAGCGGCCCGGGCAGCTCCTGCAGCAACGTGTCCACGTGGACGTAGACATCGTCGATATCCAATTGACCCAGGCCTTGGAGATCCGCGCGTTCGACTCTCTTGACGGTCTCCTGGCGCTCGACGGTTTCCTGCGCTGTCATCGCGTGCGGGTCCGATGCTACGCCACCCCTTGACGCCGAAGCCTTTCCCGCCCCCGCTATGGTGGCGTGGTGAGCCGCCGAACCGCCTGGGCCCTCCTGCGCTCGTGCCACCCCGAGCCAACCCTGGCGGTGACTGCCTTTATCTCTGTCCTCGCCCTCCGTTGGGGGCGCGGAGCCGGCACGCTATGGGTCGCCCTCGCGGTTCTCTGCGGCCAGTTCTCGGTGGGGTGGGCCAACGACTACCTGGATCGTGACCTCGACGCCGGGCGCGCCGACAAGCCCCTGGCCAACGGCGAGCTGGCTCCGGCCACGGTAAGAAGGGCGGCGATCGTCGGGCTGGTCCTGGCGGTTGGTGTATCGCTGCTGTCCGGCCTGGCCGCCACCGGCGTCCACGTCATTGGACTGGGCCTGGCCCACGCCTACAACTTCAGGCTCAAGCGCAGCATTTTGAGTGCCGCCACCTACGCGATCGCCTTTGCCATGGCGCCCGCATTCGTCACCCTGGGCCTGGCCTCGCACCGGTTACCGCCGACCTGGGTGATGGTCGCCGCCGCGTTGCTGGGCGCCGGCGCCCACTTCACGCAGACCCTGGGGGACCACGACAGGGACCGCGAGGCGGGGATCCGGGGACTGCCCCAGGTCATGGGCCGGCGCGCGTCGGTGCTGGCGGCGGGCGTTCTGCTGGGCGCCGCGGCGTTGGTGGCAACGCTTGGCCCCGGCCGCCCGGCGCTGCCCGCGCTGGCCCTGCTCACAGCCAGCCTGGTGCTTGTCGCCGGCACTGTGATCACCGGGTTGGCGGGCCGCTTCCGGGATTCCTTCCACCTGACCATCGGCGCTGCCGGCACCGCCGTGCTGGCGCTGCTGGTGGGTACCGGGTCGGGGTTCAGCTAGGTCGTGCAGCCTCCGAGATAAGGGGACAGCGAAGACGCCACACCCGGGGCCCTGGCGCCCCTGGCGCAACCCCCGGCGGCGGACGGGGCCGACCCGCGCAACTGCCGCTTGCAGCGGCGGAATTTCACGGCCCCTCGGGATCTGCGCTCGCCTGCGATCGTCAGTGCCCCTGGGAAGCCCCTCGCGTGCTCGATACGCCGCACCGAGGGATGACGCCAGGGACGCCACCCCGGCTACCGGCATGGTCCTCGCTGTCCGTAACCCGAATCCCTGCGGGGATCAAGGGATGCGGCCGTTGTGCCTCAACGGGCGGGTGGCGCCGCGGGGGCGTTGCGCCTGGTTGCGTCCGAAGCGATCCAGCCGCGCTGGCGCGGCTGACACCTCGCAGGGATCGCTGAGGTCGAGGCCGGGAACGTCACGAACTTAACGTCGGAGAGCGCAGCCACCCGGCCGTCAAGCCAGGTGAAACGCCCCCGTGGCGTCAGGCCCCGCCTGGGGGCCTACCTGTCGTGTCATCCTGGAGTCTGTTCGCGCTAATGGCTGGCGGCGTCCGCAGTTTCGGCAGCCCCAACTCTGGCCAGGTCTGCGCGCCCTCCAGGCCGCGGACCAGCTCGTCCACCGCGCGCACCAGCGATTCGACGTCGACCCCGCCCGTGGCCGGCAGGTAACCCCTGAGGAAACCGGCCCCATCCCGCCATTTGACCAGGGCGCCGTGGCGGTTGCGGCGCTCGTAGTGGTAATTGCCTGCGGCGACCTGGACCAGGCCCTTGTAGAAGTCGGCCTCGGCAGAGCCGCGCCGAGGCATCCAGGCCCCCTCCCAGGCTTCGTGGGCCTCCCAGTACTGCCCGTCGTTGAAGAGCTGGATACCGCGGGAGAGCCCGTCGCCTGCACCGTCTCGGGAGCCATCATCCTCCTCGTCGATCAGCTTCTGCCGTCGCCTCAGGCCTCGCTGCGCCTCCTGACGCAGCTCCTCGATCGCGCGGGCGCGGCCGTTGGGGTGCTTGTTGACCGCGGACCCGGCAACCAGGAGGTTGGCGCCGGCCTGCGCCACCAGGGGCGCGGTTTTCGCCGAGACTCCGCCGTCCACCTCAAGGTCTATGGGCAGGCCGGTGCCATCGATCAACTCGCGCGCGGTGCGCACCTTGGGCAGCATCGAGGCGATGAACTTCTGGCTGCCACGGCCGGGATTGACGGTCATCACCAGCAGGTGATCTATGAGGTCGAGGGCGTCGGCGACCATCTCCAGGGGGGTTGCCGGGTTGAGCGCGACCCCCGCCCGCACCCCCGCCTCGCGCATGTCCTGGAGCAGCAGGTGAAGGTGCCGGGTGGCCTCGGCGTGGACGATGACCACCGCGCACCCGGCGTCCGCGAAGGCCCGCCAATGGCGCTCCGGGTTGTCGATCATCAGGTGGGCTTCGAAAGGCACCGTGCTGCTCGCCCGCATCGCTTTGACCACGTCAGACCCGATGGTGATGCGCGGCACGAACTGGCCATCCATGACATCCCACTGGACGCGGTCGGAGCCGGCGGCCTCGAGCTCTGCCAGCTCGTCCGCGATGCGTCCCAGGTCGACGTCGAGCATCGAAGGGACCACCTGCAGGGTGCCGATATCCATCTCGACCTATCGTAAAGCGCCGGCGATCGCCCCGACGCCGCCGTGCCGCCAGCATGTAGGATGCGGGAACACATGTGGGCGGCGGGGAGGCCAGCGCATAGGAGAACCGCACGGGTACGCGGCATGCGGTTCGGCGCGCTCTTCACCCTGGCCGGGGCGGTTTTGATGGCGCCCGGCGCCCAGGCCTCGATCCTGCCCATAGGGCCCGCCAACCCCTGTGCCGCCCAGGGTCCCGGCGCCTACCCCAACGACCCCGAGTACAGCCCGGCCGAGAATGGGCAGGCGGGCAAGACCTTCAACGATGAACAGTGGTACCTCTACAGCTGCATGCCGAAGGGGCCGGTTCTGGCGACCGACCCTGAGAACGCCTCTGGGATGAGCGTCGACAAGGCCTGGTCGACGTACAGCAAGGGCAGCGACCAGGTGGTGGTGGCCTATATGGAGGGCGGGATCAACTGGCGGATCAACGGCAGTTGCGAGCTCAAGGACCAGGCCTGGTTGAACCTCAAGGAACTGCCGCTGCCGGAAGATGGCCTTGGCACCACCGCAGCCACATATGACCTGAACCAAGACGGGGTGGTCAACGTCGAGGACTACCTGCACGACCCGCGGGTGCTGGCGGCGGTCGCCGGCGTGGCCAAGAGTCCGGCAGGCGGTCCCTTTCTGCATCATGTTTGCGACAACTCGCTCACCGGGATCCCGGCCATCAAAGGGGGGACCGACATCACTCCCGAGGACCTGATCGTGGCCTTCGGCCACTGCCAGGTGAGCCCGTCGACCCACCTCATCGTCGCGGCCTTCCCCTGTGACCAGACCAAGCACTTTGACAACGACGGCAACGGCTATGCCAACGACATCAACGGCTGGAACTTCAACCGCGACAACAACGATCCCCAGACCGAACAGAGCATCTACGCACATTTCACTGGCGAGTCCGGCCAGCTGGTGGCGCAGGGCGACAACGGCGTCGGCAAGGCGGGCATGTGCCCGAAGTGCCGGTACATTCCGATCAAGGCGGGTGACGAGGCCATCGACCGCCCGGACCGGGTGGCGGAGGCGATCACCTTTGCGGCGGACTCCGGAGTCAAGGTGATGGACGCCACCAGCGCGTCGCTGGGGATCACGCCGACGGTCCAGTCGGCCATCGATTACGCCTATCACAAGGGGATGGTGGTGGTCTTCGCCTCCAACGACTTCGAGTCCGCCGACCACACCGACGGCATGTTCTACCCGCATGTCTGGCCCGGCAACTCGCTCACCGGCGACCATTCGACGCGCGGCGCCAGCCTGCAGTGTCCGAGCCAGATTCCCACCCTGGTCCCGGGCTGCGACACGTTCTACCAGACCAATTCGACCTACAGGTCGCGGTCTTCCCTGACCTCGTACGGACCTCACTCCCTCTTCTCGGTTCCCAACAACGACGGGTCAACCTCGACCGGGACCCCGACCAACGCCGGCGTGGCGGCCCTGGTGGCCGCGGAGGGGGCCAATGCCGCGGGGGCCAACGGCGGCCAGCTGAACGCCGATGAGATCAAGCAGGTCGTGCGAGCGACATCCCTCTACATCGGCACCCTATCGCCAGCCGAGTGCCCGAGCCTGACCTGCTTCCAGGGCATCAACGGCGCGACTTTCAACATCCAGTACGGCTACGGCCGCCCCAACGTCTTCAAGGCAGACCAGGCGGTGGCGCTGGGCCACATCCCGCCCACCGCGGACATCCGCACCCCGGATTGGTACCAGCCGGTGGATCCCACCAAGCAGTCGACCGTCCATGTCACCGCTGACCTGGCGGCCCCCCGTGCGCCGGGTGGCGCCTTCACCTACACCTTCCAGTACGGGCTTGGCCCCCAGCCCACCGAGGCGCAGTTCCACGACTTCGGCAGCGGCGCCCATGTCGGCGCCGCCAATGTCGGTGCCGATCTCAACCTTGCCGCCATCCCCCAGTCCTTCTGGTCCGGTGCCTATCAAGAGACTGCAGACCGTCTGTCAATTGAGCAGTACGACGTCACCATCCGGGTCCAGGTGCACGCCACGGACCGCACCGCGACGACCCAGATGGGGGAGGACCGTCGCGCGATCCACGTGCGCCACGACAGCACCGAGCGGCCGGGCTTCCCGGTGAAGGTCGGTTCCTCGGGCGAGTCCTCCCCGACGATGGCCGACATCGAGGGCCGCGGCTGGCTCGATACCATCGTCAGCACCGCGGACGGCAGCGTCCACGCCTACCGGCCCGACGGCAGCGAGGCGCCGGGCTTCCCGGTACGCACCGGGCCTGCCCCGGGCATGGACCCGGCATCCGACGTCAACTACCTCAAGACAGCGGCCTGGCGCGACGGCACGCTGCCACGTCCCCATGACGGTGGCCTCTCCACGCCCGCGATAGGTGACCTCCGCCATGACGGCGGCCTGGAGATCGTGATGTCGACCTTTTCCGGGAGGACCTATGCGTGGGATGGCGCCGGGCGCCTGCTCTCCGGTTTCCCGCTGCTCAACGGCAAACCCTCCCTGTTCCACGACACGGTGCCGCCCCCCGACACCCCCTATTCGTTCGACCCGGAGAACATCACCGGTGGATCGCCGGTCCTCGTCGATCTGACCGGCGACAAACGCCTGGATGTCGTCCAGGTCGCCGGGGACAACCACATCTACGCCTACCAGGTGGGCAGCGGGGGTGTGTCCCTGGTACCGGGCTGGCCGGTCTGCGACGTCTTCAATATCGACAGTTCGGGCGCCAACCCGGTTCCCGCGGGCGGGCCCTCGTGCACCGAGCCGCCCCCGCCGGCGGGATACACCCACACCCACGATTCCAAGATCGTGCCGACGCCGGCGCTGGCTGACATCGACGGCTCGGGCCACCCTGACCTCGTCGTGGGGCTTGTCGACACCACCTGGGGACCGCCGCTTGGGAACATGAAAATCACTTCCTACCTGGCGGCATTTTCTGCAAATGGAACCCTGGGGACGCCGTCGGGGATGCTGGCGGGCTGGCCGGTCCAGATTCCCGGCCTGGAGCAGGGCTACGGCGTTGCGCAGGACTTCGTCACCCAGGGTGTGGAATCGCCGGTGGTGTACGACGGGCCCACCGGACCGCAGGCCGTCGTCAACAGCAACCTCTTCTTCCCGGTGCGGGTCGACCTCAAGACCCGCACCGTGTCGCAGCCGTTTGCCGCGCTGTCCCCTGAGGTCCTGCCCGCCGGCCTCAGCGCCCTCGGACTGCCTCCCCTGGCAATTGTGCCGTTCACCACCTCCGCGAGCCTGGGCAAGGTCGCCGGGGGAACGGTCCCGCTGGTGGCACAGCCCGGGTCATCGGCGGGCAACGTGGTGGTCGGCATCACCCAGACGCCGGGGCTTGGGATCCGGGTGGAGAACGCGATGGGTGTCTGGCACCCGGACACCGGTCTCACCACCACGGCGGCCAACAAGCGGATCCAGGGGTTGGCGTTCTTCACCGCGCCGGCCATCGCGGACGTCGGCGCCGGGACCCCCGCAATCATCCAGCCGACGGACTCGGGGGCGGTGGAGGGCCTGGACCTGGCCACGGGGCAGGCGGCCCCGGGGTTCCCCAAGTGGACCGGCGGCTGGAGCCTATTCACGCCGGCGGTTGGTGACCTGATGGGCACCGGCACGGTCGCGGTTGCCGCGGCCACCCGCGAGGGTTACCTGCACGTCTGGGACACCCCGGGTCTGACCAGCGGCAACACCGAGGCCTGGCACTGGCACCAGGACGACCGCAACACCGGGCACTACGGCACCGACACCAGGCCCCCGTCGGGCATCCGGGACCTGAGCATCGACACCTCGGGCGCGCAGTGGACGCTGAACTTCACCGCGACCGGCGATGACTGGAGTTTCGGCACCGCCGCGGCCTATGACGTGCGCTGCTCGGCCAATGCGATCACCCAGGACAATTTCGCGCAGGCCACCCCGGTCGACCTCGGCGGCGCCAAACCCGCTGCGTCCGGCACCAAGGAGTCGATCTCCATCACTCCCCCCGCCGGCGCGAAGTTCTGCGCCGTGCGGGCGATCGACAAGGCGGGCAACATCGGCCCGATCCCCCTGGCGGCCGCGACCACCAATGGCGGCATCCCCGCCGGGACGCCGGGAGGCGGCGGCGGGACACCAAACACCTCTTCTGACTCGGGCATAACCGGCGGGATCCTGGTGATCCTGCTGCTCACCATCACCGCCTGGCGTTCGCGGGCGCGGCTGCGGGGCTTGGTGGCACGGCAGTTCGCCTAGGCGCTGCCCGCTGGGCGGGCGTGATCCTCCTGCTCTGTGGGCTGGGCGCCGTCCCGGCGACCGCGGCCGGCGAGGGTCAGTACCTGGTCAATGACCCCGGCACCGCCGCCGGTGTGCGCAACGTCCTGCCCGCCGGGGAGGCAGGGGTCATCAGCCTCACCGACTACATCCACCACATGGCGGACCCCACCTGGTACCCGCCGCACGTCCATGACCAGGCGGCGCTTTACGACGGGCCGACCTTCACCCCGGCAGGGATGCTCACCGACCAACAGCTGCAACAGTTCAGCAAGGAGGAGACCTTCGGCGTGGCCGACGGCCAGGTCGAGAGCATAGAGACACCTCAGCCGGGACTGGTCATCATCCGCGACAAGGCCTTTGGCGTCCCCCACATCTTCGCCACCACCAAGGCCCTTGCCGAATATGGCGCCGGCTGGGTCTCGGCTGAGGACCGTCTCTTCATGATGGACGTACTGCGGCACGCCGGGCGTGGCAACCTCTCGTCGCTGGTGGGCTCGTCGGGCTACGACAACGACTGCGGCGCGCACTACGGGACGGGGTACGACCAGGCCGACGCCGACCTCCAGAAGTCCCGGCTCGATCCCCAGGTCGTGGCCGATGGGACAGCCTTTGCCAACGGGGTCAACGCCTGGATCGCCTCGCCCGGGTTTGTCCAGCACATGCCGGTGGAGTACAACGCCTTCCCGCTGCCCGTCGGACCCAACGCTTGGACGGTTGAAGATACCGGCGCGGTGGGCGCGCTGATCGGGTCGCAGCTTGGTGGTGGGGGCGGAAACGAGGTTGGCAACACGCTGGCCTACGAGAACATGGTCAGCATCTACGGGGTCAGCAAGGGCCGCAAGCTCTTCGACGACCTCCATGCGGCCAACGACCCCGAATCTCCGACGACCATCAACCAGGCGTTCCCGTATGAGAGCCGCGCCCAGGTCGACAAGGTCAACCTCCCCAGCGTGGCTCTGATCGATGCCCGCCCGAGCGACCCCAACGGGTGCACCCAGACGAGGGTCCCGCCCGCGGGCGTCGCGGGCGCGATTGTTCCCCAGCCAGTGATCGCGCTCCCCGCCAGCAGCCGCGCCATCGGCCCTGCCACGCGCGCCACGATTGCCAGCGCCGCGGCCCGGTCAGCGCTGGGCATCGTTTCCGCCGTCCGCTACAAGAAGCACGCCAGCAACTCCCAGGTGGTCAACGCCAGCGACTCCGCCTCCGGGCACCCAATCGCTGATTTCGGGTCGCAGGCCGCCTACTGGATGCCCGAGATCTGGATGGAGATGGATGTCCATGCCCCCGATTGGAACAACCGCGGCTTCCAGTTCCCGGGCACCGGCCTGTTCATCGAGATCGGACGCGGTAAGGACTTCGCCTGGAGCGCGACCTCGGCCGGCAGCGACAACATCGACCAGCGCGCCGACCTGCTGTGCAACCCGACCCCCCTGCCGGGCACGGGGCCGCTGGACAACGTGGACCCCAACAGCACCCACTACTACTACAAGGGCCAGTGCCTGGCGATGACCGAGAAGCAGTTGCAGTACGTCGTCCCGCCTTCGCCCGGGACGCTGCCCAACATCCCGCCCAAGGGCACTGACCTCGGCCTCCCGTGGGTCGGGTTGGAGACCTTCAGGGTGGAGCGCACCGTCCACGACGATGGGATCGGCATTGTGCAGGGCCGGACCACGGCGCTGCTCAACGGGGAGCACGTTCCCGTTGCCATCACCACCCAGCGCACCAACTTCCTCCATGAGCTGGAGCAGGGGATCGGGTTCGAGAAGTGGAACAGCGACAGCGCGGTCCACGACGCGAAGTCGTTCATCACGGCCGCGCAGAGCGTCGACACCACGTTCAACTGGTTCTACGTCGATGCGCATGACACCGCGTACTACTCGTCTGGCAAGCTGCCGATGCGCAACCCGGCGGCAGATCCCGACCTGCTGAACTGGGGCACCGGCGCCTGGGACTGGCTCGGCATCCTGCCACCGTCGATGCACCCCCAGGCGATCAACCCGCCGAAGGGCTGGATGACCTCGTGGAACAACCGGCCCGCGCCGCAGTTCGGGAGTTCCGACTCCAACTGGGACTACGGCTCGCTCTACCGCAGCCAGCTGCTGGACCGCGAGCTGCAGAAGCGGCTGGCCGCCGGTGGTGGAAAGCTGACACCGACCGATCTCTTCAACAACATGCAGGTGGCCAGCGTCACCGACTTCCGCGCACAGCGACTGGTCGACGAGATCCTGGCGATCATCGGTCCCGGTACGCTGCAGCCCTCACAACAGGCGGCGCTCGCGGCGATTGCCTCCTGGCACAGCGCCGGTGATCTTCGCCAGGACGTCGGCCGCACCGGCAACTACGCGCATTCCGACGGCATCTCGTACTTCGACGCGACCTATCCGCACATCATCCAGGCGGTGTTCAACCCCTGGTTCAACAGCACCACCTACGACGCCTACTGCCAGGGCAACCACTCTCCCGGAGGTATCCCCAAGAGCTTTGACAATCCGCCCTCCGATGGACACTGCTACGGCGGCTTCAGTGGCTACAACGTGGGCAGTTCCTACGACGGGGGTTGGATGGACGCCCTCGACAAGGACTTCCGGCAGCTGCTGGGCCGGCCGGTGCAGGGCGCGCACAGCGTGGTCTTCTGCGGTGGTGGGCACGCCTCGGGCGCGGCGCCCCAGGCCCCGGTCAACGGCACCCTGGCGACCTGCCGAGCTGAGTTGCTGGCCTCCCTGGACAGGGGCATCATCGAACGCTACGCGCCCGGCAAGACCAAGGGGACAGCGAACTTCGACTATCCGGCATTGATGCAGAACGACATGATCGACTACCGCTCCCTGGGGTTGTTCGCCCTGCCCACCGAGCAATGGGCCAACAAGCCAACCCAACAGCAGTTCGTCCAGTTCACCGCCGACCGCACCTCGCTGACCACCACCCCCGCGGCGGTGGCCATGGTTACCGGAGGCACGCCGAACACCGCCCGTGGCTCGCTGATCGCGGATTTGCTGCTACTGGCAGCGTGTCTCCTCCTGCTCGGTGCGGCGACCGGCGCCCGTCGGCACCGCGCGTAGCCCGCAGCGATCGACGGGTGGCCGCCATCCGCAGGCTCATTGAGGCGGAGGCGGCGTCGTTTCGAGACCTGAGGCTGCGCGCCCTCAGGGACTCGCCCGAGGCCTTCGGCAGTAGTTATGAGCGGGAGCTGGGATTCTCGGCAGCCGAATGGCAGCGGCGCGTCACCGCGCTGGCCACGGGTACGGATCGGGCATTGTTTGTCGCCGAGGTTGACGGCAGTTGGGTGGGGATGGCCGGGATTCTGGCCGATGCTGCGCGCGCCGAGATCTGGGGGATGTGGGTTGCGCCCGAGGTGCGCCGGCGCGGGGTCGGGAACGCCCTTCTGCATGCGGCCGTCGAGTTCGCGACCTTGCTTGGTCAGCGGGATTTGCGCCTTGAGGTGACCGCCGTCAACGCCACAGCGAGGGCCCTGTACCAGCGGTTCGGTTTCGTGGAGACCGGCGACAGCCGGTCACTTGAGCGCAACCCAGACGCTGTCGCGATCATTATGGAAATGACTGCCAGTGGGTCCCGGAGGCCAGCCTCCAGCTAAGCAGCGACCTCGGCAACGACGGGGTCGATCTCGTCCGAGGTTGTCGGCCCGTCGAACTTGGCGGCGACCTTGCCGTGCTTGTCCACCACGATGACCCAGGGGTCGCTGGTCAGCTTCCAGTCGTCGAACTCCGGGTTGATGGTCTTGTTGGCGTCAGGGCGGCCGCCCTTGTACGTCTCGACGTGGACGAAGTCCACGCCCTGCGCCTTGTATTTCGTCTCCAGGGCCTTGACCACGTCGACCTCGGGGGCGCACGTTTTGGTCTGGCAAAAGCCCGGCGACCCGAGAAACACCACGACCGCATGGTGCGCCGCCAGCGCGGTCGCCATCGTCGTGTAATGCATGTCGTCCACAGGTACGCCGGTGTCGATGGTGCTGATGTCGCTGACCTGGCTCTTCAGCAGGTTGTTGGTGGCCGGGGCGGGGGAGCCCACGGCGATGCCCGGGTCGGTGGGGACCACGGTGAAATTCGCCTCGGTGGTGGTCGAGACGGCGCCCTTGCTGGCCTGCACCACGACCCTGTATATCCCCGGGGTGTCAAAGGTTTGGTGGATGACGTACACCCCCTTCCCCTGCAGCAACTCGCCGTGGTAAGGAGCCGCCACGACCGGGCCCAGGGCCTTCGGCGCCGCGGATCCTGGTGACACGCTGAAGACCTGGGCCCGCGCCTTGACGTCGGCCACCGGCACCCCGTTGCCGTCAACAATCCCCAGCGGCAGCCGGCGGTCCTTGCCCACCAGGGTGCAGGGGGCGCACTGGTCGGAGATCGCGGTGGCGACGACCGCCTGCAGTGGTGCATTGGAGGGGCTCGGGGATGGCCCTGGAGCCCCCTGGAGAGCGCCCCCACAGGCCGCCAGCACGGCCACGGCGACCACCCCGGCAATGCGGGTCGCGATCGCGGCGAGTCGCTTGATCATTGCTCCGATACTACGAACATGAGGTTACGGACTCGTTATGCCGCCGCCTGGCTGGGCCTGGCCGTGGTCCTGGGGGGCTGCTCGCTGCCCGGGCAGCCCAGCGGCCACGCCGGCAAGGCCGACGCGCCCAACTTCACCCTGGTCGGCCTTGACGGCAAGACGCACTCGCTTTCGGAGTACCGCGGACATGTCGTCCTGGTCAACTACTGGGCGACGTGGTGCATCCCCTGCCGGGCCGAGATCCCCGAGCTTGAGGTGTCCTACAAAAAACACCAGGCGGACGGGGTCGTGTTCCTGGGCGTGGACTGGAAGGAGGGCACGGACCAGGTCGCGCCCTTCGTGGACGAGCGCCAGGTGACCTACCCGATCCTGCTCGACAGCCAGGGCAAGGCCTACACCGCCTACCAGGTGGTGGCGCTGCCCGAGACCTTCGTCATCGACAAGCAGGGCAGGATCGCGGTCCACCGGACGGGGCTGGCCACCCGCGACAAGTTCGACGAGGAGCTCAAGGCCGCCGGCGCCTGAATGGCTCCTCATTTCGTCGCGAGGGGACGCGGTAGCCACTCACCTTGCGCACGAACTGCAGGGCGGCGGCGCGGACCTCCTCATCGGAGGGCGGGCCGTCGGGGGTGCGGAGGGTCTTGATGCTTCGGCACATTCGCACAGCCTAGTGGTGCGTCCACCACTACCGCCCTGCAGCAGGGTCGCGCAAATACTGAACACCTTCACTATGTTGCATTTCACAGTAACGCTATATACAATGTAGCAATGCACGCTTCTGTCGAACAATCCGCGCTCCGCCCCGCCTCCGACGAGATCTTCAAGCCCCGCTTCGTGGAGGATGCCGACGGCTACCTCTACGACTGCGGGTTCCGCGACATGCTCACCGGCAGGGGAGTGGACCGGGACCAGGTGGACGCCGCCGAGGCGCTCCGTTCGGTGGTCATGGCCGGCAAGGTGGTCTCCCAGAGCTTCGAGGAGAACCTCGTGGCGCAGGGCATCACCCATCCCCAGTTCCGCACCCTGATGGCGCTGCGATACGGAACCAATGATGGGGTCCACATGCACCGGATCGCGGTCTGGCTGGGGGTCACGCCGCGCAACGTCACCGGGATTGTCGACGCCCTGGAGGACATGGGCCTGGTGACGAGGGTGCCGGACCCCGCCGACCGGCGGGCTTTCAAGGTGCGGATGACCGCCTCGGGCGAGGACCGCGCGGCAGCCGCCCTGAAGGTCAACAAGGCCGACCAGAAACAGGTGCTGGGGGCGTTGACCCCGCAAGAAACCAAGCAGTTACGGCATTTGTGTATGAAGTTGATCCGTGCGGTGAAAGAGCCCGCATCGGGAAAGGAGGTGAGGTAGAGATGCCCCCCACAGCAGCAGAGGTCCAGCAGGCACCCCACAGCGGTCTCGATCGTCGAATGATCACCTTCTACGGCGTGATGGCGGCCATCTTCCTCAGCGCCCTGGACCAGACCATCGTCGGCACCGCGCTGCCGCACATCGTCGGCGATCTCCACGGCTTCGACCGCTACACGTGGGTTACCACCGTGTACCTGTTGACCAGCACCGCGGTTGTCCCGGTGGTGGGCAAGATCTCGGAACAGCTGGGTCGCAAGCGCGTCTTCATGTTCGGCATCACCTTCTTCCTGGTGGGATCCGCGATCTGCGGCACAGCCCAGACCATGACCCAGTTGATCGCCTTCCGCGGGCTGCAGGGCATCGGCGGCGGCATCCTCACCGGCATGGCGTTCGCGATCATCGCGGACCTCTTCTCGCCGATCGAGCGCGCCAAGTACACGGGCATGGTGACGGCGGTGTTCGGCTTCGCCAGCGTAATCGGGCCGCTGGTCGGCGGATACCTCACCGACAACGTCAGCTGGCGCTGGATCTTCTACGTCAACCTGCCGATTGGCATTGTCATCCTTGTTGTCCTGTTCATGACCTTCCCGAGCATGCATTTCGAGGGTGAAAAGTCCCGGATCGACTACCTCGGCGCACTCGGCCTGAGCAGCGGCGCCGCACTGCTGACCCTGGGGTTCTCGCTCGTCGCACTCCACGACTGGAGCTATGCCCCCGTCTACTATTGCGTCGCGGCCGGCGCGGGGATCCTGGTCGCCACGGTCTTCCACGAGGCCCGGACGCCAGCCGCGGTGCTCCCGCCGCAGCTGTTCAAGTCGTCGATCTTCAGCCTCGCGGTGATCGTCACCTTCATCGTCGGTGTTGGGATGTTCGGGACCATCATCTACGTGCCTCTCTTCCTGCAGGGCGTGGTCGGTGTCAAGGCGACCAACTCCGGCCTGCTCCTGCTGCCATTGATGGCTGGACTGATGGCCGGCAGCATCGGTGGCGGCCAGATCATGAGTCGCACCGGGCGCTACAAGGTCCAGGGCACCATCGGGTTCGTGTTCATGGCTGCGGGGATGTTCCTGCTGACCTTCCTTGACGCCAGCTCCACCCAGCTCCAGGTTTCCCTGGACGTGGTGGTCTTCGGGCTGGGGCTTGGGATCTCGATGTCGGTGTTCAACGTCGTGTCTCAGAACGCCGTCGCGGCAAAGTACATGAGCTCATCGATCAGTGCGATCCAGTTCATCCGCCAGATGGGCGGCACGATCGGGCTGGCGGTGATCGGGTCCCTGGTCAATCAGGAACTCGTACGGCAGATCCCCAAGCACATCAGCGGCCAGGTCCTGGCTCGCATCCCGGGCCCGGTCAGGGGACAGCTCCTGAATCCTGAAGCCCTGTTCGGCGGCGGCGTGGCGAAACTGCTGGCAGACGCCCCGCCGCAGCTCCGAGCTCAGATCCTGCAGGTACTGCCGGTCGTCAAGGAGGGTGTCCGCGTCTCCCTCGCGGACTCGGTCCACATCGCCTTTGTGATCGGTCTGGTCCTGGCACTCATCGCCACCGGCGTCAGCCTGTTCATCAAGGAGATCCCACTGAAGCGCACGACCGCTGCCCAGGATCGCGCCGTGGCCGCCCGCAGCGAGAGCCCAGCCGCAACCGCAGTCTAGGGAGTCCTCCCGGGTGCCCTCGTGGGCACCCGGCATTAAGCTGCCATGGTGCACCTCGTCACCTACGCGCGGCGTGACTCACCAGCCGATTCGGGGCGCGCGGGCGTGCTGGTGGAGGGCGGCGTAGTGGATGTCGCGTCTGCGTCGTCCGGGGCCTTGCCCTCCTCGGTGCAGCAACTGCTCGACATGGACGTCGACCTGGGGGTCGCACTTACGAACCTCGTGGGCGCCTCGCCCATCGACCAATCGGAGGTCCGGCTGCTGGCACCACTGCCGAGGCCTCTGTCGCTGCGGGACTTCATGGCCTTCGAGGACCACGTCCGGCACACCCGCGAACAGCGCGGCTCGAGCGTGCCCCAGGCCTGGTATGAGATGCCGGTCTTCTACTTCTCCAACCACCTTGCGGTGGTGGGACCGGAGGACTCCGTGGCGCCCCCGCCCGGGTGTCACAAGCTGGACTACGAATTCGAGGTCGCGCTGGTCATCGGCCGTACCGGCCGGGACATCGATGAGGCGTCGGCCTGGGACCACGTCGCCGGGCTGACGATCATGAACGACTGGAGTGCACGCGACCTGCAGATGGAGGAGATCCCCGCCGGGCTGGGTCCGGCCAAGGGCAAGGACTTCGCCACCACCATGGGTCCTGCCCTGGTCACCCTCGACACGTTCCGGGATCGGATGTCGGGTGACCACATCAGCCTGGAAATGGTCGGCCGGCGCAACGGCGAGGAGTTCACCCGGACCAACCTCGCGGAGATCCATCACCCGGTGCCGCGGATCATCGCCCGCGCCTCGCGCGGCGTCACGCTGCTCCCCGGCGAGGTCATCGGCCTGGGCACGGTGCCGTTTGGCTGCCTGCTGGAGCTCCCCGACCCCAGGTGGCTCGCGCCGGGGGACGTCGTAGAGCTCGAGGTCGAGCGTCTCGGGACCCTCCGGAGCGAGGTCGTCAAGGGTTAACACTCCCTTCATGTTTGGCTCCCATACTCAGCTCCATCCCCTCCCTTCCTCGAGGCCTCCCAGCCGCCGGAACCGCAAGGTGCCGGACGCGGTGGGAGGCCTCTTTACTGTTCCTGGCTAGGATTAGCCGTGGCATCAATGGAGGGGGCCAACGCCCGGCCGTTCTCGGCTGAAGGCCGTGAGCTGAACCTCGCCGACCTCGCTGAGCGCCGGCTCGACGTGCTGGTTATCGGCGGCGGGATCACCGGGGCCGGCGTGGCCCTTGAGGCCACCCGCCGCGGTTACGACGTGGGCCTGGTGGAGGGCCAGGATTTCGCGTCCGGTACCAGCAGCCGCTCCAGCAAACTGGTCCACGGCGGCATCCGCTACCTGGGCCAGGGCGAGGTCCTTTTGGTCCATGAAGCCCTCCACGAGCGCCGCCGGCTGCGTGAGATGTTCCCTGAGCTGGTCAAGCCGCTGCCGTTCCTGATGCCCATCCCGCGCAACCTGGGGCAGGCGGCGATGCTGGGCACCGGCTTCTGGATGTATGACGCGCTCTCCATCGGGTCGGGCTTCCCCCGCCACCGTCGGATCAGCGTGGCGGAGGCGCGCCACCTGGCGCCCGCACTGCAGCGATCAGACATCCGCGGGGCGTGGAAGTACTGGGACGCGCAGACCGACGACGCGCGACTGACAGTCGAGGTAATCCGGCGCGCCGCCGCGGCGGGCGCACTGGCCGCCAACTACGCCGCTGTTCGCCACGCGGACCACCGCGATGGATGGTGGCAGGTGGACGTCGAGGACGTGCAATCCGGGCGGCAGCTCCGCGTCACCGCCCGCTACCTGGTCAACGCCGGGGGGGTATGGGCGGAGCAGATCGGCCAGCTTGCCGGGCATTCGGATGCCCAGATTCGCCCCAGCAAGGGCGTGCACATATCGGTTGACGCCCGCGAGCTGCCGATCAAGTCGGCACTGGCCTTCCCGGTTGGCGATGGCCGGGTGCTGTTCGCCATCCCCTGGCACGGCTATGTCATCGTGGGCACCACCGATGGCGACTTCCAGGGCGACGTCGCCCACCCCGACTGTAGCGAGGCCGAGGCGCAGGAGTTGATCGATGGGGTCAATCGATTTTTTAACCTCGGCCTTGGCCACGAGGCGGTCCTCAGTCGCTGGGCCGGCGTCCGTCCGCTGGTGTCCAAGGGAGGTGGTGACACCGATACCAAGGACCTCAGCCGGCAGCCGTTCGTGAGCATCACGTCGGACGGCCTCCTCACCGTCACCGGCGGGAAGCTCACGACCTTCTGGCGGATGGCGCTGGATGCTGTCGACCTGCTACCCGGAGCACCCCGTGCGGCAATCGCCGATCCCTGGTTGCCGGCCGGCCCCGCAGCGCGCTCCAAGCCCGATGGTCAACCCCTGCCCGGCGCGGCCGGATACACCACCGCGGATGTGGCGAGAGCGTGTGAGCAGGAGATGGCCCTCAACCTCGGCGATGCCCTGAACCGGCGCCTGCGCCTTGGCTTCCTGGACTCAGCGTCGGCGTGGGCGGCGGCTGCGCCGGCCGCCGAGGTTATGTCAGGTCGACTCGGCTGGGGGTCGACAGACGGCCAGCTGGCGGAGTTTGCCCGTCACCTGGAGCGGGACTTCGGGTTTGCAGCCCGTCCGGCGGGATCGCCCGGCGGTCAGGCTGCGGGCTGACGCCTCGGCGCGGGGCGTAGGAAGAGCACCAGGCCGACGCCCAGGAACACCAGGTAGCTGGCGGCCTGCAGCAGCGAGGGTGACTCGGCGTAACCTACCAGGCCGTGAAGGATGTCGCCAAGTGTGCTGTCCTGGGGGATCAGCCCGCTGGTGTTCCAGACCTGGATGGCGGCTCCGGGGAGGCCGGAAAAGACGCCCAGCAACTGCAGGTTCTGCACCGTGTTGGCCAACAACCCGGCAGCGACAACCATCAGCGCCGCCCCGACAATGGTGAAGAAGCGTCCCAGGTTGAGGCGCATGCCCAGCTTGTAAATTCCGACCGCGACCGCGAGCGCCACCGCGAGGCCGCCGGCGGCCCCGACCAGGATCGATCCGGCCGAGTTCTGCAAGGCCATCGCCACCATGAAGATCGAGGTCTCGACCGCTTCGCGTCCAACGGTGGCCGCGGCAATCAGCGCCAGCGCCACACCGGATCCGCCGGTGACCGCCCCCTGGACGCGCACCTTGAGGTCGGAGCTGAGATGGCGGGCATGGCGCTTCATCCAGAAGGTCATGTAGGTGAGAACCACCACTGCGACGGCGAAAGTGCCCGTCTCGAACCAAAGCTGGGCGCGGGATCCGACGAAGCTGAGCCTGGCCACCGCGTAGATGGCTCCGCCAACCAACGCCGATGCCACGAGAGCCACAAACGCGCCGCCCAGGACCCAGCGGAACATGTCGCGGCGGTTTCCGGCCGCAAGGTAGCTCAGCAGGATGGCGCAGATCATGCTGCCCTCGATCCCCTCCCGCAGGAAGATCAGGAAGCTACCCGCCACTGCTGCAATCCCCCTCGCCACGCGCATCCTTGCGTATTCGGCTGGCCATGACTTAGTTTGAACTATATCAATTACTTAGTGGGTGCTTAGTCATGGCCACCGCAGAGTCCCAGACCATCAGCCGCTACCTCGAGAGCATCTATTACATGGCGGCCGAGGGCGAGCTGGTGCGCGCCGCCCGGCTGGCGGAGTGGTTGGGGATATCCCAGCCCACGGCGGGCGCGACCCTGCGCCGGATGGTGCGCGATGGCCTGGTCGATATCACCGCCGGCAAGCAGGTGCGGCTGACCCCCCGTGGCGAGGAGACGGCGGAGCGGATCGTGCGTCGGCACCGGGTCGCCGAGCGCTGGCTGACGGACATCCTCGGCCTCGACTGGGTGGCCGCGGACGAGGAGGCAGGCAAGCTCGAGCACGCGCTTTCCGATGAGGTCTCGGAGCGCCTCTTCCGGCACATCGGCAGCCCGACAACCTGCCCTCACGGCAACCCGATCCCGGGTCCCGGGGCGCCCGAACCGCGGCCGGAGCGGGCCCTTCGGGACCTCCCCGCGGGCACCAGCTCTCAGGTGCTCCGGGTCTCTGAGGTGGCGGAGCACGACGCCCCGCAGCTGCTGCGGTTCCTCGGCGAGAGCGGTCTGCACCTGGGTGCCCAGGTGGTGGCGGCGGAACGCAACCCCGGCGCCGGGACGGTCACCGTTGTCGTCGCCGGCAACAGGGTGGCGATGTCGCTTGACGTCGCCGGCAAGATCTGGGTCGCCTGATGGACCTGCTGCTGCTGGGCGGTACCGGGTTCCTCGGCCCGCGCCTGGCCGAGGTTGCGTTGGGACGTGGCCACCGGGTGACGCTCTTTCATCGACACCCGACGGACACGCTGCCCGCGGCGGAACATGTTCTTGGCGATCGCACGGTGGGGCTCGAGGAGCTGGGTGAGCGACGGTGGGATGCGGTTGTCGATGTCTGGGCCAACGACCCGGCGTTGGTCGGCGCCGCCGCTCGCACCTTTGCCGGCCGCACCACGACCTACGCCTTCATCTCCAGCATCTCGGTGTTCGCCGACGAGAGCCGGCTGGGCAACAACGAGCAGAGCGGCATCCGCGGGGCTCCCGACCCCGCCCTCTCGGATGGCGAGAACTACGGAGCCCGCAAGGCCGAGAGCGAGCGCCTGGTGATCGACGCCTCTGCCGGCCGGGCGTTGATTGTTCGCCCGGGCCTGATCGTTGGGCCGGGCGATCCCACCGACCGCTTTACATACTGGCCGGTGCGCATGGCCCGCGGCGGGACGGTGCTGGCACCCGGGGACGGCTCCAGCCGAGCCCAGGTCATCGATGTCCGCGACCTCGCCGAGTGGGTCGTGACCATGCTCGAGGACGGTGCGTCGGGCACCTATTGCGCCACCGGTCCCCGCGAAAACATGACGCTGGGCGAGATGATCCGTCGCGTCGGGGTAGCCGTCGACAGCGCCGCCGAGTTGCGCTGGGTTCCCGAGGAATTCCTCCTCGAGCGCGAGGTTGCGCCGTGGATCGAGCTGCCGGTTTGGATCCCGGCGACCAGCGAGCAGACCGGTATGCGCGCCGTCGACTGCGGCAAGGCGATCGCCGCGGGGTTGGCCTTTCGTCCCCTCGAAGACACGGCGCGCGACACCCTCAGCTGGCATCGGACGCGACCCGACGGAGCTCACCCCTGGCTATCGGAGAAACGCGAGAGGGAGCTCCTGGCCGACGCGCCGTAGCACCGGGCCGGTTGCCTGCCGTAGTCTCAGCGCGTGTGCCGGCCGCTTACTCGCCGCGAGATGCTGCGCTACGGCGCCCTGGTGGCGGCGACTCCGCTGATCCCCTGCGAAGCCTGGACGCCGATCAAGGCCTTTGCCGCCGCCGCCGCCACCGCGGTCCCGATGAACCTGGAACTGGTGACCCTGACCGAGACCTCCGCAGTGTTCACCTGGTTCACCGGCGACCCCACCAGTCTCGATCAGTTCCACCGGCCCACCCCGGTGCCGGCGAACACCAGGCTCTATCTCGGGCCCAGCCCGCTGGCGCTGCAGAAGGTGGTCGACAGGAGCGACGACACGCCCTACCACTACGTCGAGGTGTCCGGCCTGACGCCGGGAACGACGTACGCCTTCCGAGCGGAATCCAATGGCCTGGTGGCAGTGCCCACGGCCTACACCATCCCTGGACAGTCGCCGCAACCCGACCCGTCCCTGGGTGGGTTGTTCACCACGCCGTTGCCACCACCTGGTCGCTTCCTGTTCAGCATGACCTGGGGCAACGACCTGCACATCGGAGAGATGACCAGTGGCCTGGCGTTCCAGAACCTGCCGCCGGGGTACGGCAGCGACCCCGGTCAGCCGCCGTACACCCACGTCATGGCGCAGGCGGCGATCACCGAATCAAAGGCCCGAGGGGCCAGCCTCATGCTCCTCGCCGGCGATCTCACCAGCGAGGCCGAGCCGGTGAACATGGACTTTGCGAAGAAGACCTTCGACCAGTTCGGCCAGTACCGTCGGGACTACTTTGTGACCCGCGGCAACCACGACCGGGCCCACTCGGGTGCGATGTACAACGCGTGCCAGCCGGTCAAGGGCAGCGCGGGGTACAACGACTGCCTGCGTGACTACTTCTTCCCCGACGGCCAGACATATTTCTCATTCGACCGCCACGGGATCCATTTCACCGCCCTTGACACCAACCAGCCGCTGACCGGGTTCGGAGCGCTCCCACCGGGAGAAATCGAATGGCTCGACTCCGACCTCAAGGCCCACTCCCACATGCCCACGTTTGTCTTTGGTCATCACCAGGTGTCAGACGAGTCGCGGCTGACCACGCTCGGGGTTCCCAACTCGTTCACCATGAACCAGTCCGACGCGACGGCGATGCAGCAGGCCGCGGCGATGGGCTCGGTGGTGGGTTGGTACGCCGGCCACACCCACAGGAACAAGCGGACCGTGTCGCCATTGGCGCCCAACACCCCCTTCATCGAGCTCGGCGCGGTCAAGGAGTACCCAGGCGGTTACGGGCTGATCCGTGTTTTCGAGGGTGGCTACGCCCTCAACTTCTACAAGACCAGGTCGGACCCGGCGCGCGCCTGGTCGGAGCGCAGCAGGGGTGAGTACCTCGGCCTGTATCCCTACTACACCCTGGGTGCGCTCTCGGACCGTAACTTCGTGGTGCCTGCCGACTTCAGCGACGCCGCCAGGGCGATATTCGGCGGGGCCGCCTCCACCCCCACGCCGGCGTCGTCGCCGGTTGGACCGAAGGTCGCGGGCGGTGGGCTCCCCGGGACGGGCGGGGGAGAGGACGCGGTGCTGGCCGTGGCGGTCGGTGCGGTGTCCGTGGCCGGCGCCATCGCCGGCGCGCGACAGCTGCATCGAAAAAGCGCCATAGTGGAGCGGTGAGCATGGTCATCGTCACCGCCATCGTGGACCTACCCGCCGACAGGGTCGACGAGGCGCTCGCGCTGAGCATCGAGCATGTTCATCGCAGCCGCAGCGAGCCGGGTTGTCTCTTCCATTCGGTCAGCCGCGACGCCGACGACCCCAATCGACTGATATTTCTTGAAAACTGGGAGGATCGCGCCGCCGTTCAGGTCCACTTCGTGGTGCCGGCGGCATTGGATTTCGCGCGCGCGCTGGGGGCGATGGCGACATCGCGTCCGGACATGCGCATGTACCAAGCCGAGCCCTTCAGACCTGGTCGGTAGAGGCTCCGCCGCGGGCTTCGTCAGATGACGCAATCGACTGTCCCGGTGCGGGTTGACGGCTCCCCGCTGACCATTGAAATGCTGGTCGGGGTCGCGCGCGGGATGGCCGTCGTGGAGGTCGGGCCGGGGGCGGAGGAGCGAATGCGGCCGTCAATGGAGTCGGTGCAGCGTCTGCGCGATTCGGATGCCGCCGTCTACGGTGTGACCACGGGCTTTGGCGCCCTGGCCGACACCGCGATCGATCCTGCCGACCGCGTCACGCTGCAGCGAGCGATCGTGCTGAGTCACAGCGCAGGCATGGGTCCGCCGGTCGATGACGAGGTGGTGCGGGGGATGACCCTGCTGCGCGCCCGCTCACTGTCAGCCGGGTATTCCGGGGTGCGCGTGGCCCTGGTCGAGGCGATGGTGCGGATGCTCAATGCCCAGGTGCGGCCCTACGTCCCAGAACACGGTTCACTGGGTGCCTCAGGTGACCTGGCGCCGCTGGCGCACGTGGCCGCCTGCCTGCTGGGCGAGGGCTGGGTGGTGGGCGACGACGGCAGGCCGGCGGCCGCAGCCCCGGCTCTCGCCGCGGCCGGGCTGACGTCTCCATCTCTGGAGGCCAAGGAGGGCCTGGCGCTGATCAACGGCACCGACGGCATGGCCGCCACGCTGGCGCTGGCGGTGCACGACCTGGAGGCGCTGCTGGTGATTGTCGACGGGACGGCGGCGATGAGCATCGAAGCCCTGCTGGGCACCCCAGCGGTGTTCGACGAGGAGCTCATCGCGCTGCGGCCCGCGGCCGGCCAGGCGGCGTCAGCGGCCAACATCCGGGGGTTGCTGGAAGGCTCGCGGATTGTCGATTCGCACCGCCACTCGCACCACGCGGTACAGGACGCGTATTCCCTGCGCTGCACGCCGCAGGTCCACGGCGCCGCGCGCGACGTGGTGGCGTTTGCGCGACAAACCGTGGAGCGGGAACTGGCCGCCGTCGTTGACAACCCGGTGGTACTCGCCGGCAGCGACCGGGTGCTGAGCAGCGGCAATTTCCACGGCCAGGCGCTGGCATACGCTGCCGACATGTGCGCTTCGGTGTGCGCCGACCTGGCGGCCATCGCCGAGCGCCGGGTTGACCGGCTGCTTGACCCCTCGCGGTCGCGCGGGCTGCCGGGCTTTCTCACCGAGGTCCCCGGCGTCAACAGCGGCCTGATGATCGCCCAGTACACCGCGGCCGCCATCGTGGCCTCGCTCCGCGCCGCGGCCACACCGCTTGCCGCACAGTCGATGTCCACCAGCGCCGGCCAGGAGGACCACGTGTCGATGGGCTGGACGGCAGCTCAACGCACTCGCCGCTCGGTCACCGACCTACGGCGGGTCATCGCCATCGAGGCGACCTGCGCCGCCCAGGCCCTCGACCTCCGGGGCAGCCTCGACCCCGCCGCGCCACTGAGCCCCGGTCGCGGAACTGGGGCCCTGCGCGACTCACTCCGGGAGCACGTGGCGCATCTCGACGGTGACCGCTTTTTGGCTCCCGACCTCGCCGCCGCAGAGGTCTGGCTGGCTTCAGGCCTTTGGAGGGCGGCGGTGCACGACGCGGTTGGCTCGCTCCTGTGAAGGGCGCCAGGCCGGTTCGCGCACCACGGGGCAACGACATCTCCTGTGCCAGCTGGCAGATCGAGGGAGTGTTGCGCTGCCTGATGAACAACCTCGATCCGGAGGTCGCCGAGGACCCAGACAACCTCGTCGTGTATGGCGGACGGGGCAAGGCCGCGCGGGATTGGGAGAGTTTCGACGCGATTGTCGCCACCCTCCGATCGATGCGCCCCGACGACACCCTGCTGGTGCAATCCGGCAAGCCGGTCGGTCTCGCCCGCACCCACGAGCTGGCGCCGCGCGTGCTGATCGCCAACAGCCTGTTGGTGCCGGATTGGGCCACACCGGAGGAGTTCTGGAGGCTGGAGGCCGAGGGTCTGACGATGTACGGCCAGATGACCGCCGGGTCGTGGATCTATATCGGGACCCAGGGGATCCTCCAGGGTACCTTCGAGACCTTCGCCGCAATTGCCAGGAAGCGCTTTGGTGGCTCACTGGCGGGCAGGCTGGTGGTGACCTCTGGGCTTGGTGGTATGGGCGGCGCACAGCCGCTGGCGGTGACCATGAACGGTGGCGTCGCCCTCTGCCTGGAGGTCGACCCGGCCCGCGTCAGGCGCCGCCTGGAGACCGGTTACCTGGATGAGCAGGCGGGTTCGCTGGAGGAGGCCGTGCGGCGTTGCGACCAGGCCCGCGAAGAGCGCCGGCCGCTGTCGGTGGGCGTGGTGGCCAACGCCGCCGAGGCCCTCCCGGCGCTGCTGGCCAGTGGCCTGGCGGTTGACGTGGTCACCGACCAGACCAGCGCCCACGACCCGCTCTACGGCTACGTCCCCGCCGGCCACTCCCTGGACCAGGCCGCGGCACTGAGAACCGCCGACCCGGCGCGATACCTGGCCCGCGCACGGGAATCTATGGTCATCCACTGCGCGGCGATGGTGGACTTCCAGGGCCGCGGCGCGGAGGTCTTCGACTATGGCAACTCCCTGCGCGCGGAGGCCAAACTCGGCGGGTTTGCCCGGGCATTCGACTACCCGGGCTTCGTTCCCGCCTATATCCGGCCGCTGTTCTGTGAGGGAACGGGTCCGTTCAGGTGGGTGGCGCTGAGCGGGGATGCCGCGGACATCGCCGCCACCGATCGGGCCATGAGCGAGCTCTTCCCCGACAACGAGGGCCTGCAGCGATGGTTGAGGCTGGCCGCCGAGCGGGTGCAGTTCCAGGGTCTGCCGGCGCGGATCTGCTGGCTTGGCGCCGGGGAGCGCCACCTGGCGGGGATGCGCTTCAACGAGATGGTGGCCAGTGGCGAGCTCTCCGCCCCGGTGGTCATCGGTCGCGACCACCTTGACTCCGGCAGCGTCGCGTCGCCGCTGCGCGAAACCGAGTCGATGAGGGACGGCAGCGACGCGATCGCCGATTGGCCCATCCTCAACGCGCTGCTCAATGCCTCCAGCGGCGCCTCCTGGGTGGCGGTACACCACGGCGGCGGGGTGGGTATCGGCCGCTCGATCCACGCCGGCGCGCAGGTGGTTGCCGACGGTACCTCCGAGGCCGCGCGGCGCTGCGAACTGGTGCTGACCAACGACCCGGCCACGGGTGTGATGCGCCACGCCGACGCCGGCTACGACGAGGCGTGGGCGGCCGCCGAAGCTCGCGGCGTCCGCATTCCCCAGCGACCAGGACCCTTCGTCAAATGAACGCGATGCAGTGGTTGGCTCAGGGGTCGGTCAACGACCGGTCCGACCTCGCGGTCGTCGGTGCCCCCATCCACAAGGCGTCGATCAGTCCCAGCAGCGCGCACCTGACTCCTGGCGCCCTGCGCCCGGCGCTGGCCCGCTTCGCGACGTGGGACGGCGACCACGGCGTCCAGCTGGAGAACCTGGCGGTCACCGACCTCGGCGACGTCGAGGGCGACGTCGACGATACGGACGCCGCCTTGTCGCACGCGCGTATCGAAACCGCCGTTGCCGGGGCGTCGCGTCGCGCGGCGGTGGTCGCGATCCTGGGTGGCGACAACTCGCTGACCTGGCCGGCGATGAGGGCGATAGCGCTTCCCGGCGGGCTGTCCGCCGGCTGGGGTCTCCTCACCCTGGACGCCCACCACGACTGCCGTCCGCTCGAAGGCGGAACCTCCAACGGCAACCCGGTGCGAGGCCTGGTGAGTGACGGGCTGCCGGGGTCGCGCGTGGCGCAGGTGGGCATCAACGGCTTCGCCAACCACGAGGACCACGCCGCCTGGGCATCGCAGCAGGGGGTGCACGTGCACCGGGCCGGCGACGTGCGGGAGCAGGGGATTTCCCGGACCGTGGAGCACGCGCTCTCGGAACTGCGCGCCGCGGGGGTGACCGAGGTCTATGTCGACATCGACATCGACGTGGTGGACCGGGCGTTTGCGCCCGCCTGCCCGGCCAGCATGCCCGGCGGGTTGCTGCCTTTCGAGCTGCAGGCGGCGGCCTTCCAGCTGGGCGCTGAGCCGATGGTCCGTGCGGTCGACCTGGTGGAGGTGGACGCGGGTGCAGACGTCAACGGCATCACCGTGCGGTTGATGGCATCCGTGTTTTTGTCATTCTGCGCCGGGCTCGCGTCCCGCTGACACAGTGACTGCCGCCGACCTCGTCGTCCGGGGGATCGGCGAGCTCGTCACCTGCGACTCCGATCGGGGAGAGGCCCCCGGGGTGATTCGCGGCGGCGCGCTGGTGTCGCGGGCCGGCGTGCTCACCTACGTCGGCTCGGAGGCGGGGATGCCGCGGCCCGCCGCTGCCCTTGAGATCGATGTTCGAGGTGCTGCCGTGTTGCCGGGGTTTGTCGATGCGCACACCCACGCGGTGTGGATGGGCGACCGCGGTGAGGAATACGCGATGCGCGCCGCCGGCGCGACCTACGAACAGATCGCGGCCGCGGGCGGCGGGATCAGGTCCACCGTCCGGGCCACCGCCGGTGTGTCGGTCGACGAACTGGTCGTGGCTGCCCGGCCGCGCCTGCAAAGGATGCTGGCGGCCGGCACGACCACCGCCGAGGTGAAGAGCGGCTATGGGCTGGAGCTGGCGGCCGAGCTCCGCCAGCTGGATGCCGCGGAACGGCTCGGCGTTGAGACCGGGACGCCAGACGTCTTCACCACATATCTTCCTCTGCACGCCGCCCCACCGGATGACCGCGTCGCCTTCATCGATGAGGTGTTGCGAGAGGGGATACCCGCCGTCTTTGGCCGGGCGCGGTTCGCCGACTGCTTCTGCGAGACCGGGGCGTACACCGTTGACGAATGCGAGCGTTTTCTCCGGGCGGCGGCGTCCGCGGGCCTGTTGCTGAAGATCCACACCGAGCAGCTGACGCGCACCGGCGGCGCCGCGCTGGCGGCAAGGCTTGGAGCGGTGAGCGCGGATCACCTGGAGCGGGCCACTGACGCGGACCTTGCCGCCCTCGCGGCGGCCGGCGTGGCCGGGGTGATCCTACCGGGAGCAGCCCTTACCCTCGGCGGCCCGCCGCCGCCCGGACGCAGGCTGGTGGACGCCGGCGCGGTGGTGGCCATCGCAACCGATTGCAACCCGGGCACCAGCAATGCCGAGTCGATGCCCCTGATGATCTCGCTGGCAGTCGCGCTGGCCGGCCTCACCCCCGCGGAGGCGCTGCTGGGGGCGACCGCAGGAGGCGCAGCGGCGCTCAGGCTGGACGATCGCGGCGTCCTCCGCGCGGGCAAGCGGTGCGACCTCGCCATCCTCACCGGGACCCAGTGGCTGGACGTCGCCTACCACCTGGGCGGCGAGGCGGTGGCGGCGACCGTTCAGCACGGCGAGGTCGTCGCTGGGGCACTGTAGCCTTGTCCGCATGAGCATTTCGACGAGCATTGACGGCGTGGATGTCCTGAGGTATACCGCGTTCGCGCCGGAGCCCTCCGGTGGCAACCCGGCCGGGGTGGTCCTCCAACCCGGGCCCCTCGACGACGGGGGGATGCTGGCCATCGCTGCCGAGGTGGGGTACAGCGAGACCGCATTTCTGTGGCCCTTGGAGACCGCCGGTCACTACCGGATCCGGTATTTCGCGCCGGAGGCCGAGGTCCCGTTCTGCGGCCACGCGACCATAGCCTCCGCGGTCGCCCTCGCAGAACACGGAGCATCGGGCGATTTTGCCTTTCACACCAATAGCGGCGAAGTTGCCGTCACAGTCCGCAAGGACGGCTCGGGCCGCCCGGTGGCGACACTGACCAGTGTCCAGCCCAACGTGAAGCCGGCACCGGCCGCCGCTGTCGCCGAGGCCCTCGCTGCCCTCGGTTGGACGGACGCCGACATCGATCCTGAGCTGCCTCCGCGCGTGGTTTATGCCGGTGCTTCGCACCTGGTTTTCGGGGTGCGCACGCGGCGGTTGCTGGCAGACATGTCATATGACTTTCAGCGTATGAGGACGCTGATGGAGCGTGAGGGCTGGACCACCGACCAGCTGGTATGGCGCGAGAACCCAACCACCTTCCACGCACGGGTGCCGTTCGCGCCCGGGGGCGTCGTCGAGGACCCTGCCACCGGTGCGGCGGCTGCCGCGCTCGGCGCTTACCTGAGGGAGTTGATGCAGGTTACGCCGCCGGTCCGCATCACCATCCACCAAGGGGAGGAAATGGGTCGTCCCAGCACCCTGGCGGTGGACATCCCTGCGGGCGGCGGCGGGATCAACGTCTCCGGCACCGCGACCAACCTGCCCCCCGACCACCGCCTCCAACCTCCGCGCAAAGTGTCCGATCTCACCGAGGAGCGCGCAATCGCAGATAGCACGGCGCCGCTCACCCGGAAGTCCATGCGGGACGCGCTGGTAGACCTCGGAGTGCCTTCGGGCGGTACGGTGCTGGTGCACTCAGTGCGCCCACCGAGCCTGCCTGAACCCCACCAGCTGGTGTCAGGTCAGACCGGATACACCGCGTGCTTGCGGTCGGACCGCACCCGGAACCTGGTGCTGTAGAGGTCGAAACGGCGGATCAATTCATCGCGCAGGTTCTCGGGTTCGATCACGTGGTCGACAACCAGTTCGCCCGCCAGCTTGTATATCTCGACATCGGCTGAATATTCGTCCTCGAGTTCCTTTCGACGCACGGCGCGCTGGTCGTCCGGGAGCCCGTCGAGTTTTTTGGCGAACACCGCGTTGACCGCCGCCTCCGGTCCCATGACCGCGATTTTCGCGGACGGCAGGGCGATGGTCGCGTCCGGTTCGTAGGCGGGCCCGGACATCGCATACAGCCCGGCGCCGTATGCCTTGCGAATGATGACCGAGATCTTCGGCACCGACGCGTCGCTCACCGCGCTGATCATCTTTGCGCCGTGGCGGATGATCCCCGCACGCTCGACCGCGGTGCCGATCATGAACCCGGGCACGTCGGCCATGAACAGCAGGGGGATATTGAACGCGTCGCAGAGCCAGATGAAGCGCGCCGCCTTGTCCGCAGAATCCACGAACAGGACGCCACCCTTGAACATCGGCTGGTTGGCCAGTATCCCGACGACCCTTCCCCCCATGCGCGCGAAGCCGGTCAGCAACTCCCGGGCGTAGAGCTTCTTGATTTCAATCAGTGACCCTTCATCGACGATGGCCTCCAGCACCCGGCGCATGTCATAGCCCTGATTGGCGGCCTCGGGGACGATCTCCGGGATCGACTTCGCGCCCTCCCTGGGGACCTGCGCCTCGGCCAGCGGGGGCTCCTCGCGGAAGCTCTGCGGCAGGTAGGAGAGGTAGTGCTTGGCCAGCTCGATGGCCTCGGCGTCGTCCTTGACCAGGAAATCGCCGCAGCCGCTGACGGTGCAGTGCATCCGTGCCCCGCCCATCTCCTCAAGCGTCACCTTCTCTCCCACCACGACCTCCGCCATGCGTGGCGAGCCCAGGTACATGGAGGCGTTTCCCTCGACCATCACCACGATGTCGCAGAAAGCCGGGATGTACGCACCGCCCGCGGCAGACGGGCCGAACAGCAGGCAGACCTGCGGCACCTGGCCTGAGAGCCGCACCTCGTTGTGGAAGATCCGGCCTGCGTGGCGGCGGCTGGGGAACATGTCGACCTGGTCGGTGATGCGTGCCCCGGCGCTGTCCACCAGGTAGATCAGTGGCAGCAGCAGGCGCTGCGCGGTCTCCTGGATGCGCAGGATTTTCTCCACGGTTCTGGCGCCCCAGGAGCCGGCCTTCACGGTGGGGTCGTTGGCCATCACGCAGACCGGCCTGCCGGCGATTCGGCCCACGCCGGTGACCACGCCATCCGCCGGCAGGTCGTCCGCCAGCACGTTGGCGAACAACCCGTCCTCGACAAAGGAGCCGGCGTCGAGCAGCAGGTCGAGGCGCTCGCGAACCGGCAGCTTGTTCTGCTCGGCGAGCTTCTCGCGGTGCTTCTGGCCGCCTGCCAGCGCCTTATCCTTGAGGCGCTGGTGACGCTGGAGCTGGCTCTCCTCCATCAGGCTTGGTCGCTCGTCGCGCCTGCCATCGGTCGCAGCCAGGGGGGTGGCCCGGCGCGGTGCAACTTGCCCGGTAATTCCTGGCCCAGTTCCTGCTCCAGCTCCTGCGCGGCGGCGGCCATCGCCCAGACGTCCACTGCGGTGTCGTATCCGCTGGACTGCAACATGAACAGCAGGTCCTCGCTGCACACGTTGCCCGTGGAGCGGGGCGCGAACGGGCAGCCGCCGATACCGCCCATCGAGCCCTCGAACATCAGGATGCCGTGTTCCAGCGCGCTGTAGACATTGGCCACCCCCATGCCGCGAGTGTCGTGGAAGTGCATCGAGATGTCGACGCCGCCGAGGCGGTCAATGGCGTACGTCGCCAGCGTTCCAACCCCACCGGGCATGGCCACGCCGATGGTGTCGCCAAACGAAATCTCGCTGACGCCCATCTCCACCAGGCGCATGGCCACCTCGATGGTCTGGTCTGCCGAGACCGGACCGTCGTACGGGCAGCCCCAGGCCACGCTGACCGATGCGTCCACCTGGACGTCGGCGTCATCCGCCGCCTCGATGACCTGGCCGATGTCCTTCAGGGTCTCGGCCACGGTGCGGTTGAGGTTTTTCTTGTTGAACCCATCCGTCACGCCAACATTGACGATGACGTTGCTTGCGCCCGCGGCCACCGCCCGCTCGAGCCCCCGGAGGTTGGGCACCAACACCCGCACCCGTTCCATTTCGCCCGGCGAGAGCGCCGCCAGCACCTGCTCGGCGTCGGCCATCTGGGGGACCCATTTTGGGCTGACCATCGACGTCGCCTCGACGCGCTGGACACCCGCCGCCAGCGCCGCCCTGATCAGCCGCAGCTTGGTCTCAGTCCCCACCGGTTGGGGCCAGTTCTGCAAGCCGTCGCGCGGCCCGACCTCGGTGAAGCGGATCTCGCTCATCGCCCCTTGAAGTCCGGTTCGCGCTTCTCGAAGAAGGCCATGACGCCCTCCCTGGTGTCTTCGGTCAAGGTGACCAGTGACAGCTGCGCCTGCAGGTATTCAAGGGCGGCGCGGAACTCCATGTCCTGGGTACGGTAGAACGAGTCCCGGCCCAGTTTGACGATGATCGGCGATTTCTTCGCCAGCCTGCCGGCCACCTCGTCCACCGCGGCATCGAGCTGCGCCGGCGGAACCACCCGGCTGACCAGCCCCAGCTCCAGTGCCCGTTCCGCGTTGATTCGGTCGCCCAGCAGCAGCATCTCCAGCAGCACCTTGCGCGGGAGGTTGCGCACCAGCACGGCCTGGATCATCATCGCCCACACCCCGACGTTGATCTCCGGGGTCCCGAAGGTCGCGTTGTCCGAGGCGATGAGGATGTCGCAGCTGGTTGCCAGCCCCATGCCACCGGCCAGGGCATGGCCGTTGATCCGACCGATGATCGGCTTGCCGAGTTCGGTCATCAGGACAAAGAGGTCGACAAACATGTGGCGCCCAAGGTGGCGCTCCACCTCGTTCTGATCGGGGTTGAAGGAGCTGAGGTCGGCGCCGGCGCAGAACGCCTTGTCCCCAGCACCGGTGAGCACCACGACGCGGACGTCGTCGCTGTCCCGCGCCCATCGGAATGCGGTCAGCAGGTCACGCAACATCCCGCCGCCGAGGGGGTTGCGCTGGTCCGGCTTGTTGAGGGTGATCGTGGCCCGCGGCCCGCTGGTGTCGAGGAGCACGTTTTCGAGGGTCGGGGCGGCAGGCATGTGAGGCAGTTTACGTGGCCTGAGATTGGCGGTCAGGCATCGGTGTCACGGTTTCTCTGCCCTTGACATTTACAGGGCGGCATGGATCTACAATGGCGCCAAGTGCCCCGGGGAGCCCGGCAGTCAACTAAATGGGAAGCCGCGTGAACCTGAGCGTGGTCCGCCCCGGATAGCTCTGCTCCGTTACCCAGAGGTGAATTCAAAACTCGTTCACGAGGTTCCGTAGTTGAGCTATCAGGACAGGACATTGACTTGCCGTGACTGCGGTCAGCAGTTCACATTCACCTCCGGCGAACAGGAGTTCTACGCCACCAAGGGGTTGACCAACGAGCCCGGACGCTGCCCCGATTGCCGGGCGGCGCGGCGCGGGTCGGGCGGCGGCGGCGGCGGCGCCCGTATGGGCGGAGGCGGAGGAGGCGGTTCGCGGCAGATGTTCGACGTCATCTGCAGTAACTGCGGCCAGACCGCGCAGGTGCCGTTCCAGCCCAGCAACGGACGTCCGGTCTACTGCAGCGATTGCTTCAGCAAGGTCCCGGGCCGCAGCGCCGGGGGTTACAGGTAACCCCTAGCCAGCTGGAACTGAGGGGGCCTCGCCGGTTGGCGGGGCCTCATCTTTTTGTCCCCCAGCCTCGGGATTGGGAGTGCCTTCTGTCCGCTGGCGCGGGCGACGGCGGCGGCGGCGATGGCGCCGGCGTCGGGTTTCGGCATCGATCGCCTGGCCCACCCCGTCGCCGGGTGGCGCGTTGCCGTCGGTATTGCCGCCGGACCCTAACTGGGGGATGGCGTCTCCCGGGCTCCATGCGCGCAGCCGGGGCAGGCGGCGGGGCGATTGCGGCGCCTTTTCCTCACCAGTCGCGGTCGCCTCGTCCTGGAGCACCTGCGGCTGCACCTGCTGCCGCTGGCCCGGCTGCTGCCGGCCACCGGCCCGGCCGCGGCGCCGCGTGCGCTTGCCGCCCGCCACGCCGGGAAGGCGATGCCAGGGGATGATCGCGCCCGAGCGCCGGAAGCCTTCGAAGACCTGGCGCAGCACACGGTTGCTGCGGACGGTCTGGCTGTCGCCGACAACGATCAGCAGGCGCTTGGCGCGCGACATGGCGACGTTGACACGGTTGTGCACCTCGAGGAAGCCGACCATGCCGCGGGGGTTGCTACGCACCAGGTCGACGATCACGATGTCCGCCTCGGCGCCCTCGAAGGCGTCGACGGTGTCCGCCCGGAAATCGCGGTTGGTCCATTGCCGGGGATTGCCATACCTTCGTACCTGCTCGCGGTACATCCCGATCAGGGCGATGTTGAGTTCGGGGTCGGCGCGTTCGCCCAGCATGCGCACGATCGCCCGGCAGATGTTGACGTGGTTGACGTTGTAGATCGAGCCGTTGCCGGTGCGCACCTCGCGCACGTCCGCCCCCGCGGAATCGATCCACACCAGCGAGCGGTGCTGGCCGAACAGCTTGATTCGCTGGTACTCCTTGACCGCATCGCCGTCCCGCAACGAACCGCGGTAAAAGCGCTGGCTGACCAGGTGCCGGATGGCGGGGTGCATGCGGTGCTGCACCTCCAGGCGGATCTTGTTCACCGGCGGCAACTCGGACTCCCAGATGATCTCGAAGTAGCTCTTGCGCGCCAGGTGCCATTCCGGCGTGCCGCGCTTGAGGGCCGACAGGTCCTCCTCCTCGACCACCGGGGGCAGTTGGTGGTGGTCGCCGATGAGCACCACGCGCTGGCCCAGGGCGATGAATGGGATGGTCTCCTCGGCGCGGGCCTTGTTGGCCTCGTCGAGGAACGCGTAGGTGTACTGCTCACCTCGCTGGCCCTCGGTCACCACGGCCTTGTTGCAGGTGGCGGCGACGATGCGCTCGTCGGCGGCGCGGTCCCAGGTCGTTGGGCCCTTGTCCTCACCTGCCTTGAGCCGGAAGATCTTGATGCCCTGCTTCTGCAGACGCTCCGTGGCGTCATCGACGGCCCGGTTGGAGTGCGAGGAGATCAGGATGCGGGCCTGGGGGTGCTCCTCGAGGATCTGCCGGACCGCCTCGACGATGACCGTGGTCTTGCCGGTGCCTGGCGGGCCCTGCAGCATCATCAGCGAGCCGGTGGGCATGGCGACGATGCGGCGCACGGCCTCGGTCTGCTCAGGGTTGTCGGCGATCTTCTCGTTGAAGAGCGGTCGGGGGAGGGGCTCGGGATCGGGCTCAAGCACGTGCGCGGGATCGGCCACCAACTGCACCACCAGCGCCAGGTCCGGGTGCCCGGAGAGCGCGAGGTCGATGGCATGTCGTTGTGCTGCCGCCACCGCGCCGCCCTCGATGGGCGCGACTTCGACCGCTTCGGGCAGGACCGCCGGACGCTTGAAGTACAGCCTCAGCCGGTTCCGGTCGACAACGTCGAACGGCGCCTCGGTATCGCCCATGGCGGTGATCACATCGAGCTTCTGGAAAGAGTTGAAGCGGTCGGCCTGCCCCGGACCGAGCTCCAGGACCACCTCGGTCGCCGCCCGCGGGTTCTGGTAAGCGGGGCCAAGGGTCTTGGTGCAGTTCGGGCAGGCCTTGACCGGTGGTTCGACCTGGTTGTGGCAGTAGGGGCAATCCAACCGGAGATTGACCACGTTGGCCTTGCGCCGCAGGTCCTGCGCCCGTTTCTCACGCGCCGTTTGCAGGACGTCCAGCACGGTGTCGACCTGCTCCAGGAAGCTGCGGGCCCGCGAGGAGACGTCGATGGGGGTGAAGGTCCCTGTGTCATCGGCGCCGCCGATTCCCGCACCGGGTGTTCCCGGCACCGCGAAGCGGCCATACCACTCGGCCACCTCGGTGCTCCATTCGCGGCCCGGAGCCGCAAACAGCACCCGCTCGGCCTCCAGCCTGGGCAACAGCAACCACTCGGTCTGCGACATCTCAATCGGCTTCAGCGTCTCTATCCGCAGTGCCGCCTTGTGCATCTGCATGTCGTCCGGCGGAGTGTCGACGTGGCAGTTGAAGACCTGAAACTTGCCCGGCTGAGGGGTGAACACCAGGGACAGTTCGTACGCCTTCCCCAACAGCAGCCCGAATGGCACGCCGGTGAAGAAGTCGGAGAGGAACGAGTACGTCGCCGCCTCGTCCTTCTGTCCATCCCCGTTTTCGGCGCCTTCAGCGAGAGCGGCCAACCAGGGCACAGCGCCAAGATCGACCTGTATCACCAGGCGTCCAAGGGAGTTTTCGAATTGCGGTTCTACCGCCGGGTTCTCGATTGTTGTGTTGTAGTCCGGGGTGTGCGACTGGACCTTCAGCCCGAAGGGCAGTCGCCACCTACCGTGAGTTGACTTCCCCTACTCGGCGACTCGAAGTCCTGACCGATTGGCCGGCGTTCGAGAGTCGCGTTGAGTTCCTGCCGAGAAGATACACCAAATTCCCGCGAATTGACGGGAATTGCGCGCAACTAGCTGTAGAGCGGGTCCTCGGGCTCCAGCGCGGGGTGGTCGAGGCCCTGCGTCTCGGCCTCCTTGACCACGGCTGCCGCCACCGCACTGGCCACCGCGCGGTTGAAGACGCTGGGCACCACGTACTCCGGACCGAGCTCGTCCGGGCCCACGATCTCGGCGATGGCCTGGGCTGCCACCAGCTTCATCCCGTCGGTGATCACGTTGGCGCCACAGTCCAGCAGGCCACGGAAGATGCCGGGGAACGCCAGCACGTTGTTGATCTGGTTGGGGTAGTCAGACCGGCCCGTGGCCATCACCGCCACCAGTCCCTCCACCAGCTCGGGCCTTATCTCGGGATCGGGGTTGGCCAGCGCGAAGACGATGGGCTCGCGGCCCATTCGCGCCACATCATTCACCGTGAGCACATCAGGCGCGCTGACACCGAGGAAGACGTCGGCGCCCTCGATGACGTCAGACAGGTGCCCGCGCACCCCGCGCGGGTTGGTGTGCCCTGCATACCAGCGCTTGGTACCGGTGTCGAGTGGTTCGCGCCCCTTGTAGATGGAGCCGTGAGTGTCGACGCCGATGATGTCGGTGATGCCCGCCGCCAGCATCATCTTGGTGCAGGCGACGCCGGCTGCGCCCGTGCCGGAAACCACCACGCGCAACTCCTCGAATGTCTTGTCAACGATTCGTAAGGAATTGATCAGGGCCGCCATGACCACCACCGCCGTGCCGTGCTGGTCGTCGTGGAACACCGGGATGTCGAGCGATTCGATCAGGCGTTCCTCAACCGCGAAGCAGCGGGGGGCGGCGATGTCCTCCAGGTTGATGCCCCCAAAGGTCGGCGCGATCCGCTCGACCGTCTCGACGATCTCGTCGATGTCCTGGGTGTTGAGGCAGATGGGAAACGCATCGACGTCTCCGAATTCTTTGAAGAGCATCGCCTTGCCCTCCATCACCGGCAGGGCTGCCTCTGGACCAAGGTTGCCAAGGCCGAGGATGGCGCTGCCGTCGGTGACGATCGCGATGCAGTTCTTCTTAATGGTCAGGCTGCGCGCCCGGCTGCGGTCCTCGTAGATCGCCCGGCATACGCGGGCGACCCCGGGGGTGTAGGCCATCGAGAGGTCGTCGCGGGTCTTGATCGGGTTCTTGGCGACCACCGAGATCTTGCCGCCGGCGTGCATCTGGAAGGTCCGGTCGGAGAACTCGAGGACATCGACGCCCTCCACTGACCGCATGGCTTTGACGATGTGGTGGGCGTGCTCCGAGTCACGGGCATGGACGGTGAGGTCGCGCACGATCGACCCGGTGTCGACGCGCGTGATGTCAATGGCGCGCAGGTCCCCACCCGCGTCACCGATCTTCGAGGTCAGCCGTCCGAGCATGCCCGGGTTGTTCTGCAGCCGGCAGCGAGCGGTGAAGGCGTAGCTCGAAGTTGTGGGTGGCAGCATCACTAATCGTACCGGCGCCGAGTACCACCTTTGAGGTTCGGAGAGGGTTCCTGGGGAGGGACCCCTGTGTAGAATCTCGCCGGAATGGGACGTCGGGGAATTCAGGTTGCCTTGATTGCCGTGGTGATCCTGTTTGGGGTTGGCGCTGCCGTGGCTGTCAACGGGGCACGCCGCCACAACCAGACCGCGACCGCGTCACCCTCGCCGAGGCCGTCAATCGAAGCGTCCCCGAGCCCGTCCGCGAGCCCCGCCGCCAGCCCCAGCCCCACCCCGGCCGAATCACCCTCGCCGACGGCCAGCGCAACCCCGTCGTCGCAGCCCACCCCAACCCCCATTCCGACGACCACCCCGAGCACCGCGCCGACGGTCCCGGCGGGTGGCGGTGGCGCAGGGTCCAACTGCAGCACCACCGGCAGCGGCGGTTCGGGCAGCCCTCGAGAAATCAGTGCCGGCGCCCAGTACCAGTACTGCGGGCCTGCCGCGCTGGTCGTTCATGCCACCGATTCCAGGGACTCGGGGGCCACGGCCTGTGCGGGGATCAACGAGAGTACGCAGAGCTTCCCTGACGGCTACGATGGCGTCTTCTTCGTCGGCGTCCAGTTCCCAGACGGTCAGATCATCTCTGCCGGGTACATTCGCAACAGCGCCGGCCGCGAGGACTTCGGCTCGATCCAGAACGGCAGCGGCAGCCAGAAGGCGGGCACCCTGGGCCGTGACCCGGGCGCTGGCTCTCACACCTACTGCGTCGCACATGTTGCCAGCGGGTGGGAGATGCGTCGCGACAGCACCGTCATCTACAGCACGTCGGCAGAGCCTGCGACGGACGTCAGGGGAACGGTGCTGAAGTTCGACAGCGACGTGCAGACAGTGGGCCGGCCGGGTGCGGCCAACTTCACTTTCACGATTCCCGGTTTCCACGACATCCTCGTCGGCGGATCGCCACCCAGCCAACTGCGCGGCGCGGCCTTCTACTCCTGACCGCAGGCGCCGGGGATGTCCGGGAGGGCGCCGAGGCGGTAGCCTAAAGAGGGGGATGCGCCTACTACATCTAGCCGACCTGCACCTTGACCGGGCCTTCGGGGGGCTGGCGTTCAAAGGATGTGACGGTTCACGCCGCCGCGGTCTCTTACGCCAGTCGCTGGAATGGGCCGCGGGGTTGGCGACGGCCGAGAAGGTGGCCGCCGTGGTCATCTCCGGCGATCTCTTTGAGTTGGAACACGTCACCGCCGACACGGTCGCCTTCATCACCCGCGTTCTCGGAAGCGTCGGTTGCCCGGTGCTGATCACCTCCGGCAACCACGATGCCGCCGCCGCCGCTTCGCCCTACCGCGTCGCCGCCTGGCCCGCCAACGTGGTGCTGGCCCTCGACTCACGCCCGACCACCGTGGACCTCGGGGAGGCGGTGCTCGTAGGCCTGGGATACGCCGGCAAGGACCTGTCGCCGTCGGCCCTCCAGCGCCTGGCCCCGCGTGGCGCGGAAGCCCGGCCGCGCCTTCTGGTGGTCCATGGGGTCGACCTGGACAGCGTCTCCAATGAGTTCCACTGGGGCGGCCTTGGCCTGCGCGCCGCGGACCTTGACCGACTCGGGTTCGATCATGCCCTGCTGGGGCACATCCACGCCGGAAGGAGTGGGGATCGCATGTCGTGGCCGGGCTCGCCGGTGCCACTGGACCCAGGCGAGACCGCCGGGCTCCATGGCGCACTGTGGGTTGACATCAGAGGCGGACTGGTGACAACCACGCCCGTCGCGGCCAATCTGGTGCAGTTCCAGTCGCTGACCCTGGACGTCAGCGACATCAGCGACTCGTCGGAGCTGGCGGCCAGCGTTGGCGCCGCCGTTTCGTTGCTCGAGGGCGGTAAGACCTCGCTGGTCAGCTGCCAGCTGACGGGGCGCCGCGCGAAATCCCTGGCTGTCGACATCGCCGACCTCTGTGGGCAGTGGAGCCCAGCCGTCCTGGGCCTCGACATCGCGGACCGGACGGTCACCGAGATCGACCTTGAGGAGCTGGCCCGGGAGCCCACCGCTCGTGGGAGCGCGATCGCGCGGTTGCTCAAGGACGGCTCGCCCCAGGCCATGCTGGCGGCCCAGTTGGTGGCCGAGGCGTTCGAGAATGACATCAGGGTGCCGGCGTGAGGCTGGTCCAACTCCGTGTTCGTGGGTTCCGCCGGCTTCGCGACCTGGCCATCGATCTCGACCATGACCGTGTTCTGATCGTCGGCCCCAACGAGGCCGGCAAATCGACGCTGATGGAGGCGCTGCTGTCCGGGCTCTACGGGCTGGCACCGGCCAGGCGCGGCAGCGGCCACACCGGCGCGCTGCGCGCCGTCCAGCCCTGGACGGGGGAGCCGGCGGCCCTGACCCTGCACCTACGCCTGGACGACGGTCGCGAAGTCGAGGTGGAGTGGGACTTCACGGCTGAACGCACCCGGGTCATCGATCATGCCCGAGGCGAGGAGATCACCGCCGACTTTGCTGCAGGCACCCACGGCTGGATCGACTTCGGCGAGAAAGTTCTCGGACTGCCGGCGGGCGTTTTCCGCCAGGTGACCAGCGTGGGCGAGGGGCAGCTCGCAAGCCTGTCCGATGAGGGCGAGATCCGCCAAGCGGTGCTTCAGCTCACCGACGCCGGCGTCGACGTGCTGGTCGAGTTGGCCCTGGCCCGCCTCGACGAGGCAACCCGGCAGGCCACCATCCCGCGCTCCAACAGCGCCACGCGCCGCAACGAACTGGGCAAGGAGCTGCAGGCCTCTGAGCGTGACCTCAGGACGGCGACCACTGCCCGGGAGGAGCTGGAGAAGGAGGTGGGTGGAATCCGGCAGACGGAGAAGGACCTCACCGCCGTGCGCAAGGGCCTTGCCCGCATCCTGTCGGACGAGGAGCAGCGGGAGGGTGAACGGCAGCGCCTGCAGAGCGAGATCGACCGTGCTGAAGGCCGGCTGGCCGAGGCCGAGCTGCGGCTGGCGGCGACGGTCACCAAACCCTCGTCGCCGGCCGCGGCCCTTTGGGGCGATGGCGACCTCGAGGCAGCCCGGGAGTACCTGGTGACCCCTCCTGCCCCCCTCCCGGCGCTGCGCCCAGCGGTTGTCGCAGGCTGGTCCCTGGCGCTGGTCGGCGTGGCGATGCTGGCGGTCGGCATCACCCGGGGCATCCTCGTTCTCGACGGGATCGCTGTCCTGGCGATCGCCGCGGCCGTTTATTTGCTGACGCGCGGCAGGGACGTTCTGCAGCCCTCAATTGACATTGGGGAGCACTCCTTCTCCGACCGCAAGGCCCTGATGGTGGCGCTCGACGAAGAACGGGCGCGGCGGGACCACTCGACCCAGCAGGATGCCGTGCGCAAGCTGCGGCAACAACTGGACGCGCTGGTGGCCCTCTCATCGCAGAGTGACGACGAGCTCGAGCAGCGCCTCAAGGAGGTCGAGGCTCTGCAGAACCGGCTGCAGCTCCAGCTGGAGCGCCAGCGCGCCTCCTACGATCGCGGTTCGGCAATGCTGCCGGAGGTGGCGCCGCTCGAGGAAATGGTCGAGGACCTCCGCGTCAGGATCGCGCGCCTCGATAAATTTGGCGCGGCCGCCGCCCACGGCGCGGCCACACTCGGGGCGGCAGCAGAGGAGATCCGCCGCAATTTCGCCCCCAGGTTGCAGGAGTACCTGAGCCGCGATCTCGCCCGCATCACCGGCGGCCGCTACACGGATGCAGTGGTCAGCGACCGTTTCGAGGTCATGCTGCGTGCCCCTGAGACGGGCTCGATGGTCCAGATGGCGCAGCTCAGCCGGGGCACGCAACAGCAGGTCTACCTGCTGCTGCGCCTGGGCCTGCTGGAGATCATGAGCGCGGGAACCGAGACTCTACCGCTGTTCCTGGACGATGCCCTGGCTCTGGCCGACGACCATCGGCGCACCGAGTTGCTCACGGTGCTCGAGGCGGAGCAAAGGCAGGTCATCTACTTCACGGCGGGCGAGACCGCGGCAGCCATCTTTGGGTCGAAGTGGCACCGTGTGCCGATGGCGCCTCCCGGTTCAGACCAGGCGGGCCGCGGGACGGCTGATCTTCCCCGGGCCCTCGTCGAGGGGCCAGTCTGACGCAGGATTGAAGGTGAGCCACTCGAGGCCGCCCTCCGCCACGATGAAGGTGTCCTCGGACTTGGCGCCGGGGACCGTCGGGTTCCAGGCAACCGCGGTGCCGGGCCCCAGGGTGTAGTCGCTCCCCGGCAGCGCGAAAACCTCGCGGCCCGAGTAGCCGGCGGTGCCACCCTGGTGGTGCTCCTTCCACTCGTCGTAGTAACCGGCTCGCGCGTAGGCCCGTGCCGCGACCTCCAGCAGGCCCGACATGGACATCCCCGGGCGGCTTGAACTGAGCAGCGCTCGGTCGACATCGCGGATCGATTCGAATCGCTCCCGCAGGGCTTGGGGGAGCGGGCCGAATGAGATCGCCCGCGTGGCTGACGCATGCAGGCCGTGCCGGGTCGCGGTTATCGATGCCGTGAAGCCGCCGCGCACCACGGCCTCGGTGGGGACGAAGTGGCGGTAGTGCTCGGCGCGGGCACGGGAGCCGACCAGCACCACCCCCCCCTCGATCGCCCGGGCCTTCAATGCAGCGGCGATGGTGCCCGCCACCTCCAGTTCGCTCCAGTCCTCGGAAGCCTGCACCACTGCGGTCTCGAGGGCCTCTGTAGCGTCGCGGCCGAGCCCCCGGTAGCGGGCGATGTCCACATCGCGCAGGTGTTGCCGCAAGGGGACCACCATCGGGTCGGCGGGTGAGGCATCGCCCGCCGGTATGTCGGCAGCGAGCCGAGCGCTCGCGGGCAGCAATGGCTGGGCCGCCTGCCAGAGGGGCAGCTTGTACCAGGGATGAGCCACCACCGGTAGGTCGAGACCGGCGAAGCCCTCGGCCCGACACCGCGCCTCCTCGTTGTTGGCCACCAGCAACCAGGCGCCGTTGTGGCCCACCAGGATCCCGCACTGACCCGTCGGATGATCAAGAACCACGCGGTTTCCGCGACCGCCGCATAGCCAAGCGACGTTGGCCCACTGCTCGAGGTAGACGGCGTCGAGGTCGCGCTCGGCCATGGCGTCGCGCAGCAACCTCATCTTCTCGCGGCTCTCGGCGGGCGTGCCGAACCCCGAGGAGGCAATGCCCGGCTCGAGCAGAGGCCAGGGGGATTCGGAAAGCGTCACTCGCGGATTAAAGCCGGAGTCGGGGCGGTCAGGGCCCATTCACCCTTAAAAGGGAAGACGGGCCCTTGTGTCAGGGCCCGTCTTCCGGGGTCGTGGAGGGAGGGTTGTTACTGGGCGGGGGTGGTGTTGGCGGGGCCTGCGGCTTTCGGGGTGGTCTTCGCAGCCGGCTTGGGATCGGCATAGTGGACACGAGCGGCGTCGAAGTTATGAGCGCTGTCTTCCTCGCCGGCGGCGACCAGGCGGTCGCCGACCTTGATGGCGCCAAAGCTGCCCTTCTCATGGCTCTTGCCGTGCCCGGTGAAGTAGACGGTCTTGTCGGTTACAACGACCTTGACGTCGCCGTGCTTGGCGGTGTGGATGACGACGAAGTTGTCGCCCTTGGAGATGACCTTACCGGCGCGCAGGTCGCGCAGGATCTCAACGCGCTTGGCAACCATCTTGCCGCTGCTCTCGGCGAAGCGAACGCGGACGCGCTCGCCCACCTTGAGGGCGCCGAGGCCGACCTGGGTCTTGTCGCCGGCCTTGTAGACCTTGGTGTCGGTGTTGATGGTGAACGTCTTGTCGTCCTTGCTGACGGCCTTGGTGGCCTTGTCGCGGACGTCGCGCTCGACGGTGATAGTGCTGTCGGTGACCTTGACGAGGACGCCGCCGGCGCGGTCCCTGGAAGCCTTATGAGC
>JBPCPW010000057.1:0-25830 GCA_050998755.1 Candidatus Dormibacteria bacterium
TGATCCGCCGCTCAGACGTCGGCTCCAGGGTCACACTTCGGATCTTCTACCACCTCGACGGCGGGATCGCGTCGCGGATCGCCGAGCACGTGGCCTCGTTCGCCGTGAGCCGGGCCGCCGAAGAGGCTCTCACCCGCCTGCGCCGGTCCATCGAATCCCAGCCTCCGCGGAGGCGCCGAGCGGCCTGACCCGCACTCGCGTTGCCGGCGTCAGCCGACTATGCGAAGCACCTCGACATCGAAGACCAGCGTGGCATTGCCGGGGATGGTCGGCGGTGACCCCGCCGCACCATAGCCCAGCGCCGCCGGGATGGTCAGCCTGCGGTGGCCACCGACCTTCATGCCTGGGATGCCTTTGTCCCAACCGGGGATCACGTTGCCGGCGCCGACCACGAATTGGAAGCCGCCCACCCGGTCGCGGGAGCTGTCGAATTTGGTGCCATTGTCCAGCCACCCGGTGTATTGGACCGTGATGCACTGCATCGACTGGACGGTGGCACCGGTGCCCTGTTTGAGGTCGACCGTCTTGAGGCCGTCGGCGCTGGTGCTACCGGCGACGCCGGCTCCCTCGTCAAACTTGTCATCAGGCCCCTTGTCGGTCACCGAACTGTCTACGCCGTTGGGGTTGCAGTTAGCTGCTGCGCCCTGGCTGCCGCCAGCTGTGGCCGGGCCGGCCGGGGCCGGGCCGGCTGTTGACGGCACGCTCCCGGAGGTCGTCGCGGTGCTGTTGGCGACCTCTCCGCCGCACCCGGCGAGCAGGGCCACGGCGCCCACCAGGAGGCCCAGGCGAATCGCCCTCAAAGCCGTCTAGGCCCCCGCCGACTCGCGCCGACTGTTCACGAAATCCACCAGAACATAGTCCCCCAGGCGCTGGTTGTTGACAAAGAACGCGCGTCCGCGGTTGAGCCGCGTGAGGCGCTTGATGAAGTTGCGCAGGTAGTGGTTGGTCTCCAGCATGAAGCAGTTGATGGTAATCCGTTGCTGGGTGCATCTCTGCACCTCCATCAGCGTCCGGCTGAACGTCTCCTCCACCGGCGGGTAGGCGAAGACCACCGCGCCGCGGTCATCCAGGTGCGCCGTCGGCTCCCCGTCCGAGACCATGATGATCTGCTTGTTGGCCCCGGTGTGCTTGCTCAGGAGCTGCCGCGCCCGCATGAACCCGGCCTGCATGTTGGTGCCGTATACGCACTCCATCGAGGAGAGCTGCGGCAGGTGCTCGCGGCGGATCTCGCGGGCGCGGTCGCTGAACCCGATGACGTACAGCTCGTCGCGCGGGTACTGGGTGTGGATCAGCTGCTCGAGGGCCATCGCCATCTTCTTGGCGGCGTAGAAGTTACCGCGCAGCGGCATCGAACGCGACATGTCGAGCATCAGGACGGTCGCCGCCTGGCTCGAGGCATCCACCTTGTAGACCTCGAAGTCGTCGACCTGCATCCGGGGGGCGCGACGCTGACCGGCGTGGAGCCCCTCCTCGCGGAGATCGGGTAGCCGGCCGGAGCGCCGTATGGCGTTGATCACGGTACGCTCGACGTTGAGGCGGAAGGGCTCCCCGAACTCCCAGGGCTTGGTCTCGTCTGCCGCCTCCACCCCGGGGCCCTGCTTGTCCAGGTCGTGGCCGCCGAAGCGATCGCGCTTGAGGTTGGCGAAGAGGTCGCGGAGCGCCTTCTGACCGATGCGGCGCACGCCCTGGGCGGTCAGCTTGAGGCCGCCCTCGCCGCGCTCGACATACCCCTGGTCCTGCAGTTCCTGGAGCAGCTTGTTGAGGCGATCCACCGCCCCGGCGGCGTCCTCCCCGAGCATCTCGGAAATCTCGCCGCGCTGGCCTGGGCTGAGAGGCTGACCGCGATAGGTGTCCCTCAGCGCCCGTTCAAGCCCGTCGAGGTGGGTCAGTTCACCCATCACGTCCATCGCCGCCCCGAACGGCAGGGACTCCTCGCCGAAGAACGAGTACCTCTGACCCAGGCGGCGTCTGGGCATCGTGGCGCCGAGGTGCCGCGACAGCTCGGCGAGTTCCTCCTGCAACCCGGCGTCGCCCATCATCGCCTGGAGCATGTCCTGGAGCTGCTGCCGCTGGTCGGGCGAAAGAGACTGCAGCATGGATTCCATGCGCTCCATCTGGCGGGCCATCTGGGCCATCAACTCGTCGAGGTTCTTGGGCTTCGGGTCCTCGAACATGTCGCCCCACTTCTTCATGAAGTTGCCGAAGTCGGGCTCCCTACCCGCCTCCCGATCTCGCAACATCAGGTTGAGGTCGTGGAGCATGTCCTTCATCGAGCTCATGCCCTCGGGGGTCATGTTGCGCATCCCCTGGTTGATGTTCTGGAAGTAGGTTTCGGCGACCTTCTTCTGCAGCTCATCCATCAGGTCGCGGTACTGCTGCTCCGCGCCACTGTCCATCCACTCGTAGTCCTGCAGGTCCTTGAGCGCCGTCCCCGGCTCGTCGGGCAGCGCGTCGAGCCGATCGAGCTTCGGCTGCGCCACTTTGTCGAGAATCCGCCGCGCCGCGGAGTCCGGGTCGGTGGCGGCCATGCGCTCGCGGATCGCGCCGCGCTCCTCGCTGAGGATGCGGTTGAGCCTCTCGGCGATCTCGTCGAAGATGCCCTCGAGGTTGAACTTGTTGAGGTGGTCGAGGCGCCGCCGGCGCACCTGCTCCACCAGCTCCTCGATGCCCTGCAGTCGCTGCTGGCCCGGGCCGCGCCACCCCGAGCTGAGGATGCGGCGCATGGCGAACTCGAAGTCGCTGCCCGCAAAAACGTCCTCGGCTATGCGGTTCATCACCGCCTCCGCGTCCACCGGCAGGGGTTCCTGGGAGCCGTCCCAGGCGGCGTAGCGGTTGCGACGCGAGAACGGAGTGTTCTCGTGCCCGCCGCCCGCCTCAACGATCTCAGACAATCTCAACACTCCCGGCGGCCTGTGGTGGATCCAGGCGTAGGAGCGCGCGAGAACCGGAGCGAGCGTACACGTAGTACGTGAGCGAGGATCGCAGCCCGAAGGGCCTGCGCGCGACACCCGCCTGGACCGCCACAGACCGCCGGTCAGCCGCCGTAGACGTTTCCTGTGGAGACTCGCGACTTGTTGAGCCGCTTTCCAAGGTGCAGTCCCTCGAGTACGAACTCGTAGACGCTCGCGGTCATTGCCGGGGTCGACTTGACCTTCAATCTCTGCATCGCTGCTGCCACCTCTGGGAACTGGTCGGCCTCGCTCACGTACTCCTGCGAGCCCAGGCGATCCGAGGCCTCGAAGCTGTGCCCGCCGTCGTACCGACTCACCAGGTCGGCAAAGTCGGACGAGTCGAGGTGCCGCCGGAAGACGTTGGACACGGCGCTGCGGCTGAGCTTCTCGAGCAGGGCCTCATCGTCGGCGTCCTCGTAGCTCTCCAGCTCAATCTTTCCAAGCGTGCTGGCAGCGATCGCCGGGATGTCGCTGACGCGCGGCACCGCCTCGGTCTCGCCGCTGCGGATCGCACGCCTCAGGGCGTTGGCCAGCAGGTTCTCCTCGTTGGCGATGGAGACTCGCACCGAAACCCCGCTGCCCTGGTTGACCTGGGGGTGGCGCCGGGCAAGGTGGGTGATCTCGGCGACGATCTCCTCCATGAAGCCTGGGATTCTGACCTGGATGTCGGTGTCGTTGAAGTCGCGCTTCTCGGCCCGCACGATGTCCATCTCGTGCGCCACGGTTGGCGGGTAGTGGGTTCGAATCTGGGCGCCAAAGCGATCCTTCAGCGGGGTGATGATACGCCCGCGGTTGGTGTAGTCCTCGGGGTTGGCACTGGCCACCACGAAGACGTCGAGCGGGAGGCGGATGCGGTAGCCCCGAATCTGGACGTCGCGCTCCTCCATGATGTTCAGCAGGCCCACCTGGATGCGCTCCGCGAGGTCCGGCAGCTCGTTGATGCAGAAGATTCCCCGGTTGGTGCGCGGAACCAACCCGTAATGGATGGTCAGCTCATCGGAGAGGTACCGACCCTCAGCCACCTTGATGGGGTCCACCTCGCCGATGAGATCGGCGATCGAGGTGTCGGGGGTGGCGAGCTTCTCCGCGTAACGCTCATTGCGATGCCACCAGGAGATCTTCACGTTGTCGCCGTCGGCGGCCACCTTCTCGCGGCACTCACGGCAGGCCGGCTCGTAGGGGCTGTCGTTGATCTGGCAGCCGTCAATCACCGGCACGTACTCGTCGAGGAGCCCGATCAGCGCGCGTATGAGGCGCGACTTGGCCTGCCCGCGCTCACCCAGGAAGACGATGTCCTGGCCGGCGATGATCGCATTCTCAACGTTGGGTATGACCGTTTCCTCGTACCCCAGGATGCCGGGGAATAGCTCTTCACCGGCGCGCATCTTGCGAACGATGTTGCGGCGCATCTCAGTCTTGATGTCCGGGACTTCGTACTCCGACTGCCGGAGTGCGCCGATGGTGGTGGGTCGTTCCATGTATCTCCTGGTTTGCCCGCGACGGAGCTTGTGCGACAGGTCCTCGAACCCAATATAGCCCCCGGCACCAGCGCGCCCCGGTTGGACACTGTCCACGACCTGTCCGCCCGCGCAGGCGAGGATCGCCAGGGAGGAAGAGATGGCCGGGATTGAGATCGACCCACCCGTAGGCGACGCCGGCGGCATGCGAACCAAGGCAGGCCGGATCGGCGTGGAGTGCGCTGACCTGGAGAGGGCCGCGCAAAAGCTGGACGCTCGCTGCCATGCCATGATCTACGACTGCAGCGCGGGCGATCACTTCCGCCAGATCGTGGCCACGCGGCGGCGGCAGCTCCACCGCGCGCTCGACGAACTGAGGTACGTACAGGGCGAAATGCTCCATGAGGCGCAGCGCGTTGAGGCCGCCCAGGCGGCCTGGGCGCGGCTCGAGCGCAAGGTGCAGGCCGTCGGCGGTGACGTCGGCAGGCTCGAGAGGGACTTCATGGACCTCCTCGCGGAGCTCTAGGCAATGGCCGATCGGATCGTGTTCGTCGACCCGGCAACGGTGCGGGCCGCAACGGCGGAGCTCCGGCAGGCCTCCCGCCAGTACTCGGCAGCGGGGTGGCGGATCAGCACCAGCCTGCCCCTGATGCCGCCGATATTCCTGGTGCGCACCCAGCGGACCCTCAGCCGGGTCGCCGCGACGCTGCAGTTGCTGGCGGTCGAGATGGAGGTGGACGCCACGGTCGAGGACTTGCGGATGGCGCGGTTCGCCGAGGCAGACGCCAGCAGGATCGGGGACCCCCTGAGGCGATTTGTGGGCGACCTCGGCACCGAGGTGGGCGAGGCCTGGAAGGAACTCGACCAGGAGGGTGGACCGGAATCGCTGATCGACCCCGTGGGGGGCAATGCGCACGTGCTGATGGGCGCGGCCGACACCCTGTCGCAACTGTTCCATACTGCGGCCACGCTCGGGCGTCTCGATCCGCTGAACGGCTCGATTGACCCGGTGGGAACGGCACGGGCGCGCCAGGAAACCCTGGCGATGGCCGTCAACCTGTTGCTGTTGCTCCCAGAGATGGGCATCATCGACCCGGAGGGCCACCGCGACGCGACCGAGCAGACCGTTTCCAGGCTGGTGGACTGGCCTGATCTCCAGCGCGGCGACGTGCCGAGGTGGATGGGGCACATGGGCGTGGGGTTGGTCATCGCGGCGCTGACCGATGGGATCGGCGCCGGCGCGGAGGCGACCGCGGCCGACGCGGCCGCGGTGGACGGCACGGAAGGGGCCGCGGGTGTGGTGAACTCCGGCTACAAAGGGCTGAGCCAGGCAAATCGCGTGCCCACCGACGGCCCGGATGCCCGACCAGGCCGTCGGCGCGGCGTCGTCACGGAGGTGGAGAACAAGGTCCTGGCCTTCCTCGAGCCGCGCCCGCCGGCGAGGACCGCGCAGCCCTAGGACCCGAGGGCTCATCGGCGGCTACCATAGGCCGATGGCGCAGGCTCGTCCCCGCCGCAAACCCACCATCACCAGCCCCGACTCGGTCAAGTTGCTGGCGTACGGAAGAACGTCGGGCAGACGCGCCCCCGAGGCCCGGCGGCTGCTCGAGTGGTACCGGCAGATGTACCTCATCCGCCGCTTCGAGGAAGCCGCCGCCGAGATGTACGCGCTGGGCAAGATCGGAGGCTTCCTTCACCTCTATATCGGCGAGGAGGCCGTCGCCGTCGGGGCCTGCGCGGCGCTCCAGCCGCAGGACCATCTGTTGACCCACTATCGCGACCACGGCTACGCCCTGGCGCGCGGCAGCGACCCCGGGGGGATCATGGCTGAGCTCTTCGGCCGGGCCACCGGCGTTACCCGGGGGATGGGGGGCTCGATGCACCTGGTCGACGCCGAGCGCAACTTCTGGGGTGGGCACGCGATTGTCGGCGGCCACATCGTCATCGCACCGGGGCTGGCCCTGGCCGCGGTGATGCAGAACCAGAAACGCGTCGTACTGGACGTCTTCGGCGACGGCGCCACCGCGATTGGGGAGTTCCACGAGGGCGTCAACATGGCCGCCATCTGGAACCTGCCGGTGATCTTCCTTATCGAGAACAACCTCTATGGGATGGGGGCGCGCCCCGAGGAGCAGTTCAAGGTCCCTGAGATCTACAAGCGCGCCCAGGCCTATGGGATCCCAGGGAAACGCATCGACGGCATGGACGTCATGGCGGTACACCGGGCGATGACCGAGGCCATCGAGCGCGCCCGTGCCGGCGGTGGCCCCACGATCATCGAGGCCATCACCTACCGCTTCCGTGGCCACTCAATGGCCGACGCCGAGACCTACCGCGAGAAGGCGGAGGTACGCAAATGGCAGAAGCGCGACCCCATCCGCATCCTCGACGAGCACCTCGTCAAGGGCGGGATCGTGGCCCGCCGGGAGCTGCACGAGATCCAGAAGCACATCGAACGCCAGGTCCAGGACGCGGTGGTCTTCGCCGACACCAGCCCCTTCCCATCCCTCGATACCCTGTTCCAGAACATCTACTCGACCTCGCTTCCCGACCGCGGCGGCGCCGTCAGCGGCCCCCACGTCATGATCCCCGAGCTACTGAGTCGCAAAGCGGCACGGTTGACCGAGCGAGCTGAGGAGCGCTCCCGGCGCCAGCCGGCATTCTCCGCACTGGACCCCACCGAGGACGCCGGCGGTCCTGGTGGCCGCCCGACCTCGACCCCGCCCCCCGAGAAGCGCGGCCGCGCGAGGGGCGGGACGGACGCGACGGCCCAGGTCGAGGGCGACGAGCCCAGCGCGCCGCGCCGCAGCCGATCCCTCCCGCAGCCCGGACGCCCCGGCACCAAGCCGAGCTGACGTGAGCGAGATCACCTACCGCGAGGCCCTGCGCCAGGCCCTGGCGGAGAAGATGGAGGCCGACCCGCGGGTCTTCATCCTCGGCGAGGACGTTGGCGCCTACGGGGGCGCCTATTCGGTGACCAAGGGCCTGCAGGAGCAGTTCGGGCCCGACCGAGTGCGCGAGACCCCGATTGCCGAGTCCGGCATCGTGGGTGCCGCGGTCGGCGCCGCGATGGGTGGTATGCGGCCGGTGGCGGAGATCATGACCATCAACTTCTCCCTCCTGGCGATAGACCAGATCGTCAACCACGCCGCCAAGTTCCACTACATGTTCGCGGGCAAAATCCGCGTGCCCATGGTGCTTCGCACTGTCAGCGGCTGGGGGCAGCTGGGCGCCACCCACTCGCAGACCTTCGAGAACTGGTTTGCATCCGTACCCGGCCTCAAGGTCGTGGCGCCGGCCACCCCACGAGACGCCAAGGGTCTACTGAAGGCCGCGATCGAGGATGACGACCCAGTGATCTTCATCGAGCACTCCCTGCTATACGGTGTTCGCGGCGAGGTTCCTGAGAGTGATTTCCGCGAACAACTGGGGCTGGCACTGGTCGCTCGCGAGGGCAACGACGTGACCATCGTGGCCTACTCGAGGATGCTGCAGGTGGCGCTGCGCGCCGCTGCTCAGCTGGAGGAGGAGGGCGTCTCGGCGGAGGTCATCGACCTTCGCACGCTTAGGCCGCTGGACATGAACACGGTGTACGAGTCAGTGCGGAAGACCCATCGGCTGGTGGTGGCGGAGGAGGACTGGCGGACGATTGGCATTGGCGCGGAGATTGCGGCAGGTGTGTCGGAGACCTGCTTTGACCAGCTCGATGCCCCGGTCCGACGCGTCGCCATGCCCGATGTCCCAATGCCCTACGCCAAGAACCTCGAGCTGGCGCTGGTACCGACCGAGGAAGAGATTGTCGCGGCAGTGAAGTCTCAACTCGAATGACGGGTAGCTCCTAGGTGGCCCGCGACATCCTCATGCCCCAGATGGGCTACGACATGACCGAGGGCACCGTGGTCAGGTGGGTCAAAAAGGTGGGCGACAAGGTGCACCGCGGCGATGTCGTCGCGGAGATCGAGACCGATAAAGCGACGGTCGAGATCGAGGCCTTCGAATCCGGGACCCTCCTGCGGATCATGGCCGAACCGGGCGCCACCCTTCCGGTCGGACAGCCGATCGCCACCCTCGGCGTCCCCGGCGAAGCCCTACCGGAGGTCTCGGAGGCAGTTCCGGCGCCCGCGCCTGCGCCCGCTCCGGCGCCTGCGACCCCCACCGCAGCTGCGCCACCCAGCCCGGCCCGGGCGGGCGCGCCGACGCAGGCACCACTCCCCCGTGAGGGCGGGGATCGCGCCGCCGCCTCTCCGCTCGCCCGCCGCATGGCCGAACAGCTCGGCGTGGACCTCACCGGGGTCAGCGGGTCCGGCCCCGGCGGCCGCATCGTTGTTGCCGACGTGGAGGCGGCTGCAGACTCCGGCCCCGCCGCCCAAGCAGCACCCGTCGCCGCCTCCGCCCCCTCCGCTCCGGCAGCCGTTGAGTCACCCGAGCCTGCGCTGCCGCCGCGGCCCGAGGGGGCGGAGGACGTACAGCCGAGCCGGCTCCGCCAGACCATCGCCCGTCGGATGAGCGACTCCAAGCGCAACACGCCGCACTTCTACGTGTCCGTGGACTGCCGTGCCGACGCCCTGCTCGCCCTGCGCCGAGACCTCGCCGCGAAGCAGGTCAAGGTCAGCGTGAACGACATCCTGCTCAAGGCGCTGGCCGTTGCCGCCCTCAAGCACCCGGCGGTCAACGCCGCATTTATGGGCGGCGTGATCCGCAGGTTCGCCACGGTGGACGTAGGGATGGCGGTCGCGACGGACAACGGGCTGCTATCGCCTGCCGTCCACGATGTGGGCGGGAAGACCCTCGAAGAGATCGCCGGCGCAACCCGGGACCTCGCCGAGCGCGCCCGAGCCGGTCGCCTCAAGCCCGAGGAGTATGGCGGCGGAACGATCACCCTGAGCAACCTCGGGATGTTCGGGGTGGACGAGTTCCTGGCGATCATCAATCCCCCCCAGGCGCTGATCATCTCGGTCGGTGCGGCCACCGAAAGAGTGGTCCCCATCAAGGGCAAACCAGGCATCGCGCGGGTGCTCACCGCATGGGCCGCCGCCGACCACCGGGTGCTCGACGGGGCCATGGTGGGCGAGTTCATGGCGACCTTCCGCAGCCTCGTTGAGGACCCCGGCCCGCTCTCAGACTGACTGGTAAAATCCGCCCGTTCCGCGCGGGAGTAGCTCAGTGGTAGAGCACCACCTTGCCAAGGTGGGGGTCGCGGGTTCGAATCCCGTCTCCCGCTCCATTGTCATGTCTCCCACTCCGGCGGACCAGCGGGACGCCAGCGCTCTAGAGTCGCTTCCCGTTCGCGGGGAAATCACGCGTCTTCCCCGACCGCCAACGGCGGATCCAGTCCGCCAACACCCGGGGCGTGAAGCGGTATTTCGCCAGTATGTCCAAAACCCCGAGCCGCCGCATCTTGACCTCCTGCTCGTGCGTCATCTCTCCGTTGGTCATCATCACCACCGCCTGGTCGGTGGTTGACGGGTCGGTCCGAAGCTGCTCGACCACCTCCGGGCCATTCAGGCGTGGCATCTCCACGTCAAGCAGCAAGAGATCCGGGGCGGTGTCGCGCACCGCGTCCACCGTGGACGCGCCATCAGACGCCACGTGCACCGAGTGGCCCTCGGCCTCCAGGACACGCCGGTTCAGGAGAGCAATGTCAGGGTTGTCCTCGGCAAGGACAATCTCCAGGGGCTCCCCGGACGCGGGATTCGCGCACATCAATAGAGCATGGCCCCCGTTTCCGTGCCTCCGCCGCAATCCTCGGTAAAGGGTTGTACAGGTTCTGTACGGTTTTGCGCAGTCAGTGCGACTCATCCCTGCGCCCGGGGGGCGCACGCTGCATGCTGGGCGAATGGACCCATTCTCGCGGCTGGACGGAATGATCGGGGCTGCCGTCGAGCACCTGACCATCTCTCATCACCGCCGGAGGCTGGCGCGCGTCGGCTGGGAGGAAGTGCTCCTCGGAGGGCCCGCACCGTGGGGCGCCGGGGACCCGGCTCCTCGCCCCGACAACCGTGTCGATATCCTGATCGATGGTGACGAGGCGCTGGCAGCCATGTCCAAAGCGATCCGTAGCGCCCGCAGCAGCATCAATGTCACCGGTTGGCACCTCAACCCTTCGTTCGCGCTGGACAGGGAGTCCCCCCCGAGCGTGCTGCGCGACCTGCTCATGGAGGCGTCCCGGTCGGTGCGGGTGCGGGTGCTGCTGTGGGCGGGGGCGCCGGTGCCGGTCTTCAAACCCGCGCGAAGGGACATGCAGAAGGTTCGCGACGCGCTCTGTGCGGGCAACTCGATCGAGTGCGCCCTCGACGCGCGTGAGAGGCCGATGCACTGTCACCACGACAAGACCATGGTGGTCGATGACCGGGTCGCATTCGTCGGCGGGATCGACCTCACCGATCTTGGCGGGGACCGCCTGGATGCCAGCGGCCACCCCGCGCGACCCGGGATCGGCTGGCATGACGCCTCCTCCCGGGTGGAGGGTCCCGCGGTCAAGGACGTCGGCGACCACTTCCGGCTGCGCTGGCGTGAAACCACCGGTGAGGATCTGCCCACGCCCGCGACACCTGGTCCGGCCGGCAACACCGAACTCCAGGTGGTGCGGACGGTGCCCGACGGCATGTATCAGTCGCTGCCTCGCGGGGATTTTCGAATCCTGGAGTCGTATGTGCGCGCACTTACCGCGGCCGAGCGGTTCATATACCTGGAGAACCAATTCCTCTGGTCGCCGGAGATCCTCACCATCCTGCGCGACAAGCTGCGCCGGCCCCCGGCGGACAACTTCCGGTTGGTCGTCCTGCTGCCGGCGCGAGCCAACAGCGGCGCCGATGACACCCGGGGCCAGTTGAGCACCCTCCTGGAGGCCGATGGTGACGGTGGACGGCTGCTGGCAGGGACGCTGATATCCCCTGACAGTGGGGCCGGCAACCCGGTCTACGTCCACGCCAAGATCGGCATCGTGGATGACCGGTGGCTGACCCTCGGCTCAGCCAACCTCAATGAGCACTCGCTATTCAACGACACCGAGATGAACATCGTGGTCCGGGATGAGGCGCTGGTCCGAGACACCCGCGAACGCCTCTGGGCCGAGCACCTGGAGGTCGAGCGCGCCGATGTCGCCGGCGACCCATGCGAGGTCGTGGATTCGCTCTGGAAGCCGGCAGCGACAGAGCAGGCCGCGCGCGTCAAACGGGGCCAACCGCCTAGCGGTCGTCTCACAGCCCTGCCAGGGCTGTCGAAGCGAGCCGGGCTTATCCTCGGTCCGCTGCAGGGGTTGACGGTGGACGCGTGAGCGCCCAGGCCGACCAACCCAGCCACGCCACCTCAACGCCCAGGAGTAAGACCGGCCACGACGGCCCGAACAGGTACCCGGGCGGCGCCGCCACCAGCAGGGCGACCGCGACCACACCGAACGATCCACGGAACGTGGAGCGCGCAACGATCGCCGCCCCCGCAACCAAGCATAGAAAGTCCTGGATATGAATGTAGGGCGTCAGAAAGACGGACGCCAGCAAGCCTGCGGCGATGGCAACATCCGGGTGGTGCGGCCCGGCGCGCCGGGCGACGAGCAGGGCGGCGGCCGCCAGGATGATGCTCACCGCACCGCCGGCCGGCCCATCCCCGAGGATGTACGCGACGGTCATTGTCACCGCGCCAGGGTGCGTGCGGCGGATCTCGGCCCCAAGCTCCAGGAACTGGCGCACCCCGGCCGGGCCAAGACTCACCAGGACCACGCCGCCAACCACCAGGCTGGCGCCCAGCCAGGTCACGAAGATTCGACGCTGGCCGGCGACCAGCAACGCCGCGGGCACCAGGAAGGTGGCGTTCGGGCGCACGATGATCAGCGACAGGGCTATCCCCGCCCAGCCCGGACGGCCGGCGCGCAGCAGTCGCCAGCACAGCACCAGAGCGAGGGCGCCAACGACCGCGTTCTGACCGCCGGCCAGCGAGTACGCCAGCACCCACAGCGACATCCCCGCCAGGCTGTAGGCCGCGCGGGCCGGCCAGCCCGGAGGGCTTACCAACAGGACGGCAAGGACGGTGGCGGCTGACATCAGCGTGACCCAGGCCGCGAACGCTGCCGGGAATGGAAGTAGCGCCAGCGGCGCGACCAGCCAGGCCTGCGGCGGCGTATTGAGGTACGGAATGAAGGGTGCTCGATGAGCGAACGCCGCTATCCACAGCGGCCGCAGTAGGCCCTGGTCGAAGATCAGCGCCCATCCGTGCCGAAGGCCGACCTGCGCGCCGACGTAGTAGGTCTGGAAGTCCCCGCGGTACATCAGGTGTCCGTCGAGCTGGCCCCCCAGGGCCAGGTTCGCGCCCCCGGCCATCACCAGGATCGCGGAACCAACTGTTCGGCGCGTGCCACCGCCGAGACCAAGAGCGTCCAAACGCCGCGCCACGGCGTCGTCCCACGGCCAGAGGCAGGCCGTCGCTATGGCCAGCGCGACGAGGCCGGGAGGCCGGACCAGCAAGGACAGTCCGGAACCGACAAGGACGCCGACCGTGAAGACCATGCCGGGCCGACGCGCTCGCAAAACTGCCATCGATGCTAAAGTGGATATGCGCTCACACTACCACAACCCTGTGATGACTTGGGCTGTTGATTTGAGGCGCCGTGCGTATGATCGTCCGGTTCCATGTCTGGACAAGAGGCCCACTGAGTTGACCGAGTCTCAACCGGATTCGCCCGCGGCAGGTTTCAGAGCGCAGGTCCGTCGCAGCCTCTTTGAGGTAAACGCCAACGAGCGGCTCACCACGGTCGCAGGCCTTGTCCTACTCCCGCTGTTGGCCGCGGAGTCTATGACGGCGCTGAGTGTTCGGCGCCTTTTCGCTCCCCACATCTTCATCGGTCTTTTGCTGCTGCCGCCGGTGGCCCTCAAGATGGGAAGCACCGGATACCGATTTCTGAAGTACTACACGCGGAACCGGGACTACCTTCGAGCCGGGCCACCAACCTGGCTCCCCCGGCTTCTGGCACCGGTCGTGGTTTTATCCACGGGTGCACTCTTAGGCACCGGGGTGATCCTCTGGGCCCTCGGCGGCCCGGCCCAGGAGCCCTGGCTGCCGTTGCACAAGGCGAGCTTCGTGGTCTGGGGAGGATCCACCGGCCTCCATGTCCTATTGCGACTTCGCCAAACCATGGTCGACGGGCTGGCTGAGGTGAAAGCCAGGGGTGGCGCTTCGAGGACGAGGACTGCCCTGGCTACGGCAGCGGTGCTGGCCGGTGTTCTTATCGGAATCGGAGGCATCGTTTGGGGACCCACGCGAGACGCGAACACATTTGAGGGTCCCGGCAGCCAGACGACTGGCGACCATGGATAAAGGCCCCACCACGGTCTGACCGTCCGGCCGGCGCCGGCCTGCCAGAAAGGCTCAGCCAGCTCACAGCTTCGTCTGGTTACCTCATAGGGTGACTCCAGCGTCAGCACGCTCCCCACGGCCAGAGTGACGATCGGAAGCGCCCCTTCGACTCCGCGCCCGCGCAAGCAGGGTCGCTCGCGGGTTCAGCCGCCACGGCTGTGGGGGCTCAGGAGCGGCGACGTGATCGCCGCGCTGGGCTTCAACGTCGTGCTGATCGTCGGCATGTGGCTGCGCCACGGCGGCCTCGACAACCTCAGCGGCAGCTCCGCCCGGCTCACAGCGCTGGGACAACTGACAGCGCTACTCGGCACCTACGGAGCGCTGGTCCAGATCGTGCTGATGTCGCGAAGCCCGTGGCTCGAGCAGCTCTTCGGTCTCGACCGTCTCGCCCACTGGCACCGCTGGCTGGGCTTCGGGGTGACCACTACGATCGTGGCGCACGTCGTGTTCACCACGGTGGGCTACGCCCTGGGTGACGGCAACTCCGTGGTGGCTGAGTCCACGAAGCTGCTCACCACCTACCCGTACGTGCTGATGGCCACGGTGGGAACCGCGCTCCTGCTCATGGTCGCCTTCACATCGATACGCCTGGCGCGGCGCCGGCTGGCGTACGAGACCTGGCACTTCATCCACTTCTACGCCTACCTGGCCATCGCCCTGAGCTTCGGCCACATCCTTGCGGTGGGCACCGATTTCAGCAATGACCCGCTCGCGCGCACGTACTGGATTGCCCTCTACCTGGCGGTCATCGCACTGGTGCTGGCGTTTCGGTTCGGCCAACCGCTGCGGCTCACCATGCACCACCACCTGCAGGTGGCGCGCGTGGTCCCCGAGGCGCCGGGGGTGGTTTCCATTTACATCACCGGGCATGACCTGAAGAACCTCCGCTCCCGCGCCGGCCAGTTCTTCATCACGCGGTTCCTCACCCGAGACCGTTGGTGGAAGGGACACCCTTTCTCGCTCTCGGCGGCGCCCAACGGCGAGTATCTGCGGCTGACCGTGAAGGATGTCGGAGACGGGTCCGCGGCGGTCCAGACGCTGCAACCCGGGACCCGCGTGGGCATCGAGGGCCCGTACGGGGTCTTCACCACCGTGCGGCGCCGGCAGGGTCGCGTGCTGTTGATCGCCGGCGGAATCGGGATCACGCCGATCCGCGCACTGCTCGAGGAGATGCCTGCGGGCAAGGGCAACGTGATCCTCGTCTACCGGGCGCGCAGCTGGAAGGAGGTGGTCTTCCGTGACGAGCTCGAGGACCTGGTGGCCGAGCGCCAGGGTGTGCTCCATTTCATGGTCGGGAGCCGGCACTCCAGCGATCTCCCCGCGGAACCGTTCTCGCCGAAGAACATGCGCCGCCTGGTCCCCGACATCGAACGCCGCGACGTGTTCATCTGTGGGGCCGGGCCCATGATAGTCGAGCTGCATGACACGCTGAGCGAGCTCGGTGTGCCGAACAGCCAGATCCACTACGAGCGCTTTGCGCTGCTCTAGGTCGACGCGATGAGAGCCGCCGTCGCCGGCATCGCCACCGTGGTCGGGCTGGTCCTAGTGTTCAGTTTCAAGACCCCGGATGCCACCCGCCCCGGCGGCGTCGTGGCGGTGCTGCCGAGCCCCAGCCCGGCAACCGACAGCGGCACCCCGCCCCCGTCGGGCGGCGCGTCGCCGTCGCCGTCGCCGAGCGGGGCGGGCGGGACGTACAAGGACGGCACGTATTCCGGGCAGGACGTGCCCAACCGCTACGGCGACGTGCAGGTCAAGGTCGTCGTCTCCGGTGGGCGGATCAAAGACGTCCAGGCAGTGCAGCTGCCGTTCGACCGCCAGCGCTCGGCCGAGATCAGCCAGCAAGCCGCGCCGCTGCTGCACGACGAGGTGATCCAGGCCCAGAGCGCCCAGATCGACAGTCTCGGTGGCGCGACCTACACCAGTGACTCCTACGCGCAGTCCCTTCAATCCGCGCTGGACATGGCCCACTGACATGGTCACCAAGGCAAAAGCGGAGCGCACCGTGCGGATCGAGCACATCATGGGCACCGCGATCAGCGTGGATGTGCGAGACCCCGGCGAGCATCACCTGGCTCTAGCGATGTTCTTCGGGCTGCTACGACGGGTGGATCAGGAATTCAGCACCTACCGGGATGACAGTGCCGTGTCCCGTGTCCGCCGGGGCGAGCTGGCCCTCGACTTCGTCAGCCCTGACTTTCGTGAGGTGCTCGAACTCTGTGAGGAGGTGAGCCGACTCAGTGGAGGGGCTTTCGACGTCTGGAGTCACGACGCGGCCGGCCTTGATCCATCCGGGCTGGTGAAGGGTTGGTCCGTCGACCGCGGCGGCCAGATCCTGGAGCGGTGCGGGCTGCGGAACTTCTGCATCAATGCCGGCGGCGACATCCTGACCCGCGGTGTCGCCGCGCCGGGTTCGCCCTGGCGGGTGGGTATCCGTAACCCGGAGGAGCGCGACAGCCTGGTAGCAGTGGTCGAGATATCGGGCCTTGCGGTGGCCACCAGCGGCCAGTACGAACGTGGCGCACACATCGCCGCCCCGGGCAGGGGCACGCCCGCCGGGCTTCGGAGCATGACGGTTACCGGGCCGTCCCTGACGTTGGCCGACGCCTACGCAACCGCCGCTTTTGCGATGGGTGATCAGGGAATCGGGTGGGTCAACCGGCTAACGGGGGGGTACCACGGCTTCGCAGTCAGCGCCGCCGGCCGGGGTATCTCAACCGAAGGGTTCGCTCGCCTTCGAGCTAGAGGTTCGGGAGCTTCTGCTTCAGCTTGAGGAGCGGGGCGAAGAGGTCGCCCATTTTCTCGACTCGGTCCAGCACCTCGTCGGAGGTGAAGGCCAGCGTTTTGAGCTTGCCCCGATGGTGAGCCTCGACCTCCTCCCAGGTCACCGGAGCTGAAACCGTGGGACGCTCGCGGGCCCGCAACGAGTACACACACACCGTGGTCTTGTGGTCGTCATTCTGGCTCCAGTCAACGAAGACCCTGCCGGTACGGAGCTCTTTCTTCATGTTCGAGAGCACCAGCTTGGGGTCCACCTGCTCCAGGTGCTGAGCGATCGCCAGGGCGAAGGGCTTGGTCTGCTCGTAGGTGACCGTGGAATTCAGCGGGACGTATACCTGCAAGCCCTTGGAGCCCGAGGTCTTGGCAAAACATTCAAGGCCCAGCTCGGCGAACGTGCTGCGAAGCCGCAGAGCGACAGCGCAGCACTCCTTGATCGTCGCAGGAGGTCCAGGGTCGAGATCGAAGACGACCATCGTAGGCTCCATGATCGCCTTCGCACGGGCCAGGGACGTGTGCAGTTCCAGGCTGGCAAGGTTGGCCGCCCAGACCAGGGTCGGAACGTCCTCGACAACACAGAAGTTGATGTCGGCTTTGTTCTGCCGGCTGTACACCGCAGCCGTGGTGACCCACTCAGGGCGGTGTTTGGGGCAGTTCTTTTCGTAGAAGAACTTGTCGTCGACACCGTTGGGATACCGCTTCAGCGTGAGCGGCCGACCCTGCATGTGCGGCACCAGGACGGGGCTGATGCGCGTGTAGTAGTCGATCACCTGGGCCTTGGTGAAGCCCGTCGCCGGGTACAGCACCTTTTCGAGGTTGGAGAGCTTGAGGTGGCGCCCCTCGACCTCGACTTCGACCGCTGCTGCCATACTCTCCAAGCTTAAGAAGCGACGTCTTGCTTAATTCTTTACAGGTTGTTGCTGACCTGAGGGGGTCCAATCCTGGAAGCTAGGTGCCGATGATGCTGCCTCGATTCCTCCTTGCGCGTGCCTCCGTTGCCGCCGTCGCCCTGATGGCGGTCTCGACCGTCCTCGGCGTGGCCGCCACGCCGCCGAAGCCGTCGAAGCCGTCGCCGGCCCCAAGCCCCAGCGCCAGCCCTTCGACAGCCACCAACTGCGTCGTCGACCCGGCGATGTCCGCCGACCCACAGATCGCCGCCCTCGAGAAGCATTGCCAGGATGACCTGGCGGCGATCAACGGCGATAAATCCAAGCTCCAGGACAGCATCGCGATGGCCCAGGGCTCAGTTCTCGGCCTGCAGGAGACGCTCAAGCAGACCCAGGACGCGATCGACGCCAGCAACAAAAAGCAGGCCGAGTTGAAGGCGTCGATCGCCGAACTCGAGGTCCAGCAGGTGCAGACCAGCCGCCAGATGAATGCAACGCGGATACGTCTCGCGCAGCGACGCAGTCAGTTCTCGTCGTTCCTCCGGCGCAGCTACAAGTTCCAGCCGCAGCTCTGGAGCTCGTTGTTCGAGAGCAAGGGGATCAGCGACTTCCTCAGCCGGGCCACAACGATGGTCCAGGTCCAGGCGTTTGGGCATGACCTGTTGGTGGCGGTGAAGAAGGAGGAAGGTCGCCTCGCCGAGCAGCAGCGCCAGATCGACCAGGACCACGCCGACTCTGTCAAGCGCCAGGCCCAGCTGGTCCAGGCCGAGGTTCAGCTGGTTGACGATGTCAGCCGCCAGGCATCCCTCATCTACCAGCTTCAGGGTTCGATCACCGACGCCAAGAACGAGATCAACAACGCCGGCGCGCAGAGCAAGGACCTGGTGGCCAAGATCGTCGCCGCCGAGGTGGCCCGCGAGGACCAGCTGATCCAGGCCGCGAACGACGCCGCCTGGCAGGCGGCCCAGGCCTGGATGGCGTCGAACACCGCCGCGTTCCCGCCCCAGGGCACCCACTCACGAAAGTACCCGTTCATCTGGCCCGCCGAGAAGGGCGTGATCAGCCAGGGCTTCGGCCCCACGGACTTCGCTCCTGAGCCGCCGGGCTTCGGGGCTGCCCACTTCCACGCCGGGGTCGATGTGGCTAACAACTCCGGGACGCCGATCTTTGCCGCCGAGGACGGGGTGGTGGCGTCGGTCCAGGACAGCATGCTCAACGGGGTCTTGATCGGCTACGGGCGGCACGTCGTCATCGCCCACCAGAACGGGATGATGACCCTGTACGGTCACCTCAACGCCTACTCGGTCAAGGTCGGACAGGCGGTGCACCAGGGAGACCTGATCGGGGTGATGGGCTCCACCGGCAACTCCAGCGGCCCCCACCTGCACTTCGAACTGCGCGTGAACAACACCCCCGTGGATCCGATGGCCTATCTACCCCCCAACGGCCCCAACGACTTCAAGGGGTGATCGCGGCCGCCTGAACGGCTGGGGCGAGCGTCGGGACCGTCCCTGCGGGACTCGTGCGATTCTCGCTCACGTACTTCGTGTGCGCTCGCTCCGATTCTCCGCCCCTCCTTCGCCGCAGCCGTTGATGCGGCCCCATTCTTCGCTCAAGTTTCGGGAGGGGTCAGGCCGCCTTCTTCTGGGACCGCCGGGATAACCTGGTCGCGCGGCGGCGGAGGTCCTGCAGGCAGCGCTGCTCGCTGACACTCAGGTAGCGCTCGCTCTCCAGGGCGGCGAGAGCAGCGCTGACCACCTCGACGGCAGCGTGGCGGTCCTTGCGCCGGTGCTCCAGGTGCTTGGCGAGCATGATCGCCGCCTCCCAGCCCCGCGGGTGGCGCCGCCACAACCCGGCCAGGACCTCTTCGCCGCGGTCCACCGCCCCGCGGCGACGGTGGATGGTGGCCAGCCGCAGGCCGACGACGTAGCGCAGTTCAACCGAGGTCCAGGTACCCGGCCACACCTCCCCGTCCCAGGCCCCGTCACACTCGTCCCACAGGTTTGCGTACATCGCCAGCGCGCGGTCGTGCTGGCCCACGGTCTCCAGCAGGCGGGCAGCCCCGAAACGGTCGAGGGGGTGAGCCACGGCGGTCTCGCGCAGGCTGATGACCAGGTGGTCCAGCAGCAGGCTCAGGCTGACCACGTCCTGCCGGTTGTGGGCGACGACGTCCCGCAGGACGGCTGGGTCGCGCTGGCGCAGATAGCTGAAGTACATCTCAGGGATGAGAAAGCCGGGGATGTCCTCGCCGCGGTCGCGACCCAGGACCATCGCCTCAACGTTCTGCAGGTTGCACGCCCCAAGTCGCGCCTTGAACAACCGCCGGGACGGATGAAGCAGGTCGAGGTGGGGCAGGTCAAGGCACTGTGGGGAACGGCGCGCCAGGAGAAGGCGTCCCTCCAGCACCGGGATATCGAAGGTCTTCCCGTTGTAGCTGACCAGGGCGCCGCTGGCGCCGATGTCGGCGGCGACCGCCTCGAGGAACGGCAGCTCGAGCGAGGGGTCGGGAAGCACGTATTGCCGCATCAGGAGAGAGCTGTTCATTCGCCAGGCAAGAGCCACCAGGAAGGCGTGGTTGCCCACCCCTCCATTGAGGCCGGTGGTCTCGGTATCGAAGAAGCAGAGGCTCTCCTCAACGAGCCCACCCTCGGGCCGGCCCGCCAACCAGCCGGCCTCCAGCGGGCTCCAGGCCTGCCTAGGCGGCAGCGGTAGCACCTGCTCGACCACCACGTATGGGCCCCAGTCGTTCTCCCGCACGTCACCACCGAGCGCTGAGGCCAGCGCGCCAAGGTCGGCCTCAGCCCGAGGACTTCGGGGTCGGGCCTGACGGCCCAGGGTCTCAAGCCGCTCCCGCAGCAGCACCTGTCTTCTCCAGTCGAGCCGTTCCCGGCTTCCTTTCCGCCAGGCGCAGGGCGACTGCCTTGGCGTCCACGTCGCGGTCGAAGATCGCACCAACGCAGGACGGACAGCCGTTGACACATGAGCAGGCGCCGATCAGCTCCGCGCTGGCGCGCAGGAGCGCATCGTGCATCTCGAAGAGACGAGGGCTGAGTCCCACCCCTCCCGGGAACATGTCAAAGACAAAGATCGTTGGGCCGCCGGTCTGGGGGGAACGGACCTGGGGGGCCACGCCGAGGTCGCGCGGGTCGCACATCAGGAAGACAGAAGCCGTATGGCGCAGCACGTTGGCCAGGCCGTGCAGGCCCACCTCCAGCTCAATTCGGGAATACGTCATCGTCAGCTCCTCCCCCAACCGGAGCCAGTAGCTGGTGGTGTGCAGGTCGACCTGCGGGAGATCGATGGGACCGGCGCCGATGCTCTCGTGGGTGTAGTAGCGGACCTTCTTGAAGATCGTCGCCAGGGATGTGACCTGGACCTCACCATAGGCCCTCCAGATGTCCCCGGGCACGGACTCGAAGGCCTCCAGGGCCTGCACGCTGGCAGCACGGTCGGCGTCGGTGTAGTAGTCCACGTTGACCGGCCGCACGTAGGCCTTCTTCTCGGCCCAGTCAAGGCGGTCCACGTGGTACTGCTGGCCCTCGTGGAGATAGATCGCCTGGTCGTGCAGCAGGGTCTGGGCCGCGAATTGGTCCATCTCCCCGATCACCCGCGCCCCGCTGTTGGGCAACGCCGGGCCGGCGACGGCCGCATTGCTGGTGTCGATGATCACCACGTTCTCCGCGAGGATCGAACGGAGACTCACCTCGCTGGCGGGGAATGCGTCCGCAGCCCAGAACCAGCGCTGGTGAGAGTGATGCGCCTGGCCCTCGTCCTCCAGCACCTGCAGCATCTCGGCCGGGTCCTGTCCCCCGAAGGTCTCGCCGTCAGGGAACGGGACCTCGAACAGCGAGGCCTGCAGGTGACCCATCAGTACCAGCAGGTTGTCGGGATCGATCAACCCATGTTCGGGCGAACGCGACAGGAAATACTCGGGATGCCCGGCCAGGAACTGGTCCACGGGGTTGCTGGAACACACCATGATTCCCACCGAGGGCTCGTCGCGCCGCCCCGCCCGGCCCAGTTGCTGCCAGGTCGAGGCGATGCTCCCGGGATAGCCGCACAGCACGGCGGCCTGCATCTGGCCGACATCGATGCCCAACTCCAGCGCGTTGGTGGCAACCACCCCCCGCACCTCCCCGCTGCGCAGCCCCGCCTCGATCTCGCGGCGCTGGCCCGGCAGGTACCCGCCGCGATAGCCACGGATGTCGCCGCTGCGCCCGAGGCGGTCGCCGTGGGCCTGCTTGAGGTAGCTGAGCAGGATCTCAACCTGGAGACGGCTCCGGCCGAAGACGATGGTCTGTGCCCCACCCTTGAGGAAGGCGCTGGCGATGCGCTGGGACTCCAGCAGCGAGGAACGCCGGATGCCCAGCTCGGCGTTGACCACCGGCGGATTGAAGAAGACCAATCGGCGGGGAGCGGCCGGGGCCCCGTTGCGGTCGATCACCACCACGTCGCGCTCGATGACCTTGTGGGCCAGCTCACCAGGGTTGGCGATGGTCGCCGATGCCATGATGAAGGTCGGGTCTGACCCGTAGAACTCGCAGACGCGATGAAGCCGGCGCACGACATTGGCGAGGTGACTGCCGAACACCCCTCGGTACGCGTGCAACTCGTCGATCACCACGAACTGCAGGTTCTGGAAGAGCTTCAGCCACTTGGTGTGGTGGGGCAGGATCGCGGCGTGCAGCATGTCCGGGTTGGTGATCACCACGTGGCCCGCCTCGCGGATCGCCGAACGCGCGTTGGGCGGGGTGTCACCGTCGTAGGTGTGGGTGCGAATCCCGGCGTCCAGGCGGTCGCAGAGTTCGGTCAGCTCGGCCAGCTGGTCCTGGGCCAGCGCCTTGGTGGGAAACAGGTAGAGCGCCCGGCTCTGAGGCGCATCGACCAGCCGCGACAGCACCGGCAGGTTATAGGCCAGCGTCTTACCCGAGGCCGTCGGCGTGACCACCACGCTGTGCCGGCCGGCGGATGCCGCGCGGAAGACCTCGGCCTGGTGGCTGTAGAGCCGCTGCATGCCTCGCCCGCCCAGGGCCGCACGCAGACGCGCAGGAACGGCCGCAGGGATCTCCTGGTAAACAGCCTGCCGCCCGGGGATCAGCTCATCGAGCACCACCCCGTTCCTGAAGCTGCAGTCCCTGAGCAGGTTGTCGAGAACTTCGACCGCGCCCATGCCGCCGGATCATAGCGCACACCCGTTCGCCACACAAGCGTTCGCACGCGCAGTCCCCGCTACGCTTGTGAGGTGGGAGCGCGGGGCAACAGCGTCGAGGTCGAGTTGAAGTACCTGGCGGCCGACCTGGACGACGTCCGGCGCCGCCTCCGGGAAGCCGGGGCACGCCTTGAGGGCCCGCGGAGCCTGGAGACCAACGCCACCTTCGATGACGCCAACGAGGGCCTGAGGGCGTCGGAACGGCTGTTGCGGCTGCGGGATGGGAACGAGCTGACGGTCAAGATCCCTGTGGAAGACGACCAGTTCAAGGCTCGACGTGAGATCACCGCCCACATCGCCGACGGCAGTATTGAGGAGATCCTCGCGGCGCTGGGCTACCGCCCGACCTGGCGTTACGAGAAATACCGCGAGGGCTGGGACCTGGACGGGATGTGGATAACCCTGGACGAGATGCCGTTCGTCGGCCCGGTGGTAGAGATCGAGGGCGACCGCGACAAGATCGCTGGCACCGCCGCGAAGCTTGGCCTCACCGGGCTGGAGACGTCAACCGGTAACTACCGCAGCCTCTATGAGGCCTACCGGTTGGAGCACGGTCTGGCCCCTGGCGACATGACCTTCGCGGCCGAGGCCGAAGCGGGTAGGGGCTAAGCGCCCTCAGCCCTGTCCGCGGTCGACCGGCTTGCCCGCGGCCTCCCAGCCGTCGGTGCCCCCACCGATCGAGGACACGTCACTGCGACCCGCCTCCTCGACCAACGCGGCCGCCAGCGACGAACGCACGCCGGTCGCACAGATCATCAGCAGCCGGCCTTCGGGGAGCTCAGCCATGCGCTGTGGCAGTTGGTCGACCGGGATGTGAAGGGAACGGGGCACGTGCTTGAGTGCCCGCTCATCCGGACGCCGGACATCAACCACGGTGGCGCCTTCGGCGCGCTCCTCCTCCGCCCGGTCCAGCGAGACTTCGTCAAACTCGACCTCACGCCCCTGGACGAATGCCTTCTTCCTCAAGCCGGGACGCCCGCCTCAAGTTTGCGGATGATGGCGTCGGCCACCTGGCTGGTGCCGACCGCCGTCGGGTCGTTGCGATCCGGCTTCATGTCGTAGGTCACGTCCCTGCCCTCTCGAATGATGTCCGCGATGGCCGTCTCGAGGCGAACCGCGGCATCCTTCTCGCGCAGGTGGTTGAGCATCATCACTCCCGATAGCAGCATGGCCATGGGGTTCATCTTGTTCTGGCCGGCGTACTTGGGCGCGCTGCCGTGGGTGGCTTCGAAGAGCGCTATGTCGTCGCCGATGTTGGCGCCGGGCGCAAGCCCCAGGCCGCCGATCAGGCCGGCTCCCAGGTCACTGACGATGTCCCCGTACAGGTTGGGAAGCACGAGCATGTCGTACAGCTCGGGCTTCTGGACCAGCTGCATGCACATGTTGTCGACGATGCGGTCCTCAAACTCGATATCCGGATATTCCTTGCTCACCTCCTGGGCGACGTGCAGGAAGAGGCCGTCGGTGTGCTTCATGATGTTGGCCTTGTGCACCGCGGTCAGCTTCTTGCGGCCGTTGGCGCGGGCGTACTCAAACGCCGACTTCACCACGCGACGGCTGCCGAAGACCGAGATCGGCTTGATGGTGATCCCCGAGTCCTGGCGGATGTTCTTGCCCGACTTCTGGTTGAGGAAGTCGATGACCTCGTGCGTCTCCGGCTGTCCCTCCTGGAACTCGATCCCAGCGTAGGCGTCCTCGGTGTTCTCGCGGACCATCAGGATGTCGATGTCGGTGTAGCGAGAACGCACGCCCTCATAGCTCTTGCAGGGGCGGAACAGCGCGTACAGGTCGAGCTCCTTCCTGAGCGCGACATTGACGGATCGAAAGCCCTTCCCGACCGGGGTGGTGATGGGCCCCTTGATCGCGACCTTGTTGCGGCGGATCGACTCCAGCACGCTCTCGGGTAGCGGAGTGCCCTCCTTCTCCATGACGTTCTCGCCGGCCTGGACGATCTCCCACTCGAACCCGACGCCGGTCGCATCGAGCACCCGCATCGTGGCTTCGCTCAACTCCGGGCCGACACCGTCGCCGGGGATCATCGTGACCTTGTACGCCATCTCTATCTCCTGTTGCCTTGGTGGCTAGAAAACGAATTCGCCGTCCCGCATGAGGTACTGGCCGTCAACCTTGATACTGGCCCGGGTCGAAACCACGTCGCAGTGCGACGGGGCGTCCCAGTCGGCACCCGTCTCCAGCGTGTAAGGGTGCCCGAACGCGATGTGCAGACCGGGGATTTTCTCGTCCTGCAAGAGGTTACCGGATAGCTTCTTGAGCCCCACGTTGGTACCGATCGCGAATTCGCCGGCGCGGTTGCTGTTCTCGTGCTGCGCCATGTACTTCTCGACCTCATGGCGCACCTCGTCGTCGGGGAAGGTGATGCTCCGAATTCGACTCTCCCCGATCTCGAACAGCATCGGCTCCGGGAGCACGCCATAGCGCTCCGAGAAATGGTCGCCGAGCACCTCGCCGCCCAGCACGCCGTCCACCTGGGCCGGGCTGGTGAAGGTTTCGCCATCGGGCAGGTTGCTCCACGCACCCGGCTCGTGGATCAGCCCGGTGCAGGGGACCCAGCGCAGGCGGCCGGGATCAAGACGCGCCCGCAGGTCGGTGCCTGACGGGGCCTGGACCTCGATGTCTCGCGCTTCACGAACGATTTCGTTCACCCGGAGGGTCAGCGCCGCGACCTGCTCGTAATCAGAGGCCATCCCCTCCTCCATCAACTGGTCGTCGATGTTGATCATGTGGCCGTGACGAGTCTTGAGGTCGTTGTAGCAATGCCTGACCAGCGGCCCCCGGAACACCAGTTCACCGAGCTGCCCGGTCGCGGCGTAGATGCTGACCGTCGGCTTGAAGTCGTCGATCTCCTGGAGCATGTGCTCGGGGACGAGTTTCGCCGGGCGCTGGACGAAATCCTCAATCCGCAGCAGTTTCGTGGGCGCTTCCGCCAGCTCGCACTCTGCCGCCAGGGCGTGGGCGATGTGCTCGCGATCGTGGTCGGTGATGATCACCACGCGATCACTGGTGTCCACCGCCAGGCAGACGTTGATGGCATTCGCGGCGCCGCGGCGGATGTCGCGCATTGGTAGTTAGAGGCGCGGTGCGCGCAAAGCGCGCCCGGTTCCTCTTTCCCCTTTCAAACCGTGCTTGCGGTTTTCCCGCACACGGCTTACCGACGGTCTTCTAGGCATGGTTACGCTGTTCCC
>JBPCPW010000058.1:0-4523 GCA_050998755.1 Candidatus Dormibacteria bacterium
GGGAACAGCGTAACCATGCCTAGAAGACCGTCGGTAAGCCGTGTGCGGGAAAACCGCAAGCACGGTTTGAAAGGGGAAAGAGGAACCGGGCGCGCTTTGCGCGCACCGCGCCTCTAACTACCAATGCCCGAACCCGCCGGTCTGCTCATGGAGCTGCTCCAGCGGCGGGTCATCATCCTCACCGGCAAGGGTGGGGTGGGAAAGAGCACCAGCGCCGCGGCGATCGCATTGCTCGCCGCCCAGCAGGGCAAGAAGGTGCTGGTGATCGAGGTTGACGCCAAGGGCAATGTGCCCGATTTCTTCGACACCACCCGCGTGGGCTTCAAGTACCGGCGCCTGCACCAGAACGTGTACGGCCTCTCGATGCAGCCGCAGGAGTCGATGCACGAGTACCTGTCGATAATGCTGCACGTTCCCAAGTTCTCCCTGAACCCCCTGGGCGGCTTCATGAACTACGCCTCCCAGGCGATCCCCGGTCTCAAGGAGATCCTGGTCACCGGGAAGATCTTCTACGAGGAAAAGGACCGCGTGGGCGACCACCCGCGGTGGGACCTGGTGGTGGTTGACGGGGCGCCGACCGGGCACGTGGTGTCCCAGCTCGGTGCCGCGGGACACCTCAAAGACCTGGTCAGATCGGGGCCGATCCACGACCAGGCGAAAATGATCGACGCCCTGCTCACCGACCCGACGCGCACCGCCGTCGTGCTCGTCACCATCCCCGAAGAGATGCCGACAATGGAGACCATCGACCTCGCCGGCCGCTTCGCCGACGAGACGGGGATCGCCCCGCTGGGGTTGATCATCAACCAGTTACAGCCCCGACAGTTGTCGGGGGAGGTGGGGGAGGAGTTCCGCGATCTGCTCTCGCGTGCGGGCTCTCTGAAGTTCGAGGCGACGCACCCGGACGGGGAACCGCTGATCCAGGCCGGCGAGATCCTGCTGGAGGAGAGGGCGCGCGCTGATCACCTGCGGACCCTGCTCAAGCGAAGCCTCAAATTGCCGACGCTTGAGGTGCCCACGATCTACCAGCGCAAGCACGGGTTCGCGTTCACCAAGCTCCTCGCCCGCACCATGCTCGAGGCCAGCCAGGCGTGAGCGTCGACGAGTTCCTGAACCCCGGCATCCTGGTCCTGTGCGGCAGTGACGGGGTGGGCAAGACCACCACGTCGGCGGCGCTGGCCGCGCGCGCCGCCTGGCGCGAGGACATGAGGGTGGCCGTCTTGACCATCGACCCGGCGCGACGGCTGGCCAATGCCATGGGGCTCGAGCGACTGGGCAACCGGATGCGCAAGGTCAACCTCGACCGGGTCGCGGGCCAGGGACTGGCGCCGCGGGGGACGCTGAATGCCGGGATGCTGGAGGCCAAGTCGGCGTGGGACGACCTGATCCTGGAGCGCGCCGGGAGCAAAGCGCTGGCGGAGAGCATCATGCGCAACCCGTTTTACAAGGAGATCTCGGGGGCGTTCGTCGGCTCCCATGAGTACATCGCCATGGAGCGGGTCTACGACCTGTGGGGATCGAAGAAATACGACCTCATCGTGCTCGACACCCCTCCCAGCCGAAACGCCCTCGACTTCCTCGAGGCTCCCGCGAGGATGACCGAACTGGTCAGCGGAGGCCTGCTGGGCATGCTCGCCCGCCCCGGGGCCTTCGCCGGCAAGATCGGCCTGCGGATGTTCAGCTTCACCGCCAAGCCGATCATGAGCATTGCCGACCGCCTCCTCGGCGGTTCGACCCTCACCGAACTCTCCGACTTCCTTCTCAGCATTGAGGGCCTGTACGAGGGCTTCAAACAGCGGGCCGAGGCGGTATATGACCTGTTGGGCGACCGGACCACGACCTTCTTGGTGGTCACCACCCTGGAGGACGTGCCGTTCGAGGAGGCCCGCTTCTTCGTCGAGAAGCTGAAGGAGGCGAAGATGCACCTCGGCGGCGCGGTGATCAACAAGGTGCTGCCAGGGTTCCTGACCGACCCAGGGGCGGCGAGCCTGGCCCGCCGGCTGGTCGAGCGCTCATCCCCGGCGGAGCGCCTCCTGGCCGAGAACTACCTCGACCTGCGGACGCTCGCCATGCGTGACCGCGACCTGCTGGCGCGGATCGAGGACCTGGGCATCCCCGTGCTGGGGTCGGTGCCCCGGATGGGGGCGCCGGTCAACGACCTCAAGGACCTTCTCGAGGTGGGAGACCTCCTCGCCGCACACGGCTGAAGCCGGCCAGGGTTACGCCGGGTCCGGGCTCCCGACGGGCTTGAAGAGCTCCAGTGGCTCGCTGCAGTTGTTGCAGCGGGCGATGGCCCGGCAGGGCGTGGCCCCGAAGCGGGAAACGAGGATCACCTGGCGCTGAAGACACTGGGGGCATGTGATCTCTTCGACTTTGAGGCGGCCGCGCTGCGGTGGCACCAGCCCGTGCTCGGCCACCTGGCGGCGGCCGGTCTCAGTGATGCTGTCGGTGCTCCAGGGCAGGTCGCCGCGCAGCACCACTCGTGAGGGTGCCAACCCAGCGCTGGCGAGGGCCCGCTGAACCTCCTGCTCGATCACCGCGATCGCCGGGCAGCCGCTGAAGGTGGGGATGATCTCCACCACCATCTCACCGGCCTCATCGCGGACGTCATGGACCATGCCCATCTCGACGATCTGCGCGCCGGGAATCTCGGGGTCCATCACCGTCAGGAGCGCCTCGCGGGCCGCCAGCTGACGGCTGGTCACCGCCGCGCTCACCAGCTGGCCCCGGGATGGGCGCGGCGCATCCCGGTGAGGTCGGCATGGAGCCGCATCAGGCCGGCGGGCGTCGGCCATGGTCCTTTCCCGGCCAGCCCGGCCAGGGCCTCCGCGGTCTCTGCGGATGGCCAGCCCCCAACGTGCTCGAGGCGGCGCCGGAGCGATCCGGCGTAACCCTCGGCCAGGTCCTGATCGCCGGGTAGCAGCCCTGCTTCCCCGAGCTCCCGCAGGCCGTCGAGGCGGCGGGCCGGGTTGCCACCCATGTCGGTGACCCTCCTCAGCGCAGCCTGCAACCGGCGGCGCGGTGCCGTTGTCGAGGATAGGAGTTCGAGCCACTGCGCCGCATGTTCCTCATGGTAGAGCTCCTCGTTGAGGAGTCGCTGTGACGCCGAGCCCAGCAGCGGCAGCGTGGAATCCAGCGCGGCGCTGAGCAGGACGTCCTCCCAGGCATCCCAGTAGATGTGCCGGGCGATGGTGAAGTACCAGTCACCGTTGGCTGCCTGGAGCACCGGCAGGTGACGCATGGTGCGGGGGCCGCGGTCAAGCGCGAGGCGGTCGATGGCCTCCTCGTCAGCCGCGCCGCTGATCAAGGCGTAGTAGAGGTGGGCGTGGCCCATCTCATCCTGTGCGATGGAGCTGAAGGCCACGTCCTCCTCAGCGTTGGGAGCGAACCCCGTCCACTCCGAGTGACGGTGGCCGATGACCAGTTCGCTGTCGGCCATCGCCAGCAGGAACCGCCCGTAGGCATCGCGGGCAGCGGGGTCGAGGTCCAACAGCTGGGGATTGGTGACCTCGACGGAGGCTGTGATCACGAGTGCAGGTCGGGGCCCGAGGAGCTGAGCGATTCGTCCTCCGTGAGGCGGCTGGCGGGGATGTTGGCCTCGATCAGCTTGCGGCGCCGGCCGAGGTCGGCGTAGCTCTGGATTTCGCGGTAGCTGTGGTCGAGGCCCTTGCTGGCGGCGCGCCGGAATCGCAGCGTCAGTTCCGCGGGGGCCAGCCAGATCTCGTCCGCCTCGTCTCGGCGGGAGAAACACTGGCGCGCCTGGGTCAGACCGAGCTCGGGGTTGGGGGCGTCGACCTCGCCGACATAGCGCATCTGCTCCTGGCTGTCCTTGCGACCAAAAACGAGGAAACGGGGCATGTGGCGACCTCCTGAACGGATGGAGGAGTCGAGTCAGTCCAGCAGCGCGCGTATCGACGCGTGCTTGTGCCAGAAAGAGAGGCGAACGGCCAGCCGTCGCGCGCTCTCTGGTCCGTGGTTGGTGACCACCTCTTTCAGACGGTCCCAGTTGGGAGGCGTGTACTCCCAGCTGCCGTCCGCCAGCAGGCGCAGGGCGGGGTCCGGCAGGGTGTACCCCAGTGACCAGATCCTGGGGACGTAGCGTCCGAGGAATTCCTGTCGCAACTGCTCATTGCCCTTGGTCTTGACGCGGTACTGGATCAGGATGTCCCTGGCGGGGTCGCTCGGAGGGCCGAAGAAATGCATCAGCGCCTCCCACCAGCGATTGAGGGCGCCCTGGAACATCTCGCGCTGCGCCGGTGTCCCCGAGGACAGCTCCAGCGTCAGCGCCTCCCCGTGCTTGAGGTGCAGGGACTCCTCGGCGCAGATCCGCCGCAGGGCTCGTGCGTATGGCGCATAACTCGACTCCAGCAGGGCGTGCTGGGTGACCAGGGCCGCGCCATCCACCAGCCAGCCGATCAGCGCGATGTCGCCCCAGGTCGGCACCGGGTAGTGGAAGACGTTGTGGAACTTGCTCCGGCCGTTCACCAGGTCATCCAGCATCTGCGTCCGGGGCTTGCCCAGGT
>JBPCPW010000114.1:0-62246 GCA_050998755.1 Candidatus Dormibacteria bacterium
GCCTCAAGTCTCGCGCGCCCGCATGTTTCCAAAAGGAGGGCTTACCTCCCCCAGCCACCTCTTCCCCCGTAGGTGAGTTAACCTAGCCTCCGACCGTCCACCGAACCGGGGTAGGTCCAGCACACCAGGTCCTGGGACCCTTTACAAAGGCAATAACATATGCGACTCAGCGACGAATCGTTCCCTCTTTGGTGGCTCCGTCGATAAGCCGCGCTAGGTCTGCTTGGAGAAACCTACCCGTTCGGCACCAGTGGGATCGGACCGGCCATCCCGGGCGACAGCGTGCCAAGCCGGAACGGAACGGATGCTAGCTCCTTGTCGCCAGACCGAATCGTGAACCGGTATTGGCCAGGCTTCGAGAATTGGAGCATGTTGAGGGTCATTGCCTGTGGGATGTGCAGGGGCGTTCCAGCCTTCATGCCGGGAGGATGTCCGACGTTCAACTTGCCCTCAAACCTCGGGCCAGCGTCGTTCTCGTCCTCGTCAACCAGGGCGATGACGAATGGGATGTCCACCAAGGCTTCGCTGTATTCGACGCGGAAGACGAACGCAAGAGCCATGGCCGGCTGTGTCGTCGGGAACGCTGCGGCGTAGATACTGTCCCACCCACCCCCATGCAGGTAGAGCTTCCCGTTTAGGACAGCTGCCGCGTCGGCTAGGAGAGCTGTGGTTACTTGCATGTGGTACATTGTAACACAGGCATGCGTGACCGCTTCGATACGGGATTCCTAGACCCGGAGTCCCCATTCGAGATCGACGAAGACAATCAGCCCCATCTCTACAAGCACGTCGAAGAGATCGAAACCGCTCGGTGGGTCGCGGTTGGGATTGAAGAGCTCTACGACATCTACGTGACGGACACGCCGCTCTTCTATCCAGCCCGCGAAGACGGGCCTGCCGATTGGCTAATGGTGGGCGAGGTCCCGAGCCTAATCCTGGCGGTACCGCTGGCGCCTCCCCGCAGTGGGGACGTTACGCAGTGCCGTCCCATCGGTATATATTCCGCTCCCAGCCTTCTTCGCAAGAGATACCTGGAGGAAAGATGAGCGAATCGACGAAGAGCGATGCAATCGACGCCGGGTTCTACGAGGATCCAGCGAACCTCGAACCAGACGGCGCGCCGGTGCGTCCGACGGTCAATCGGTCGGCGCTGACTAGTCATGTGCCGATCCGATTCAGTGGCGCAACGATCGCCAAAGTCAAGACCTTGGCGGTTGAGGACGGCGTCACCGTGAGCTCCTGGGTCCGGCGGCTTGTAGAGCGAGAGGCGGACCGTAGGTTGTCCACTCGCAATCAGACTGCAATCCATTTTGGAGGCGTGCTCGTTCCAGAACTAACGAGTCCTAAACCATCCACAGAAACCTGTACGTTCAGCTGGGAGTTGCTTCACGCCGGCTGATCTCTGATTTCGCCTGTCGGCCGATGCTTCTGGTACGGGAGTTGCTCATCCAAGGCTGATGAGCTGCTCACCGCGAGCGCACGGCCGAAGCCGATCGCCCCTGGAAACCGCAAACTCAAGTCCAGGCTCCGTTTCGACGCTCCCCTCGGACATTGGTAAATGGCAGCAACCGTGGCAGCAACGCGGGCAAACGGGGACGCCAGGGCACGCACGTCGGCGAATACAAGCGGACCGATTTTAGCCCCTCCAAACGGGCCAAAACGCAATTCCTAAACCGTGTGTCGGGAGTTCGATTCTCTCCGGGGCCACCATCATTTTGGTAGTCAGACTAGGCGATCGCAGAACCTCTGGATGGCCGAACTAGAGCGAATTGGCAGCAACGGTGGCAGCAACCAGGTTCAGTGCATTTCGGCCACTGTGGTCTACGCACGCCCACACACGCCCGAATGCTGCTTGACATTCCGTCGGCTCCGAACATAGGTTCTAAGCGCACGGAGACTCCACGCTCGAGATTGCCGAAAGCCCCCAAGCGCCGCACCATCGACTTTGTCTGCTCGTAGGGTGCGCTTCGGCGATCCTTGGAACTGGACGCTGCTCAACGTATGGGTTCGGAGCGCGCAGCCGATGCTCCTGCTCGCATCCCTCTCTTCCGACAGGCTGGAGTTGCCCCGGTTTCGTGGACACCATAGCGTTCGGGAAGATGATTCCCGGCACAGGAGGTCCACATGGGAAGAAGCCGACGACCGTACCCGCCCGAGTTCCGGCGTGAGGCAGTCCAGCTGGTGCATACCGGAGTCCCCATACCGAAGGTTGCCGCAGACCTAGGGGTCAACGACCAGACGATCCGCAATTGGGTCAACCAGGCCGACGTCGACGCCGGTAAGCGCGAGGGGCTGAGCACCGAGGAGCGGGCAGAGCTGACCCGTCTCCGCCGGGAGAACCGCGTCCTGAAGATGGAGCGGGAGATCCTGGTAAAAGCAAGCGCTTTCTTCGCGAAGGAGACCGGGCTGGCGCCGTAGCGGCGTTTCGGTTCGTCGAGCGAGAGAAAGCCTTCTACCCTGTTGCCATCATCTGCCGGGTCCTGGGTGTCTCCCCCAGCGGCTTCTACGCATGGCAATCGCGCCCACCATCGAAACGAGCGCTCGACGACGCCGAGCTGACCGAGATCATTCGCAACATTCACCGCGAGTCGCGGGGTACCTACGGGGTGCCCCGCGTCTTCGCCGAGCTCGTCGACGACTACGACATCCACTGCTCGAAGAAGCGCGTCGCCCGGCTCATGACCCTGGCCGGGCTGGTGGGCTGCCACCGGCGTCGCCGTATTCACACGACCCAGTCGGACAAGGCCGCCAAGATCGAGGACGACCTCGTCAATCGCGACTTCACCGCCACCACACCCGACCGCCTCTATGTCGCCGACATCACCTACCTGCCCACATGGATGGGCTTCCTGTTCCTGGCCGTGGTCATCGACGTCTACACGCGTCGCGTGGTCGGCTGGGCGTTCTCCGCGAACCTGCGCACCGAGCTGGTCCTCGACGCGCTGAATATGGCGCTCCACAACCGCCGCCCCAAGGTCGGCGCCATCCATCACTCCGACCACGGGTCGCAATTCACCTCGTATACCTTCGGCAAGCGCTGCCGCGAAGCTGGGCTGCTCCAGTCGATGGGATCCATTGGGGACTGTTACGACAACGCCCTCTGCGAGAGTTTCTTCGCAACCCTCGAATGCGAGCTCATCGACCGCACCAGGTGGGAGACACATGCCGCGGCCAAGCTCGCGGTTTTCGACTTCATCGAGGTGTTCTACAACCGCCGGCGTCGTCACTCCGGACTGGGCCAGCTATCGCCCGAGAAGTTCGAGCGGAGGTGGGCCGAACAGCAGGCCGCCTGACTTTCATGTCGCACTAGCGTCGTCCCAGACGCCGAAACACCTGGCTCAGCAGGCCCTCGACCTCGCGTGCCGTGGCCTGGGCTGGCTCCAGGCCGACATCTGCGGCAGCCATGGCCTCCAGGCGTCGGCGTCCTACCGGGCCGCTCTGGCGGGGGAACATCTCGGTCAGGCCGCGCTGTCGCCGTCGGTAGGCTGCACACCGACAGGCGTTGCCGCAGAACCGCGCCGGTCGGCCCCGCCCGCTGCTACTGACATCTCCGCCGCACTGAGCACAAGTCGCCAGCTCGAACTCACGATAGCGACTTTCATGTCGCACAACATCGCCAGCCAGCCTCAAGTCTCGCGCGCCCGCATGTTTCCAAAAGGAGGGCTTACCTCCCCCAGCCACCTCTTCCCCCGTAGGTGAGTTAACCTAGCCTCCGACCGTCCACCGAACCGGGGTAGGTCCAAGGCCACAGCGCCCCGCCCGTCGGGGGATACTCTAATCATGGATCGTGATCGCCAGCAGGAGATCCGCCAGCGGCTACTGGCCCTGGAAGGCGAGGGCGCGGATCTTGGCAGGGTTCTGCGCCGGATCGGATGGACGCCAGAGGAGGGGCTGCGCCACCTGGAGGAGTTCCTGGACGACATGCGACTCCTGCGGGTGGACTTCGCGCGTTCGGGTCTAAAGCCTCAGGTTCAGTGAGCGAACTCCGTCCCCGGAGGATGCTGGAGGCCTTCGGCCGACACGGGTGCCGGAGCGTTGTCATTGGTGGCATCGCGGCGGCGATGTACGGGTTGACCTACGAGACGGACGACCTCGATCTGCTCTGCGACAGCAGCGCCGAGAACCTGGTACTCCTGGCCGCCGCCCTGACCGAACTCGGGGCTGTGGTCGCGGGCAGCACGAAGCCACCGCGACCGATTGAGCCCGACATGCTGTCCGGCTTTCGCATCCTTACCTTTTCGACCGAGGCCGGCGACGTCGACCTTCTTTTCGAGGCCAAGGGCGGATTTCGGTATGCGGATGTGGTTGAAGGCGCGATCGAGGTCGATGTCGGCGGGGCGAAGGCGAGCGTCTGTGGACGTCGTCAGTTGATTGAGCTGAAGCGAGCATCCGGTCGTCCCCATGACATGAAAGCCGCGGCCGAACTTGAGGCCGGGGAGCTGGCGAGAGAGGCCATCGGCGCGGTCCCGGGCACAGACGCCCCGACGGATCAGACGGAGCCAGGGTGGTTGACCGACCTCCTGCGCGAACCGCGGTCGACGTCGGGTCCAGAGTTGGAAGGGCCGGGCTGAGAGGGACGGCTCGCGGGCCTCCACGCAACGTCTTAGGCTGACGGTTGCTCGATCCACCGCCACCACGGCGGTGCGGGCACCAGGCCGGCGCAATGCCGAGTTTCCGGTTCGATCTCGCTGAGCAGCGTCTCGAGATAGTGCCCCACCATCTCCAGGCGGTCCTTGGGGTCAAGGGCTGGGGTCGCCCGGTTCTGGCCGAACCACGGGACGCAGGCCGCCGCCCAGTCGGCGGCATTGCCTGGCGTGTCGCGGAGCAGCACCCTCGGCGAGCAGGAAGGGCTGGAGCTCGACGATCCTGATGACCAGCGCTCGAGCGAAGACCCAGACCTTCACGATCGCGGTCCCGTCGGCCTCCCGGCGCCGGCTGACGACCTGGGCGATAACCCCCACGCGCGTCGCACCGAGCTCGACCAGCGTCAGGTCGCGGATCCGTTCGGGGGCGCGTGCAGGGATCAGGAGGAGCTGGTTGCCGGCACCAGCAGCCTCGTCCGCCGCGCGCTTCTCCTCGTCCGAGACAAGCCTCAGGGTGCTGGCCTGGCCGGGCAGGATGAGCAATTCCCGGCACATGACCGCGGGGAGTTGCCCATGGGCGGGGCCGGTGCCGGCGCCTGGCTGGATCAGGCTCATGCGGACTCCCTTTGGTCACGGCCCGGTCTCCTCTTCCCGGGGTTTGCAGATGTCAGGCAACTCGGTCGCCCTGCGTTGCGGTGCTGGATGGAGTGGCCCCCTCGCTGATGCGCCGCCGGGCCAGCTGGAGCACGTTGGCGGCAGGGGAGTGGTCATCCATGTATTGGTTGACGGCGGCCCGGCGAGTCTCCTCGCCGCGGAGGTCGTAGATGGTGGTGGTGTTCACCGAGGCGTGCCCGGCGACGCGCGCTGCCTCGAGAGTTCGCAGAGGAGCGCTTGTGGCCAATGGACCCGGGGAGCTCGGCGACCTGGGCCGACCAGTTCATGAAGAACTGGTGGGCCGATCGTCGGACTCGGCTCGGGGAGCGATCGTAGGGCTGAGACCAGCGCCGTTCGCACGCGCTCCGCCCGACGGCTAGCTAAGCTGGTTCAGATGGCCGAGCGCCCACAATGGAACAGCGAGTACGAGGGCACGCCCCCGTGGGATATTGGCCACCCGCAAGCGCCTTTCGTGGCGCTCGCGGAGGCAGGCAGGCTGAACGGACGGACGCTGGACGTGGGCTGCGGGACCGGGGAGCACGTGCTGCTGGCCGCAGAGCACGGGGCCGAGGCGATGGGAGTGGACATCTCCGACCTGGCCATCCGGCGTGCGGGGGAGAAGGCCAAAGCGCGCGGTCTCAGCGTGATCCTGCAGGTTGGTGACGTCCTCCACCTCGCTGACCTGGGGCGGCAGTTTGACGCCATCACCGACTGCGGCGTCTTCCATGTCTTTGCCGAGGCCGAGCGGGCGGTCTTTGTCCAGAGCCTGAAGTCCGCGCTGCGGCCGGGAGGCATCTACTACATGATGTGTTTCAGCGACCTACAGCCGGGGGACTGGGGGCCGCGCCGGGTCTCGCAGGACGAGCTGCGGACGGCGTTCGCCGACGGCTGGTCCGTGGAATCGATCGAACCCGCGCGCCTCGAGGTCAATGTAGACCCCAATGGCGCCCAGGCCTGGCTGTCGACGATCACACGGCTGCCGGACTGAGCGGCTGTAGCACCCCACTGGAGGAATCTCAGATGAAGTCATCCAATGTCCACGGCGCCGGCGACCGCCCAGCTGCCTGGCGCGAGAGCGCGGCGGATGGACCCACCTACGCCGGGCGCCACCCAGGCACAGGTGAGGACGAGTACCCGACGCTGACTTACGAGGTCACCGACCGCGTCGCGCGGATCACCTTCAACCGGCCCGAGCGTGGCAACGCCATCACCACCGACACTCCCCGCGACCTGACCGCGGCGGTCGAGCGCGCCGACACCGATCCTCGCGTCCACGTCATCCTGGTCTCCGGCCGCGGCAAGGGGTTCTGCGGCGGCTACGACCTCAGCGTCTTCGCCGAGAACGGCGGCCACCCCGATCCCACCCCGGACCCGGCAACAGGCACGGTCCTGGACCCCGTTGTCCAGGCCCGCAACCACGACCCGGCCAAAGCGTGGGACCCGATGCTGGACTACGCGATGATGAGCCGCTTCACCCGCGGGTTTGCCAGCCTGCTGCACGCCGACAAACCCACCGTGGTCAAGCTGCACGGGTTCTGCGTTGCCGGCGGGACCGACATCGCGCTGCACGCCGACCAGATAATCACCAGCGACGACTGCAAGATCGGCTACCCCCCGACCCGGGTCTGGGGCGTCCCCTCCGCCGGTTTGTGGGCGCACCGGCTGGGTGACCAGCGTGCCAAGAGGCTCCTGTTCACCGGCGACTGCCTCTCCGGCAAAGAAGCCGCCGAATGGGGCCTCGCCGTCGAATCGGCCCCGGCCGACCAGCTCGACGAACGCACCGAGATCCTCGTACAACGGATCGCGCGGATGCCCGTCAACCAGCTGATGATGGTCAAGCTTGCGCTCAACGCCAGCCTGCTCGCGTCTGGCGTCGCCACCAGCCAGATGATCAGCACCGTCTTCGACGGTATCTCTCGGCACAGCGAGGAGGGCTATGCCTTCCAGCAACGCGCCGCCACCGTCGGGTTCCGCCAGGCTGTCCGCGAACGCGACGAACCCTTCGAAGACCCCGGCCCGTCCACGTTCAAAGGCTGAACAAGCGCAACCGGCGGTCGTTGTTGGTGGCGCGCCGACGATGAGGCGTTGGCTCGCGCGTGCCCTGCGTCTTATCGGCGCGATGGCCGCGTTGCTCGGGGTTGCTGGGGTCGTGGTTTTTGGCTACGCGCAGTTTGAGAGCCGGCAGCCGTTGACTCTCCCGGCGCCCACTGGCGTCGATCGAGTCGGGCGCGCGATCTACGACTGGGTAGACCACGCGCGGATGGACCCCTATGCGCCGGACCGGCACACGCCACGCGAGCTGTCGGTATGGGTGTGGTACCCGGCCGACCCCACTACTGGAGCTCACATTGCCCCCTACGTGCCGGTGGAATGGGAACAGGCGCTGGCGTTCCCAGGCGACTTCGCGCAGTCCAGGCCGGCTGCGATTCGGTCGCACGCCTACGATGGCGCTCCGGTTGCCAGCGGGCATTTTCCGGTGCTCGTGCTGGCCCCTGGCCTGGGCATGGACGTTTCGAGCTACACCACGCTCGCTGAGGAGATGGCCAGCCATGGCTACGTCGTCGCCGGCGTCAACCCGACGTATTCGACCAAAGTTGTCCTATCCGGCGGTCGGCTGGTTGGCGCTTTGCCCCGGGCCGCCGACGATGCCGACCTGAATCAGCTCAATCTTGTCTGGGCGGCGGACATGCGATTCGTCGCTGATCACATGCTGGCGCTGGCCGCGTCCAACGGTCTATTCAGCGACCGCTTGGATGCGCGCCTGGTCGGGTATTTCGGGCACTCTGCGGGTGGGGCGGCAGCTGCCGAGGCGTGCAGACTCGATCCGCACTGCGCAGGAGCGGCGGACCTCGATGGGGACCTGGCTGGGGAGGTGGTCCGAACCGGCCTGATGAAGCCATTCCTTTTCATCGGCCACGACGGATCCCTCTCCGAGTCCTCTCAGACACTGACGTCGCTACGCGGCCTACTACGCGGCGAAACGCACGGGCAGGCCCACGTGGTGACCATCGCGGGTACCCAGCACGGGAGTTTCACTGACCGCAGCGCTGAGTTCAACCTCTTCGGCCAGCAGGCGTTGGAGGGCTCACGGGGGCTACGCATCACTGGCGTTTACCTTGGCGCCTTCTTCGACACGGCGGTGCGCGGCCGGGACGGTAGGCTCCTGGCCGCGCCGTCGCGCGCATATCCCGAAGTCCATTTTGAGTCGCCGTGAAGTCCTGCGGTTGTGTCTTTGGATGTCAGATCCAGGGCGTGCGGCGCAGTTGTGGCCTCACTCGGCGGCGAGCACCTCGCTGACGCGACCTCGCGCCGCCCAGATGGCGGGCAGCCAGGCGGAGACCGCACCCACGCCGATCCCCACAGCTGCGAGCATAAGCAGGAGCCACCCCGCGTAAACGTCGTAGATCCGCTGGGGCACCGCGGTCGCGGCGGCGATCTGGCCCATCATCGTCAGTACCTGGACGTGCAGCAGTTGGCCGGGCGGGATTCCGACGATCGCCCCCGCGGCGCCTATCAAGGCGACCGAGACGAGCACCATGCCGACGACCTGCGCCGGGGTCATGCCGAGGGCTTTGAGAATGGCTGTGTCGCGGGCCTTCTCGTGGGTGTTGAGGACCACGGTGTTGAACACTCCGGCCATCGCGATCAGCGTCAGGATGGTGGCCACACCGCCCAGTACGCCCTCGATCAGCAGGAAGGTGGTGTCCGCGTTACTCTCGCCTGCCGGGCGCACGTCGAGCCCCCGGTCGCCCGACGCCTCGAGCATCTGGGAGGCGTATCGATGGGGGTCGAGGCCGCTCGCGAGCTGGATGTCGTAGGAGGCCGGCGTGGCGCCCGGAGCCAGGGTGGTGAAGGACGTCCAGTCTGTGCGGACCAGGAGGTTGTCCCCGCTGGTGTCGAAGATGACACCCACGATGCGAAGTCGCTCCTGCCGCCCGTCCAGGCTCAGGACGATTGAGTCCCCGAGCCGTTTCTTTCCCGCATCCAGGAGCGCCTGCGGGACCACAGCTTCCCCCGGGCGGTTGAACCAGTGACCGGAGAGAAGGTCGTAACCCTCCCAGCGGGCGTCGCCTCGGTAACCGAAGAGGCGAACCGGCTGGCCGACGCCGTCTGCCGCCGCCATCAGGAATCCCTGGGCCACGAATCGCGCCGTGCCCGGTTGACCCTGGATCAGGGCGACCACCTGCTCGTCTGACAGCCCGCCGGCTGCCGGGCCGGCCTTGCCCTCGCCCCCGCCACGGTAGAGGCGGGCCTGGATCGCCTGGTCGTGGGTGACGGAGTGCTTCACCAGGTCCAGCGACCGCGTGAGCCCGACGGCAAAGGTGATCGTCGCGACCCCGATCGCCACCGCGACCAGGGTCATGGCCGACCGCACCGGGCGGGCCACGGCATCGGTCATCCCGAGCGAGATGAACCGCGGCAGGGGAAGACGCGAGAACATCCTGCCCGCTCGGCGACCGCCAGAGCCCCGTGGCGCCGACCCGCTGCTGATCGCCTCGGCGGCGCTCATCCGTCCCGCGCGCATAGCCGGCACGACGGTCGCGACCATGACCACCGCCAGCACGGCCGCCAGGCACCCGAGCAGTACGGCCGGGATCAGGACCGGCTCCGGAGGTAGGTCAAATGCGGCGGCGGTCTGAGCCAGGAAAGGCTGGCCGGCGGCCACGCCCCCGGCGATCCCGAATACCGCGCCCGCTATCGACGGGATGGCCATCTGGACGACGAGGGTCGCCACCACCTGCAGTGGCGTGAAACCGATGGACTTCATGATACCTATCTCGCGATACCCGGCGATCACCGCGCCGCTGACCACGTTGCCGATGATCATTGCCGCCGCCACCAGGGCGAACGCGCTGAAGGCCAGGAGGAACGGGATCATCACCGCCGTTGTGGTGTCGGCGTTGCGCTTCTGGTCCAGCCAGCTGTTGGCGTCCAGCACCGAGCCCCCTGGCAGCCCCGCGGTGATGTGGCGGGTCGCGGTGTCGATCTCGGTCCGGGTGTTGCCGTGGTGCAGCCGATAGAAGACCAGAGACGCGACGGGGGCTGACCCCTTCTTGCCGGCGACCACCGGCGGGTGCACCGCAGTTGCCTGGTCCGGCGTCAACCAGCCATCCGAGAAGTCGTTCACCGCCGCCGCAATGCCGACGACCCGGAGAGAGTCGACACCCTGCCCCGGTGTGATCGCGAGCTGGTCGCCGACCTGGGCATGCAGCGGCTTCTGCGCGCGGCGCGCCAGCACCACCTCGCCGTCGCGCTGCACCCACCTTCCGCTGAGCAGGGTGAGTCGGTCGACTGCGCCGCCGGGCTCGGTCCGTCCCAGGAGGTCAAGGGGCGCACGGATGCCGTCTGGGTTGCTCACCTCGAGGCCTGGCGTCTCGGGCCAGGGTCCGCCGGCTGCGGCCACATCGGTCACGTGGGTCGTCGCGGCGATCTGTGCCGGCGTGGCCGACGACGCGTCGTAGCGCATCACCAGGTGCGCGCCATTCGCCTGGGTGAAGGCGTGGTCGAACGGCGCGTCGGACTCCACCAACAGGGTCAGGGCCAGGGTCCCTGCGAGGCTCGACAGCAGCACGACGACGAGCACAACGGCCGCCTGCAGCTTGCGCCGGCGCAGGTCGGCCGTCGCCTTCACCAGCACCCCTTTCATCGCGCCACCTCTGCGAGGACACGGCGGGGCTCGGTGGCGATGCGCCCATCTGCCAGCTGAACGACCCGGTGGGCGATCGATTTCGCCAGGGCGGCGTCGTGGGTCACCAAGACGATCGTCTGACCGGCGCGGTTGAGGTCCGCCAGAATCCGGATCACCTCCTCGCCGCTACGACTGTCAAGGGCGCCGGTTGGCTCGTCGGCAAGCAGCAGTGGCGGTTTGTTTACCAGGGCGCGAGCGATGGCCACGCGCTGGCGCTCACCCCCCGACAGCTGCGCCGGGTAACGGTCAGCCAGCTGGGCAATACCCAGGCGGTCGAGCAGATCCATCGCGCCGGCGTGCCCCCGCATCGTGGGCGCACCCCCGAGCTGAGCCGGCAGGAGGACGTTGTCGAGCGCCGACAGGTTGTTCAGCAGGTTGAAGAACTGAAAGATCATGCCCACGCCGGTGCGGCGGTGTCGGGCGAGGGCAGCCTCGGACAGGCGGGTGAGGTCGACGCCGGCGACGCGGACTGTCCCCGAGGTTGGGCGGTCAAAGCCCGCGATGACGTTCAACAGCGTGGATTTGCCGCTGCCCGATGGGCCCATCACGGCCGTGACCCGGCCGCTGGGGATGTCGAGATCGATGGCGTCGAGGGCCGGCTGGGGACTGCCCGCGTAGGAGCGGGTTACCGCGGTGAGACTGGCGATTGTTTCTGTCACGGGCCCAGCGTGGCTTGCCGTCGCCGCCCCTCGAATCCGCCGGGTGGGCCAACTCGGTTCGCCCGCTCGGGCGATCCCTCGCGCCGTTAGCCCGCCAGATGTAGCCCGATGCACCCACTTGGGCGATGTCGCGGCGGCCGGGCTGGATTACGCTGCGAACTGATGCAGCAGCTGCGGGCCACCTACAGCCATGCCCTGCGCGGCTATCGCCACCGCGTGGCCGGAAACGCACCTGTCTTCGACGCGGTCGTGGGGGCGGTGATCGGCGTCATCGGCCTCGCCGAGAGCCGCTGGCTGGGGGCATCGCTCGCGGCAGTTGGGCTGGCCATGGCGCTGGCCTTCCGGCGCCGCGCCCCGCTGCTGGTGTTTCTTGCCGCCTTCGGCATCATCAGCGCCTTCGCCAATGACATCGCGTTCGCCGCCTTCCTCGGCGTACTGGTCGCCGGCTACACCCTTGCCGCCTACGGGCGCTGGCCGGTGTTGTCGTTCGCCGTCATGTTCGCCGCCGCGGTATTCGTGACCGTCGTCTTCCACAGCGACCTCAACTTCCTGCCGCAGTCGTCCACCGGCTTCCTCATCCTCGGCACCCTCTGGTTGGCGGGGAGCGCCATCCGGGTGCGCCAGCGCCGCGCCGATGAGTTGGAGGAGCGAGCGCGCACGCGCGAGCGTGAGCAGGACGATGAGCGCCAGATCGCGCTGGCGCGGCAGCGTGCTGAGATCGCCCGCGAGCTGCACGACGTGGTGACCCACAGCGTCAGCGTCATGGTGATCCAGGCAGGCGCGGCCCGCCACGTGATGGAGAGGCGCCCCGAAAAGGCGGTGGAAGCGCTGTTGGCAATCGAGGCGCGCGGCCGGGAGGCCCTCGCCGAGTTGCGCGGGTTCCTGGGCGTGCTCGACGGCGCCACGGAGGACGACCTGGCCCTTGTACCGCAGCCCGGCACCGCGGACCTGGAGGCCCTGATCAGCGGCGTGGCAGAGACCGGCCTACCGGTCAGGCTGGAGATTCTGGGTACCCGACGCGAGTTGCCGCACGGGGTGGACCTGGCCGCATATCGAGTGGTCCAGGAGGCGCTGACCAACGCCATCAAGTACGCCGGCGGCTCGCCCACGGAGGTGGTCGTCGAATTCCGCGCGGACGAGTTGGCCGTGGAGGTGCTGGACGAGGGACCCGGCACAGCGGACACATCCGCTGGCGCCACCCGCGGACTCGTCGGGTTGCGCGAACGGCTCGCGGTCCATGGCGGACGGCTGGAGGCCGGCCGGCGGCCCAGTGGTGGGTTTGCGGTGCGCGCCTGGATCCCCACCGGTGCGCCCGCGCCATGAGCGGACCGCTCCGCGTCCTGGTGGCCGATGACGAGGCCCTGGTCCGCGGCGGGTTCAGCATGATCATCGACAACCAGGACGACATGGAGATGGTGGGGGAGGCTGGCGATGGCGAGGAGGCGGTCGCCATGGCAACCAGGCTGCGCCCCGACATAGTCCTGGTGGACATCCGCATGCCTCGACTAGACGGCCTGGAGGCCGCGCGCCGCATCCTGGCCAACGGATCGAGCACCCGGGTGGTGATGCTGACCACCTTCGACATCGATGAGTACGTGTTCCGCGCGCTCGAGGTCGGCGCCAGCGGGTTCCTGCTCAAGGACGTCACGCCGGAGCAGCTGCTGGCCTCGATCCGGCTGGTCGCCGCGGGCGACGAGCTGCTCGCCCCCGCCATCACCCGGCGGATGATCCGGCGCTACGCACGCACCCGGGCGCGCCCCGACCAGGGGCGGCTGCAGAGCCTGACCGAGCGTGAGGTCGAGGTGGTGGTGCTGATCGCCTCCGGGATGACCAACGCCGAGGTCGCCGAGCGCCTCCACCTCAGCCCCGCAACGGTGAAGACGCACGTCGCGCGGACCCTCGCCAAACTCGAGCTTCGCGACCGCGTGCAGCTCGTGGTGCTGGCTTACGAGTCCGGTCTGGTCAGCCCCGAGGTTGGGTGACCAGCCTCAATTCAGGTGCACACCAACTGCACCGGGCGCCTAGCTCAATTGCCGGGTTCGTGTCCAGGATTTTCGGGCACGCCCTGCTCCTCGTTCTCCCTTCGCTCGGGGTGGCCTGAATCCTGGGGAACGTCGCCAAGGAACTGCCTCGCGTCAGCCAGGACCTCCTTGGCGAATCCCTTCATCTCACCCCCGGAGTCCCCCTGCTCTTTCGCATCCAGCTGGCCCTCCTGAGCGTCGGCGCGATCCTGCTGTGCTGGCGTTTCCTGCTCGCTCCCGGCGGTTCCCTTGTCATCCGATCCGGCTTCGCTCTCCTGCTGTTCCATGTCCATGCTGTTCTCCCTTTGGTGGCGGCATCCTAGATGCTACCGAGAATCTGACCGCGCGTGATCGAGATCACGGCATGTGTCGTGAAGATGTCGTAGTTTGGGTCTGTGACCGCGGACCCGCATCCAACCCCGATTCGAGTGCTCGCGACCCGGTGGTGCGGCGATTGCCGGTCGGCGCGTCGAGTGCTGGACACTGCTGGCGTTGACGACTGGATCGACATCGACGAGAACCAGGAGGCGAGCGACGAGGTCATGAGGGTCAACCGGATTGCGACACCGGCCCGTTGGGCGCTTGGCATTCGTGGTTCGCGAACTGAGGCAGATCATCACCCGGCGTCCGACGACGCCAGGGAGCCTGCCCTGAGCACAAGGCAGCCGTGGTCCTACTCGCCGACATCGAGACCCACGGCGCCCGGGCCTTCGGCGTGACTGATGAGAGCCAAGCAGCGGGGATTCCGATGCTTGACGAGTTCAAGCAGCATCCGAGCCTTCACCGCCTGGTCGTGGAAGGGTACGAAGTCATCACATTCTGAGCGGGGCTTATGGCTGAGACGCCGCGGTACGACCTCGCGGTCATCGGTGCCGGCTCTGCCGGGCTGGTCGCGGCGCGCTTCGCGGCGGACGTCGGTGCCCGAGTCGCGCTTCTCGAACGCGACAGGATCGGGGGGGATTGCACGTGGACCGGGTGCGTGCCCAGCAAGACCCTGCTGCAGGCGGCCAGCGTTGCCCATAACATGCGCGAGGCAGCTCGATTCGGTCTGACCGCGCACCTTCCTGGGGTCGACCTGGCGCAAGTCATGGCCCGGGTCAAGGCCGCAGTCGACAGCGTGTACTCGCACGAGTCGCCTGAGGAGTTGCGCCAACAGGGGATCGACGTTTACTTCGGCGACGTCAGTTTCATCGATCGACAGACCCTGCGGTGCGCTGACAGGACGATATCCACCCGGAAGACGATCATCGCGACCGGCGCTCGGCCGGTTGTTCCCGACATCCCGGGACTCAGCCTGATCCCTTTCGTAACCTACGCCGGCATCTTCGAAGTGGAGCACCTACCCAGGCGCCTGGCGGTCCTCGGTGGTGGACCCATAGGAGTCGAGCTGGCGCAGGCATTCCAGCGCCTGGGTTCGGAGGTCACTATCTTTGAGAGTCAGGACCGCCTCCTCCCAATGGCCGATCCGGAGGCCGCGGCAGTCCTGGCGAGGTGCCTCCAGAACGAGGGGGTCAGCGTACGCATCGGCACGCCCGTCGCGAGCGCCGCGCCCCGAGCCGGGGGAGCCATCCTGCTCGCCGGAGGGGGTGAACACGAGGCGGACCTGGTGCTGGTCGCCACCGGTCGGCGCCCGGACCATTCGGGGCTCCAGCTGGAGCGGATGGAGGTGGACATGAGCGGCCCCCGGGTCAAGGTCAACTCCAGGCTGCAGACCTCGGTGCCGTCGATATACGCCGCGGGAGACGCTGCAAGCATCGTTCAGTTCACGCATTACGCGGGATTCCAGGGGTACGCCGCAGCTCGTAACGCCCTCTTTCCCGGTCGAGTACTAGGTGAGCGAGAGGGCGTGCCGTGGCTGGTCTTCACCGAGCCGGAGGTCGGACAGATCGGGATGACGGAGGCCGAGGCCCGGAAGAGTGGGGCGCGCGTTGAGGTACACCGGCTTGCGATGGAGAACGTCGACCGCGCACAGACCATCGGGCGGACGCAGGGATTCGTCAAGGTCGTGTCCCGTCCCACAGGTCGCATCATCGGTGGCGTCGCGGTGGCCGCGAACGCCGGCGCCATCATCAACGAACTGGCCCTGGCGATCAGCCAGCGCGTCACACTGGGCGAGCTGGCCACCACCATCCACGCGTATCCGACATTTGGCAGCGGACTTCAGCAGCTCGCTTCGGACGCCGCGATGCAACGATCGAAGCGTGGCTGGAGGGCAGGCCTGCTGAAGTCGATCGCCCGGCGGGGTGGCTGACGGCGCTTTACACTGGTCCGTCGCGGCGATCATTTGCTGGTCGGTGCGTGGCCAGCAGAATCCCGTAGTTGCTGACCACGTTCCTTTGCTTGGTTCTACCCGCCCGCTATGTGACCACTATAGTAGTCGCATGACCATAAAACTGACCGCCACAGAGGCCAAGGCGAAGATACTCGGCCTTCTCGACCAGGTTTCGGCCGGGGAGGAGGTCGAGATAACCAAGCACGGACGAACCGTCGCTCGACTGGTTGGGGCCAATAGCCCCAGGTCCCTCGAAGGAGACCTGGCCGGCCTCGCGATGACCGCGGCGCCCGACAAGGAGTTGTTCCAAACCGATGCGCCCTGGATCGCCAGGTGACCACGGTCATCCTGGACACCCACGTGATCCACTGGTGGTCGGCCGAGCCGGCGCGGTTGAGCGCCAGAGCACGCCAGGCAGTGGCGGACGCAGACGAGTTGGCCGTGGCCGACATCTCGTGGTTCGAACTGGCGTGGCTCGCCGAGCAGGGTCGCATTGTGGTGGGAATCCCGATCATCTCGTGGCTGCAGCGGATCGCCGGCCAGGTCCGGACCGTTGGGGTCACTCCGCCAATTGCTGCCGCGGCGGTTGCATTGCCGGCAGCATTTCCGGGCGATCCTGCTGACCGCCTCATCTATGCGACGGCGATCGAGCACGGGTGGCGGCTGGTCACCAAGGACAACCGGCTGCGCCGTCACTCGCACCCGCGGCCGCTGACGGTTTGGTGAGAGGCCAATTCCCGCAAGTCGTCGGACCTCGATAATCAGTGCGTGACTGACTGCTGCACGCCGCGGGGCTACAGGCGCATCTTCAGTGAGAAGTCGGCCCGCTCCGAGGCCAAGCGCTACCGTGCCAGGGGTCTAGACCGAGCTTCAAAGCAGATCGTCCGTCTCGTCGCTGAAAGGGGCGTGGACGGGTGCACGGTGCTCGAAGTGGGCGGGGGCATTGGAGCAATCCAGATCGAGCTGCTTCGCGCCGGCGCCAGTGGCGCCACCAGCATCGAATTGACCCCGACCTATGAGACGGTGGCCAACGAGTTGCTGCAGGAGTCCGGGTTGACCAATGTCGTTAAGCGCCGGGTGGTCGACTTTGTCGCCGCCGCCGCGGACGTCGCCCCCGCCGACGTGGTGGTCCTGAACCGGGTCGTCTGCTGCTACCAGGACATGCCGACCCTGGTCGGTCTGGCTGCGGATCACACCAACGGCCTGTTGGTGATGAGCTTTCCCAAGAGCAGATGGTGGACGCGGCTGACCGTCGCACTCATGAACCTCGCGCTCGGGGTGACGCGGCGCGAGTTCCACGTCTTCGTGCGGCCGTCTGCGGACATCCGGCGGGCAGCCGAGGTCCATGGGTTGAAGACCCTGGTGGACAGGCCGGGGTTCTTCTGGCAGACGGTGGCGCTGGAGCGGCCCGCGGTCTGAGGGCAGAGTCTCTAAGGACCTACCAGGTGCGGGCTTCCGACCAAATCGGGGCGCGGCTGCGCCGCCGGCGCACACCACGGCGGGTGCGCAACTCGGTATTCCGTCCGCGGGCCATGGCGCCCAGGATTGTGAACAGCGCTACGCCAAATGCGATTGCCGGGATCAGCAGCCGGCGGAACCGGAAAACCAGGTAGCCCAGGGCGGCGACCATAATGACCTGTGTAACCGGCAACGGGGGCCTCACCGGCGCCTTGACCGCAGCGGCCCGGGGAGTCGTGGCGGCCGCCCGCGCACTGGCCAGCCGGTACTTCACGATCTCGGCCTTCCTGGCCGCGATTCCCGGGAGCTGCGCCTCGATGCCTGACGTGATCGCCAACGCGATTCCGTCCTTGAACCGGTCGGTGCTCAGCAGCACGGCCTCCCGTCTGTTGGTTAGGTAGGCCGATTCCACTGTGATCGCCGGCATCGGTGCGTGCGCCCACAGGTTTTCCCGCAGCATCAGCCCCCCATCAGAGACACTGAACGGAGTCAAGCCCTGCTTCAGCGAGTCGCTCATCAACTGAGCGAAAGCCCTGTCGGACTCGCGCGGGTAGAGGATCACCGAGCCGCCGATCCGGGGGTCCTGGAAGAAGTTGAAATGGACGCTGACGAAGAGCTGTGCACCGCCCGCCGCGGCCGCGCTCATGCGCTCGGGGATCCCGACATACTGGTCGCTGTTGCGGGTCATCACCACCCTGACCTCATCTGCACGCAGACGCTTCTGCACGCGGCGCGCGACGTCAAGGGTGAGGTCTTTTTCGGCCACGCCGTTGACCGAGATGCTGCCCGGGTCAAACAATTGGTCCGGGCGGGTGTTGTCGGGGCTGCCCCCGTGGCCGGCATCGATGGCGACGACGTACGGGGCGGGGGCGGGCGGCGCTGCGGCCACGTCCTCGGGCACGACAGCGAGGGTGACCATCGAAGCGAGGGCCACGGCACCTGGAAGGATGTGTAGAAGACGTGCAGCCGTTCGGCGCATGTGCCGGGCCAGTATATGCGAATTCCTGTTTGCTGTCTTGTGCCGCTCAGGGAACCGGTAGCGGCTCCAGGGGGCCCTCCGCCCAGGTCTGCTCCGCGCGCCGGGTGTCGCCGGCGATGGTGCCGAGGCCGCGGGAGGCGATCCCAGCGGACAGCAGGAGCAGCGGGATGGAGGTCACCAGCAGCGCCGGCCGCAGGCCGCCGATGTGGTCCGAGAGGAACCCGACGATGGTCGGAGCGCCGGCGTCCCCCAGCAGGTGGGAGATCAACAGGCTCAGCGTGACCGCGCTCGCCCGCAGGCTGGGGACGACCACATTCTGGGTGATCGCGGTGTAGGGGCCAGCGTAGAGATAGAGGCACACCACCCCCAGGAACAGCGCGGGAATGAAGATCTCCAGCGTGGGGGCCAGGAGCCCGGCTCCTACGAAAACCGCCCCCAACAGCGACCCCACGATCCCGACCTGCAGGTTCGCTCCCTCACTGCGGCGCTGCCAGCGGGTGGCCAACCAACCTCCGGCCAGCGGCCCCAGCAGGCCGCCGGCCACCAGCACCAGGCCCACCACCAGGCCTGCCTGGACGATGCTCAAGTGGTATGTGCGATTGAGGAAGAACGAGAGCCAGTTGGCGTTGGCGCCAAGGACGAAGTACAGCGGGACTTGGCTGGCGATGGTGATCATCAGGGTCCGATTGCGAAAGAGACCAAGGAAGTTGCTCATGGTGGCGTCCGCCACCATCTCCAGCCGCGGCCCGCGCGGTTCAGCGGCGCCCCGCAGCGGCTCACGCAGGCGGTAGGCAAGGATCGCGAAGAGCAGCCCGGGCGCCGCGGTCATCAGGAAGGCGGCCCGCCAGCCGAACTTTGAAGCCACCAGGCCGCCGCCGGCAAAACCCACCGCGATGCCCAGAGCGGTGCCCACGTTCCAGATCGCCATCGCCCGTGGCCGGGTCTCCTTGGGAAAGTAGTCGCTCAGCAGAGAGGTCCCCGCCGGGTAGTAGCTGGCCTCGCCGATGCCCACCACCGCACGTCCGATGAACAGGTGCAGAAACGACTGGGAGAGCGCGGTCAGCACGGTCGCGACGCTCCAGATGGCCACCCCCATGGCGACGATGTTCTTGCGAATCCAACGGTCTGCCCAGAACCCAAAGGGCAGGGCCCCAACCGCGTAAACCAGCAGGAAGGCGGTCGCCAGCATGCCGGCCTGGGTGTCGCTGAGGTGGAATTCCTTCTGGATCAGCGGCCCGGTCACCGCCGGTACAAAGCGGTCCAGGTAGTTCAGGAAGTTGATCCCCACCATGATGGTGAGGGCATAACGTGCGTAGCCGCGGGGCATGGCCGGATTATGGGGCCCGCGTCGCCCTCCTCTCTTGGAGCCGCCGTCCCACGCTTCCCTTACCCTTGACCCAGTGCTTGCCGCCAACCCCGCGACTCCCGCGTCGCTTCCCGCCAGCCCCGACCCCGCGCCGCGGCCACTCACCGGAGCGCAGCGATTCCTGGAGCTGGTCCCGGGGATCGCGACCTGGAGCATCATCCTGGCGCTGGTGGTGCTGCCGGCGGTGATCTCCCCGTTCCTGGTGGTGGGGATGGTCGTGGTCCTCGACGTCTACTGGTTCGTCCGCTCGGTGATCGTGGTGCGCGGCATCCTCAAGACGTTCCGGGCGATCCGGGTGGACACCCAGGTCGACTGGTGGGAGCGTTGCCTCGCGCTCGCGCCGGCGGCCTACACCGACGATGCCGGGACGTGGGACCCGCGGGAGATCTACCACGCCTCCCTGATACCCACATACACTGAGAAGTACGAGGTGTTGCTGGGCACGCTCTCGGCGCTGGCCGCGGCCAACTATCCCAAGGACCGCAAGATCGTGGCCATCATCACCCGCACCACAGATACGCAGGGGATTGAGAATGTCGCCCGGCTGAAGGGTGAATTCGAGGGTGAGTTTGCTCATTTCTGGCATATCCTCGACCCCCTTCTGCCGGGTATCGTGGTCGGCAAGTCCGCGGCCATGGCTTACGGGGGGCCTGAGCTCTACAACAACGTGGTCAAGGCCGGCCTCGATCCCAAGCGGGTCATGGTCACCGACCTGGACTCGGATTTCCAGGTCCACCCGCAGTACCTGGGCTGGGTCACACACCACTATGTGACCGAGCCACAGCGCGACTTCCGGCTGTACCAGCCGGTGCCCATGTTCCACAACAACCTCTGGCGCGTCCCTGCCGTGGTGCACGTGATGGCCAGCTCCGCCACCCAGTGGCAGATGTTCCTGCACCAGCGCCCGGAGCGCCTGGTGACCTTTGCCAGCTACACGATGTCGATGCACCTGGTGCGCGACGTCGGTTACTGGGATCCGCACGTGATCCAGGAGGACTCGCGGTTCTTCTGGCGCTGCTTCTTCCGCTATGGCGCGCGGCTGGAGATCATCGGGGTGCCGATCCCCATATATGGCGACTGCCCACGTGCCAAGACCTACTCCGGCACCCACGCCTCTCAGTACAACCAGATCAAGCGATGGGCGTGGGGCGTGTCCGACGTGCCGTTCGTCTTCCTCAACATGATGACCCACCCCGAGATCCCGCTTTGGCTGCGCGTGTACCGGTTCCTTTTGCTGGTGTTCAATCACTTGATGTGGGTGGCGATGCCGCTGCTGCTGCTGTTCGGCGCCAGCATCCCGGGGTACCTGGCGGTGCTGAGCACATGGACCGGGATCCACCTCGCGGGCCCCACCGACTACTCGCTCACTCACGTGGCGGACGACCTCGGGATCGCGTCGGCGGCCATTCTGACGCTGACCCTTTTCACCGTCGGGTTCCTCATCTATATCGACGAGAAGCTGGTACCCCCGCGCCCCCCGGACTGGTCGGCATTCCGCCGTGTGAAGTCGTTCGTGGAGATCCTCACCTACCCGTTTGTCGGGCTGTTCTTCAGCGTCATCCCCGCGCTTGAGTCGCAGACCCGGCTGATGTTCGGGTTCTACCTTGAATACCGGGTCACGGAAAAGGAATGACGGTGGCCCGGGCCGGCGCCCCGGCGGCGAGCGGCGCGCGCGAGCCAGGCAATTGGGGCCACGCCCTGCTCGTCGGCCTGTTGAGTTTTTTGGCCTTTCGGGTGGTGATGGAGGCCATCGGCCTGGTCGCGGCCTTCCGCGGTCACTTCCTGTCGAGGCTGGGGTCTTCCATCGACGTGTGGAACCACTGGGACGTGGGCTGGTTCTCCAACCTTTCGCAGTACGGGTACCGAGCCTTCAGCCACGTGATCGACACGCGCGGGATGTACCACGACGGGACGGCGTTCCCGCCCGCGATGCCCGTTTTGATGCGCGCGGGAGCTGCGCTGGGCCTCTCACCCAACGCCGCCGGGATCGTCTGGAGTTGCGTTTTCCTCACAGTCTCGCTGGGCCTGATGTACGGCCTGGTGCGTGGCGACAACGGCCCGGATATCGCGCGCTGGAGCATCGGCCTGCTGCTGGTGTACCCCTTCGCCCTGTTTCTCGGCGTGGCCTATGCCGAGGCGCTGGTCCTGCTCTGCACCGTCGGCGCGTTCCTCGCGGCACGGCGCGGGTGGTGGTGGGTGGCCGGCGCGGCGGTGGGGGTGGCGCTGCTGGCCAAGGTCGTTCTCGTCCTCTTGCTGGTCCCGCTGGCGCTGGAATGCGTTGGCTGGGACGGCCGGCTAGTTTTCCATCTTGACCGTCGCCGGGTGCTCCAACTGGTGGCGCTTTTCGCGCCTCCGCTACTCGCCCTGGCTGCGTGGATGCTGTACCTGCAGGCGGAGTTCCACGAGCCGCTGCGTTTCCTCACCGCCCAGAAGGGCTGGGGCCGCGCGATCGGCATTCCAAGCGAGCAGGTGTTGTACATATTTCGCCACGGCGGCAACGCCGGCATTCGCTTCATCAACGCCGTCGACCTGGTGGCGGTGGCGTTGCTCGGCGTGATGGCCGTCTTCACCTATCGCCGGGTTCGGCCCACCTATGGTGTTCTCCTGGGTCTCTTCTTCCTTCTCTTCGCGCTCAACACCAGCCTGGAATCGAACGGCCGTCACCTGGTGGTGCTATTCCCGCTGTTTATCGGGCTCGCGGTCTGGACGGAGAACCGCCCCTGGCTGCGAGGACTACTTGTGCTTGTGCAGCTGCCGCTGGGGGTGGCGCTGGTGGCCCGGTTCGCCACCGGTCACTGGGCGGGGTAGAACCCCGTCAACGAGGCGTCGGGATGTTGCCGTGCAGCACCGTGGCGGCCACCACCACGGCGAGCATCATGACCAGGGCGCAGAGGCCGAGCACGGCCAGCGGGATGCCCATCCACAGCACAAACAGCTGCATGTTGCGGTCATGCTCGTCGACACCCTCTGGCAGCGGTCGTCCGACGTCGATGGCCAGCCACAGGTAGCCGATCAACAGAAAGCCCAGCGCCAGCGCGATCACCCCGGTGACGATGGTCCCCAGGACACCAAGGTGGAGGAACTTGACACCGGTGAAATACCAGGCCGCCCCGCAGACCAGACTGGCAACAATCGATAGCAGGTAGCGGTACAGGGTCCGCCAGAAGGTGAGCTCGACGGCGGGACGTTCCTCGATCGAAATCGCCATACCCGAGCTTACCCGCCGGCCAGCGCCCCAACTGCAAGATCGGATCGGTGGATCACGGCTAAGCGTTAATTGCCGCGATGGCACCTCCTCGGAAGGTCACCCTCGCCGAACGCCGGGCGCGTCTGGGGACCGCCCACCGGCTCACCCCGGCGAGCGCTGCCGCCGACCCCGTCGCCGTGACCGAGAGCATGCTGGCCCTCCACGCCACCGACCCGGCCACGGTCTACCTCTCGGCGGCGGCCCGGATGACGCAGCCCGACCACGCCGCCCTGGAGCGGGCGCAGTATGAGACCGGCGAGCTGGTTCGCATCCTGGCGATGCGTCGAACGATGTTCGTGGTGACCGCGGCGACGGCACCCGTGGTCCAGGCCGCGGTCAGCGATACCATCGCGGCGGGACTGCTGCGCCGGTATGGGCAGATGCTGGAACAGGCGGGAGTCGCCAAGGATGGCGCCGCGTGGCTGAGCCGGGCCGGCGACGCCGCCATCGCGACACTGAGGAATCGGGGCGACCTCACGGGGGCCGAGCTGGGCCGGGAGACGCCGCTGCTGCAGACCAGGGTCAGCCTGTTCCAGGGCAAGGCGTACGCCTCGAACAGCAATGTCACGGGATGGGTCACCACCTGGCTGGCAGCGGAGGGTCGCATCCTCCGCGGCCGTCCGCTGGGCTCGTGGACCAGCAACCAGTACCGCTGGCGCGTGGCCGACCCTCCCCCCGAGGTGCCCGGCGACGAGGGGCGCGACGCGGCGCGATCGGAGCTGGCGCGACTCTGGCTTCGAAGCTTCGGCCCCGCGTCCGCGGCCGACCTGAGATGGTGGACAGGGTGGACCGCCGGCGAAACTCGGTTGGCAATTGCCCGGCTGGCAGTTGAGCCTGTGGACCTCGACGGCCTTGCGGGCATCGCCCTTTCGGAAGACAACGAGCCGGTGCCCGACCCCGGTCGCTGGGCCGCACTCCTGCCGGCGCTCGACCCCACTCCCATGGGATGGACCAACCGCGACTGGTACCTCGGCGACCACGCTGCGCAGCTGTTCGACCGCACCGGCAACATCGGCCCCACGGTCTGGGTCGACGGCCGCGTCGTCGGCGGTTGGGCTCAGCGCCCCGACGGCTCGATCGGCACGGCCCTCCTGGAAGACGTCGGCACGGCGAAGAGAGAGATCTCGGCTGCGGCCAAGGCGATGAGCGAGGCGATTGGCGAAGCGCGGGTCACTGTGAGAGGCAGGATCCGCACCCCTCTCGAGGCTTCGCTAGCCGCCCTCTAGCTGATTGCGTCCCAGAGGTGGTTCCGAAGGTCCTCGAGCTCCTCGAAGTTCTCGATCGAAGGCTTGGTCTCGTGCACCTGCTGGGGGTACTTCATGCGCTGGACGGCCTCGATCAACAACTTGACCTGGCCCTCGGTCAGGTTCACCCGGTAGCTCTGGCGGTCGCGGCTTAGGGGTGCCGGCTGGGGCACCGGGGTCTGGACCGGCTCGGGAACGCGGCCTGACAGCTCGTCGGCGGGGGCCACGGGAATGGGCGTCTCAGGCTCCAGCTTGGTGGGTCGGAAGAGCTCCTCGGACCCCATCAACGAAACGCGGTTGAACTTAGGCATGGGTCAGCACCTCCTCGGCCAGCTGGCGATACGCCCTGGCGCCGTCAGTGTCGCTAGCGTACTCGAGGATGGAGCGGCCCGCTGGAGGGCACTCTGCGAAACGGATGCTGTCCTTGACGAAGAAGGGGAACACCTCGGCCCCGTAGGCCTCTTTCACCAGGGCCAGCACCTCCTGGCTGTGCAGGGTCCTCGACTTGTAGATCGTGGGCAGGATCCCGCCAACCTTCAGGCGCGGGTTGAGCTTGACCCTGATCCGCTCGATGCTGCGCTGCAGTTGCTGCATACCCTTCATGCCGAAGTACTCGCACTGCAACGGGATGATCACTTCGTCCGAGGCCACCAGGGCGTTAACCGACAGCAGCCCCAGCGACGGCGGGCAGTCGATGATGATCCAGTCGTAGAGGGGATGGATGGCCTCGAGTTTCTCGGTCAGGATCCGCTCGCGACCCATCTCGGCCACCAGTTGCACCTCGGCGGCAGCGAGTTCGATGTTCGAGGGGATGAAGTCGACCCTCATGAGTTCCGCGCGCATGATCACGTCCCGAGCCTGGAGCTGGGGTTCGAGCAGCAGGTCGTAGACCGTCTTGTCGAGGTCGTCGGGGCGGCGGACGCCCATGTTGATGGTCAGGTGGGCCTGGGGGTCGAGGTCGATGAGCAGTACCCGCTGGTTGTGCTCGGCCAGGCCGGCGCCAAGGTTCACCGCGGTCGTGGTCTTACCCACACCCCCCTTCTGGTTGGCGATGGAGATCGTCTTGGTCATAACTTCAAGCGAGTCTAGCCTGTGGCAGCCCGAATTCGGCCCGAGTTCAGGGCGCCGCGGCTTCCTATACTCGGAAGTCGTGTTCGCGTTCCCCGCTGTAACCACGCTGATCAGCCTGGTCTTTGCCGGCCAACTCCTCTCCCAGTACCGTGAGCGGCACCGCTCCCACCAGCTGGCCTGGGGTCTTGCGCTGCTGTTCTATGCCATCGCGTCCTTTCCCGAGGTCCTGGGCTCCATCTCAGGTTGGAACGACCTCGATTACCGCCTCTACTACCTCTTCGGCGCGGTCCTGGTCGTTCCCTGGCTGTCGCTTGGCACCGCCGAGCTCCTGCTCCAGGGGGAGCGGGCCAGGGTCGCCCGCTCCGGTTACCGTGCCTTTGTCGGCGCGCTGACTGTTCTCGGACTGCTCACCGTCGCCCTTGCGCCGCTTCACGCTCACTGGCTGGCGACCAACCAGGTACCCAGCAACTGTGCGATGTGGTGCAGGTCGGAGGGCGGTTACGTCCTGGCCAACGGACTCTCGGCACTGGGTGCGGCGGTGGGCAACAGCATCGGCACGGTGGTGCTGGTCGCGGGGGCCGGTTACTCGGCCTACCGGACCTACCGCGCCGGGCTGCCACGCAACCTGACGCTGGGCAACGTGTTGATCCTCGCCGGCTCGCTGGTGGTGGCCTCGGCGGCGACCCTCACCCGGCTCGGCTCATATGAGTTCTTCTACGCCGGGCAGGCCATCGGCATCGCGATCATCTTCGGGGGCTTCCTGCTCATCGCCACGGTCTCGCAGCACCGCCCCGCCCCGGCGTAACCGGCCACGCCCACTCCGGCGGTGGCAGACCTCGTCATCCTGCTCGTGCTGTTGATCGGCGTTTACGTCGGGGTGGCCCGTGGCCTCTACGGACCGCTGGCTACCGAGGGCTCGCTGGTGATCGCCATCTGGCTGGTCAGCCGGCTGCACACCGGGGTTGACTCCTTCCTGCCGGTGGCCGCGCGCCTGGTGGTCAGCATCTTCCTCGTGGTGATTCTCACGGGGCTACTCCGGCTGGCGCTGCGGCCCGTCGTCGGGGCGCTGCGCCGAACCCCTGGGGTGGGCCGCCTCGACGCCCCGGCCGGCGGCGTGGTGCACGGCCTGGCGGCATTCCTGGCGGTCTACCTGGTCCTGGGTCTGGTCCTCGATTTCGACCGCAACGTCTACCCGCTGCTGCGGGCCGGCGTGGTCACGGCGCACCAGCTACAGCAGTATCGCCAGGCGGTCGACCAGCGCCCCTGGCTCAAGGGTTACGTGGACCAGGAGGCGCTCAGGCAGCAGGAGGCCCAGGCCTCGCGGGAACCTGTCACCGTCGACACCATCTCCAGGGTGGAGGCGTTCCTTAACTTCTATATCCAGGACCTGCGCAACCCGCTCCTCAAATCGCGCGCAGCCCCGGTGATCAACTACCTTGGAGGCCAGATCCCGGTCGTCGGCCGGCCCCGACCGTACCTCGCCGGCGCGAGCTCGCAGTAAAGCACAGATAAGGAGACCTCTTGCTGGACCTATCGCTGACGCCCGAACAGGAGATGCTGGTCGATACCACCCGGCGTTTCGTGCGCAAGGAATTCCCCGACGAGATCCGTGAGAACGACCGCCTGCAGCGCTACAACCCCGAGACCTTTGCCAAACTGGCGCAGCTGGGCCTGGCCGGCATCTGGATTCCCAAGCGGTATGGCGGTGGCGGCATGGACTACCTCGCCCTGGGCCTGGTGATGGAGGAGCTGGAGTACGTCGATGCCGCAATTCGCACCGCAGGTTCGGTGCACAGCGGCCTCTGCAGCACGGGCATCTACCAGTGGGGAACCGAGGAGCAGAAGCAGCGCCTGCTGCGCCCGCTGGCGGAGGGCAGCAAGATGGGTGCCTTTGGCCTGACCGAGCCTGACGCCGGCAGCGACGTCGCGGCGATGCGCAGCACCGCGAAGCGCGAAGGGGACGCCTATATCCTCAACGGCGAGAAGGCCTGGGTCAGCTTCTGTGACCACGCGGACTATTTCCTGGTCTTCGCCAAGACCGACGCCCAGGCGGGGCACGCGGGGATCAGTGCTTTCCTGCTCGAACGCGACGCGGTAAAGGGGTTCAGTACCAGGGGTTACCACGACAAGCTCGGCCTCCGCGCCGGCAACACCGGGGCACTGATCTTTCAGGATGTCGAGGTACCCGAGGCCAACCGCATCGGGGAGGAGGGCGAGGGCTTCAAGATCGCGATGAGCTGCCTCGACATGGGGCGCTACACCGTGGCCTCCGGTGCCGCGGGCGCGATCAAGGCCTGCCTCGACATCTCGGTTGACTACTCGAAGGTACGAAAGACCTTCGGAAAGGAGATCGGACGGCACCAACTGGTCCAGGCCCGCATCGCCGCCATCCAACGGGACTACGACATCGCGCGGATGCTCTACTTCCGCGTCGCGTGGCTGAAGAACACCGGTGAGCGCAATACCCGTGAGACCGGCCTGGCGAAGTGGTTCGCGACCGAGGCCGCATTCAGCGCCGCCGACTCCACAGTGCAGATCCTGGGAGCCAACGGGTATTCCGGCGAGTACCCCGCGGAGCGGATCCTGCGCAATGCGCGCGCGCCAAGGATCTATGAGGGGACCAGCGAGATCCACCAGGTGATGCAGGCGGAATATGCGCTGGGGTACCGCGAGGACCGTCCCCTCAACCGGCCGCTACCCGGGTACCAGCCGGAACCATGACGGGCGAGGCCGCGCCCACCGTCGAGGGGCTGCCACAGATGGGCGTCGCCAGGCGGGTCACCGTCGGCGGTCGGGAGGTGCGGTACCTGGAGGTGGGCGAAGGCGCCCCCATGCTACTGGTGCACGGCTGGATCGGCAGCGCCGAAAACTTCCACAAGTGGATGCCGGCGCTTGAAGGCCGCCGCAAGATGATCATCCCCGACCTGCCGGGGTTTGGCGAGACGCCGCCTCTGTCGGGCGAGCACAGCGTGCCGACGCTTGCCGCGTTCACCGAGGCGTTCGCCAACACCATCGGCCTCAGCCTGTTCGACCTCGGAGGGATCTGCCTGGGCGCGACGGTCGCCATCGAGTTGGCCCGTCGCGACCCGGAGCGGGTCCGCCAGCTGGTGCTGCACACCCCGATCTATTCACGGCGCGTCCTATCGCGGTCGTTCAAGGTCCAAACGGCGATTGCCGGTATCCCGCCGGTCTTCAGCGCCGGTTCGTGGCTGGCCCGCAACCGCCGCATCAGCGACCTCTACAAGCGCTTCATGGTGGAGGGGCCAGGCGTGGACCAGTTCGATGCCCGTGTCAACTTTCTCAACCAGGTCCGCGCCTCGCCCCGGGCGGCCCGCGAATGGTTGGCGTCAGCGGTCAAGCAGGACTACGAAGCGTGGCTGTTGGGCTGGGAGCAACCCGTCCTGATGGTGGTGGCCGAGGATGATTCGCTGCTCGACCTGCGCCAGATGCAGCGCCTGACGGAGCAGATGCAGACCGCCGAGGTGGTCATCGTCCCCGAGGCCGGGCACGGCTGGACCGACACCCTGGTCCAGGCCCAGGCTGCGGCCATCAAGGGCTTCCTGGCGCCAGACCCCATTTAACCCGGCACCGGACCGGGTACGATGGGGTTACCCGGGACGGGAGTCCCCGCGTTGGCGATCGGCCTGTCCGGGCAGGTGACCCAAAATGGCCATATTGATGTGCCGCCCCGACCACTTCGGGGTCGAGTACGAGATCAACCCCTGGATGCACGTGGAACAGGAGGTCGATCGAGGTAGGGCCGAGTCGCAGTGGGAGGCTCTCCACCGCGCCTACATCGACCTGGGCCAGGCCGTGGAACTGGTGGCGCAGGCGCCCGGCCTCCCCGACATGGTGTTCGCCGCCAACGCCGCGCTGGTGCGCAACGGCACCGCCGTTCTGGCACGGTTCAGGCACGTGGAACGCCAGGGGGAGGAACCGCTCTGGAGGGCTGCGCTTTCGGACCTCGGGATGCGGGTGAAGGAGGTCTCACCGGGCGTGTCGTTTGAGGGCGCCGGCGACGCCCTCTTCGTCGGCGAACGCCTCTTCGCCGGCTACGGCTTCCGCACCAGCCGCGAGTCGCACTCAGAGGTGAGCCGCCTGCTGGATACCGAGGTGGTTTCCCTGCACCTTGTGGACCCGCGCTTCTATCACCTCGACACATGCTTCTGCCCGCTGGCCCCGGGGGTGGTGATGTTCGCGCCCGCGGCATTCAGCCCGGAGTCGGCGCGGAGGGTACGGAGCCTGGTGCCGCACGTCATTGAGGTTCCCCCCGACGTGGCCACGGACTTCATCTGCAATGGCGTGGTGGTGGGCGACCACCTGCTGTCCTCGACCGGCGTCGCCAAGATGGACCAGCAGCTTCACGTCGAGGGCCTGACCACCACGGCGTTCCCGATGACCGAGTTCATGAAGGCCGGGGGCGGGGTGCGCTGCCTCACGCTGGAGCTGAGCTGAACCTCCTGGGCATTGTCTCCCCGGCCTGAGTTCGGGCTCCCAGCCGGCGTCGAGGTGCTGATCATCGGCGCCGGCGCCATGGGGTGCAGCCTGGCCTACAACCTGGCGGTCAAGGGGCAGCGCAACGTTTTACTGGTAGACCGGGGGGCGGTCGGGGAGGGGAGCACCGGGCGCTGTGCCGGCGGCGTTCGGCAACAGTTCTCGACCGAGGTCAACGTGCGCATGGGAATGCTGTCGGTGCAGCTGCTGCAGCGCTTCGAAGAGATCACCGGTCAGACCGCCGACTTCAAGCAGATCGGTTATGTCCTGGTCGCTCCCGATACCGAGGGCATTGACGACCTGCGCCGCAACCTCGAGGTCCAGCGCGCCGCCGGGCTCAAGGATGTCCAGGAGGTCGACGTCGCGGAGATTCGACGCCTGGTGCCGGGGTTGCGCACCGATGACCTGATGGGGGGAACCTTCTGCCCCACCGACGGGATCGCCGGGCCCAGCGAGCTCACCCAGGGCTATGCGCACGCGGCGCGCAAGAACGGCGTGCGAATCATCGAAGGGCTGGACGTCACGGGTCTCGAGCACCGCGGCGGGGCATGGCGCGTTACGACACCGCGTGGCGAGATCCGCGCCGACCGGGTGGTGTGCTGCGCCGGGGCCTGGGCCGGTAAACTCGGCGAGCTGGCGGGCACCCAGGTCCCGGTGACGCCCTTCCGGCGCCACATTTTTGTCACCAAGCCCTTCCAGGAGATAACCCGGGAGACGCCGATGACCGTGGACATCAGGACCACGTTCTACTTTCATCCCGAGGGTGACGGAGTGCTGCTGGGAATGAGCGACCCCGCGGAGCCGCCGAGCTTCCGCACCGATGTCGACTGGGACTTCCTCGACCACATGGTGCAGCACGCCACCGAGCGGTTCCCAGGCCTCGAGAATGCCGAGATCATGACCGGGTGGGCGGGCCTTTACGAGGTCACCCCGGACCACCAGGCGATCATCGGCGAGTCGGACCTGCCCGGGTTCTGGCTGTGCTGCGGGTTCTCGGGCCACGGGTTCATGCAGGCGCCGGCGGTGGGTGACCTCTGCAGTGACCTGATCCTTGGCCGCGAGCCCGCCTTCAGCCTCCACGCGCTGCGCCCGTCGCGCTTTACCGAGGGTGACTACGCCCAGGAGCGCGCGGTCATCTGAGCTCTTTTGAGCCGGTTCTATCTGGTAATGGGGGCGGAGACTGACGGATCGGGAGTGTGGTGGGAGCAGTTGAGGCGCATGTTCGCGCTGGGGTACGAGTAGAAGTAGGAGCAGAACAGGTAGAACTCGGTCCCGTTCTCGTCGACGCGACGGTTGTCGGGGTTGACCCCCATGGGTGCCTGGTCGACAGGCAGTATCCGCCGGTTGATGCAACTCTCACAGATCTTCACGGGGGCGTGGATTCTAGCGCCGCGAAGCGGCTCACAGAAGTGCAACTTGCCGATGTTAGACTGCCACGCCATGAAGCGCCCCGTCCTCTTCTCGGTGCTCCTTGCCACGTTGTTGGGCCTGGCGGGCTGCAGCCTGGAGGACGCGCCACTGGTGGGAAAGCCGGCCGCGAGCATGGACGGCCACACCATCTCGTCCAGTGATTACAAGGTGCGGCTGAAGGTCGAACAGGACCTCTATAAAAAGACTCGTACCGACCAGCAGGAGCAGGACATCGCGATCCGCTCACTGGTCGACGAGGTGCTGCTGGACGATGAGGCGTCGAAAAAGGGGCTGTCGGTCAGCGATGACGAGGTCAACAAGGCCATCGACTTCCAGCGCAACGCCTATAACCAGGCGGCCACCTCGCAACGCATCCAGAACCCCACTGGCGCCGCTCCTCCGGACTTCAACACTTTTCTGCGCAACGAGGGATACGATATCGACCGTCTGCGCGAGAGCGTCAAGCACATCCTCCTGGAGCAGAAGGTGGAGCACAGGATGGCCCAGAACCGCGCCGACACGGCGTTTCGTGCGCTCCAGGGCGGGACGCCGATCGCCGATGTCGCCAGGCAATACAGCGACCTGGCGAGTGCGACAACCGCTGGCCAAGAGAGCATCGACAGCGCGCACCTGGCCGCCGGCGACCCCCTGCTCCAGCCGGCCCTCAACGTGCTCCAACCGGGGGACATCAGCAAGTCCGTGGTCCAGGGTGCCAACGGGTTCTACCTTTTCAAGCTGCTGACGCGCGACGAGAACGGGATCACCGCCGTTATCGTCTTCATCTCCGCTCCTCAACCCAACCTGTACACGCCCAAATTCCGCCCGCAGTGGTTCTCGGATTTCGTCAAGGGCCTGGAGGACAATGCCCACGTGAAGTACGCCGTGGGCTCCAAGGCCACCTGAACTTCGGGCTGCACCCTGCGCTGTTTCATCGCGCTCGGCCTGGAGCCGCCTCCCGGACTTTCGCTGGAGCCCGGCCTGCGCGCGCTTCGTGGCTTTCGGGAGCTGTCAGTTCCGCCGCTGGAGAACCTCCATGTGACCCTGGCCTTCATGGGCGATCTGCCCGAGACCGCACTGGGGCGCGCTACCGATGCAATGAAGGCTGCCGCGGCTGCGGCCGGGGGAAGATGGCAGGTGGCATGGGGCGACCCCGGCGCCTTTCCGTCAATCGCGGGTCCGCGGGTAATCTGGCTGGGCGTTGCCGACCCCGTGCTGACCACCGCGGTCCACGGCACTCTGGTATCCGAGCTGCGCGCCCGCGGGCTGTCCTGCGACGAGCGGCCATTTCGCGCCCACCTCAGCCTGGCGCGGGTGCGTTCCGAATTGACGAGCGAGCGCGCCGGCTTGCTGATGGCTGGGCTGGCAGAGCTGCGGCCGCCGGCGCCAGCGTCGGTGGAGTCCTTGGTGTTGTACCGCAGCACGCACGGCGCGGCAGCGTCGCTCTACGAGGAGCTGGCCCGCACCTCGCTATGATTTCAGCCGCGCGCGCCCGTAGCTCAGCGGATAGAGCGCCACGCTACGGACGTGGAAGTCGGCGGTTCGATCCCGTCCGGGCGCGCCACACTCATCCCTAACCAGTCCTCGCCGAGAGCCACGGACGTCTCTCGTGACCGCCGGATCTCGTCGACAATGCGCAGGTAGGTGCGATTGCGGTGACAGTTCGCGCAGACCACCTCGCATTTAGCGGCTTCCCGACGCAAGGCCGCTGGAGTCCGACTACGCAGGTTGGTGCTCACGGTGAAGTCCTTCGTCCCTCGCACGTGGTCAAATTCCATGATCCAGGGCGGGTAGGTCAGGCCGTAGTCGGTACAAGGCCGTGACTTGAGTTCGTGGAGGAGACCCTTTAGTTCGGCCCATCGCCGAGCGTTCAGACGGCGCGCTTTCGCCAGGTAATATGGCCGGTTTCGCGCGTAGTGGCCCTTGAGATAAGCGCGCTGGCATTCCTTGCACACGGAGCCTCGGCCATCCCGCCGGCTGGCGTTCCTCGGGAAATCGACCGACGCCTTGATCTCACCACACTTCGGGCAGGCCTTGACTGCGCGCATACACAGAATTGTAGTACGAACATGTGTGCGCCGCAGTAGCGGCGAGCGCCTCCGTCAGCCGGTCGGCGAGCTACGACGGCGAGTCGTGACGCCGCCCGCTCCTTGAATCCCGGAGGCCTCGCAGCCGCTCACCCAGACGCTGTTCCAGCCCCTGGTCGGTGGGCTCGTAGAAGCGCGCGTCGCGCAACCGGTCCGGCAGGTACTGCTGGTCCACCCATCCACCGGGGTAGTCGTGAGGGTAGAGGTACCCCTCCCCGTGTCCCAGCTTCTTGGAGCCGGGGTAGTGCGAGTCCCGCAGGTGAGCGGGGGGAGCCTGCGCTCCGTGCGCCATCAACTGTTCCCGGGCTCGGCTGATGGCCAGCATCGAGGCGTTCGATTTGGGCGCCGCGGCCAGGTAGATCGCCGCCTGCGACAGGCTCAGCGAGGCCTCCGGCAGGCCGACGTAGCGCAGCGCATCAAAGGCGGCGATCGCCACCTGCAGCCCGCGGGGGTCGGCGTTGCCGATGTCCTCGGAGGCAAAGATGACCATGCGCCGGGCGATGAACTCGGGGTCCTCTCCCGACTCCAGCATCTGCGCCAGCCAGAAGACGGCGGCATCGGGGTCGGACCCGCGCATGCTCTTGATGAACGCGGAGATGACGTCGTAGTGGACGTCCCCAGCCTTGTCGTACCGGAGGACCGGCTGGCGCAGCGCGGCCTGCGCATCCTCCAGGGTCACCTTCCGCCGGCCCGAGCTGGTCACCGTGCTGGCGGTCATCTCGAGGGCGTTGAGCGCAAACCTGGCATCACCTCCGGCGCGGTCGACGATGTGCTCCAGCGCCTCGTCCTCGACCTCGACCGCACCACTCAGGCCGCGCGCGTCGGCGACCGCACGTCGCAGCAGCTCACCGACCTGATTGGGGTTGAGCGACTCCAGTCTGAACAGCAGGCTGCGCGAGAGGAGGGGCGAATTGACCTCGAAGAAGGGGTTCTCCGTCGTCGCGCCGATGAGCGTCACGATCCCACTCTCCACCGCCTTGAGCAGGGAGTCCTGCTGATTCTTGTTGAAGCGGTGGATCTCGTCGATGAATAGGATCGTGCGCCGGCCGGTGCCGCGCTTGAGCTCCTCCGCGCCGGCGATCGCCTTGCGTACGTCAGCCACCCCCGAGCTAACCGCGCTGACCTCGACATAGGCCGCCGAGGTGGCCCCCGCGATGATCCCCGCGAGCGACGTCTTGCCGGTCCCCGCCGGTCCCCAGAGGATCACGGATGAAAGGCGGTCGTCGTCGATCAGCGCGCGCAGCGGGCTGCCGGCCCCGACAACCGCCTCCTGGCCCACCAGCTCGTCGAGCGTCCGCGGCCGCATCCGTGCCGCCAGTGGCGCGGCCGCGTCGGGCGGCAGGACGTTATTCTCCGCCGCTTCAAACAGGTTGCCGGTCACCCCGAAGTCATAGCACCTGCAATCCACTCGGTGCTCGCGACACGCGCCTAAAAAACTTATACTGACGCTATACACAGAGATGATTGCAACCTTGTCCGACGCCGCCGGCCCGCCGCCGCGCGGAACTACCGAAGGGGCTTACGTGGTGCCCATATCCCAGCCTCGCAGCGGTGGTCTGCAGGACCTGCCTGCATACTTGCGAACCCTGACCGGCGAAGTCCAGGTGATCGTCGTTGACGGCTCACCCTCGGAGGTCTTCGCGAGTCACGCGGAACTGCTCCCAGACGGCATCGCGCACATCCCGGTGGACCCCGGCGTGGCCACGCCGATGGGCAAGGTGGGTGGGGTCCTCACCGGGCTGAGACACGCCCGCGCGGCCCGGGTGATCATCGCCGACGACGACGTCCGCTACACGGTGTCGAACGTCCGCCGGATGCTCGCCCTGCTGGATGAGTACGACGTCGTTCGGCCGCAGAACTACTTCAGCCCCACGCCCTGGCACGCCCTCTGGGATGGTTCGCGAAGCCTGCTGAACCGGGCGGTGGGCGGCGGTGACTGGCCGGGAACCCTCGGTGTACGGCGCCAGTTGCTGCTCAGCGCTGGCGGGTATCGCGGCGACGTGATGTTCGAGAACCTGGAGTTGGTGCGGACGGTCCTCGCTGCCGGCGGGCGGGAGCTGGTGGCCGGCGACCTGTACATCGCTCGTCGACCTCCCAGTGCACAGCATTTCTGGAACCAGCGGGTGCGCCAGGCGTACGACGAGTTGGCGCGCCCCTGGCGCATGGCCTTGTTCCTCGCGGTGTTGCCGCTGCTCGCCGTGACCACCGCGATGGCCGGCTGGGCGGTCCCCGTCATCGTTGCCGGGCTGGCCATCGCGGTTGCCGAGGGGGGCCGCCGGCGGTACGCCGGCACGCCGTACTTCCCGCGCCTGACGTCGGCATTCGCGCCCATCTGGTTGGTCGAGCGCGGAGTCAGCGCGTGGCTGGCGCTGGGCCGCCGCTTCCTCCGGGGCGGCATCATGTACCGCGGCCAACGACTGCGCGCCGCCGCCTCGTCCGAAGCTGAGCTCCGGTCCGCGCCGCGCGCGGGTGTGGCATGAGCGCCCTACGGGTCCCCGCCGAGCCGGAGGAACGGCTGTGGCCGTACCTTGGACTTGTAGACGGAGAACTGGTCGACATCCACAGCACTCAACCTGCGCCGGCAATCGCGCGCCTGGTGCACGATTCGTTTGTCGGTCATGTCAGCAGTCCCGCGTTCGTGTGCGTCGGCGGCAAGGCGGCCGTCAGCCGCGGCACCTATCGGGTCGCGATGCTGGGAGCCCTCGGCGCACACGACTCCACCGAGGCGCTCGCCGACGGGCTGCGATCCTTTGCCGCCGAGCGTGGCGTCAATGACACCGACTTCTTCAGCTATGCGGCGTTCTTCACCGGCCCGGTCGCTCAGGACGAAGCGCAGTTCGAGCGCGCGCTGTGGCGCCAGTTGCAGCTGCTCCACGAGCTGGATGAACAGCCGTGGGACCCCAGGGTCAGCCGCGACCCGGCCGATCCCCGGTTCTCGTTCAGCTTCGCGAGCCGCGCTTATTTCATCGTCGGTCTGCACGCGGCCAGCTCGCGCTGGACGCGCCGCTTTGCGTGGCCGACCCTGGTCTTCAACCCTCACGAGCAGTTTGACGAACTGCGCGGCGATGGGCGCATGCTCCGCTGGCAGGAGGTGATCCGTGAGCGGGACGCCGAGCTTCAGGGCGGGATCAACCCCAACCTAGGGGCCTGTGTGGATAACGCGCCAGACGGCGGTTGTGGCACGGCTGGCTGAGCAGACTGCCGTGGCGGCGCCAGTCCGAGCCCGTGTCGGGCGGAGAGGCACGGTGATGACGAGCCAGGACGCGGACAGAGGTGCCATTTGGGCGCCTTCAGCCCGCAGGAGCTGGCCTCCACCGGCCGCTATCGTGCAGTCGGCGGAGGTTGTAGCCAGTGCTGACCAGGCTCCATTCCATGCTGACCTTCTCGGTACCACGGAGCAGGAACTGTCTGAACCCCATCGCCTGTTTGATGATCCCAAACGGCGACTCGGCGATGTGTTTTCGTCGCTTGTAGACGCCGCGGCCGTTCTTGGTTCTGACCTTGCGAGCCATCCGCTGGCGGGGTGTGGCGTCGTCGGGAATGCGGCCGCGGGGCGAGGGACCGTGGTAGTCGGTGTGCTTCTCCTTGGCCTGGGCGAGGTAGGCATCGATGCCGAGCGCGGCCATGGTGATGATGTTGGTTTCGGAGCCGTAGCCGGCGTCAGCGCTGATCTTGCCCGGAACCTCTCCGGTGTTGAGCACGGTGGCCACCACCACCGGCAGCAGGTGGGGATTGTCGGCCGCCTGGTTACTGACCTTGGTCGCCACGATGATGTGGTGGGGCGTGTCGTCGACCGCGATCTGGCAGTTGTAGCCCTGCACAAACGCCTTGTCGCCGCCGAGCATGATCCGCGACTCGGGGTCGGTGAAGTTGTATTGGTCCCGGGGCGCGGGCTCGCCTTTCCCATCGTCTTTGGCCCGCTTCTCAATTGCGGCCTTGGCCTCTTTGAGCCTGGCCAGACGGGTCTCGGCATGCTGCAGCTCCTCGGGCAGTTCGTCACCTCGCTTGTCGCCGAACTCCTCGTCCTCGGCGGCGTCGATGGCCTCGGCGCGGGCCAGCCAGTCCTGAACGATCTGCTGGTAGCGCGGCTCTCGCTCCTGAATCCCGGCGTAGCTCATGGCCTTGTGCTTGCTGGCATTGGCCTTGATCTTGGTGCCGTCGATGGCCACGTGTCCGAGCTTGACGATGCCCACCTCCTGGCACAGTTCCAGGACCTGGTTGAACATCTCATCGAGCGCCACCAGATGCACTCTGCGGAAGTTGCTGATGGTCCAGTGGTCAGGCGTCTGGTTGGCGCACAGGAAGCGGAAGGGAACGTGCTCGATGGTCGCGCGCTCCAGCCGGCGCGAGCTGAAAATCCCGTTGCTGTAACCGTAGAGCAGGAGCTTGACCAACAGCCGCGGGTCATACGGCGGCGCGCCCCGCACCTCGGTGTAGACGCCGTAGATGGGTTCGAGGTCAATGGTGTTCTCGACCAGGTCGTCCACCAGCCTCGCCAGGTGTCCCGCCGGCACCCACTCCGAAAGGTCAGGCGGCAGCAGCAGAATCTGGTCTGGCGTGTACGGGCGGAAAGTCTTCCGCGTTCCCTTCATTCGACGGTTACCTCAACGTGGAGCAGGACGATTCAGAATGCAGAGATGAACTGCCGCAATTGTCTCACCCCGTCAGGGGTTTCCCACACAGGCCCCTAGGCGATTTCGGACAGATGCCCGAGGCACGGCAGTATTCGGGGAAGCACAACACGGGGGAGTGGAAGTGTCCATTTCAACCCCGGCAGAGCTGACCTCCCAGCGAATCCCGCCGCAATCCGGCGTCGGGTTCCGCATGGATGCCAGACAGCGCCTGCGCATCACCGACCCGGAGGGCGAGCAGGTCAGTGACATGGTGTCCTTTGCGGTCGAGGACGCCCGGGAATGGCTCTCGTCCGGTCGCAGCATCGATTACGCCAACGCGATCTACCTGACCACCGGGGACCTTCTCTACTCCAACCGCAGCCGGCCGATGTTCACCATCCTGGAGGACAGTGTGGGCCGCCACGATTTCCTCTTGACCCCGTGCAGCCCGGAGACGTTCAGCATCATCTACGGGCACCGGGGCCACCACCCCAGTTGCTTCGAAAACCTCTGGCGAAACCTGGCCAAGTTCGCGATCGCCCCAGACACCATCCCGACAACGTTCAACGTTTTCATGAACGTGATTGTCGATGCCGAGGGGAAGTTGGAGATCAAACCACCGCTATCCCGACCCGGTGACCACATCGTCCTCCGCGCCGAGATGGACATGTATGTCGGCTTGACCGCGTGCTCGGCGGAGAAGAGCAACAACAACAGCTTCAGCGCCATCGACTTCGAGGTCCTGCCGCCTGCCTGATTGGCCACGGCGCCGCTCCCCCTCTGTCACCATCTGAGGATGATAGAAAACACCAGCACCAACGCAGGAACCGTGACCCTCGGGGACATGACGGTCAACCGTCTGGGCTTTGGGGCGATGCGTATCACTGGCGAGGGAGTGTGGGGACCGCCAGGCGACCCGGAGGTGTGCAAGCGCGTCCTCCGGCGGGCCATCGAGCTGGGCGTCAACTTCATCGACACCGCCGACTCGTACGGCCCCGAGGTCAGCGAGATGCTGATCGCGGAGGCCCTGCACCCCTACCCCTTCGACCTGGTGATCGCCACCAAGGCCGGGTTGACCCGCTCGGGTCCGGGGAAGTGGGACAGAGATGGCCGCCCCGAACACATCCGCGACGCTGTCGACGGCAGCCTGCGTCGACTCCGCGTCGAACGGATCGATCTCTACCAGTCTCATGCCCACGATCCCAAGGTTCCGTATGAGGAGACGATCGGCGCGTTCAAGGAGCTCCAGGCTCAGGGCAAGGTTCGTCACGTCGGCGTCAGCAACGTGGGCCTCGACGAGCTCGCGACGGCGCGGGGGCTGGTCGAGGTGGTTTCGGTCCAGAACCGGTACAACCTGGGCGACCGCGCCTCGGAGGCCGTCCTGGACGCGTGCGACTCAACCGGCACAGCCTTCATCCCGTGGTTCCCGCTGGCCACCGGGCAGTTGGCGGGGAGCGCCCTTCAGCGCATCGCCAAGCGCAGGGAGGTGAGCCCGATGCAGGTTGGCCTCGCCTGGTTGCTGCACCGCTCGCCGGTGATGCTTCCAATCCCGGGGACCGCCTCCGTCGCCCACCTCGAAGAGAACGTCGACGCGGCGCGTATCGAGCTGTCCGGAGACGAGATGGAGGAGCTGGGCTCAGACCGCGACGGGTAGGGGATCGGCCGTCGCGGCCGAGAGGTGGCAGGCAAGATATCGCCCCCCTGACCCGCTGACCTCAGCGGCAGCGTCTGACACACTGACGCGATGTTCGAATTGACGGTTCGGCAGGTCAGGGCGGCGGGATCCGCCGTGGCGGTAGGGATGCTGCTGCAAGCCTGCGCGGGCGCCGCGGTTCCTATCGCCAAGCCGGCCGCCGGCACCCCACTCGCTAGGTCGTTAGATTCGATGCTGGCGCCCGAGGCGACCCCCGTGCCCTACCCAACCCTGTCCCTGGAGCCCAGCCCGCTTCCGCCCGCCAGCGTGAACCCTGTGCCGCCACGATCGTCGCCCCCCGGCCGTAGCCTCCTGCCTGCCGACATGCTGGGCGTCGAGTGGACCCGTCTCCCGACGTCAAGGAAAGTGGTGGCCCTGACCTTTGATGCAGGCTCGATGGCGCAGGGTGTGCCATCCATCCTGGACACACTGAGGCGGGAGCATGTCCCGGGAACATTCTTCCTCACCGGTCGCTGGGTGACCAGCTATCCGGCGCTGGCGAAAGAAATTGGTGACACTGCCGGGAATTCGATCGGCAACCACACATTCGACCACGCCGATCTTCGCGGCCTCTCCGATGCCCAGGTGGTGGCCGAGATCTCAGATGGAGAGCGCTGGATCCAGGCGAAAACCGGCCGCCGGCTGCAGCCCCTCTTCCGCTTCCCCTATGGCGGCAGCGATCCTCGCCTACTGGCCATCGCCAACCGCCTCGGTTATGGCAGCATCCGCTGGACGGTCGACACCCTGGGCTGGAAGGGTGTCTCCGCCGGCCAGAGCGTTGGGACCGTCTACCAGCGCGCGGTCGGCGCGGCCGAGCCCGGCGAGATACTGCTGATGCACGTCGGTGCGTCGCCGGATGGCAGCACGCTTGACGCCGACGCCCTCGGACGCGTTATCGACGAACTGCGCCGTCGCGGCTATGGTTTCGTCGCCGTCGGCGATTTTTTGTAGGCGAGAAAAGGGGGCCGCCCGCCGGGACGGCCCCCTTGACCGGCTGGGCTAGGCGGCGTGCACCGCGGCTTTCGTCTCTACCGGCTCCAGCGCGTGCCGCAGTGCCTCGGCGACGTCGCTGACGAGGTGGAAGGTCATCTCCTTGCGGATGGTCTCTGGGAGATCGTCGAGGTCCTTGCCGTTGCGCTGCGGCAGGATGACCTCGGTCAAACCGCTGCGGTGAGCAGCAAGCACCTTTTGCTTGACACCGCCGATGGGCAGGACCCGGCCCTGGAGGGTTACCTCTCCGGTCATCCCGACCTCGCTCCGGACCGGCCGCCCCATGAGTAGGCTGGCCAGCGCGGTGGTCATCGTGACGCCCGCCGAAGGCCCGTCCTTGGGCACTGCGCCCGCGGGCACATGCACGTGGAAGTTCTGGCCCATCTTTGACGGATCCAGCCCCAGGTCAGAGGCATGCGAGCGCACGTATGAGAGGGCGATCTGGGCGGACTCCTTCATCACCTCTCCCAGCTGGCCCGTCAGGGTCAGGGTGCCGGGGCCCTCGCCCGCGCCGGGCGTCGCCGTGGCTTCTACGAACAGCACGTCGCCGCCCGCACCGGTCACCGCCAGGCCGGTGGCAACGCCCGGGACCGCGGTGCGCTCCGCCACCTCGTTCTCGAACTTCGCCCGCCCGAGGTAGCCCTCGATGTCGGACGCCTCCACGGTAATCGGTGGGGTGATGTCGCCGCGGGCGACCTTGGTCGCGACCTTGCGCAGGACCTTGCCGATTTCCCGTTCGAGGTTGCGCACGCCCGCCTCGCGCGTGTGGTCGGCGACGATCTGCAGCAGCGTCTGGTCACCCATCAACACCTCCTCAGGGCGCAGGCCGTTGCGCTCGACCTGGCGCCGCAGCAGGTGGTCGCGGGCGATGCCCACCTTCTCCTGTTCGGTGTAGCCGTCCAGCTTGACCAGCTCCATGCGGTCCAGAAGCGGACCGGGGATGGTCTCCCAGACGTTGGCCGTGGGGATGAAGAGCACATCGGAGAGGTCGAGGTCGACCTCCAGGTAGTGGTCCCGGAAGGTGTTGTTCTGGGCCGGGTCGAGCACCTCGAGCAGGGCCGACGACGGGTCTCCCCGCCAATCCGCGCCGACCTTGTCGATCTCGTCCAGCATGATCACGGGGTTCCTGGTGCCCGCCTCCTTGAGAGCACGCACGATCCGCCCGGGCATCGCCCCGACATACGTGCGGCGGTGGCCACGGATCTCGGCCTCGTCGTGGATGCCGCCCAGCGACACGCGGGCGAACTTGCGCCCCAGCGCGCGGGCAACCGACTCGCCCAGCGAGGTCTTGCCCACCCCGGGCGGCCCGACCAGGGTGATGATCGCGCCACTGCCGCGACCGCCCACGAGCTCTATGCCGCGCTCCTGGCGCAGCTTGCGGATGGCGAGGAATTCGATGATCCGGTCTTTGACGTCGTCCAGGCCGGTGTGGTCCTCGTCCAGGATCCGGCGCGCCTCGACAAGGTCGAAGTTGTCGTCGGACCGTACGTCCCACGGAATGTCGAGCATCCAGTCGATGTAGGTACGGATCCAACCGTGCTCGGGGCTCTGCTCACTGGTCCTGTCGAGGCGATCGAGCTCGCGGTCCACCTCCTTGCGCACACCCTCGGGCATGCCCGCCTTCTCGACACGCTCGCGAAGACCGGAGACGACGTCGTCCCCGCCCTCGCCGAGCTGCTTCTTGATGGCCTCCATCTGCTGGCGCAGGATGAAGTCGCGCTGCGACTTCTCCATGCCCTCGGAGACCTCCTTGCGGATGTTCTCCTTGACCTGGATGTCGGCCAGCGTTTCCTTGACCCAGACGATCAGCTTGCTCAGCCGGACCTCCACGTCGAGCTCCTCGAGGATCTCCTGCTTCTGCTCTGTGCTGAGGTCAGGGGAGTACCCGGACATGTCAGCCAGGTGCCCGGGGTCCTTGATGCCGCGGATGAACTGCACCACGCCTGGCGCCCCTCGAGTCTCGAGCACGTTCTCGATCAACGCGCGGTATTCGCGGGCCAGCTCCTGGGCGTGGTCGCTGGGATGCTCGGGGTCCTTGTGGGGTTCGATCTGGACCCAGAGGGCTCCACCGATCTCCGACCCCGCACCCATCGTTGCCCGGTACAGCCCGCGCACCACAGAGACTTCGGCCCCGGTCGGGAGTTGGCCGGAATCCTCCAGCTTGGCGACCGTTCCGATACGGGCGAAGTGGCCGTCGAGGCGCGGGACCAGGAGGACCATCCCATTTCCCTGCTTGGCGGCATCGATCGCGCTGCGCTGGGCAGGGTCCTCCAGGCCGATGGTGACGCCCATGTGCGGCAGAACCACCGCGTCATCCAGCGGCAGGACCGGCAAAAGTTCGGTTTTAAGTTCGGTCATCTTGTTCATTCCCTAATTGTGGTGTGGCGGCGTCCACCTGGCACGCCGCGGTTGCCGGTCGCTGGCACTGTTATGCCCAACCGTGCCGTCATTCACACCGAAACCATCGTTGCGGCCACAATATGCCCCCATGTCATCACTTGAGATATCCAACCAGGGCCCAGTCCGGGTGGTCACGATCAACCGGCCCACGCGGCGGAACGCGGTCGACGCTGCCACGGCAACCGAGTTGAGTGACGCGTTTACGGACTTCGAGGCGGACGATTCGGTCGCGGTGGCGGTCCTGACGGGCGCCGGCGGGCACTTCTGTGCCGGGGCTGACCTTCAGGCTCTCGCCGGCGGCGACCGCCGCGATCTCCGCGCGGACGGCGATGGCGACGGTCCCATGGGTCCGACGCGTCTGCGGCTGACCAAGCCGGTCATCGCGGCGGTCGAGGGCTATGCCGTCGCCGGGGGGTTGGAACTGGCCCTCTGGTGCGACCTGCGCGTGGCGGCACGGGGCGCGGTATTCGGGGTGTTCTGCCGCCGCTTCGGCGTGCCGTTGATCGACCTCGGCACGGTGCGCCTCCCCCGGCTTGTGGGGCACAGCCGGGCGATGGACATGATCCTCACGGGCAGGGGCGTGGGAGCCGACGAGGCGCTGGCTTTCGGGCTCGCCAACCGGGTCGTCGAGGACGGAGCGGCCCTGGCCACCGCGGTGTCGATGGCCCGGGAGCTGGCCGCCCTGCCCCAGGTGTGCCTGAGGAATGACAGGGCCTCGGCGATTGAACAGTGGGGGATGAGCGAGGTCGACGCCACAACCAATGAGTTCCGCCACGGACTGGACACCATTTCGTCGGGGGAGACGCTGGCAGGGGCGCAGGGTTTCAGCGGAGGTGAGGGTCGGCACGGAATCGCCCGGTAGCATGTGGCTATGGCTACTTCCGACGCTCACATGACCAACGTGATAATCCGCCGCCCGCTGCTGAGCGGGCTGACGGTCGTTGCCCTCCTGGGCGCCGCCGATGTAGGCGCCTTCATTGCCTCCAGCCCGTCCGTGGCGCTCAAGAACGGAGGCCGCGCCAGCGGCTCGATTGCGGGATTGGCGGTATGGCTGCTGCTGATCGGGGCGTCCGGACGCCGCGTGGCGGCGGACGATCGGCCTGTGCTCGCCACGGCAACCCTGGTCCTGGCAGCGCTGGCCGCGTTCGGCGGGGCTGGGCTGGCGGTGATCCACCAGCTCGCAGGGGTTGGCGGATGGCGTACGGTCGGCGGGGCGGTGCTCGGGATCACCGCGCTCGGGCTGGCGCTGGCAGCGCGGCGCGCCGTTCCGGACTGACCCACAACCCCACATCAGGGTTGGCTCGTGACTATTTCAATGGGTACGATGGTGCGGGGGATAGAGGAGGCTATGGCAGCTGGCGTCCGCGCTATCCCTGAGGAGCTGGTCACGGAGGACCAGCTACGCCAGGCGACAGTCCTGGTGATGGAACGCACCCAGGTCCAGGCGGTGATGCTCGAGCGCATCCTCAACAACGAGGGTTTCCGCTCGATCGAGCAGGTCCAGGATCCGTGGGAGGTGGTCGAAGCGGTCCGCCGTCATCGCCCGGCCGCCGTGCTGCTGGCGATGGAGACCTCTCAGCTGGACGGCTTCAGTGCCCTGCAGCTGATGACCAAGGAGCTGACGATCGACGAGCAGGTGCCGGTGCTCCTGGTGGCCGACGCGCTCAGCGATTCGGTCCGCCAGCGGGGGCTGGACGCGGGGGCCTTCGATTTCCTCAGCCGCCCGCTGGATAACGCCGAGGTGGTGATGCGCACCCGCAACGCGGTCCGCACAACCATGCTCAACCGCCAGGCGCGCAGCGGGCGATTCGACCTGCAGGAGCAACTGCGCCTGCGCACGGACGAGCTGGACGTAGCGCAGATGGAGATCCTGGAGCGGCTCGCGATCGCCGCGCAGTACCGCGACGATGAGACCGGTGACCACAGCCGCCGGGTGGGGATCATTGCCGGGCTGATCGCCAGGGAGCTGGGCCTCAACCCGCAGATCTCCGACTGGATCCGTCGCGCGGCACCGTTGCACGACGTCGGCAAGCTCGGCATCCCGGACCACATCCTGCAGAAGCCCGGGCCGCTGACCGAGGAGGAGACGGAAGTGATGAAAACGCACACTTCCATCGGCGCCAAGATCGTCTTTGGTAACCATCCTGTTCTGTGGCTGGCGGGCGAGATCTGCATGAATCACCACGAGCGCTGGAGTGGCAGCGGGTACCCATCCGGCAAGCAGATGGACGAGATCCCCCTGGTCGGGCGGATCGTGGCCGTGGCGGATGTCTACGACACGCTGATCGGCAGTCGCGCCTATCGCAAACCGTGGCCCCACGACGAGGCCTTCGACGAGATCAGGGCACAGTCCGGACGGCAGTTTGACCCCGCGGTGGTCGATGCTTTCCTGCGGCTGCCGCACCCGCTGTTCGTCGAGGTCGCCAGGATGATCGAGCCTGGCTGAGGCGCCCGGCTGGCGACTCCTGCCGACGTCGTGACCAGCCCGCTCAGCCTGAGCTGAGCGCGTCCTGGCGGGCCGCGATGGCAGCTCGGACGGGGACCGGGAGCCGGTTGCCCGAGGCGGACGCCCGCCGTTCGCCCGCCCGGCGCTCCTTCTCCAGCGCGTACAGGTAATCGTCGAAGTCCACCTGCATGGTGTGGCGCTTGGAGGCGACGTAGCGCCTGAACATCTGTCTTCGGTCCCGCTCGATATCCGCCAGCAACTCGGTGTGCGACGGTAGGGCATATTTGCCGGTGAGGTAATCGGCCACCCACACTGATTGGGCCTCCGCCAGCGGCATGATGGCCCCCAGCGGTTGGAGCAGGCCGATGAAGAAGACGTTGTCCACGTCGGGCTTGAAAACGCGTCGGAAGAGCGGCAGGTCGTTTTCGGGCGCGGAGAGGAAGGCGGGGTCGAAGAACGGGAAGGTCACCCGGTACCCGGTGCAGTAGACGATGATGTCCGCCGCCTCCTCCGAGCCGTCGGCAAATCGCACCGATTTGCCCTTGAGCTCGGTGATGTTGGGTCGCGGCTTGACGTCACCTGAACCGATCCGGATGAGGATGTCGCTGGAGATGGTGGGATGGGCCTCGCCCGGCCGGTGGTCCGGCGCCGGCAGGCCATAGTTCTCCATCCGGCCGACGTTCAATCGCAGGATCTGCTCGTAGATCCGCTGCCTGATGCGAAATGGGATGCGGGGGTCATTCCCCAGCTGGTCGAGCGGCTTGCCGAAGAGGTACTTGGGAATGATCCAGGCTCCTCGACGCGCCGACAGGAAAACGTTGGCCGCCACCTGGCTGGTTTCGACCGCGATGTCCATGGCGGAGTTGCCCATGCCAACAACGACGACGTTCTTGCCGCGGAACCTGGTGTTGTCGATGTAGTGGTGCGAGTGCATTTGCTCGCCCTCGAACTCCCCGGGGAACGGCGGCTCGGGCCAGCGCGGATCCCAGTGATGTCCATTGGCGACCATCAACGCGTCGTATTCCCGCACCTCGCCGCTGTCGAGGGTGACCCTCCAGACCCCGTCCTTCTGGCGTTCGGCCCGCGCGACCGACGTCTCGAATGTGATCCGTTCGCGGAATCCGAAATGGTCGACGTAGTCGTTGAAGTACTCCGCGATGTGCGTGTGGTGGGGGAAGTCCGGGTAGCGCGCGGGCATGGGGAGGTCGCTGTATTCCATCCGCTCCCGGGAGGTGTTGATGTGCAATGAGCGGTAGGCCGATGACATGCCGTTCCTGTTGGCGAAAACCCAGTTGCCGCCGACGCGGTCACCCTTCTCGAAGCAGTCAAAGGGGATACCCCGCTGATGCAGGGCCTTGGCCGCGGCGATCCCTGAGGACCCCGCTCCTATGACACAGACCGAAGGATTGGAACTCAAGGCTGTGCCTAGCTTAGGGCCGGCGACGCCCGCATCGGGCGCCCAGCGCTCGAGATGCAAGCTCGGAATCGTGGATCCCGGGTTACGCTGAGCCGGCATGGGTTCTCGCTTCCTGACCCCGGGAGAGATGACCCAGTTGCTCGCCCTCCCGGTGCCGCTGGCCGACCGCCTGGGCCCATTGCCAATTCGTGATATCGACCCCGATCCCGGGTTGTTCGGCCCCGGCTCGGTCACTTGGGAGGTGTTGCGTCAGCCACTCCTGGTTCTCGCCGGCGCGCGGGCACTGCTGATGCAGGCGGCGCATCCGCACGTGGCCCAGGGCGCAATAGACCACAGCACATACGCCACCGACCCCTTCGGCCGCCTCGTTCGCACCTTCGAGTGGGCCGCGGCGGTGGCGTTCGGCACCACCGTCGAGGCGCGCGCGGTGTGCGCCCGTGTCAACGGGCTGCATCACCAGGTGAACGGTCGCCTACCGCGCGGCCACGGCACCGCCAGGGTTGATACGGGCAGCGTGTATTCCGCCATGGACGAGGAGCTGCTGCTCTGGGTGCATGCGACGTTTGTCGACACCTTGCTGGTGGCGCACGATCGCATGGTCGGCGGGTTGACGATCGCCGATCGCAACGAGTTCGTGCGCGAATGGGAGGCGGTCGGTCGCCTGATGGGGGTCCCGGAGCGGCTCTTTTGGCCCAATCATGCGGCCCTGCGGCAGTACGTGGACGGGGAGATCCGCACCGGTGCGGCGTGCCCGGGCAAGGGGTCGCGGCTGGTGGCGCGCACCGTGCTCCACCCACCCCTGCCCACCCCGTTGCTGCGCCCGTTCATGGATGCCCTCAGCTTCATCAGCGTCGGCTTCCTCCCGTTGGAGTTGCGCGCGGGCTACGAGATCCCCTGGAGCCGCGCCCATGCGCTGGCCCACGCGAGCCTCACCCGGGCGTTGCGCACCAGCCGCGGGCGGTTGCCGCGGCGGCTCAGCCACGCCCCGATCTACGACTTCGCGATGGCGCGCACCTCGGGCCGCCTGCTGGAGCGATTCGGCCGCTAAACGAGCGCCACCAAACCCGGGAGGGTCTCCCCGATCGGGGTGCGAAACACCGCATCCGCCGCCTCGTCGAAGGGGGTCGGCTGCCCATTGATGATCACCAGGCGCGCCCCCGACCGCACCGCGATCGAGGGCAGGTCGGCCGCCGGGTAGACGCCCAGCGAGGTACCCACGGCGAGGAAGACCTGGCAGTGGGCGGCGGCCAGCTGAGCGCGCTTGAGGTCGTCGGCCACCAGGCCCTGACCGAACGAGATCGTGGCTGATTTGAGGATCCCACCGCAGGTCCGACAGGCGGGGTCCTCCTCGCCGGCGCGGACGCGGTCCAGGGCGCGCCGCATGGGCGCTCGCTCGCCACATTGCATGCAGATCACCTCACGGATTGTTCCGTGGATCTCGATCGTGGTATCCGGCGAGCTTCCCGCGTCCAGGTGCAGGCCATCGATGTTCTGGGTGACCAGGCAGTGTAGGTGTCCCTGCCTCTCCAGGTCGGCGAGGGCGAGGTGACCGGCATTGGGCTGGGCCTTCCAGGCCGGGTGCGCCAGCCGCTGTCGCCAGGACTCCACCCGCACCTCGTGGTCGGCCATGTAGTGGCTCAGGTTGGAGAGCTTTTCGGCGCCGGGGTTTTTGGTCCAGACGCCGTTTGGTCCGCGGAAGTCGGGGATGCCACTCTCGGTCGAAATGCCCGCCCCGGTCAGCGCCATGACGCTGGAAGCGGCACGGATCCAGGCGGCCACCCCGGCGATGGCTGGAATGGCGCGGCCCGGGATCAGCGCGCGAGCGCGGTCGGGTTGTCGGGGATGCGGTGGGCCACGACGATGAATCGGGGATCGTCATCACGCCAGCCATTGCAGGTCTGTAGCGTCAGTCGGTCGTCGCTGGTGGGCTGGAGCCAGCTGAAGTCCCGCCAGTTGACCGACTTGTGCAGCTCTGACACCCGGTAGCGGGCGATTTTCCCACCACCGTAGTCGATCTCGATCACGTCACCGATGTTGAGGTTGTGCAAGGTCCAGAACATCCCGTCGCGGGCGTGGGCGTAGACGTAGCTATTGCCCGGTGTGCCCTGGTCGGCCAGCAGGTGGTCGGCATTGGGATAGGTGAAGGCCTCGTACTTGACTGGCGGGGTCTTGCCGTCTCCCTTCACCAGCAGAAGGTCGATGCCTACCTTCTTGATCCGGATTCGCGGGTACCCGGCTTCAGGCTGGGCCACCGCCGACTGGATGGCGCCGCTAACCTCACCGGGGATCTCCCTGATGTCAGGCGTGTAACCAGGAGTCTTGACCAGCAGCACGGCCGCCAGCAGGAAGAGCCCGGCGAGCGCGGTGCCGATAATCCGCGTGTCGAGCAGCGCCCGCCACCCGCGCCTCTCCCCCTGGTTGTCGTTGGAGGCTGGGCTGTTGACCAGCGCGTACGCACCCCAGGCGAGGGACCCGATGACCACCAGCCCCAGGACCACCGCCCACCCCGGGATCTGCGGGTTGCCCGGTAGCTGGCTGGTGATCTTGGCCGAGTTCGAAAGCACCAGCCACGCGACGCCCGCAATCAGTCCGACCAGCGTGATCGCAGCGAGCAGGATCATCGACAGCGGGAACCAGGGGAACTGTGACTCGCCCTCGGCTGACCGTGCCGGTGACGTGAGGGCCTGAGGGTCGACCGGTCGGGCGACGACCGCGCCGGAAGCAGGGCCGACCACCTCCAGGACGGGGTCCGCTCGCGCCGGGAGGAGTGTCGGGAAGTTGGGCCCGCTGGCCGGCGCGGTTGCGGCGGGCGCCTGGCGCCGCTTCCGCGTGCTGGGCGCTGACTCCGCCCCGGGGACGGCGACGGCGGCCGGGGCGGGCGCCGAGCTCTTGCGCGGTGTGCGGCGCGGCTTCGTCACGTCGGCGGGGGGCGCAGTCGCTGCGATCGGCGCCTCGGGGGCCGCGGGGGCCGCGACCTTCTTCCGGCGAGCTGCCGCGGCTGTGGAGTCACCCTTCGGAGCTGTGGCGCCCTCCTCGGCGGCGGCGGTTGCTGCGGGGACCGAACTCTTGCGTGGCGATCGGCGCGGCTTGGCCACTTCGGCGGGGGGCGCAATCGCTGCGATCGGCGCCTCGGGGGCAGTGGGAGCCGCGGGGGCCGCGGCGGCCGCGACCTTCTTCCGGCGAGCTGCCGCGGCTGCGGAGGCACCCTTCGGAGCTGTGGCGCCCTCCTTGGCGGCGGCAGGCGCGGGAGTCACGATAGTCGCCACGGGCTTCGCGACGGCCGCAGGCTTCACGACAGCGGTGGGCCGGGGTGTGCGAGCTGCAGGCTTGGCGACAGCCGCAGGTTTCACGACAGCCTCAGGCTTCACGACAGCGGCGCTCTCCGGGTGAACGGGCGCAGCCTTCGCGGCCCTCGCCGGCGTGGCCGCGACCGCGGCAGGGTTCGCCACCGGAGCGGGTTTCGGCGCGGCGACATCCTTCTTGGGCGGCGCCGGCCTGGATGCGGTAGGCGCGACCGAAGGCCGGGCAACCTTCACGGCGCCTGAGGTCTTCGCCTGCCTGGAGGCTGTCGCTCGTTTGGCCGCCGGCCCAGTGGGTTCGTCGTCCGGAGCTATCCACTCCTGCGCCGCGGACCCTGGGTCGGAGGCGGCCGGACTCCTGGGTGTCCCGCTTTTCCTGGTCGCCATTCGCAGTTCAGATGCTAGCGCGGGGGCCCTAGTAGACTCAGAATCGAATGGAAGTCAGCGTCGAGCGCCGGCCCGGCTCGATGGTCGAACTGGCCATCGAGGTCCCCGCCGACCAGGTGGAGCGGGCCATAGACCGGGCCTTCAACCAACTCGCCCCCCGGGTGCGCGTCCCAGGCTTCCGCCCGGGTAAGGCGCCTCGCCCGGTGATCGAGCGCGAGATCGGCTGGCCGACGCTGCGGGAGCAGGCCCTGGAGCTCCTCGTGCCGGATGTCGTCACGGAGGCCGTTCGTTCAAACGACCTGGCGGTCATTGACACCCCCCAGGTCCAGGTGGACACCTTTGAGCGCATCGGCGCGGCCAGGCTCACCGCCGTGGTGACCGTCAAGCCGGAGGTCAAGCTTGGCGACTACGCCGCGATCAAGGTGCCCCTGGTGCCCGTCGAAATCACCACTGAGCAGGTGGACAAGAGCATCGAGGAGATTCGCGAGAGCCTGGCGCAGCTGGTTCCCACCGAGAACCGTGGCGCACAGGAGAAGGACCACCTCTTCGTGGACCTGGAGGTCTTCAAGGATGGTCTGGCGCTGGAGGACAGCAAATCCGACACGCTGGAGCTCGACCTGGATCGAGAGGCGCTGCTGCCCGGCCTGTTCGATGGGCTGATCGGCGTCACCGCCGGCGAGACGCGGGAGATCGTGGTGACCCTCCCTGAGGACTATCGCCGCGCCGAGCTGGCGGGGCAGGAGGCCACCTTCAAGGTCGGTGTCAAGGAGATCAAGGAGCGCCAGCTGCCCACCATCGACGATGAGCTGGCCAAGGAATCGGGTGCCGGGGAGACCCTCCTCGACCTGCGCCACAGGCTTGAGGAGCGGCTCCGCCTGGTCGCCGAGCGCGACCGGGTTTTCGAGCAGCAGAAGGCCGCGATCGACCAACTGGTGGCGGCGTCGGAGTTCGACGTCCCCGAAGTCCTGGTCCACGAGGAGATTGACCGCGAGCTGCGCAACCTGGCGATGAGCCTGGAGCAGCAGGGGGTCGACTTCGATCGCTTCGTCCAGGCCGGCGGCCTGGACATGCAGAAGTTCCACGACGAGCGGCATGAGGGTGCCGAGGAGCGCGTGAAACAGGAACTGGTGCTCGACGCCCTCGCGGACCAGGTGGGTATTGACCCCAGTCCCGCGCACGTCACCGCCGAGGCGCGCCGCGGGCTTGAGGGCAGCGAGGACGCCGACCGCCTGGTCTCCTCGGACCGCGTACAGGCATACGTCAAGGAGCGCCTGCGGCTGCAGTGGGGTCTGCTGTGGCTGGCGGCGTCGGCGCGCGGCGAGGAATGGACTTCGCCCACCCCGGAGGAACTGGGACCCCAGCAGGCGGCCGCAGCCGACGTCCTCGAGCAGCCCCTCCTGGAGACCCCACCCGCCCTGGTCGATTCCCATGGCCGATCCCTGATGGGGGCGGCAACGGGGGCCCAGCCAGAGCCTGTCGAAGTAACCCCGGCGACGGCGCCGGATGCCGGTGTTGCGGACCCCGAGGGAATGACCGAGCTTTAGGGCCGGTTGTCCAAAGTCCTTGAAGCGCGTTTTGCAAGCGGAGGTGCCTGAGTAAGATGGAATCCATGGAGCCCGTGAGGAACTACATGGTCCCGATGGTCATCGAGACGACCAACCGGGGTGAGCGCGCCTTCGACATCTACTCGCGGCTGCTCAAAGACCGAATCATCTTCATCGGCACGCCCATCGATGATCAGATCGCCAACCTGGTCATGGCCCAGCTGTTGTTCCTGGAGGGCGAGGACCCCGAAAAGGACATCAACATCTACATCAACAGCCCCGGCGGGGTCATCACCGCAGGCCTGGCGATCTACGACACGATGCAGTACATCAAGCCGCGCATCAGCACCATCTGCATGGGCTTGGCGGCGTCGATGGCGGTGCCCATCCTGGCCGGCGGTACCAAGGGCATGCGCTTCGCGCTCCCCAACACCCGGATCATGATCCACCAGCCGTCTGGCGGCTTCAACGGGCAGGCCACCGACATCGAGATCCAGGCCCAGGAGGTGCTGTTTCTCAAGCAGCGGATCAACGAGATCCTGCACAAGCACACCGGGCAGGACATCGAGCGCATCGCCGCGGACTCCGACCGCGACCGCTGGATGAAGCCAGAGGACGCCAAGGATTACGGCATCATCGACGACATCATCCAGCGTCACGAGAAGGCCGAGGAGATCGTCGAGAAGGTTGACGAGAAGCTGGTGGCCGATCCCAAGCTGGACACCAAGACGGGCGAGAAGGCAGAGGCGGCCGGCAAGGCCTAGCTCCAGTTATGAACGAACGTGAGGAGCGCCGCAGGCACACCAGGTGCTCCTTCTGCGGTAAGGGCCAGGACCAGGTCCGCAAGCTGGTTGCCGGCCCCGGGGTCTACATCTGCGACCAGTGCATCGACCTCTGCCAGGAGGTCCTGGAAGAGGACACCCGCACCAGCAGCAACAAGCGCGGCAAAGCCGGGCTGATCCCCAACCCGCAGACCATCTGCGCCCAGCTCGACCAGTACGTTGTCGGCCAGGACCATGCCAAGAAGGTGCTTTCGGTGGCGGTATACAACCACTACAAGCGCATCGCCAACAGCAAGATCCCCGGGGACGTCGAACTGCAGAAGTCCAACGTGCTGCTGGTGGGCCCAACCGGTTGTGGCAAGACGCTGCTGGCGCAGACCCTGGCCAAGATCATCGATGTGCCTTTCTCGATCGCCGATGCCACGTCGCTGACAGAGGCCGGGTACGTCGGCGAGGACGTCGAGAACATCCTGCTGCGGCTGATCCAGGCCGCCGACTTTGACATCAGCCGCGCCGAGCGCGGGATCATCTACATCGACGAGATTGACAAGATCGCGCGCAAGTCCGACAACCCCTCGATCACCCGCGACGTCAGTGGCGAGGGTGTGCAGCAGGCGTTGCTGAAGATCCTCGAGGGCACCGTCGCCAACGTCCCGCCGCAGGGCGGGCGGAAGCATCCGCACCAGGACTTCATCCAGATCAACACCACCAACATCCTGTTCCTCTGCGGTGGCGCCTTTGACGGGATCGAGCAGATCATCGAGAGCCGCATCGGCAAGAAGGTCATCGGTTTCGGTGCCTCGGTGCAGCACAGCCGGGACAAGGACCGCACCAAGCTACTGCGCGAGATTCAGCCCATGGACCTGCTGAAGTACGGGCTGATCCCGGAGTTCATCGGCCGCCTGCCGATCGTGGTCAACGTCGATTACCTCGACGAGCCCGACATCATCCGCATCTTGACCGAGCCCAAGAACGCCTTCGTCAAGCAGTACCGCAAGTTCTTTTCGCTTGACGACGTGGAGCTGGAGTTCGAGCCGGCTGCGCTCGAGGCGATCGCCAAAAAGGCGCTATCCCGTGGGACTGGCGCTCGTGGCCTGAAGGCGATCATCGAAGAGGCACTCCTCAACTCGATGTTCGAGGTTCCCAGCCGCTCCGACATCAAGAAGTGCATCATCACCGCCGCCTCGATCAACGAGGGCGAGGAGCCCGAACTGGTCCTCGGCGAGCGCGAGGTCATCCGGGAGCTGCCCGAACAAACTGCGTAGCCCGGCCTGGGGCGCACTCTGCTCTGCATTCGCGGTGTCAATCCTCGTTTCCGCGTCGTGCGCGACCTCGCAGGATCCCAGGCAACCGATCGGCCCTGGCGCGCTCTCGCCCTGCCGGGCGCCGCGCCCAGCACCATCTCTGACCGCTGGCGAGGCTGCCCAGGTAGCAACCGTGCGAGCTCTCAACCAGGTTCGGGCCGACATTGGGCTGAAGCCCTTTGCCTGCCCCTACTACTGAGTGGTCTAGCCGACCACCAGTCGGAGCCCCGCGGTGACTGCTGCGGCGGCGATCACGGTGACCAGGAGTGGAGCCCGCAGCGCGATGCAGACGCAGGCGGCCGCGACACCCGCGGCCCGCGCATCTACAACGAGGTGACGGCCAGTGGCGAACGTGTTGGTCACCACCAGAGCGGTGAGCAGCGCGGGTGCGAGAAGGGCCATGATTCGCTGCGCCGGGGCGGGTAGAGGATGGGCGCCGAGGACCAGCGGCCCGGCCGCCTTGATGGCCGTCGTGACCACGGCGGACGCCGCCACCAGAACAACCGCGGTCGTCAACGCCGGAGCCCCAGCAGGCAAGCGGCGGCGGCGAGAAGAACCGGCAGACCGGCCGGCGTGAAGGGGACCAGCGCGAGGGCGATGGCGCCGCCGAGCAATGCGGCGATAATCGCTCGCCGTGAGCGCAGCTGCGCCACTACCAGCGCGAGGAAGAGCGCCGGGAACGCGGCGTCCAGCCCGAGGCGTTTCGGGTCCCCGAAGTACCGACCGCCGAGCACCCCGATGATCGTCCCGACCACCCAGGCGAGGTATATCGATCCGCCGGACGCCAGCAGCCGGCCGGCGCATCGGCCGTCCGCCCACGTGGGCGAGAGCCCACGACTCGTCGACCACCAACTGGGCCTCGAGGAAGCGCCAGCGTGGGTTGCGATGAAGCACCGCGGCAATGCTCGCCCCGATGGGGAGGTAGCGGGAGTTGAGCAGCGCGACCGCGACCACGGCGGTGATCACGCTCCCGCCCTGCGCGAGCACCGCCACCGCCGCGAACTGGGCAGATCCAGCAAACGTCGTCAGGGACATGACCACCGTCTCCACGCCCCCGAAGCCGGCGCCGGCGGCTAGCACGCCGAAGGACACGCCGAACGCCCCGACCGCGATCGCGAGGGGGATCGCGGCCGCGGCGCCTGCCCGGTAGGAGTCTCCCGCGCCGTCCACGCTGGGATTCTGCCGGACGGCGGCCCCGCTCCGGCTAACCTTTAGCCTCATGCCCCCCGAAACGCCTCCCCCCGCGAGCCAGATGCCCAAGGCCTGGCGGCCCCAGGAGGTGGAGGAGCAGATGTACCGGGAGTGGGAGGAGGCCGGGCTGTTCCGCGCCGACCCCGCTGATCCCAGGCCTCACTTCAGCATCTCGATGCCCCCGCCCAACGTCACCGGTGAGCTCCACCTCGGCCATGCCGAATACACCCTCCAGGACCTCTATAGCCGGTACAAACGAATGTGTGGTTACGAAGTGCTATGGCTTCCCGGCACCGACCACGCGGCCATCGGCACCAACGCCGTGATCCAGAAGCAGCTGGTCAGCGAGGGCACCACCAAGGAGCAGTTGGGCCGCGCGGCCTTCGATCGCCGGGTGGACGAGTGGTATCAGAAATACGGCGGATATATCGTCAAGCAGCTCAAAAGGTTGGGGTTCTCCGCGGACTGGAGCCGCCTGCGGTTCACGATGGACGAACCGTATGTTCGCGCCGTGCGCGAGGCCTTTGTTCGTCTTTACACAGATGGGCTGATCTACCGCGGCCCGCGCATCGTCAACTGGTGCCCGCGCGACCGCTCATCCGTGAGCGACCTCGAGGTGAACTGGCAGGAGCATGAGGATGCGCTGTACTACATCCGCTACGACATGGCTGACGGCGACGGTGCACTGGTCATCGCCACGGTGCGCCCGGAGACCATGCTGGCCGACAGCGGGGTCGCCGTGAATCCCAACGACCCGCGCTACCAGCAGTTCATCGGCCGGACGGTGCGGCTGCCCCTGGTGGGCCGCGAACTGCCGGTCGTCGCCGACGAGGCGGTGGAGATGGACTTCGGGACGGGGGCGCTGAAGGTGACGCCGGGGCACGACCCAATGGACTATGAGATCGGCCAGCGCCACGGGCTGGAGGTCCTCAGCGCGATCGACAAGGACGGCAATATCGTGAGCGAGTCCTGGGTTCCCGACGAACTGCGCACGCGCGACGCGCTGACCGCCCGCGATCGGGTGGTGGAGATGCTGCGGGAGCGGGACCACCTGGTCCGAACCGAGGCATATCTGCACGAGGTGGGGCACTGCGACCGCTGCGGGGAGATCATCCAGCCCCTGGTCGACGACCAGTGGTGGTGCGCGATGACCGAGCTCGCCCGGCCGGCGATCGAGGCTGTCGAGCGCGGCGAAATCACATTCGTACCCCAGAAATGGAACCAGACCTACCTGGACTGGATGCGCGGCCTGCGTGACTGGAATGTCTCCCGCCAGCTCTGGCTGGGGCACCGGATCCCGGTCTACTACTGCTCGGGGGAGCGGCCCGCACCCGCTGACAATGTCGACCTGCGGGACCACGCCACGCACCAGTTCGTCAGCGTCCAAGAGCCCGAGGCGTGCCCGGAGTGCGGCGGCAGGAACATCGCCCAGGACACCGATGTGCTCGACACCTGGTTCAGCTCGGCACTCTGGCCGTTTGCCACCCTGGGCTGGCCTGACGAGACCGCCGACCTCGATGCGTTCTTCCCCACCGACCTGCTCGACACGGCGCGGGAGATCATCAACCTCTGGGTGGCGCGGATGATCATGACCTCGCTGCGGTTCACCGGCAAGATCCCCTTCCAGCACGTGTTGATTCACGCCGTGATCCAGGACGCGCAGGGACAGCGCATGAGCAAGTCCAAGGGCAACGGCGTGGACCCTCTGGAGATGGTCGAGCGCTATGGCGCCGACGCGGTGCGGGCCTGGGCGTGCGACGTCGGGCTGCCGCGACAGGACGTGCGGTTCGACGAGCGTCTGATCGATGAGTACAGCAAGTTCGCCAACAAGCTCTGGAACATCGCCCGCCTGGCGTTGATGAACGCGGAGGGCGTCGAAGTCGTCCCCGACCCGGAAGCCGGCGACGACCCCTTCGATCGCTGGATCCTGTCGCGGCTGGATGGCCTGGTCCAGGCCGTCACCGAGGCGGTTGACGGGTATCACCCGTCGGAGGCCGTGCGCGGGATCTACGACTTCACCTGGAAGGAGCTCGCGGATTGGTACCTGGAGGCGGCCAAGCCGCGGTTCCGTCTGGCTGCCGATGACCCGGCACGGCGCCAGGCGGTCTCTGTCGCAGTGCACTGCGTCGACGTTGTCACCCGGCTCCTGCACCCGTTCATGCCATTTGTGACCCAGGCCATCTGGGACCTTCTGCCGGGCGGGGGGGCGCCGCTGATCGCCCGCTCGACCAAAGCCACCTGGCCGGCGTCGAGGGGGGAGCGAGAGCAGGGGCTGGAAACCGAAATGGGCGCCTTCTTCGACCTGGTCCGGCGGCTGCGCGACGCCCGCAAGGAGATGGCGGTACCGGAGCGCGAGACGATCACCGCCACGCGGCGCCGGACAGGCACTGCCGACGACTTCCTGTTCTCCTCGGAGGCCGCGGATGCGATGCGGCTGCTGGCGAGGATCGACGTTGTCGACGCGCTGTCCGGGCCGACCGGGCGGGTGGTCGTTGGCGACGGCGTCGAGGTCGCCTTGGCGGCGCCGGCGGGCGGCAGCGGCCAGGATCGCGCGGCGATGGAACGGGACCTGGAGGCCGTGAGGGCTAATATCGACAGGCTGGAGAAGCAATTGGGCAACGCGGATTTCGTGGACCGCGCCAAGCCCGAAGTAGTGCAGCGGACCCGCGACCAGTTGGAGGCCGTCCTGGAAAAACGGGCGGCGCTGGAGGAGGCCTTCTCGCGTGCTTAGTCACCTCGGTCCTTTCGTGGCGATCGGGATTGCCGTTGCCGGCGTCCTCTGGCTGGCGCTCGCCTACTGGGCCGCCAAGGACGCCCGCGCGCGCTCGGACAACGTGGTGTTCCACTTTGTCGCGATGGCCCTGAACCTGGTTTTCCCGCTCGTCGGCCTGGTCGTCTACCTGCTGATCCGGCCGACGATGACCCTGGTGGAGGAGCGGGCCCTGGAGCTGGAGGCGGAGGCCCTGGCCGGTCCCGCACCCGACTTCGAGGACATCCGGCCCTGCCCGGCCTGTGGGCGCGACATCGAGAAGGACTTTGTCCTGTGTCCCTACTGCCACACCCGGTTCGCCAAGCGCTGCCCTTCCTGTCGCAAGTCAGTGCGCCTGGGCTGGACGCTCTGTCCCTACTGTGCCGCCAGCCTGGAACTGGGTTCGGCCTCGCGGGCGGCGAGCCAGCAGACCGGGTGATCACCGCGACAGCATGAGCCTGTCGCTGCAGGCGTACGCGCCCGCGGCGCTGTTGCTGGTCGGGGCCCTGGTACTCCTGCTTCGTCCCAACGCCACCATCTTTGTCGCCGTCCAGGCGGGCACACTGGTCGCGCTTTTGCGACTTTCGCAGTTGAGCGCCTCCACCCTGACGTTGGCTGTCTACGAACCGCTGCCCGATGTCCCATTGGTGCTCCGACTCGACCGCCTGTCGCTTTTTTTCGCGACCACCGCGGTGGCCGCCGCCCTGGTGGTGGCGTTGCCCTGGATTGGGGACGGCGCGCGTCGCCTGCCCCTCGGATGGCTGGTCCTGGCCGAGTTCGGCACGGTGGGCGGCATCCTCGCCGGGAATCTCCAAGGCCTGGCCGCGGGGTGGGGGGTTTTTGCCGCGGCGTTGATGATGCAGGTCCTCGTGCCGCAGCCAATCGGGGGTGAGCTGGGACGGCTCTCCGGCGTGGTGACCAGGACCCTGGTCCTGTACCTGGCGGGTGCGGCGCTGATGTTGCTGGCTGCCGTGGCGATCGAGGCGGTCAGCGGGACGGCGAACTACGACGCGGTGCCTGTGGGTGCGATCGATGGGCGCATCCAGGGCCTGCTGGTCACTGCCCCCGTCCTGGCCCTGGCGACCATCGCCGGCCTTCTGCGTGCCTGCCGGCGGCCCGCCACGGCCGCGATCATGGTCACCGCGGTGGCCCTGCCCATGTCGGTTTACACCCTGGCCCGCACCATCGACCTCGCCGAGGGCCGAGTCCTGCCCGGCGCCGCCGGCGCCGCGCTGATCCTGGGGGCTGGACTTGGCGCGACGGTGTTCGGTCTATACGCCATGTGGGCGCCGGATCTCGGCGCGACCATCGGACGGCTCCTCAACTCGCTCGCGCTGCTGCTGGTCGCGGCCTACGCCCTGGGTGGCTCGGGCGGGCTGGTCGCCCTGCTTGTCGGCTTCATGTCGCTGGAGGTTGTCGCTGGGGTGGCACTTGTGCTGCTCGATGCCGGGGATGGCCGGTTACCGGGGGCCGGTCCAGCCCCCACATGGGTGCTCGGCATCCTGGCGTTGCTGCCTCTCGCCGGGATCGGGGGGTTGGTGCTGGCGATGTCCCTTGACGCCCGGCTCCTGGTGCTCCGTCGTCTCACCGAGCTCGGCCCAATTGGCTACATGCTCGCTCTGCCACTGATAACCGCCGTGGTCACCATCCTGGCGGGCTCCATTGCGGCGGGTCGGTTCGGTGGCGGCCGGGTTTCAAGCCGGCGCCGGCTGGCGCAGCTGGTCCTGGCTTCCGCCGCGCTGGTCGGCGTCGAGCTGGCAGCGCCCGTCCTGCGCGACCTTGCGGTCTCTCTCGCATCCGGGGCTGCCCGAGTCTCTGTGGCCGATGTTCGCAGCGCCTCGATGGCCGCGGTGCCGGGCCCGCTCCTGGGTGGTGCCCTGCTGGTCGGCGTGCTGGGGCTGGTCGCAGCCGCAGCGGCGCGACGGGATGTCTATGACGTCAAGGACGGAGTGCGCCAGTCGCCGGATTTGCTGCCGCCGCCGATCGCGGTGACTCCCGAAATAGTTGCGCGCCGAGTTGTGACCAGGGGCGCGAGTCGCCTCGGCGGCGGGGTGCGCCTGGCCGCCGCCCATCCCCGCTGGTCCATGACCCTGGCCTGGCTGGCGGCAACGTCGGTGGTGCTGTTTGCCGCCCGGTGAGTGGGTCCTGGGGCTGGCTGCCGCGGCCACGGCAGGCGCGCTGCTCTACCCTCCGGCGGCGAGGCTCGCCTGGGCCGGCGCGGCGATCGCGGTGGCGGGTTGGGCGGTGACGCAGTCGGTGCCCGCGGGCGTGGTTCTGGTTGCTTCGGTCGCCGCCGCCACCTTTTTCGAGCGCGGGGAGGCGCCCGCCGCGCCAGGTTTCAACAGCACCATGGCCCGGCTCGCCGCGTTGGGCGGCGCAGCGGCGGCGTCGCTGGTGGTGACGGTCCGCGTCCTGTTGGTCGACCTGGTTGATGGTGCCCAGACACTCACGCTGGTGGCCGTCGGGCTGGCGGCCGTCTTCTACCTCCTGGTGCATGCCGGTTTCGTCGAGGAATCGCGCGCGGCGCGCCTGGCCCTGGTGGTGGCAGCGTCGGGATGGGTGGCCGGAAACCACCCCGGGATCGTGGTCCCGCTCGGCGCCGCAGCGCTGATGATTCTGATGGCGGTTGCGCCACGCCGCCTGGTACCCAGCTGATCTCCCGGGTCGCAATGCCCGGCGCGCGGTCGCTGGGGCCTTTGGCGCTGGTGGTCACGGCGGTGCTGCTGACCCTGTTGCCTTCGGGCGCGTCGCTTGGCACCGGGGATGCCGGGATCTCCACGGGGGGCCTATCGCGCACCGCCCTCTGGCTGGCGTTATGGGCGACTGCCGCGGCCCTGCTGGGCTCGGCCGCGACGCGCCGGTCGATGCCGCCCGCAGCATGGGCGATTCCCGCGCTGGCGGTGATGTTGGCGCTGGTCCGGATGCCCGTGGTGCTGGCCGGGCTGCTGCTACTCGCCGCCCTCATCGTGCCCCGGCTGGAGGAGGGCGCGGCATCCCCGGGCTGGTCCCGGACCCTTGTTTTTGCGGCCCTCGCGGGGTTCTGCGCGGTGGCCGCCGACATTGCCGGGCGGCAGCATGGGGACGAGCTCCTGGCGGCGCTGCTGGTGCTTGGGTTCCTGGCGGCGGTGGGCGCATTGCCATTCGGGTGGCACATGGTGCGCTGGCTCCAGGACGCAGGCCCCGCGGCTGGGGCCCTGGTTGCCGCTGTCCTGCTCCCGGCGATGGTCGCCGCGCTGGTGGCTGCTGAGCCGGCGCTGGTGCTGGTCCACGGGACGCAGCGAGCAGGTTTCCTGCTGGCGCTGTTCGGGGGGGCGACGGCCGTCGCTGGTGCGATCCACGCCATGGGCGCGACGGACTGGCGCACGCTGGCTGTCCGCACGGCCCCGTGCGAGGTCGGCCTGGCACTGGTCGGCGTCGGCGCTTTTGACACCCGCGGCCTGCAGGCGGCAGCGCTAACCCTGGCCCTGCTGGCCCTCACCCGGCCGGTGCTCTTTTTTGTCGACGGCTTTGGACCGCGCCGCGGTGCCGGCCTGGCGGCGACGGCACTTGCGCTGGTGGCAGCGGCGGGGCTGCCGCCCACGATTGGATTCCCGGCGCGCCAATTGGTGTTGAGCGCCGCCGTTCGGGTCCATCCACTGGTCGCCACCCTGGCCGCCGCCGCCATGGTCCTCGAACTGGTGGCATTGGCGCTGGTCTTGAAGCGGCGCCTGGCGCAGCCCGCCGCCGATGTCCCCCTCGGAGACCCCCGGGCGGCACGCCTGCTCACTGCGGCAACCGCGCTGGCCCTCTTGTTCGGAGGTGTCTTCCCGGGCCTCCTGCTGCGTTTTGTCTTTCGCCTTGGAAGCTAGACATCCCACGGCTGTAAATGTCAAGCGGCAACGGAAATTTCCTCCCAGGCCACCGCCTCGGAGTAGTTTTGCCGATACCTAAGACAGCCGTGCAGGATCCCGACCAGACGATTGCCGAGCGCGCGCAGCGCCTGGTTGTTGTTCGCGCCCCTGGCGCGTTGAGTGTCGTAGTAGCGCCGGGCGCCGGCGGACCGGGTCAGGGAGCAGAAGGCCCACCAGTAGATCGCGTCGGCGAGGTGACGGTTGCGCACGAATCGAGCCAGGACGACCTTCTGTTTTCCAGAGGCTCTGGTGATGGGCGACGTGCCGGCGTAATTTTTGCGACACTTGGCGTCAGCGTAGCGAGTCTGGT
>JBPCPW010000046.1:0-24986 GCA_050998755.1 Candidatus Dormibacteria bacterium
CCCGGTGCGGCGTATCGAGCACGCGAGGGGCTCCCCAGGGGCACTGACGATCGCAGGCGAGCGCAGATTCCGAGGGGCCGTGAAATTCCGCCGCTGCAAGCGGCAGTTGCGCGGGTCGGCCCCGTCCGTCGCCGGGGGTTGCGCCAGGGGCGTCAGAGCCCCGGCTGTGGCGTCTTCGCTGTCGCCTTATCCCCGGAGGCTGTACCTACCCACCCCCCGGGGCGTCAGTTCAGGATCACCGCCATCTGGTCGAACATGGCGTATGCGGCCTCAAAGGTTCCCTTGGCGATCCACTGGCGGCCCCCGTGGGGGTTGTTGATCAGGACGCTGGCGTCAGAGACGCCGGCCAGCGTCACCGCGTGTTCCCAGGGCGCGCCATACATCACCACCCGACCATCCCAGGCCTGGTAGCTGGAGGTCGCGTGCGGCGAGTACTGCCACGCCACCCAGACCACCGAGGGATGGTGGTCCTTCACCGCCTGGTAGAGGTCGCCAGGCGCAATCCGCTCGGCGGACCGCAGCACGTGGCCGCCCAGCGTGGTCGCCGCTCGGGCAATCGCGGTGTCGTACGTGCCATAACCTGAGCGGCTGCCGTACTGGGCCCCCTCGCGGTAGCCGTTGGGGTCGCCGACGAAGGAGGCGTACGGGTCTCCCCAATGGATGACGTTGCCGCTGCGGTCGATCTCGGGGGCGCGACGATCAACCCCGATGGTCGCCAGGATGGCGTCCTGGTTGGTCATCACACCCTCGTACGCCAGCGCCATCTGGAGGCTGGCCTCCTCGCACGAGAGGGAGTAGATCTGGGCGACGTATGGCACATTGAGCACCACCGAGCCGGGAGGCGGCGGTGGATTCGCCCGGACGTACGAGATGGCGGCATCGATGGTGTTGCGCACGTTGCGAATGGCGTCAGCCGCGGCCAGGATCGATGTCAAATCGCCAGCGGCCTCCAGTGCCCCATTGGCCGCGTCCAGGCGCGCCGTGATTCCCCCGACGTCGACGCCCATGGCCGCCGCTCGCCCGTCCAGCTGGCGGGCCTCGGTGAGCTGCGCGTATGTCGAGCGCCGCACGAAGAGGATGTTCTCAAGCAACCGCGCCTGTGCGGCATAGCCTGCCGCCAGCCACTCGAAGTCGGCCGCGGTGACCGCGTTCGGTCGTCCGTCGAGCGCTGAGATCGCGGCCTCGACGTCCGCGAGGTGAAGCACTGGGATGGCCCGCGCCTGGGTGAGGTCGCCCAGCGCCCGGTTGCGCTGAGAGGTGGCATCGTCCCGCGAGGCCTGCAGAGCCGCCCCGGCAGCCTCCGCGGCCGCGGCCGCGCTGGCGGCGGCGGCCGCCGAAGCATCGGCCGATGCTTGGTCGGCTGTCACCTTGGCGTTGATGGCGGATTTCACCGAATCGTCGAAGACCGACACCTGGTGGATTCTGTTCGCGGCTTCCGTCGGTATCGCCAGCTCCGATGCCCAGATGACGAGATCGGCGCCGCGGCGATCCAAAGTGTCGGCGTCCGATATCCCCGCCTGGCGAGCCGCCGAGAGGTCCGCTCTGAGCCCGGCAAGCGCGCCTTCCAATTGCCGAGACAGGGCCTCCTCACAGGACCGCTCCACCAACCGCACGCGACCCTCCAAGGTCACGACGGTCGAGGTGCGCACCCGGACGTCGGTGATCAGTAGGCGATCGATCAAATAGGCGCGCGGAGCGGCGCTGCGCACCGCCTGCCACTCATCGCGGGCCACAGCCAATAGCGGCGCCGAGCGGGTCCCGTCCCTGACCGCGGTGTGGAGTGTCTGCTGGAATGCGCGGTCAGCGACGCGGAGCTCGGTCTCGGCGCGGCTCAGGCTCTGCCTCTCCTGGGCAACAGCGACTCCGACTCCCCCGGCGGCCATCGCCACCATCGAGCTCAGGAGTTGCACGATCGCGATCACGATCCGCAGGCCTGCTGGCATGCGCTACCTCCACGTCAGTGCTCATCGTATCGGCTTTGCCCCGCCTCCATGGCCACCCCGGATCGCCGACCGGCGCCTGTACACTAGGCGGCAACGGAATTTGTACCCGGGCATGAGGGAGCGAAGGGCGTGGGCCTAACGTGGTCCCCTGGCGGGAAAGGAGGCTGTTCCATGACCCACGCACGGCTGTTCACCTCGGAATCGGTGACCGAGGGTCACCCTGACAAGCTGGCCGATCAGATCTCGGACGCCATCCTCGACGAGATCCTGAGCAAGGACCCGCTCGGCCGCGTGGCCTGTGAGACGGTCCTCTCCACCGGCCTCGCGATCGTGGTCGGCGAAATCACCACCGACTGCTACGTCGACATGGCCAAGGTGGCCCGGGAGACCATCAAAGGGTGCGGCTATACCCGGTCCAAGTTCGGCATCGACTGGGAGACCTGCGGAGTCCTGGTGAGCGTCGATGAGCAGTCCCCCGACATCGCCCAGGGGGTGAACATCGGAGGCGCGGGCGACCAGGGGATGATGTTCGGCTTCGCCTGCGACGAGACACCGGAGCTGATGCCGGCACCGATCCAGTTTGCCCACAACATCACCCGCCGGCTGGCGGCCACCCGCAAGGACGGAACCCTCAAGTACCTCCGACCTGACGGTAAGAGCCAGGTGACAGTGGAATACGGCGCCGATGGCGAGGTCAAGCGCATCCACACCGTGGTGGTCAGCGCCCAGCACAGCGAGGACGTCGACCACGACAAGATCGCCGACGACATCCGCGAGATCGTCGTTGAGGAGGCCATCCCCGGCCACCTGGTCGACAAGAACACGGTCTTCCACGTCAACCCCACGGGACGCTTCGTGATGGGCGGGCCGCAGGCGGACGCCGGGCTCACCGGGCGCAAGATCATCGTCGACACCTACGGCGGGTACGCGCGCCACGGCGGCGGCGCGTTTTCGGGCAAGGACCCGAGCAAGGTCGACCGCTCCGGGGCGTATGCCGCCCGCTGGGTGGCCAAGAACGTCGTTGCCGCCGGCCTGGCGACGAGGTGCGAGGTCCAGGTGGCGTACGCCATCGGAGTGGTGAAGCCGGTGTCCGTGCGCCTGGACTTCTTCGGCACCGAGAAGGTAGAGGCCGACAAAATCCACGACCTCGTCGACCGCCATTTCGATCTCTCCCCATTCGGGATCATGAAGGACCTCGACCTGCGGCGCCCCATCTTCAAGCAGACCGCGGCCTACGGCCACTTCGGCCGCAGCGACCTCGACCTGCCCTGGGAGCGCACCGACCGGGCCGCGGTCCTGGCCGAGGATGCGGGGGTGAAGTTGCCCGAGGCGGTGGGTGCCGCAGCTGGCTGATCCAGGCGGCGGCCGCGCCGCCGTGATCCTCGCCGGGGGAGTGGGCACCCGCCTGTGGCCGCTCTCCCGCTCGGGAACTCCGAAGCATCTGCTGCCCCTGCTGGACGGCCAGACCCTTCTGCGCGCCACGTATGAACGTGCCCGGCTGGTTGCCGACCGGGTGCTGGTGGTCACCGAGGCCACCCAGCTGGCGGCTTGCCGCGAGCAGCTCCCAGAGCTCGCGGACGAGGATTGGATCGCCGAGCCGGGGCGTAGGGGCACGGCCGCCTGCCTGGCGCTGGCCGCCGCCGGCCTGCCTGCCGGCGACGTCATGACCTCCCTGCATGCCGACCACCTGATCCCTGACCCCGAGGCCTTCGCGCGCACCGTTCGGGCGGCGATGAGCGCCGCAACGCGACGGCAGGCGCTGGCGACGCTGGGGCTCACGCCCCGCGAGCCGGCCACCGGCTTCGGCTATATCGAGAAAGGGGATCGGCTCGGAGACGAGGACGGGGTCGCCGTGTTCAAAGCGGCCCGCTTCGTCGAGAAACCCCCTGTTGAGGAGGCCCGGATGATGGTTGAGTCCGGCAACTACCTGTGGAACACAGGCATCTTCGCCTGGCCCAACGGCCTCTTCCTCGCCGAGCTCGCCAACCATGCCCCGGCGATCGCCGCCGGCGCCGAGCGAGCCGCCGCCGCCCGCGCCGCGGGGCGGGACGACGAGTATCGCCAGGCATACCTGGGCATCGAGGAGATGGCCGTCGACCACGCCCTGATGGAACGCACAGAGCGCCTGGTGACGCTGGAGGCCGACTTCGCCTGGAGTGACGTGGGCAGCTGGGCCGACCTGCGCGACGTGCTGCCCCACGACCCCGACGGCAACGCCGTCAGTGGTGACGGCCTGGTCCTGGACGGGACGGGCAACGTGGTGTTCTCAACGACCGGCGGCCGGATGGTGGCCGTGGTCGGAGCCTCCGACCTGGTGGTGGTGGACACCCCTGACGCGGTGTTGGTGATTCCCCGTGACCGGGTCCAGGACGTCAAGCGCCTGGTCGCGCACCTGAGGGCCGGCGGCCGTGACAGCCTGCTCTGAGCCGCGAGCCCGGCTCGTTCGCTAGAGTCTTCCCGATGTCTTCGCAAACGGCGCCCCAACTTGGCGCGCGGCCTCAGATCAAGTTCGGCACCGACGGCTGGCGCGGGGTCATCGCAGATGACTTCACGTTTCAGAACGTCCGGTATGCGGCCCAGGGGATCGCCAACTACCTGAAGCGTAAGGATGACCCGAAGGTGGTGATCGGGTTCGATTGCCGCTTCGGTGCGGACCGGTTCGCGGCCGAGGTCGCGCGCATCATGGCCGCAGCCGGCGTCAAGACCTACCTGACGCAGGATCCATCTCCCACGCAGGTCAGCTCCTGGACCATCCTCGAACTCCAGGCAGACGGCGCAGTCGTGCTCACCGCCAGCCACAACCCGGCGCCGTACCTCGGCATCAAGTACAAGCCCGAGTACGCCGGGTCTGCCTCCCCCGAGGTGGTCGCGGCCCTCGAGGAGGAGATCAACAAGGTCATCGACGCCGACAACGTCGTGCTGGCCGACCTCGAGGAGGCCAAACAGCACCGGACCATCGAGGTCATCGACCCGCGGCCGGCCTACAAGCGGCAGATTGCCAAGATGGTCGACCTGGACCGCCTCCGGGATGCCGGTCTGAGCCTGGTCCACGACCCGATGTACGGCTCCGGCGCGGGATATGTGTCCGACATCCTGGCGGGCGGCAAGACCACCGTCCTGGACGTCCGCTCGGAGCGCAACCCGGGGTTCGGCGGGATCCATCCCGAGCCCATCCCCAAGAACCTCGGCCCGACCATCGGCCTGATGCGCGAGGGCGGATATGACCTGTGCATCTGCACCGACGGGGATGCCGACCGGGTGGGCATCATCGACGAGACGGGGCGCTTCATCAACCAGCTCGAGGTCTACGCCCTGCTGATGGACTACCTCCTCGGTGTCCGCGGTTGGAAGGGACCCGTTGTGCGCACCCTGACGTCCACCGCCATGGCCGACAAGCTGGCGGAACAGTACGGCGTGGAGTGCCACGAGGTCCAGGTGGGCTTCAAGTACGTCGGTCCGCTGATGATGGAGACGCAGGCCGTCATGGGTGGCGAGGAATCGGGCGGGTTCGGGTTCCGTGGCCACATCCCCGAGCGCGACGGGATACTGGCGGGTCTCTTCTTCACCGACTTCATCGTCCAGAAGCAGCAACCCCTATCAGCGCTGCTCCAGGACCTGTTCCAGCGCGTGGGCCCACACGCCTACGACCGCCAGGACATCACCCTCGACCGCGACCGGTTCGCGGCGGTCAAGGCGGAGACCTACGCTCGCTTCGAGAAGGAGACCCCGGGGGAGATCGCCGGGCGGAAGGTCGTCAAGAGCCGTGCCGACGACGGCTTCAAGTTCTACTTCGAGGATGGCAGCTGGGTGCTGCTTCGCTTCAGTGGTACGGAGCCACTGCTGAGGGTTTACAGCGAGGCGCCATCGAAGCAGCAGGTGGATGAGTTGATCCAGGAGATGGTCAAGCAGCTGGGGGTGACAGCGTGACCCAATACCAGGCAATACCCGCGGGCAAGGTGGTCACGCTGGACGATGTGAGGATCGACAAACCATGGGGTTACGAACTCCGTTTTGCGATCACCGAGCGCTACCTGGGCAAGCTGATCCACGTGAACCAGGGCGAGGCGCTATCGCTGCAGTACCACGAGGCCAAGGACGAGACCCTGCTGCTCACGCTTGGTTCGATGGACCTGGAGCTGGAGGACGACGGCGGCAACATGCAGACCCATCGCCTGACCAAGGGCAACGTGGTGCGCATTGTCCCGCGGCGCAAACACCGCATGAAGGCAATCGAGGACTGCGAGTTCTTCGAGGTCTCATCCCCGGAGATCGACGACGTCGTCAGGCTGGAGGATCGCTACGGGCGGGAGGGCACCTCGGCTGGCTGAGGCAGCCTCTGGCCTGCCGCCGCTGCCCCCCGAGACGATCGTCTCTGAGGGGCAGCTCGGTCCCCGTTACCTCGCCTACCTGGCCACCCTCGCGCTGTTGGTGGGCCTCTTCGAACGCTGGGACCTGCTCACTGGGGTCCAGGTCGTGGCCGTGGTGGTGGGCGTCATGGTGTTGATCGCCTCGGGCTTCGCGCTGGCCCTGAGCCGTGCCCGGTCGGCAACCGAGTCGGCCGGACAGGTCCTCCACTACCTCGTCCCGCTGATGGCCGTTGCGGTGGCCGCGGCGGTCTCTTATCTGATCCAGGACTGGCGCCTGCACCTCGCCAGCCAGGCGATGATGGGCCTCGCCATCATGGCCTCCTGCTACGTGACCCTTGAACGCTTCCTGGGCAGGGACAGGCCGGGCCACGAGTTCCTGATGAACGCGGCGGCGATCCTGATACTGCTCGGTGGCTACCTGTCGATCCTGGTGGGGACGATCTCCGTCCCGCTTCGCCTGGCAGGAATCTTCGCCGGCACCGGCCTCGCCGCATATGAGCTGTTGGGCCGCGTCTCCACCGAACAGGCCCGCGCGGTCGTGGCGTCCCTGATCGTGGCCCAGATCGTCACCACGGTGGCGTTCGCGATGATCTCTCTGCAGTTCGTTGACAACAGCCGCCTGGCCGGGATCCTGCTGGTCGCCTGGTATGTCAATCGCGATCTCGCTCGCCACCTCTTCGAGGGGACCCTGACGCGGAACATCCTGGCTGAGTACTCGGTGGGCCTGGTACTGGTCGCCGCGCTGATCGCCAGCGCCCTACTCAGTCGTTGAAGCTGCTGCCGCTTGCCGCGGCCCTGGCACTGGCTGGGTGCGGCTCGACCGCGGGTAACAACGTCCTGCCGGGGGCCACGCCACAGCCTTCCTTGGCCCGCAGCCCGATCCCGGCACCGCCCGGGCTGGTCACCGCCGGCCATCTGACCATCGGGGCCGACTACCACTTCGCCCCGCAGTCATATGTCGACAGCAGCGGTCACGCCGCGGGTTTTGACATCGACCTTGCCGGGGCGATAGCCAGTCAGCTGAAGCTGAAGCTGACGGTGCTCAACATCGACGATCCGAGCATCATCCCGGGCCTCACGCCACAGGACCGCCGGTACGACGTGGGGGTCAATCAGCCGGTGCAGGTGGCCGTCTCCGCCGGGCTGCCGCTGCTGCCGTACTTCGCCAGCGGCCAGGCGCTGCTGGTGAGCAGTGCGAACCGAAAGGTCAAGGGCAGCAGCAGTCTCTGCGGCCTCAGGGTGGGCGCCGCGCCGGGCAGCGAGGGTGAGCTGGAGCTGGTCAAGGTCAACGACGGCGCGTGCCACGACCGCAAGGTGCAGCTGGTGGCCGCAGGCGACGATGTCGCCGCCGCCCGGGACGTTGGCGCGGGCAGGCTGGACGGCCTGATCGATGATTACCCTGCGGCGGTGCTACTGGGCAAGACCACCCCGGGCACGCGTGTCGTGCCCCACCACGCGCCGGTCACGGTCATCGACTACGTGTTTCCGCCGGGCGGCGACGCCATCCGCGACGCGGTCAGCGCGGCCCTGGCACGGCTCCAGAAGAACGGCACCTACCAGCGCCTGCTCAACCAGTGGGGCCTGGGGGAGGGAGCGATCCAGGGAGCCGCGCCGCCCGCCACCAGCCCCACCCGTTAGAAGGTACAGCTTCCGACCAGTCGTGGCGGCTGGCGTCGAGCTGCAGGAGCATCCCCTCACGGGCGTAGCGGTCGCGGCGCTGCCGGTGCTTGGGCGGACGCCGCTTCCTGGGAACGGCCACGCCAGCCCGGGTAAGGATGCGATGCACCGTGGGCCGCGAGAGGTCCAGTCCCTCGTGCTCGCTCAGCATCTCGGTCAGGTGCTGCTGGTTGAACCCGGCGTACTTGTCGGTGGCCAGTTCGACCACGCGCCGCGGCTCCGTGGGTAGTCGGCATGGAGTCGCTGGACCTGGCGCACCGACATACCCAGGAGTTCCGCGGCCCCTGGTTGGTCAGGGCGCCCGCGGCCAGGTGATTGAGGACGATGAGCCTGCGCTGCTCAGTGGTGGTCAACATGATCGTGTCTCCATTCATGGGTGACAGAATCACGGAACTCTTAGGGGTGGCGCTTTCTCAGAACGTCAGCAGTAATCACAACGCTTCTTGACTGAGGAGCAATGCGGAGCTACGTTACTGCGCATGACACCGGGGAGCACAGGCCCGCGCAGGCAGTCCGAGGTGACCCCAGGGAACGCCTTCAGCCTCGGGCTGCCGTTCGTGCTGCAGAACCAGTCCCTGTTCAACTACTGGGACGTCCGCAGCGGCGACCACTTCGTCGAGATGGAGGGCAAGCACTATGGCTGGGACAGCGCCACCGTCCAGGTCGCAGAAACCGGCCCCGGCGTCGGTCCCGGCATGCACGTCCACCCGGTCGAGGAGATCTTCGTACTGCTGGAGGGTGAGGTCGCGTTCACCGTCGACGGCGAAGTCCTGACCATGAAGGGACCTGCGCTGGTCCGAGTCCCGCCGAACACAGCGCACAACGTCACCACCCTGGGCACCGGCCGCAACAAGTTGATCACCTTCTTCTCCTCCAACAGCCCCAGCGCGTCCCTCGTCGAAGAGCCCGACCCGTTCGCGCACATCAAGCAGCAGAGCGCTGGCGAGCGCAACGCCATGATCGCGAACTTCAAGAAGGTCCTCGCGGACTTCGACGCCGACGGCGACGGCAAGCTCTCCCGGGCGGAAGCCCCGATCCTGATCCGGGAGCAGTTCGACCGCTACGACACCGACCACGACGGGTTCATCACCCTCGAGGACGCGCAAGGCTGGGACTGAGTTGGACCGTCAGGTGACCTCCTCCTGAGGTCGTGTACGAGATCCCCCGACGGCCGGGTCTGACGGCGGTGGCGGGAGCAAACCGGCCGACGGTCGCTGTTCGCTGTGATCGCGGCTTGCCTGCCGCGCACCGGAACGGGATCCGCACCGATGCGCGGCTGCTGCGCGGCGATCGAGCAGGCCAACCCGGGCTCAGCCGCCGCGTACAACTGTCGGGGCGGGTGTACCCCAGCCTGACGTCAGGAGCGGCCGGGCCGAGAGCGTCAGGCGCTGGCCCGGGCCGTCTTCCACGGCCAGCGCGGACAACTGAGCCGGCGCAACCGTGAGGGCTAAGAAGATCAACTCGGCGCCCTCGGCCTGGTCGTCAACGCCATCGTCCTGTGGAACACCCGCTACCAGGACGCCGCGTGGACCAGCTCCGCCGCGACGGTCACGACGTCCACGACGAGGACGTACGACGCCTGTTACCCTTCGGCCGGGCTACCGTCAGGGGTCTCGCTGTCTCCATGTCCCGAATTCGCTGCGGAGATCCAGGGGTCTGCGGAGGTCAGTCCCCGCCGGGGGCCCTACCTGTCGAGTCATGTTGGAGTCTGATCACGCTAGGAGCGTCAGATTCCGAGGTACGCCCGCTTCACGTCATCGGACTCCAGCAGCGCCTTGGCATTGTCGGTCTTGACCACCACGCCGGTCTCCATGACGTAGCCGCGGCTCGCGGTGCGCAGCGCAAGCAGGGCGTTCTGCTCGATCAGCAATATCGTGGTGCCCTCCTTGTGCAGCTCGTCGATGACCTGGAATATCGTCTCCACCAGCACCGGGGACAGCCCCAGCGAGGGCTCGTCCAGCAGCAGGACCTTGGGTCGCGTCATCATCGCCCGGCCCATCGCCAGCATCTGCTGTTCCCCGCCCGACAGCGTCCCCGCCAGCTGTCCCTCGCGTTCCTTGAGGCGCGGGAAGTAGGTGAAGACCCGGTCCATGTCCTTGCGGACCTGGTTGTCCTTGCGCAGGTAGGCACCGAGTTCGAGGTTGTTCCTCACCGTCATCCGCGGGAACACGTGACGTCCCTCTGGCGAGTGCCCGATCCCCCGGGCGACGATGGTGGGCGCGCTCAGCCCACTGATCACCTCACCCGCCAGCTTGACCGTGCCCGTGGCCGGCTTGATCAGCCCCGAGATGGTGCGCAGGGTGGTGGTCTTGCCCGCCCCGTTGGACCCGATCAGGGTGACGACCTCGCCCTCTTCAACCGACAGGCTCACACCTCGCAGCGCCTGTACGCGACCGTAGAAGACCTCGATCTGCTCGACCTCGAGGAGCGGCGCCATTACCTCATGCGCCTTTCGCAACGCGGCGCATCTTCATGCGCCTTTGCCCAAGTAGGCCTCGATCACCTGGCGATCGGCCCGCACCACCGCCGGGGCCCCCTCGGCGATCTTGGCCCCGTGGTCCAGGACGACGATCTCATCTGAGATCCCCATCACCACCTTCATGTCGTGCTCGATCAAAAAGACGGTGGTGCCGCGATCGCGGATCTGGTGGATCAGCTGGCCCAGGCCGGCCTTCTCTGCCGGGTTGAGCCCCGCCGCGGGTTCGTCGAGCAGCAGCAGGTGAGGATCGCTGGCCAGGGCCCTGGCGATCTCCAGGCGGCGCTGGTCGCCGTAGGAGAGGTTGCGGGCCAGGTCCTCGGCAAACCGTGCCACGCCGACGAACTCCATCATCTCCATGGCCCGCGCCCGGACCTCCCGCTCCTCGCGCCTGGCCAGCGGCGTGGTGAACATCGAGTCCCAGAGCTTGGCGTGCATCCGGCAGTGGCGGCCCACCATCACGTTTTCGACCGCCGGCAGATACCCGAAGAGGCGGATGTTCTGGAAAGTGCGAGCGATGCCCAGCTTGGTCACCTTGTGCGGCGGCTGGCCCCCGATCGACTGCCCTTCGAACACGATCTCTCCGCTCGTCGGCCGATAGACGCCGGTCAGGATGTTGAAGAGGGTCGTCTTGCCCGCCCCGTTGGGGCCGATCATGGTGAAGACCTGTCCCTTCTTGACCTCGAAGCTGACGCTGTCCACCGCCTTGAGGCCGCCGAAGACCTTGCTCACCCCACGCACGGCGAGGATCACCTCGGCCTGCGTTGTGCCCGTGGGCTCGGCGGTGACGGTGGCGGCCTGGCTCATCAGACGTCGCTGGCCTCACCGGGGGACACGGTCTCAGGGGTTGCGCCCATCGCGCCGGTCACCCCTCCGCCCTTCAACTCGGCCTTGCGGACGCGGCTGGGCAACAGCCCCTGTGGGCGCAGAAGCATGAAGGTGATCAGGAGTAATCCGAAGATGATGAAGTTGTACTTGGTGAAGTCGATCTGGGTGATGAAGGTCAGGCCGGTGGCATCTGAGACACCCTGCATCCAGGCGGGGAGCTGGATCAACACGTAGGTCGTCAGCGCGTAGATCGCCCCCGCGCCGATGATCACCCCGGCAATGTTGCCCATGCCGCCGAGTACCACCATGCAGAGGATGGTCACACTGACCACGAACCCAAAGGCCTCCGGCGTCACCAGGGCCAGCTTGCTGGCGTAGAAGCAGCCCCCGAAACCGCTGAAGGACGCCCCCATGGCGAAGGCCATCAGCTTGGTGGTGACGGTGTTGATTCCCATGCTGGCGGCGGCCAGTTCGTCCTCGCGGATGGCCTGCCAGGCGCGGCCCAGGCGCGAGAACTGCAGGTTTCGGATCAGGACGATGCTGACGATGATCACGCCCAGGATCGTGTAGTAGTAGGGGATGGGGTTGTAGCCGAAGGTGATCGCGGCAAAGGGTCCGATGGCTGGGATCTTGGGCTGGTCCAGGGCCGACAGCCCGTTGACGCCGCCGGTCAGCCCCTCGAGGTTGAGCACCACCCGGGGGACGATCTCGCCAAACCCCAGCGTCACGATTGCCAGGTAGTCGCCGCGGAGTCGAAGCGTGGGGGCCCCGAGGACTACACCGAAGAGCCCGGCGACGAGGGCCGCGATGATCAGCAGCGGCCAGAAGGCGATGTGGATGTTGAAGTGGCTGCTGGCCAGGATGGCATAGGTGTAGGCGCCGATCGCGAAGAACGCCGCGTAGCCTAGGTCCAGCAGGCCGGCATAGCCGATGACGATGTTGAGCCCCAAGGCCAGCAGGATGAAGACCCCGGCATCGGCGATCCGGCTGACGTCAACCGAGCCCAGTAGGCTGGGCAGCGCGAGTAAGAACAGGATCCCAACGACTATTGCGCCCAGCCGCGCCGCCCTGGCCGGGATCGGGAGCTCGCGACCGCGAATCGTCAGCCTGTCGCTCATGCCTTGTCCGCCGTGTGGGCGCCCAGCAGGCCGGTCGGCTTGAAGACCAGGACGAGGATCAGCACGCTGAAGATCACCACGTCACTCCACTCCTGGGCGAGGTAACCCGAGGCCATGGTGAACACGATGCCAATCATGAAGCCGCCAACCGCGGCACCCGCGATGTTGCCGATGCCCCCCAGCACGGCGGCGGTGAAGGCGATGATCCCGGTGCGGAAGCCCAGCGTGAAGTAGATGCTGTTGTAGTAGAGGCCGTAGATGATGCCGCCGGCCCCCGCCAGGGCTGAGCCGATGAAGAATGTCAGGGCGATGGTGCGGTCGATATTCACCCCCATCAGCTGAGCGGCGTCGCGGTCCTGGGCCGTCGCCCGCATCGCCTTGCCCAGCCGGGTGCCGGCGATGAAGCGCTGCAGCGCCAGCATCAGCCCAAGGGCGATGGCGACGACGATGACCTCCTTGGCGTTGACCGACACGCCTAGGACGCTCCAGCTGTTCTGGGGGAGCAGCTCCGGGTAGTGCTTGAAGTTGGGCCCGATCCCCGTGGGCGTGAGCGGCGTGTCAGGGATCACGTACATGATGCCCTCGAGGAGGAAGCTCATTCCGACGGCGGTGATCAGGGGGGTCAGGCGGGGCGAGTTGCGCAGCCGCCGGTAGGCCACGCGCTCGATGGTGGCGCCCAGGAGTCCGTTGAAGATCATCGTCAGGACGAACACGATGAACAGTAGGGGGATCAGCGCCAGGCCGTTGAAGCGCCCGGCACCAATGATGGTGATCGCGAAGTAGGAGAAGAAGGCGCCGACAGTGAAGACGTCGCCATGGGCGAAGTTGATCAGCTCGACGATGCCGTAAACCATGGTGTAACCAAGCGCGATCAGCGCATAGATCGCGCCGATCGAGATGCCGAGCACCAGCTGCTCGCCAAAGTACCTGGGATCGAGGTTGATTCCGGCGACCGCGTGGAGGGAAACCAGCATTAGCCGCTCAGGATAGAACGAAACGCGGTTTCAGGTAAGCCCGCCCTTGCCAGCGGGGGCCCGCCGGGCAAAAAAAGGAGGGAGGCGCCGAAGCGCCTCCCTCCAGGGATCTGGGTTTGACTACCCGCTGAAGGTGATCTGGTCGACGAACGCCCACTTGCCACCAGTCACCTGGTAGAAGCTGATGATCTTGTTCGACGTGTCACCGTTGGTGTCAAAGGTGGTGTGGCCGATGGCGCCGTTGTAATCCACCGAGCCGATGGCCTTGCGGACCGCCTCGCGGTCGGGGACGTTGCCGTTGTTGGCCTTGATCGCCGAGCCGATCGCCGAGATGATGATGTTGGTCGCATCGTAGGCGTTGGCGGTGTATGCACCGTAATCGGTGGTGCTCAGCGACTTGAAGGCCTTGAAGCCGTCAAGGAAGGACTTGGCTGCCGGCAGCTTGTCCGCGTTGACAGCGGCGACGCTGGCGTAGGAGTTGTCCGCGTTGGCGGCCGCGTCCTTGAGGAACTGGTCGGTCTGGATCCCGTCACCACCCATGTAGGGGACGTCCAGGATGCCCTTCATCTGGCTCCGGATGATCCCGGCCTTGTTGGTGTCGGTACCGCCGAAGAACAGCAGGTCGACGTTGGCGGCCTTGGCCTTGTTCAAAAAGGACTTGAAGTCATCGGTGCTCTTGGCGTCGAAGTGCTCGTCTCCGGCCACCGTGCCGCCATCCTTGGTGAACTGCTTGACGAAGTTGTCCGCGAGGCCCTTTCCGTAGGTCTCGCCGTCGTTCAGCACGTAGGCCTTGGACTTCTTCAGCGTCTTGCTGGCGTAGTCAGCCAGGGCCGGGCCCTGGATGTTGTCCGTCGTGCACACGCGGAAGTAGTTGGTTTTGCCGCCGGGGTGCAGGCTGGTGGGCTCGTTGTTCTTGCAGTAGTCGTGGGTCTGGGTCAGGCACTCCCCGGTATTAGATGGGCTGATCATGGGCAGGTTCGCCGTGCTGGCGATGGGCATCTCGGCCCGTGCCACGTTCGAGTTGAACGGCCCGACCATTGCCAGGACGCCGGTGTCAGCGACGAACTGCTGGACGTTCTTGGCGCCCTGCGCCGGGTCGTGGACGCCGTTGACCGCGTCGTCCAGGACGACAGCGTCGATCTTGTAGCCCTCGACGCCACCCTTGTCATTCGCCTGCTTGATGGCGAATAGGGCACCGTTCTTGGTGGGCACTCCGTTGCTGGTCTCGTTGCCCGACAGGGGCAGGTCGATACCGATCTTGATGGTTCCCTTGTTTGCTGTGCCTCCCGTGGAACCACCGCCGCAGGCGGCGAGTCCCATGAAGGCGGCACCGGCCACGGCCAGCGTGCGCATCGTTCTAACTTGCAACTTTCCTCCACCGGCCGACGACCGGACACGTGTTTGGGTTCGATCCCCTTATAACATGCCGGAACTGCAGGCTGCGAAGGCCGGGCTTTGCGGTTAGGATCGCGCGCGGATAGTCTGAAGGGGGGCCACTGGCGTTTGACCGTGGAGGATGGAGTTATGGATGAAGGGATTGAAGGCTGAATTCCGCCGCCTGGGGCTGAGCCTGGCCGCCGTCACCATGGCGTGTTCGGGAGCCGTCGCGGCCTCGATTCCAGGGTCACCGGCGGTGGCGTCCGACCCCGTCACGATCGGCTTCGCCGCGCCCGTCTTCGTGGACCCGGCCAAGGCCGGCGGGGAACCGCTGGTGGCCTACAGCGCGGTCGGCAACGACCTCATCTACACATCCCATGAGGGCACCACGCATATCGACCGGTCATTCGCGCCGGGCCTGGTCAGCACCGCCGGCTTCGTCTGTCCCAACCCCAGCCGCGTGCCCCCTGAGTGCTATTCCAACCATGTCTGGATCTGGACATCCAAGGACCACGGGAAGACCTGGCAGTCCAGCGACCTGAGTCCCGCGTTCACCGGGTTCAGTGACCCTGACCTGACCTTCGACGAGGCCGGAAACGTGTACAACGCCGGGATCGACCTGGTCAACCAGAGCCTCTTCGGCTCCAGCGACGGCGGCCACAACTGGGTCGGCACGACCAACTGCCACGAGGGGGACCGACCGTGGTTGGCAGGCGGCAGGGCCGGCGAGGTGTACCTGGCGACCGACGCCGCGACCGGGCCGGGCAACTCTCTCAACGGCGGCCACGTGATCTTCCGCGGCGTCTTTGCCGGCGGCGCCCTGAGCTGCCCCAACCAGCCGGTGTTCGGCGGCGTCCAGGACTTCGGCGCGTACCGCGGGGGGACCTTCAGTGGCTTCAACAAGCTCTACTACGACCACCTCGACCCCACCGGCGCGCTGATCGAGCCGGCCGTCTTCACCCACCCCGACAACAGCACGGGCATCGGCATCAGTGTGCTGCGCAATCCTGCCGCCGCATTCAGCGGTGGCAGCGGGACCTTCGTTCCCCAGGAGCTCTTCAGTCCTACGTCAGTGGTCAGTCCCTTTGGCGCCCCCAGCATCGCCCTCGACAGCGCCGAGAACATCTATGTCGCCTGGGATAGCAACGACCGGGTGCCCAACTCCACCGGCGGTTGCAGCATGGCCCAGACCCCGGCACCCAACCACATCAAACTGATCACCGGGCGCCACACCGGGCCGCCAGGGGCGAACAGTTGGGCGTTCTCCGGTCCCGTCGACATCGCCTCACCTGTGAACGGTCGGGTGCAGTGGCCGTGGGTCCAGGCCGGCAGTGCGGGCCGGGTCTCGGTGGTCTGGTACGCCCTGGACAAGCTGACCGATCCCGACTGCGACCAGCTGAACGGAGTCACCCAGAACCCCAACACCAGGATCATGTCCGCGACCATCCTCAACGCCACCGACCCCGCCACCCGTCAGGTGCTGACCGCGGACGCTGCCGGCCGCCCCATCCACCAGGGCGGGATCTGCAACAGCGGCACAGCCTGCGTGGCCACGGGGCAGGACCGCCGGCTGGGCGACTTCTTCACCAACGCGGTCGACGAGCACGGCTGCGTGATGATTGCCAGCGGCGACACCACTCAGCCAGATCCCGTGAACCAGGCGGGACGGATCACCAGCCTGCCCATCTTCCTGCAGCAGAATCGGGGACCGAGCCTCACGGGTGAGGATTGCGGGGCGGTGCGCAGCACCGCCAGCACCTCCGCGGGGGCGCCATCGACCTCGTCTCGCCGGGGGACCCCCAACACCGGGACCGCCGTCCCCAACCTCGTGGTGGGCTTAGGCGCGGGGTTGCTGGTGGCCGCGCTGGCGGTGGCCGGCATCGCGCGTCGGGGACGCCAGCCGATCTGACCAGTGGCGCCGGCCGCGCCATCCTCAAGGAACTACTCATCCGTGCCGCTAGGCATCGCTATACTTGCGCTTGCTCTGCGCCGATCCCCGATCGTGCGCGCCCAGAAGTTCCCCTGGAGGTCCTTTGGCCGAAGTACCCGAGAGGGTCAAGACGCGGGCTCAGCTCGTCGAAGAAGCCCTCAACACCGCGCTCGGCGGAGAGTGGCAGGAAGCGCTTGACCTCAACCAGCAGATCCTCGAGCGTTTTGGCGTGGACGAGGAAACCAACAACCGGACAGGCAAGGCCCTGACCGAGCTTGGGCGCCTTGACGAGGCGCTGGCGCAGTTCAAATCGACCCTCGAGCTCAACCCGCTGAACCGGATTGCGATCAAGCAGACCAGCCGAATCCAGGAATTGATGGAGCAGAAGGTGGAACTGCCCAAGGCCCAGGCGGCCGTGGACGTCAACCTCTTTGTCGAGGAGATGGGCAAGACCGCGCTGGCCCACGTGACGCTGGAGTCGGGCTTCGACGCCGCTCTGCTGGCCCCGGGCGATCAGGTCATCCTGGCCGCGGCCAAGGACGGTCTGGCGGTCAAAGAGGCGGGCGGCACCCTGGCGGGGTACGTCGAGGCCAAGCTCGGCCGCCGTGTTCTCAAGTTCATGGCGGGCGGCAACGAGTACAACGCCGCGGTCGCCACCGCGGACGACAACGGCGTGCGGATCATCATTCGCGAGACCAAGCAGGCACAGGAATTCGCCGGTGTGCCCAGCTTTCCGGTGCGCAAGACGCAGGAGTTCCGGGCCTATGCCAAGGATTCGCTCCTGCGGGACGCCGATGGGGACGACCTCATGGACGACGGGGACGATAGCGAAGGGCCGGCATCAGGCGACGATGACCTCGACGGGATGCACGCGGTCGAGCCGGGAGCGGAGGACAGCGGCGGAGCTGACGACGACGACGATTCCGACTCCGACTACTAGGTAGGGGATCGCGCGGTGAGCAATCGCGGCAACGTCGTCATCACCGGCGCTTCCACGGGAATCGGCGAGGCCACGGCAACCCTGCTGGCGACCAGTGGGTTCACGGTTTTTGCCGGGGTGCGCAACGACGCCGATGGCCAGAGGCTGACCGGGCACGGATTACCGGGACTTCGAGCCCTGAAGATTGACGTGGCCAGACCCGAGTCGATCGTCGCGGCCCTCACCGAGGTCCAGGCCGCAGTCGGCGGCGATGGCCTCGCGGGCCTGGTGAACAACGCCGGGATCACCGGCGGCGGTCCATTGGAGTTCACCTCGTTGGAGGAGATCCGGGGGATGTTCGAGGTCAACGTATTCGGGATGATCGCCACCACCCAGGCCTTTTTGCCGCTGATCCGCAGCGCCCACGGGCGCGTCGTCTGCACCGGATCCATCTCCGGCCGCACCTCCGTCCCGTTCGTGGCGCCGTACTCCATGACCAAGGCGGCGGTCCAGTCGATGTGCCACGCGCTGCGGATCGAACTCAAGCCGTGGGGCATCGAGGTGGTCTGCGTCGAGCCGGGCTCGATCGCGACGCCGATCTGGGACAAGGGTCTGACGGAGTTCGACGAGAAGATCGCGGCCCTACCGCCTGAAGCCCAGCAGCTCTACGGCAAGTTCATCCCGAAGCTGCGCGCATTGACCGAGAAGACCGCGAAGATGGGTATCCCACCCTCGCGGGTGGCCGATGTTGTGCTCCGGGCTCTGACCGCCAAGCGGCCGCGCGCTCGTTACCTGGTGGGCACCGACGCGAAGGCCCAGGCGGTGCTGGGCCGGATGCCCGACCGGGTTCGGGACAAGGCCCTCACCACCTACATCGGCCTCGACAAGGACTAGCAACTAGTTCCCTGCTCGCCCCTGGCCGCCTGGAGCCGGCCCCTGTATTCTTTACTTAGCTAAAGTAATGAAAGTGATGGTGAAACAGCAGGAATGAGACCGCCAACACTGCGCTCCGAGGGCCTGGCCGCCGGGCGTCCGACCGGGTTCGCCGACCTCCTGCCGGGCCAGGCCGAACGTCGGCGGGAACTGGAGCAGACGATCCTGGGCGGCTTCGCGGGTTGGGGCTATCGCCTGCTGGAAACCCCGGCGGTGGAGCTGCTCAGCACCGTGGAGGCGGGCATGCAGCCGGAGGCGGTGCGGCGGTTGTTCAAAATGGCCGACGCCGACGGGCGGATGCTGGCACTGGTGGGCGAACGCACCGTTCCCGTGGCCCGCGTCGTGGCGGGCCAGCTGCGCAGTGCTCCGCTGCCCCTGCGGTTGTGCTACCTGGGTTCGACCTTCGAGGGCCACCCCGCGCCGGGTCGGAATCGCCAGGGGTTGCAGGCCGGGGCGGAACTGGTCGGGGCGCCGGGGCCGGCTGCCGACGCGGAGGTCGTGGCGCTGGCGGTCGAAGCGCTGAACGCCTGCGGAGTGCAGGACTTCCAGGTGGAGGTGGGGCACGTCGGGTTCTTCGGCGGGATCATGGAGGGCCTCGGCGATGAGCAGCGCATGCTGGTCATGGACGCCCTCGCCGGCCGCGACCTGGTGGAGCTCGAGGCGGCGCTGGCCCAGACGGATCTGCGGGCGGCCGAGCAGGAGCTCTTGCTGCGTTTTCCTGCCCTCCGAGGCGGCCCGCAGATCCTCGAGGCCGCCGGCCGGATGGTGGACAACCCGGTGTCCGCAGCGGCGCTGACCGAGCTTGCCGAGGTGCACCGCCTGCTGCAGGCCCACGGGGCAGGGGAGCGGGTCAACCTGGACCTTGGCGCGGTCCGTGACTTCGACTATTACAGCGGCGTGATCTTCGAGGTCTTTGCGCCTGGGCTGGGCATCCCGCTGGCGGCCGGCGGCAGGTACGACGGCCTTCTGCAGCACTTCGGCTACCCGCAACCTGCCACCGGGGTCGTGGTCTTCCTGGACCGCGTGCAGTCGCTGCTGCATGGCGAGCGCCCGCTGACCGGCGCGGAAGCCGTGCTGGTTGGCCACACCGACGACCCCGCCGCCGCCGCGGCCGTCGCGGCCAGGCTGCGGCGCGCGGGTGGGGTCGCGATCCTGGACCTCGAGCCGGCGGACGCGCCGGCGTTGGGGGAGCGCGCGGCGGCCCGAGGAATCGGCAGCGCGCTGCTCTGCGACGGTCTCGCTGAGGTGGAGGTGCGCCCATGATCACCATCGCCGTCCCCACCGGATACCTCCTTCCGGGCGCGCTCTCGCTGCTGAGCAGCGCCGGGTTGGCTGACTTTGACCCCGCTGGAATCGGGCGCCGGTTGATCGTGGAGGCAGGCCCTGAGCTGCGCCTGATCACCGTGCGGCCGCAGGACGTCCCGGTATATGTTGACCACGGCTCCGCCGACCTCGGCATTGTCGGCAAGGACGCGCTCTGGGAGACGGAGCGGGTGCACTACGAGCTGCTGGACCTGGCGTTTGGCGCCTGCCGCCTGGTGATGGCTGTGCCCGATGGTTCGCCGATCCACGGCCGGGGGAGCTGGCCGCCATTCATGCGTGCCGCCACCAAGTACCTGGCCGCCAGCAGGGCCTTCTTCGACCAGCAGGGTCAGGACGTCGAGCTGATCAAGCTCTACGGCTCGGTGGAGCTGGGGCCGCTCACCGGGCTGGCCGATTGCGTCGTCGACCTCAGCGCCACGGGCAACACGCTCAAGGCCAACAACCTCCGAGAGGTGGTCGAGGTCGGCCGCAGCACCGCGCGGCTGATCGCCAACCAGGTGAGCCTCCGCACCCACGGTGACGCGGTGCAGGACATCGTCACTCGGGTTCGTGCCGCGGTCCGGCGGCCAGGCTCCTGATGCTCGAGGTCCCAGTCCTCTCGGTTGACGAGTGGCGGCGGCGCGTGCCACGTCGCCGGTTCAGCCTCCCAGAACTGCCGCCCGCCGCGCTTCAGCGCCTTGCTGACGGCCTCGGCCACGAGGTCCGCGACGCCCTCGACGGGGTCGACGAGATCATTCGCCAGGTCCGCGAAGGGGGCGATGCGGCGATCCGGCGCCTGACGCTGGCATTCGATGGCATAGCGACCGACGCCCTGGAGCTGTCGCGCGACGAGTGGCTTGGTGCCGCGGCCGGCGTTCCCGCTGCCCAGGAGGAGGCCATCCAGGCGGCGGCCGCAAGGATCGAGACATTTCACGCGCTGCAGAAACCGACGAGCATCGTGTCCGGGGAGCTCGAGCTACGACCGCAGCCTCTGCGGCGGGTTGGGATCTACGTCCCCGGCGGGCGCGCCAGGTATCCCAGCACCGTCCTGATGAACGCCATCCCGGCTCGCCTGGCAGGCGTTGACCAGGTGCTGATGACCACGCCGCCCGGACCGGGTGGTGCAATCTCCCCCGCGGTCCTCTACGCCGCGCAGGTGGCCGGCGTTGACCGGATCTTCCGGGTGGGCGGCGCCCAGGCGATCGCAGCATTGGCATACGGCACCGAGAGCATCCCCGCGGTGGACAAGGTGACGGGCCCCGGCAACGTCTTCGTCACGCTGGCCAAGCGGCAGGTCTTCGGCGTTGTGGGCATCGACAGCCTCGCCGGTCCCACCGAGATCCTCATCGTCGCCGACCACAGCGCCGATGCCGAGCAGGTGGTGGTGGACCTCGCCTCCCAGCTGGAGCATGACCCGCAGGCCTGGGCAGTGCTGTTCACCGACGACCGGGCGCTCGGGGAGGAGGTGGCCGGGAGGCTCTCCCGTGACCCGCTGGCGAACCGCTTCGGCGCGGAGGCCGTCGAGCTCCACGCGGTGGTGGTCGTCCTGCCCGACATCGCGACGGCAATCGAGCTGGCTGAGGAGTTCGCGCCCGAGCACATGGAGCTGCTGGTCGAGGACGTGGACGAACACCTGCCCCAGGTCCGGGGCGCGGGCATGGTTTTTGCCGAGCCCTGGTCGCCGGTCGCCATCGGCGACTACGTGGCGGGAAGCAACCACACCCTGCCCACCGGTGGTGCCGCACGCTTCACCTCGCCCCTTGGCGTCTACGACTTCTACCGCTGGACCACAGTTGTGAGGCTGGGCAGGCAGACCGCCAGGGACATCGCGCCGGTGGGCCGGGAGATGGCCAGGATTGAAGGGTTGGTGGCCCACGAACGGTCCCTGAAGCTGCTGATCGACCGCGCCGGCGCTGCGGCCGCTGACAGCACCTCTTAACTTGTTCACATGAGCAAAGCCAAAACGGCTGCCAGCGCCAGGAAACGGGTCGCCAGGATCCGCCGCGACAGCCGCGAGACGCAGCTGCAGTGCACCCTCTCGCTGGACGCCGGCGGGGTGACCCGCGTGGACACCGGCCTGCCATTCCTCGACCACATGCTGGAACAGGTCGCGCGCTACGCCGGCTTTGCCATGGAGATGTCCGGGCGCGGCGATATCGAGATCGATGAGCACCACCTGACCGAGGACGCCGGCATTGTCTTTGGCCAGGCCGTCAGCCAGGCGCTGGGTGACCGGCTGGGCATTGTCCGTTTCGGTTCGGCGTATGCGCCGCTGGACGAGGCCCTGTCCCGCGTGGTCATCGACCTCTGCAAGCGGCCGTACTGCGAGGTCAACGACCAGGGCAGGCTGCGCGGGCGGTCCGGGAGCTACGCCGTCGAGAACCTGGTGGAGTTCTTCCGGGCCTTCAGCATCCATGCCGGGGCGACGCTGCATGTCGACTACATCCGCGGCCGCGACCGCCACCATGTCGCGGAGTCGATGTTCAAGGCCCTCGGCCTGGCACTGAGCGAGGCGGTCGCCCGTGGCGGTGGTGGCGTGCCGTCGACCAAGGGGCTGCTGTGAACGTGAGGGTCGCCGTGGTGGACTACGGCGTGGGCAACCTGCGCAGCGTCCGGCGCGGCCTGGAGGCGGCGGGGGCGGAGGTCGAGGTGACCGCGGACCCGGCGACCATCACCGCCGCGGCGGGGGTGGTGCTGCCCGGGGTTGGCGCCTTTGCACCGGCGCGTCAGAAGCTCGCGGACAGCGGCCTGGATCGCCACCTGGTGGACCTCGCCCGTGCGGGCAAGCCCCTGCTCGGGGTCTGCCTGGGCTACCAGATGCTCTTTGCGGGCAGCTATGAGGATGGGTACACGGAGGGGCTCGGGTTATTGTCCGGCCCAGTGCGGCGGCTGGTTGGGACCGCCGATCGGAAGGTTCCCCACATGGGCTGGAACCGGGTGCGCCAGGTGCGCCCGGACATCCTCTTCGACGGCATCCCGGACCGCAGCTACTTCTATTTCGTCCACAGCTATTACCCCGAGCAGAAGGGCGGTAGCGAGGTCACCGGCACCTGCGACTACGGCCGCACCCTGACCGTGGTTGCCCGCAACGGGTCGGTGGCGGGGACCCAGTTCCACCCCGAGAAGAGCGGCCTCGTCGGCCTCCGCCTCTACGCCAACTTCGTCGTCGCCTGCGGTGGTGCACGGCGGGACTCGGAGCCGGCTGAACCGGTGGTCGCCGCGGGGTGACCCTGGCGCGTCGCGTCGTGCCCTGCCTCGACGTTACGGCCGGGAGGGTCGTCAAGGGCACCAGGTTCCTGGACCTCCGGGATGCCGGCGACCCCGTGGAGCTTGCGGCTTTCTACGACCGGGCCGGCGCCGACGAGCTGGTCTTCCTGGACATCACCGCATCCTCAGATGAGCGCCGCATCCTGCTGGACGTGGTGCGCAGCACCGCCGACCAGGTCTTCATTCCCCTGACCGTGGGAGGTGGGGTCCGCAGCGTTGCCGACATGGGCATCCTGCTGGAGTCAGGTGCCGACAAGACCGCGGTCAACAGCGCCGCCCTGGCCCGCCCCGGGCTGCTCAGCGAAGGCGCCCGGCTGCTCGGGTCGCAGTGCGTCGTGCTGGCCATCGACGCCCGCCGCCGCGAGGGCGCGGACGGCTGGACGGTCTTCAGCCACGGCGGCCGCCACGACACCGACCGGGATGCCGTCGAGTGGGCCGCGGAGGGTGTCGAACGCGGCGCTGGCGAGATCCTGCTGACGAGCATGGACCGCGATGGCACCCGCGAGGGTTACGACCTTGAGCTCACCCGCGCGGTGGCGGCCGCGGTGGGGGTGCCGGTGATCGCCTCGGGCGGCGCCGGTGAGCCCGAGCACCTCCGAGCGGTGCTCGACGAGGGGCACGCCGACGCGGCCCTGGCCGCTTCGATCTTCCACTTCGGCGAATACACCATCGCCGACACCAAGCGCTACCTGGCCGAGCACCGCCTGCCGGTGCGCCCCGTGGCGCCGGCAACATGACAGCGTTGCCGCGCCGCCCCATTGAGACCGAGCGACTGGTTCTGCAGCCCATCTCCTGTGCGCACGCCCCAGCGATCAGCGTGGCGGTCGAGGCGTCCCGGGCCGAACTGTGGCGCTGGATGTTGTGGGCGCCGTCCTCAACTCTGGAATCGACGCTGGTCCACCTCGCCGAGAGCGAGCGCCTTTGGCAGCAGGGACAGCAGTACGGGTTCGCGGTCACCCTTGAGGGGCGTCTGCTGGGCGGCATCGACCTGCGAAGGACGGATAACGGCCCGGGCGAGGGCAACTTCGGCTACTGGGTCGCGGACGCGGCGGCCGGCCGCGGGTACATGACGGAGGCTGCCACTGCGATGGTCGAGTTCGGGTTTCAAACCATCGGCCTCGGGCGCCTGGAACTGCGCGCCCACGTGGATAACCGCGCCAGCCAGAGGGTCGCCGAGAAGGTCGGGATGCGCCAGGAGGGACGGGTGCGCGGCGGCACCTGGCTGGCGGGCTCGGCTGATGCCTACATCTACGGGATGATCGCTTCCGACCCGCGCCGAGACACGCGCTCAGGGGCCACGGACCAACCCCGGGACGCGCCGCTTATATCGGAGCCTGATTTCTCCCGCGGCATGGTCACGGCGGTGGTCCAGGACGAGGCGGATGGGGCCGTCCTGATGGTGGCCCACATGAACGACGAGGCCTACCGCCGCACCATCTCGACCGGTCACGCGTGGTTCTGGAGTCGATCCCGCGAGAGGCTGTGGGAGAAGGGCGAAACCTCTGGCAACCACCTCGTCGTTCGCTCCGTCACGCTGGACTGTGACGGCGACGCGGTGCTCCTGGGGGTGGCGCCCGCCGGCCCCGCCTGCCACACGGGCGCGCGGTCCTGTTTTCACAACCCGGCCGTCGTTGCCCGGGGTCCCCTCGCCGTCGAGGAAGCGCCGCGCAAGCCCCGAAGCCGCAAAGACAGGAACTAACCGGACCCCGCCCGTCGGGTTCGCGAGGCTGCAAGTTTATGCACTAAAACCGTATACTGATGCGATGCCTGCCCGGACCACAGTTGCTGTCATCGGTGCCACCGGCTATGCCGGCGGGACCGCCATCGGCCTGCTGGCGCGCCATCCCCACGTTCGCGTGGTGCGCGCCACTTCTC
>JBPCPW010000018.1:0-22514 GCA_050998755.1 Candidatus Dormibacteria bacterium
GGCCGGCCGGTCTGGTTCGTGGGGGTGGGGGCCAGGGGGGGAAACGCCGGTGCGGCGGCGCGCGCCGCCGCCGGGGACGGGTTCGGCCACCCATTCATCATCTCGGCCTCGCGCTCGATAGCCGGCGCCAGCCGCGGATCCGACTATCAAGACGCGGCCAATTCGGCCGCCGACGACCTGCGTAAGCAGATCAAGGCGGCCCTGGACTGAACGGTTCCCCGATGGGCGGCTAGAACTCCTGGCCGTCCGGGTGCCTGAAGGTCCCGCGCACGGTGCCACGCACCTTGAAATCCCATGAGCCCTCAGGAATGACCGTGAACTCCCGCCCCAGCCCCAGCAGTTCAGTGCTCGCATAGCCCGCGGCGTCGATCAATCCGGCCCGTCGGTTATCGCCATCGACGACCACAACAATGTGGCTCTCGACGCCGACCCGCCGCGAGCTCAGGAGGATGAGCCGGCTGACGGCGTCCGCCCTGAAGTGCTTGGTCCACAGCCCGTTGTGGACGTGCAGCCCCGCCGCGTCGGATGAGATCCAGCTCCGGGATGACAGCAACCACCCGCCTGTGATGAACAGGAGGGTGAGTCCGACACTCACGGCGGTCATCGCGCCCGCCGCGGTGACTGACCGGCGTCCTATCGAGCCCACGCTGATGACAGAGGACAAGGCCAGGAGCGCGAGAGGCCACGAGGACGCGCTCCGTAGCGATGCCCTGAGCCAGTCTGACGGCGCAGGCCGAACCAGGCTACGCGGTGCGGCCGTACTTCTCGCTGCGTCTCCCATGCGAACCCCGCCGACAATATTCGCACGCCGCCTCAATAGAATTCGCGCCGTGGAGCACCGCGCCGTCGTGACCCTGGAGGGTCACATCATCGACAGCCTGCAGTTGCCCCGTGTCTGGGACACGATCATGGACATGGGCGGGAACTTCGACGTCGAGGAGTTCCGCGTCGGCAAGAAGAAGAACGAGAAGTCGTACGCACGCCTCTCGGTCTCGGCGCCTAGCGAAGACCGTCTCCAGGAGATCCTGGAGTCCATTCAGCCGCTGGGGGCGACGGCCGTGGACCAGGCCGACGCCAGCGTGCAGGAGGTTCGCAAGGCCGGCGTCTTCCCGATCGAGTTCTACTCGACCAGCAACCAGCCCACCTGGGTCCGCTTGGGAGGCAAGTGGCTCGAGGCCGCCCACATCGAGATGGACTGCGGGATTGTCGTGGAGGACGGCATGGCCCGCGTGATCCCAGTCGACGAGGCGAAGGTCGGCCAGCAGGTGGTGTGCGGCTACCAGGGCGTGCGGGTGCAGCCGCTGGAGCGCACGCGTGACCGCGAGCTTTTCGGCTTCATGCAGTCGCAGGTCTCGGCGGAGAAGCCGAAGAAGCTGATCATCAAGGACATCGCCGACTCGATGAAGGCGGTACGCCAGGAGGGCGGCGCGATCATCTTCGTCGGCGGTCCGGCGATCATTCATACCGGCGCGGGCAAGCACCTGTCATGGCTGATTAAGAACGGGTACGTGCAGGCCCTCTTCGCCGGCAATGCCCTGGCCGCGCATGACATTGAATCGGCGATGTACGGCACCTCGCTGGGCATCTCGCTGATGTCCGGGCTGGGCCTGGAGCACGGCCACGAGCACCACATCCGGGCCATCAACCGCGTGCGCGACGCGGGCTCTATCAAGGCCGCAGTGGAGCAAGGAATTCTCAATGAGGGTGTGATGTACGAGGCCGTCAAGGCAGGCGTGCGAATGGTGCTGGCGGGCTCGATCCGCGACGACGGCCCACTGCCCGACGTGATCACCGACGTGGTGGTGGCCCAGAAGGAGATGCGCCGGGCGATCCACGAGACCGACGTCAAGATGGCGCTGATGGTCAGCACCATGTTGCACAGCATCGCGACGGGGAACCTGCTGCCGGCGTCGGTGCGCGCGGTGTGCGTGGACATCGAGCCATCGGTGGTGACCAAGCTCTCCGACCGGGGATCCTTCCAGACCATCGGCATGGTCACCGACGTCGAGTCCTTCCTGCGGGAACTGGTCGCCGACCTTGGCGGCGGTTAGGGCCATTAGGTGACCTCACCCTTGGTCATCACACATCCCTCGTCGTTCCGGCACCACCCGCCGGGCCATCCAGAAAGCCCTGAACGGATCGCGGCGATCGAGGCCGCGCTGGTGGCCGACCCCCGGCTGAAGGGCCTCTCGGTGCTGGCGCTGGATCTCTCCGGGGAGACGCCGGTGCCAGGTGCCGCCGCGACCCGGGCGGCGCTGGCCGGGCTCCACGATGCAGCGCTGATCGACGAGATCTTCCGCCGATGCGAGGACGCGGAGGCCCACGATGCGGGCGGGTGGATTGATGCCGACACGTACATCGGACCTGGCTCGCTCGAGGCGGCATGTGCCACCGTGCTCTCGGCGTGTGAGGCTGTCCGGCGCGCCGTGGACGATGACCCGCCGACAACCTTCAGCTTCTGCCGCCCCCCCGGGCACCACGCCACCCGCGCCCAGGCTATGGGATTCTGCCTCTTCAACAACGTCGCCGCCGCCGCGCAGTGCGCCCTTGACGGCGGCCTGCAGCGCGTGGCGATCGTGGACTTCGACGTGCACCACGGCAACGGCACCCAGGACATCTTCTACCAGCGGTCCGACGTGCTCTACATTTCCACCCATCAGTGGCCGCTCTACCCCGGCACCGGCGCCGAGAGTGAGCGCGGCAGTGGCGCGGGCGAGGGCCGCACGCTCAACGTACCCATGCCAGCCGGTAGCGGTGACGAGGGGTACATCCGAGTCTTCGACGATGCGGTGCTCCCCGCCCTGGACGCATACGCACCTGAACTCCTGCTGGTCAGCGCCGGCTTTGACGCTGCGGCCGAGGACCCATTGGCGGGGATGGAGGTCTCCACACCCGGGTTCGCGCAGCTGGCTGGCCGCCTCCTGGACGCCGCGGAACGTCTCTGCGGCGGTCGCAGCGCCTGGGTGCTGGAGGGCGGTTACGACCTCGACTCGCTGGGCGCCGGGGCGGCTGCGGTGGTCGCCGAGGCCACCCGTCGCGGCTGACCTCACCCAAGTTGGCACCGCTGAAACTTGACACCGCCGGCTCGCCTACATAGGTTGGAACCTGCACCGCAATGCGTTTTCGCACATCTGTTCGCCACGTCCTTGCATTGACCTCCCCGCGGCGCCGGGTAATCGCCGTGGGTTTGGCGTGCCTGCTACCCCTGTCGGCGGCGCTACCCGCTGCGGCTGACCCGAACCAGGACCAGCTACAGCAGCTGCAGGCCCAGGAGGCCAATCAGAAGTCGCAGCTGAGCCAGCTGGGAAGCCAGCAGGCCGCGGCCCAGGTCGCCCTGGCGCAGTTGCGAGGCGTGCTCGGCGCGAAGCAGGCAGACCTCAGCGGGGCGATCGCCCAGGCGGCGGCGTTGACCACCCTGGTCCACGATTTTGAGGGCCGCGAAAACAACCTGCAGGCCCGCCACGATCGGCGCGTCGCCGCGTTCATGAACGCAACCCGTGACTCGTACAAGAAGGGCACCTCCAATTGGATGGTCTATCTCTTCGACGCGGAGAACTTTGCCACCTTTCTTGATCGGCTGGCGTATGTCACCGCACTTGAGCGCAATGACATCAACCAGGCCCAGCTGCTCCGCCAGGAGCGCGAGGCGATCAGCAAACAGAGGGTCAAGACGGAAGACCTCAAAGCCCAACTCGACCCCATCCTGGCGCAGCTCGCGGCGCAGCTCAACGGCGTCGAAACCGCCGTGAATGCCCAGGCAACGGTGCAGTCCACGCTTGAGGAGCAGCAGCGGGCGGCGCTCAACGCGCTGCTGGGGATCCAGCACAAGGAGAAGGAACTCGAGGCTGCGCTGGCCGCGGCGCAGGCGGCCGCCGAGGCCGCCGCGAGCAAGGGCGCAGGAAGGGCCTATGGCACCACCTGCCCGGCGGCGCCGGCTGGGCTGGTCAGCTTCTGCGGCCATGGCTTCGGACATGGCGTGGGGATGGGTCAATACGGCGCCCTGGGAATGGCCCAGGCCGGGATCCGGTGGCCGCAGATCATCACCAACTTTTACTCGGGCGCCAACCTCACGCCGGTGCCCGCACAGACAGTGCGCGTGTACCTGCACGCCGCCGGCAGCAATATCAGCGCCAAGTTCAACGGCGCCACGATCTCCGACGCCAGCGGCACCAGCATGGCCCACGTGGGCGTAGACACGACGGTGCAGTTCACGCGCAGGAGCGACGGCTCTGTCGGCTGCAGTGCATGCAACGGCAAGACGGCCAGGACGCTGCGGCTGGTGCCCGACCCCGGGGGCGTCTTCAAGGTCAGCGGCAGCGGCGCACAGTACCGTGGCGAGGCCTGGGTCGATGGCGGCAGCGGGCTCAAGGTCATCAACCACGTTGACCTCGAGCAGTACCTGCAGGGGCTTGGCGAGGTCCCCTCGAGTTGGCCGCTAAACGCCATCGAGGCGCAGATCGTGGCGGCCAGGACGTACGCGCTCTACCACCTCGGCGGGGGTCTCTACGACGTCGAAGACACCACCGCATCCCAGGTCTACCTGGGCTACGACCGCGAGGCCCCGCAGCAGAATGCCGCGGTGGCCGGGACCACCGGGCAGGCGATCTTCTTTCAGAAGAGCCTGATCGACGCGGTTTTCTCGTCCAGCGACGGCGGCCACACGGAGTGCGCCTCCGCGGAGTGGGGACAGGGGGACAACCCCTGCGGCCCAAGTTACCTGCGCGGGGTGATCGACAACTATGACGTCTCCCCGCTGCACACCTGGTACACGCCGCCGCACAAGTTGAGTGAGATCCAGGGGTACCTGATGGCTGGACACGTGTACAACGCCGGACAGTGCGGCGTGCTGGGCAGGTTCAACTTCACCCGCGACAGCTCAGACCGCGTACGGCAGGTGGCGATGGTGGGCGACAAGGGCACGTGCAACGCGAGCGTCAACGATTTCCTCAGCGGCCTCAATGGCGGCTCGCCGTCGGACTTCATCGTGTACGGCGAGATGTTCGCGGTCACCCCCGGCGGCCGTGGCTGGCCCTACTTCTAACCAGGAAACGCGCCGCCGGGTTCCCCTGACCATCGGGATAGGGCTCGTCGCCGGCATCACCAGCGGCCTACTCGGTGTCGGCGGGGGCGTTGTCCTGGTCCCCGGTATGGTGGCGTTGCTGAAGCTCGGCCAGCGTGAAGCGGTGGCCAACTCGCTGGCAGCGATCATCCCCATGGCCACGGTCGGAGCTGTCGTGTACTACATCGAAGGAAGCCACCCCCACGTCCGCCTCGACCTCGCGCTGGCGCTCGCCATCGGGGGCGTCGTGGGGGCGACAATGGGCGCCAGGTTGGCCCAGAGGGTCTCCGAGAGAAGCCTTCGGATCGGCTTCGGGCTGCTGATGCTGGCGATCGGGGCACGCCTGTTGTTAGTCGGCAACACCCCCTGATGGAGTTGGTGCTCGGGCTTCTGCTGGGGGCCGCCGTGGGCATCCTTTCCGGGGCGCTTGGGGTGGGCGGTGGGGGAGTCATGGTGCCCGTCATGGTGCTCTCCCTGGGCATCGAGCAGGCCACCGCCCAGGGCACCTCGCTACTCGCCATCCTGCCGACGGCGGCAAGCGGCGCCTGGGAGCACCTGCGGCATGGAACGCTCGACCTGCGGCTGTCCCTGCTACTGGGCGGCGCAGGTGCGCTCGGTGCCGTTATCGGGTCGATCGCAGCACTCCGCCTCGAGCCGCGAAGGCTGCGCCAGGTCTTCGCGGCATACCTGCTTTTGCTCGGCGCACAGACCCTGCTCGCGGCCGTCAGGATGAGGCCGACGAAGGCGTGACTGACCGGCTGATCGGGGTCATTTGCCACCCGTGCGCCGACAGGCTATGGTGGTCTGGTGCTCGGCCGTTTGGGACGAGGAAAGGGGTAGTTGGCACTGGAGGTGCACGCATGGCTTTTGAGGACATGACGCTGCGCTGCCGCGACTGTGCGGCAGACTTCATCTGGACCGCTGGAGAGCAGGTGTTCTTCGAACAGAAGGGCCTCCAGAACCAGCCGCAGCGATGCCCCAACTGCCGCTCTCTCCGCCGCAGTGCCCCGCAGGCGGAGCGCCGCATGTTCGATGTCGTCTGCGCCGACTGCGGCAACCCGACCACGGTCCCCTTCGAACCCCGCGAGTCGCGGCCGGTTTACTGCAGCGCCTGCTTCGAGCGGTCGCGGGTACAGGGCCAGGCCGTGTCAGCGCAGGGCTGGGGGCACGCCCGGGCCTGAGGCCCTTTGCAGCCGGCGGCTACCTCTCGGTGCGGTTGCCGGAGTGGAACTGCCGGTGCACCGAGCGCAGTTGCGGGTTGGTTACGTGGGTGTAGATCTGCGTCGTCGCCAGGTTGGCGTGACCCAGCATCTCCTGGACGGAGCGGAGGTCGGCGCCATTGAAGAGCAGGTCGGTGGCGAAGGAGTGTCGCAGAGTGTGCGGTGTGGCCTTGATTCCCAGTCCCGCCTCGCGCACGTACTTGGCCACCAGGCGCTCCACCGACCGGGGGGAAAGGCGCCAGCCCTCGCCGTCCAGGGCGGCGCGCCCCGAGGCCGCCTCCTCTCCTGTAACCTGGCCACGATATCGAATGAACAGGGGTTTGAAACGGTCCCTGCGCATGTCGAGGTAGCGGCGAATCGCGTCCGCCGCATTGTCCGTCATAAAGACCACCCGCACCTTACGACCCTTGCCCATCACCGAGAATTCCAGGCTCTCAAGGTTGACCTGGTGGCGATCAAGCGACACCAGCTCTGACACCCGCAGGCCGGTGGAGAACAGCAGCTCGACGATGGCCCGGTCACGCATTCCCGGCTCGTCGGTGGTGTCGATGGCCCCCAGCAACCGCGCCATCTGGTGCGAGTCCAGGAACTTCAGGCTGCGGCCGGCGCCCTTGCCCAACTCGATGCGGTCTGGGGCCATGGCGTCCACGCCTGACCGCGTGAGGTAACGCAGCAGCGATCGCAGCGCGATGAGGTAGGAACTCTGCGTTCCGTGCGACAGCGGCCGCCGGGTGACGGGGGAGACATGGCGGTGCAGGTGCAGCCGGTATCGCCGGGCCACCTCGGGGTCGATCTTGGTGGCGTCGGTCAGGCCCTCGCCGTGGGCCCAGTCCTGGAACGCGTCGAGGTAGTGCGCGTACATGCGCACCGTGCCCGACGCGAGGTTGCGATCGATCTCGCAGTGCTCGAGGAAGGCCTGGACCTGGTCGTGAAGACGTGTGGGAGACATGACCGGCTGACGGCAGTGTAGCCTGCCGCGAACCATATTGCGACGTTGCGTGGCCCACGAACGGGTTTCAAACTGCGCGAGATAGGGCAGGTTGGCGTGGCATGATCTCGCAGGTGACCAGCACACCCGCTGCGGCGCAGCACCTACGCGACCTCGCGCGGCTGCGCCGCGTCCGCGACCGGATCGACCGGGAGTACGCGCAGCCGCTGGACGTCGAGGCGCTGGCTCGCGGCGCGCATATGTCGGCCGGGCACCTGAGCCGGGAATTCCGGCTGGCCTACGGCGAGTCGCCGTACAGCTACCTCATGACGCGGCGCATCGAGCGTGCGATGGCGCTGCTGCGGCGGGGCGACATGAGCGTCACCGACGTCTGCTTCGCGGTCGGCTGCTCGTCACTTGGCACCTTCAGCACTCGTTTCACCGAGCTGGTCGGTACGCCGCCCAGCACCTACCGGCGCCAGACAGCCGGCGCGACGGCGGAGATCCCCGCCTGTGTTACCAAACAGGTGACCAGACCGGTCAGGAATCGAGAAGCGCCGGTCATCGGGCACGGCTAGCATGACCGCCATGGACATCACAATTCACTCAAGTTTCCTGCCTCATACCGACCCGGACGCTTCCCTGGCCTTCTACCGCGACGCCCTCGGCTTCGAGGTCCGACTCGACGTGGGCAAGGGCACCATGCGCTGGCTCACCGTCGGACCCCCCGCCCAGCCCAGCACCTCCATCGTCCTGGCGCCACCGACCCCCGGACCAGGCTTCACCGACGGCGAGCGGCGCACCGTCGCCGAGATGATGGCCAAGGGCACCTACGCGGTCATGCTCCTGGCCACCACGGACCTCGACGGTGCATTCGAGCGGCTCCAGGCCAGCGGCGCCGAGGTCGTCGCGGAACCAACCGAGCAGCCGTACGGCGTTCGCGACTGCGCCTTCCGCGATCCCGCGGGCAACCTGGTGCGCATCCAGGAGCTGCGCTGAGCCGTTCGGCGGTGACCACAGCCGCGGACAGGCAGAACCTGATCCGCGTTCACGGCGCGCGGGAGAACAACCTCAAGGACATCAGCGTCGAGATCCCCAAGCGCCGGCTGACGGTGTTCACCGGCGTCTCCGGCTCGGGGAAGAGTTCGCTGGTCTTCGGCACCATAGCCGCGGAATCGCAGCGGCTGATCAACGAGACCTACAGCGCCTTTGTACAGGGATTCATGCCGACTCTGGCGCGGCCCGAGGTCGACGTCCTCGAGGGGCTGACGACCGCGATCATCGTCGACCAGGAGCGGATGGGCGCCAACCCCCGGTCCACTGTAGGCACCGCGACCGATGCCAACGCCATGCTGCGCATCCTGTTCAGCCGGCTGGGCAAGCCGCACATTGGATCGCCCAACGCCTACTCCTTCAACGTCCCCTCGGTGAGCGCCAGGGGTGGGATCACGGTCGAACGCGGCGCCCGCAAGACCGAGGCGGTGTCGTTCAACCGGCTTGGCGGGATGTGTCCCCGCTGCGAGGGCATGGGTACGGTTCCCGACATCGACCTCACCCAACTCTTCGACGACTCCAAGTCGCTCGCCGAGGGCGCGATCACCATCCCCGGCTACAAGGTGGACAGCTGGTGGACAACCGGAGTCTTCATCGAATCGGGCTTCCTGGACCCCAACAAGCCGATCCGCAAGTACACCAAAAAGGAGCTGCAGGACTTCCTTCACAAGGAGCCGACCAAGGTGAAAATCAAAGGCGTCAACCTGACCTACGAGGGGTTGATCCCGAAGCTGCAGAAGTCGATGTTCTCCAAGGACCGCGAAGGGCTGCAGCCGCATATCCGGGCATTCGTGGACCGTGCGGCCACCTTCGCCGCCTGTCCCGAGTGCGGCGGCACCCGGCTTGCCGAGGCCGCGCGCTCGTCGCGCATCGGCGGGAAGAACATCGGTAATGCGTGTGCGATGGAGATCAGCGAGCTGGCTGAATGGGTCCGCGGCGTCAAGGAGGCGTCGGTCGCGCCGCTGCTCGCAGCGCTGCAGCAGACCCTGGACTCCTTCGTTGATATCGGCCTGGGCTACCTCTCGCTAGAGCGGCCGTCGAGCACCCTGTCGGGCGGCGAGGCGCAGCGCGTCAAGATGATCGGCCACCTCGGCTCGTCGCTGACCGATGTCACCTATGTCTTCGACGAGCCCACCATCGGCCTCCACCCCCATGACGTGCAGAAGATGAACGACCTGCTGCTTCAGCTGCGCGACAAGGGCAACACGGTGCTCGTCGTGGAGCACGAACCGGAGACGATCGCGATCGCCGACCACGTCGTCGACCTCGGGCCCGGCGCCGGTCAGGCGGGCGGTACCGTCTGCTACGAGGGTACCGTCGAGGGGCTGCGGGCCAGCGGCACACTCACCGGCCGTCACCTTCAGGACCGGGCCGCCCTCAAGAAGACGGTACGGAAGCCGACCGGCACCCTGGCGATTCGCGGCGCCACGGCGCACAACCTCAAGGACGTGGACGTCGACATTCCGCTCGGCGTTTTGGTTGTCGTCACCGGCGTCGCCGGCTCCGGCAAGAGCTCGCTGGTGAACGGGTCGGTCCCCGCTGCCGCGGGCGTGGTGTCGATCGACCAGGGCGCCATCCGCGGGTCGCGGCGCAGTAACCCCGCGACGTACACCGGGCTGCTCGAACCCATCCGCAAGGCCTTCGCCAAGGCCAACGGCGTGAAGGAGTCGCTGTTCAGCGCCAACTCCCAGGGCGCCTGCCCCAACTGCAACGGCGCTGGCGTCATCTATACCGACCTGGCCATGATGGCGGGGGTTGCGACCACCTGCGAGGAGTGCGAGGGAAAGCGCTTCGAGGCCTCGGTACTGCAACACCACCTCGGCGGCTGTGATATCAGCGAAGTGCTGGCGATGTCAGTCGCCGAGGCCGCGGAGTTCTTCGGCGAGGGCGAGGCGCGCACACCTGCCGCCCAAGCCATCCTCGACCGCCTCAGGGATGTCGGCCTCGGCTACATCAGCCTCGGCCAGCCGCTGCCTTCGCTTTCGGGCGGCGAGCGGCAGCGGCTCAAGCTGGCCACCCACATGGCCGAGAAGGGCGGTGCCTACGTCCTTGACGAGCCGACCACCGGCCTGCACCTGGCCGACGTGGAGCAGCTCCTTGGCCTGCTGGATCAACTTGTCGACTCCGGCAAATCGGTCATCGTCATCGAGCACCACCAGGGGGTCATGGCGCACGCCGACTGGATCATCGACCTCGGCCCGGGCGCTGGCCACCAGGGCGGGCAAGTGGTGTTCGAGGGCACCCCCGCCGACCTCGTCGCCGCCCGCTCCACTCTAACCGGCCAGCATCTCGCCGCCTACGTCGGCACCTGAGCGAACGCGCTTAGGCCTGGGGCTCTCCGCCGGCAGCCGTGGCCTCGCCTGCCAGCCTGGCCCCAAGCAGCAGGAGCACCCCCGTCACGAGATCGAACACCGCGGCTCCTGATGCCAGGATCCCGGTGCGGGTGTCGGCGTCGGAGAACTCCGCGAAGATTCGTACCACCAGGATCATGGCTCCAGCGTGGGCCAGTACGACAACGATGGCGTGCGGCACCGACCACAGTTCGCGGCTGCGTCGTGCCGCGCGCACGAAGGAAACCAGCACCATCGGGAGCCAGCCGAGCCCAAATGTGAAGAGCGCGATGGGTAGGGCCTGCGGGCCGGCATCACAGCTGTCGGTGCAGGCGCCCAGGTTGACCAGGCCCAGGAGGATGGAAAGGATCCGCAGGCCGAGGAAGATGGTGAAGCTGACAGCGATCCAGCCCGACACCTCCGCGACCGCCAACAGCCGCTGCCGCATCTCGAGCTAGCTGGCGGAGCTCCGCTTGGCCTTGCGCGCGCCGGCCGGCTTTTTTGCCGGCACCTCAGCCGATGCCGATGTTTCAAGCGCATCGGCCGTTCGCGCCAGCTGAATGGCCACCTGGCGCAGGTTGAAGGTCTGCAGCTGCGCGCGATCCGTCATGTTCGCCGACAAAGCGATATCGGTCGGCGCGGAGCGCTTCTCGAGCGCGTCCCCGATCCGCGCCAGCTGCTCCGCGATCTGGCGGAAGTAGTGGGTGCGCTGCTGCTCCTGGTCGGTCATGTTCGAGGGGTGGGGGATCTCGGTCATGGCTGTTTCAGTGTATCGGCCAGGCCCTACGATTGAAGAATCGTGCGGTGGCAGGAGTTCGCTGAGGAGGCACCCGAGCTTGCCCGCCTGGGCCAACAGCGGCTCGAACCCCAGGGGCTCGCGCTGCTGGGCACGCTGCGCCGCGACGGCTCACCCCGAATCAGCCCAGTCGAACCGTACTTCGTCGGCCCCGACCTGATGATCGGGATGATGTGGCAGTCGATGAAGGCCCTCGACGTGCTGCGGGATGCCAGAGTGGTCGTCCATTCCGCAACCACCAACAGGGACGGTGCCGAGGGTGACTTCAAGCTGTACGGCCGCGCCATCCCGCGTGACGACGCTGAATCCAGGTCCGGTTACTCGGACGCGACATTTGCGCGCATCGAATGGCGGCCGCCGGAGCCCTTTCACCTGTTCGCCATTGACATCCAGAGCGCGGGCTATGTCGTGTTCGGGAAGCAGAGATTGGGGCTGGCCTGGCACCCCGGCGCACCCCCGAGACGGTTCGAGCTGGCGGGAGACGAATAGGCCCCGGTGGCTACCTTTTCGGCACGTAGTGCATCGCCACTGCCCCCGAGCCGAACTCCAGCCGGCTCACGAGCTCCAGGTCGACATGCTTCGATAGCCCTGCGAACAACGTCGGCCCGTGGCCCGCAAGCCTGGGAGTCACCACGAACTCGTACTCATCGATCAAGCCGAGCTCCGTCAACGCCAGCGGGAGCTTCACGCCTCCCACGAGCAGTCGACGGGGTCGCATGATTACGAGGGGTCCGGCAGACCGACCTTAGAGATCCGTCCCGTGCCGGGGCCCCCGGTGCGGCCGATGCTGAGCCGCCCACTGCCTTATCCACCGCACCAGGTGAGTTGGCCCGACCTTCCATTTCGCCAGGAAATCGATCACGCCGAGGCGCTGCAGGCGATGCTCCTCCTCGGTCGTGAGCTCAGCATTTGACAGCATGACCACGGGCTGGCCGGCCGTCTCAGAGTGGGCCCGCAGCTCCTCGACGACCTCGAGGCCGCTCGCCCGGGGCATCTGCATGTCGAGCACCAGCAGGTCCGGTTCGACCCGCCGCACGGCCTCGAGCGCCTCGACGCCGGCGCGAGCGACCTCCACGTGGTGATCGTCCGACTCCAGGGCCTGCCGGTTCATGGCAGCTATGTCCGGGTCATCCTCGGCCAGGTACATCAAGGTGCTGACTGGGGTCGACCTGTTCCACGCCAAGTACAGGATGCGGCCGGCAGCGGGCAATCCGCCATAAACGAGGGTAAATAGTTGTATCGACTTCACCGGAGAGCCGCCCGCACCCAAGTAACGTCGTAAAAGATACAATTTACGACGCTACGTTTATACGCGAGATTGTGACCCCAATCGCCATCGAAGTGTCGTCCCCTACCGAAGCCGAAGGTCGGGAGACATCAGGCGACCGATCCTGAACAACAATCAGACCTGCTCGATCATGATCGTCAGTCGGGCTGCCCGAACGATGTCGGTGATATCGCCCGTGTCCGCAGTTACGATGCCGTCGCCGCGTCGCGCGGCCCCCTCGACGACGGTGAGGGCAACGATGTCGCGATGCCCCACAGCCGCCGCCAGGACTCCAACGCGACGCGCCTGGTCGGCAGTCATAGCTTCGACGTCGCACAGCGCCAGGCACCTGACCAGGTTGGCCTGCCTCGGCCCGCCGCGCCAGGCCTGCGCCAGCACGGGTGCCGAGACGATCGGAGAGACCTCTTCGGCAAGAAACCCGGCATGCAGTGCCCACATCCGCCGGTCACCGCGCTCGGCCGCCACGAGCGCGCCCGAGTCATACGTCACGCCGATGGCGGCTCGGGTCCATCAGGCTTGAGAACGCCACGGCCCATCAGGGCGCGAGCCCGCGCCAGCCCATCCGCAAGCTCCTCGACGGTGAGCGCGCCATGCTCCAGCTCCCACTCGGCGATGGCGGCTCTCCCCTCCTGCAACCGCAGTCGACGGGCGGCGGTGTCCGCGAGCCAGGCGCTGAACGTGGTTCCGCTTGCAGCAGCGGCGGCATCGATGCGCTGCGCGAGTCCGGCCGGCAGCGACACAGATCTCTTCTCGCGTTGAGCCATGGACCGACTCATGGTAGCACAGCAGTAGGACAGCTATAGCAAGCGGTGGTTCGCCGTCAGTGATAGGTCGCGGCCAGCCGCCTGGCCGGCTTCGTACCCGGATGAGCTGACGAGCCATGCGCGACGACGGTTGCTTGCCGGGCGGATGTTGGGGTACCGGCGAGCCACCTCCTCCTGCAGCGCCAGGTCGAGGCGGCGGATCACGACAGTACCGGCTTCTGTGCCAACCATCGAGGTCGAGACTTTCTGGATGTCGCGTTCGCGCTGCGCCTGCAGACGGGTGTGGATCGCGCCCACGACGCCGCTACGAAAGGCGCCCTTCCACGCCTTGACTCCCTCGGGCCAGGGGTCGGTGCGCCGGTACTCGCGATAGGCGATCGTCGCGATACGCTCAATCTCCCTCACCAGGTACACGAACATCTCGTTCACCGCCGCGACGTTTTCACGCCGGCCGACGGCCACCATGTAGCCGGGATGACCATGAAGGGGCTGACAAAAGTTGTTGTGGCAGAGGCTCGCAAAGAGCCGCTGGGCCCACATTCGACCACCGACTTCGCGCCCCTCCTCCACGTACTCCGATGGGTCGCGCAGCGCTTCCAGTGACAGGTTGTGGGCAAACAGCAGCCCCTGCATCTTGGCCACCGCGAGCGCCGCTTCGTGTTCGTTGCTGCTTCGGCTGAGCCGCTGCAGCTTCCGAATCCGACCAAGGACTGAATCGCTGATGCTCTCCACCACTTCCCCCTGGCTACCCCCAATGCGCTTACCAAACGCTTGTTCGTATTATACGACAATTCTGTGTATGCATGCCGAAGGAATCCTGAGCGAATACCTCGTTGCGCCGGTTAGAGTCAGGCGATGACGCAACTCATCTCGGTGAACGGGACACGGTATGCAACTGACCTGCGCGGCTCCGGACCTGACATCGTCATGCTGCACGCTGGCATCTGCGACCGGCACATGTACGACGCTCTGCTGGAGGATCTCGGCCGCGACCACCGGGTCCTGGCGTACGACCAGGCGGGTTTCGGGGAGTCCGAGGTGCCCGCCGGGCCGATCGCGCCGCACCTTGAGCTCTTGAGCCTGATGGACCACGCTGAGATGCCGTCCGCGGTGCTCGTAGGCACCTCATTTGGCTGCCGCGTCGCGTTTGACTGCGCGCTCGCCGCCCGCGAACGTGTCCGGGCCATCGTCGCGGCCGGCGCCGGGCTGAGCGGCCGCAACGCCCCCGCAGACCTGCTGCCCAGGTTCGCCGAGGTGGATCGCGCGGTGGATGCCGGGGACCTGCCGCTGGCGAACGAGTACGAGATGCGCATCTGGATGGACGGCGTCGGGCGATCGGTCCCCGTCGACTCGGCTGTGCGAGCGACGGTGGCGGCGATGAACCTGCAATTGCTCGAAGCTGCGACGGCCGGGCGCGAGGCCGAGGAGCTCGACCCGGACCGGCCCGCCGCAGACCACCTCGCGGACATCCGGTGCCCGGTACTGGTGGTGATGGGTGAAAACGACCAGCCGCACTGCAGGGAAACGGCCCACCTGATCGCCGACCAAGTGCCCGGCGCCCAGTTGACCAACATGCCCGGGACGGCGCACCTCCCAAGCCTGGAGCGTCCGGTCGAGTTCGCGGAGCTGGTCCGCCGCTTCATGGCTGACCTCGGCTGATCAGCCCGGCCAGAGGCAGGCCTGCTTCTGGCCGGCGCTGGCGTCCGAGGCGTAGGGCGAAAATCCATCCGCGCGGCTGGCGCTGAATGCCCGGGCCGCCGCCTCGCGGTTGGCGCAGCTGCCGACGTAATCCTCGCGCCGACGTCCACCACTTACGGAACTGCTCACAGGATCCAACATCGAGGTAGGAGATCACCGTTGCCCCCTGGCTGTGCAGCACCGCCACGTCGTCCCTTGACACGTTGCCAGCGTCGGCGTCAATCACGACCAGGCGCAGCCGCGCCGCGAGGTTGGCCCTTGAGTAGCAATGGAACAGAAAACCGGGTTAAGGACGCCCTGGCTGCGATCTGAGCCCGGCGACCAAGAGATTCTCCTCCTGCTCGGGATCGCGGAGAGCCCTCAGTTCGCCATGGCGCACGCCGTCCGGAAGCAGGAACTGGTAACGACCGAGCATGTTGATGTGCGCATAGCCCAGGGGGGATAGGCGCTCGATGTCGATGTCGGCGGCTGGCAGCCCGGCGCGTGCCAGGTGCTGCAGCGCCGCCTCTATATACCGGGTATTCCATAGCACGATGGCGTTGACCACGAGGCCCAGCGCGCTCAGCTGGTCCTCCTGGCCCTCGCGGTAGCGCTGGTGTAGTTCCCCGCGCTGGCCGTGGAAAACCGCCCGGGCCAGGCTGTGGCGAGCCTCGCCGCGGTTCAGTTGCGTGAGGATCCGCCTCCGGTAGGCCGCGTCGTCCAGATAGGCGAGTAGGTAGAGGGTCTTGGCGACACGCCCGAGCTCGGAGATAGCGCGAGCGACGGTGCTGGGTCGCCCACCACCCTGCAGTGCGCGGAGGAGCTCAGATGCGCGAACGCGGCCGCTCTTGAGGGAGCCAGCGACGCGGAGTAGATCGTCCCAGTTGGTCGCGATCAGGTCGACGTTGATCCGGTTCCGGGCGACGCCCTGAAGCGCGCCGTACGAAGCGCCCGGGTCCATCCGCCAGAGCCGGGCTTCGCCGAGGTCGGCCAGCCGTGGACTGAACTGGAAGCCAAGCAGCCGGAAGAGCCCGAAGACGATGTCGCTGTAGCCGGCTGTGTCCGTCATCAGCTCGGCCGGTTGCAGGCTGGTCTCCTTCTCCAGCAGCCCATCGAGGATGAACAGCGAGTCGCGAAGGGTGCCAGGGACGACGATTTGGTGAAAGCCGGTGAATTGGTCGCTGGTGTAGTTGATGTAGGTGACCCCGCTCCCGACACCGAAGTACCGGGGGTTGGGCCCGGCGTTCACGGTGCGGACCGGGACCACGAAGCGCAGCCCATCGCACGAGGCGCCATCGCCGCCACCCCACGTCTGCGCGAGCGGGATTGCTGTCTGGTGATCCACGAGGCGCGCGTTGGCGCGCGTCAGCGTCTCGGCACGGAGATAGTTCTGGGCCACCCACCCGAGGCGACCGCGGGTCTGGGCCGGGGTTTGCGGGCGGACCAAGGGCTCAAGTCCGATGTTGCAAGCCTCACCGATAAGCACCGCGCAGACGCTGGTGGCGAGGTCCTCGACTCTTGCCGTCCCCTCGCTGACGTGGGTGAACTCGTCGGTGAACCCGGTCCATGCCGCCACCTCGAGGAGCAGCTCGGGCAGGTCGATGCGCGGAACCAGTGATGCGACCTGGTCGCGCAGTGAGACAAGGGTTTCTGGTTCATCCACGCGCTCCAGCGCCGTCAACACAACGGTGGGTCGCCCGTCCCGCTGCTCGACGCGAACCGCGTGGTTGTCGTGCAGCCGCCCGGCCGTCTCGTTATAGGCGACGTCGAGCTGATGACCCAGCGCGGCCAGCTCGCGGCCGGGACTGGGCGGAAGGTCAAGCGTCCGGCACACCAACGGGCGGGCCACGTCCCAGGCTGGCCCCTGCAGCAACTTGGCGAGGGGGTCGCCGAAGCGCTCGCTGCCATGGACGAATACGTCATGATGCCGAAGCGCCACACGCAGCCGCTCGAGGACGCAGAAGGTGTACGCTCGCCGGTCGACCTCCCCGCTCGCCAGGACGACAAGTGGGTGCCAGGCACCCGTGACCACCTCGAGCGTGACGTCCTCGACGCGAACCGTCCTACTGCCCTCGAGGTCACGGAGGGCCTTCATTCCTGCGAGCACCGGTTCCCCGGCCGCTGTCGCAGCGAACGCGATCGTGTCCAGCGCGCGGGAAGGAAGCGGCGCACCAGCGAGTATCGCGAGAGCAGATCGTCGTAGTGGTGATCCTCCTCAGGCCGAGTCAGGGCACCGACAACCTCGATGGCCGCGGTCAGGTCGCGGGATGGGACCTGGGCGAAGATGGCTGCGCGCAGAGCGGCCACATCGGGATAGTCACCGTCGAGCAGAACCATGCAGGCCTCACGGAGCCGCCGGGCGGCCGCGTCGAGTTCGGGGAGCGACCGCAGACGCTCGCGCTGGCCAACCCGATCGACGCGGGCGAGAAGGGTTCCGATCAGCACGTCGAGAAGGGCGAGGGCGTCGTCGATGCTGGTGACCTCGACTCGAAGCGCGAACGCGAGAAGGGTCGCCAGCCGACGCTCGGTCCCCATCCGGGCCACCGCCTGAGCCCTCGCCGCGATGGCGTAACGCGCCAGTGATTCCATGCGTCCGGCGGGAACGCTCGACACGCCGATCCGGCTGACACCGAGGGCGCGGATCTCGCGGACCCGATCCAGCGCGGCGACCAACCCCGCCGCGCTGACCGAAGTGGGACCTCGCCGCAGTCGGTCGAGCGCCGAGCTCCGCGATCCGTCAGGAGTGGTCAGGAGGCCCTCCAGCCGGATCCGCTGAGGAGTGTCCGGCAATGCCGCGAGCGTTCGCCAGAGGCGAGCGGAGGCGCGATCGCGGACCTGGGCGACAAGGCGCGAGAGGACGCTGACGCCGGGCAGAAGCACTTTGCGTTCCACAAGCCTCGCGGTAGTCAGGTCGAACAGCACGCTCGGACGCTCTGCTGCAACCCACGCTCTCGCGTACAGCCAGCGCACAAGCGCGAAGTGCTCGGGGGGATCGCCGAAATCGCGGTAGCCGTACCGTCGCTTGATCTCCGCGACGTGGTCCCACCGTGTCTCCGAGTCTTGGTATCTGCCGAGGTCGGTTGCATCGCCGACATCGAGCTGCCTGGCCATGAACACGATCACGCCAGACGGTACGTCCGCCGGGTCAGCAAGGAACGTTCCCAGGAAGCGCACGGTTGCCAGCTGTATCGCAATGCCAAGACGGTTGTGCGCGCCCCGTCGTCGCGCGACGAGATCGTGATCCGCGCGGCTGAGGACGAAGTACCGCATCAGCTGCTGTGGCGACGGCTCGCCGATGAAACGGCCGTACCGCGCCTCTTGCTCGGCGGTCAGGAACTCAACCGGCATTCATCTCACTGAAGGGCCCGCCGGCTGGGCTGGTCAGCTCCGAGCTGGACCGAGGTGGCGATACAGAGACGCCCGGCTGACGCCGACGGTCTTGGCGATGGTCGCGACAGTGTGCTCTCGCGAGTCATACATCTGGCGAGCGACGGCGAGCTTCTCTGGGGTCATGCTCGATGGTCTTCCGCCGGCGCGACCGCGCGCCCGCGCAGCAGCCAGCCCGGCGGTCGTCCGCTCGCGGATGAGATCCCGCTCGAACTCCGCGAGGGCGCCAAAGATGTGGGAGATGAGCTTGCCGGTGGGTGTGGTGGTGTCGATGCTCTCCCGGAGGCTCCTGAAGCCGATGCCCCGGGCCTCGAGGTCCCCGACTGTATCGATGAGGTGGCGCAGGGAGCGACCCAGCCGGTCGAGTTTCCAGACCGCCAGGGTATCTCCCGGCCGGAGCTGGTCGAGGATCCGCACGAGCTCCCGGCGCTCGTCGAGGGCGCCACTAGCCCGCTCGACGAAGATCCGGTAACACCCCGCCGCCTTGAGCGCGTCGAGCTGCAGATCGGGGTTCTGGTCAACGGTTGAGACGCGGGCGTAACCGAGCAGGTGCCCCATCGCCGGACCGTATCAGAAACCCGGGATCAGCGGGAGCGTGAGACCTTGATTATGGACACGGGTTCCGGGCCGGAACGATAGGTTCGCTGTCCGCCCGGTGGAGGACCCGTCTCAGAAAGGGTCGTTTATGAGATGGAGGACCAGCGACCGCGCGTGATGTCCGTGCGCGGGGCGTCTAGGGGTACGATGGCACGGCCTCGGCCACCTGTCGGGGGAGAAGAATGGTTACCATGCCGACGTTCTGTTCCGGGATCGGGACCGCCACTGGGCGCCGCGGCCCGCCGTACGGAAGAATCACTGTCAAGCCATACCCGAACGTCAGGTTGGAAGTACTGGTGCAGAGCTTGCCATCAGCACGACATGGGCTCACTTCGATGACCTATTCGAGAGGAGCGGGTAACCGAATGCCGGGCGAACAAGCCATGCTCAGATCAATTCCGTGCGGGTGATGGCAGGACGCCACGAGGTTCCTTTGACCCGCCTCGGAACACTGCGCAGAGGTACACGCGTGTCCTCTATTCGAGTGGTCCCTCCGGCAGTCTGGCTCGCCGCGGTTCTGCTCGTGTGCAGCAGCTGCGCCACGGCCTCCAGCGTCTCTACCCGCGGGATTTCATGGCACCAATGCCCGGTGCGGATGATGTGCGCCGTATATCGGGCCAAGGTCGCCACCGGGACGTACGACGTCGCGCTGGCGATGCGACCCCCTCGCCGCATCAGGTCAGGCCGACGGGTCACGGTCTTCTTCAACCCCGGCGGGCCGGGGGGCTCTGCGGTGGACTACCTCGCGTCCGATCCGCCTGAGCTGAGACGGCTGGACGACGTCTCGATCCTCACATTTGACCCGCCAGGCACCGGGCAGACGTCCCCCGCAACCTGCGGAAGGAGCAACGCCCCGGAACGATTGGCCGGAACCGTGATCGATACGGCCGACCCGGCAGCGCTCAAGGGCTTTGTGGAATCGTCCACCGGCTTTGCCCGCGCCTGCAGGAACGGTGCGGCGCGCGGAGAGGGAGCCGGCTCGGCCACCGCCGCCGACGTCATGGAGGCGGTTCGAATGGCTGTCGGCGAGCCCACGGTCAACTTCCTCGGATTCTCGTACGGCACGGCGCTGGGCCTCGATTACGTCGCGCGATACCCGTCCGGCGTCGGCCGCTTTGTGTTGGACGGGGTGGTGCCGCTCACCATGGGCCTGAAGGAGCTCACCGACGGTCAGGCGATCAGCCTCGAGGCGGCGCTCGGGGCGTTCCTCACGCGTTGCGCCGCACCCCCGTGCCCGGCCGCCGATGCGGGGGCGACGGCGAGGATCGACTCCCTCTTCGCGGCTGCGGCGACCGTGCCCATGCGATCCGGCTCTAGCGCGCTGTCGGGCGCCCGGCTCACCTATGCGCTGGGCATCGGGGTGGCCGAGAAAGCGAACTGGTCCAGGCTGGAGACGGCACTGGACGCCGCCTCCCACGGCGACCCTCGGCTTCTCCTCGAGATGTCGGACCAAGCCGAGGGCCGACTGCTCCACGGTGGGCACTCCGATCTGCTGGCGCAGTATTACGCAGTGGTCTGTAGCGACCACGTCGGGCCGTCCACCGTCGAGTCGATCATCGACGATGTCTCCGAACTGCGGAGATCAGCGCCGCATTTCGCGGAACTCGCCATACTCAACGCACCGTGCTTGTCGTGGCGTAGCCCCGGCGTCCCGGCGCCCGCACCCACACATGTCCGGTCGGGGTCCGTGACCATTCTGTCCGCCGAGCTCGATCCGCTCTCGCCGACGTCGTGGGCCGGACGCATGCATGCGGCGGACGCGACCTCCGTACTCGTGACGTGGCAAGGTATCGGTCACCTCGCCTACGTGAACAGCCCTTGCGCGCGCCAGATCGCGAACGGCATCTTGGACGGATTCTCCAGTGGTCCGTCGCACGACACCGTGTGTCAGTAGGAGTAGAGCCGAACCTCGCCCGAGGAATCCGCTATGATAAATCCACCCTGGGCAAGCGTCGGTGGACAGTAGATAGCAGAGCCGAAGGTGACCTTCCACACGATCCGGCCGTCATCGCCAACGAGATACAGCGAGCGGCCACCGGCGACGAAGACACGACCATGTCCGCCCACCAGGGCCGCGAGGACGGGGCCGTCGAGGCAATCCCTCCACTGCGGCGTCTCCATTTCCGGCCCGACCCGCAGGACGCTGCCTTTGCAGGTTCGACCGGCACCATATGCACCGCCCGCAGCGAAGAGCGTCTTGCCGTCCCAGAAGGCGCTCGATATCGAGCCGCCACCTATCTCCGGTCGATCCTCGGGATTGGCTAGGTGGATCGTCGACACCGGGCCCGCGGCGATCGCGCGGCGATCGAGCAGGTAGAGGTTCCCGTCCTTGCTGGTGACGGCAATGAGGTCCCGACTTCGCCCCGACATCGCCGTTGTTAAGCGGACCGGCGTCGATCCGAAGTCACGGTCGTGTTGGACGGAGCCCGTCAGCGGGGACTGCCAGGATTGGCGGATCTGCAGCGTCCCTGGATCGAGCTCGACGACGGCCTCCGCGTAAGGTTCAGCCTGCAGGCAGTGCAGCGAATTGCCGGTCGCCAAGAAGAGCCTTCCGTCGATCACTGAGATGGATCCCCAGACGCCGGCCCCGTCGCAACTGGGCGGCACCAGCGACAATTCCGCCCGGACCGCGCCATTGCGGGGTTCTATCCGGACAATTCGACCGGTCGCTTCCGGGCAGTCACCGATCGACGCAATACCCACATATAGAGAGTCGCCCGACAGGAGCGGCGAACTCCACACGAACGCTCCAAGTTGGTTGGTGATTCGCGTCTGCCAGATCGGCTCACCTGTGTTGGCGTCCAGGGCGGCTATGTCGCCGTGGGGGGTGGGCGTCCAGACCACCGCTCTCGAACCGATCCGGCCGACTACGGGACTTGCCCCGATGCCGACGTCGGTTAGGCCGCACACGTTCGAGGCCGGGAAGTGCCGTGCTCCGAATCGCCGCACCCAGACGGCGGCGCCGTAGCGATCCATCGCGACGAGCCGTCCGTCCCAAGTCGTGACGTAGACGAGACCGCCCGAGATTACCGGCTGGGCATAGACGGGACTCCCGAGTCGGCGCGACCATTGCAACGCTGGAACGGCGGTTGGAACCGCGGGCACTCTCGCCTCGCGCGCAGGGGTCCTGAGAAACATGGGCCATCCCTCGAGCAGCACCCCGCGTGGAGAGGCGGATTCGGGAAGAAGCAGCAGGACCGCCAAGGCGGCTGCTGCCGCCACCCGGAGAGCACTTCGCATTCCGAGGTGCCACGCGACACGCACCGACTCCACCGGCGCCTTAGGCTTAGCGGGAAACAGGAGTGGCCCCGCTGAGCGGGGGGGCCCTACCCAGTTGGGGTGAGCTTTTTTCGCGAGGATGAATTGTGGCGGTGACCGCGTTTCCTTCTCGAGCGTCCCGGTCGCGGCGCTTCGG
>JBPCPW010000051.1:0-13557 GCA_050998755.1 Candidatus Dormibacteria bacterium
CGCAGCTCCCATGGCCGGAAGAAACGCCGACCGCTGATCTGCGCCTTCCTCCTCGTTCACTGCGGCGGCCTTGATGGCCGCGGCTTTCAGGTTCTCGGGAGCTGCCGGGTTGAGGCCGCGGAGGCGATCCTCGAGGTCGGGGCTCATCCCTGTTCCGTCTGCTCCAGCTGCTGGCGCAGCCGGGTCAGCGCGCGGCTGGTGGCGACCTGGGCGGCTGCTGCCGAGAGGCCCATGTGGGTGCCCACGGTGGCGTAGTCGAGGTCGGCGCCAAAGCGTAGGGCGATCAGCGCGCGGTCGCGCGCCTTGAGACAGCGTACGGCGACCATGATCGTCTCATCCGCCAGTGCGTCCGCTATGTCCATGCTCTCGGCCCCGGCGCTGGGACGCAGCGAGACCAGGCGCTCCCACACCATCTAGCGGCGGCGGGCCACCCGCCCGGCATCGCGGGCGGCGTTGACCACGATGCGAAACAACCACCTCTCCAGCTCACCGCGGGCGGGGTCGTAGGTGTGCAGACCCCGGATGGCCCGCTCCAGGGCGTCCTGGGCGAGATCCTCGGCGTCGTTGGCATCGCGGCCCACCATGGACGCGAAGCGAAAGACCCGGTCGGCATAGCGATCGCAGAGCTCCTGGGGCGACGGGCGCGCCAACTCCATCCGAACCGGCGGTGCTGCATCCCAGGCCATGGCAAGGGTCATTGTGGGTACCCCATCACCCTTCTACTACGCCCCGCCTCGGGAAAACACAACAGACGCACACCGGAACGCGGCGTCAGCGAAGCCGACCGGGCTAGACCTCCTCCGAGTCGGAGGAATCCTCGGAATCGGCGGCGGCGGCGGCACGGGCGGCGGCCCCGCCTCGCGATGGGGCCGCGACGACCAGCTCCGGGTACCCGATGTCAGAGGTGATGTCGTTGCCGAACTCCTTCCGCATCATCAGCAGCATGCCCAGGAAGCCAAGGGTGGCGAAACCGCTGAGCAGCGCCAGGACCCCGCCCCCGAAGAACACCCAGTCATGCTGCAGCGTGTCGGTGCCGAAGGAGAAATACCATCCGAAGACCAACAGGACCACGGCCATGGTCAGGACCGCGACGGCTCTCAGCGCGTATTCCACGGCGCCTATTATGCCTCAGGCCCGAGATCAGTCGGATTTTTGCTGGGCGGCGGTAAGCCCGGGTGTCACGCCGTGGACGATGACCGGGTCACCGACGTTGTCGAAATTCCACAGGTACTCGGCCTGGGGGGTGGCATTGGGCCACCTCGTGTTATCGGCGGGCGTCTGGAGATTGATGCAGCCGTGACTCATCGGGTGGCCGAAGTTGTTGTGCCACCAGGCGCCGTGGAGGGCGGCACCGCCGTCGAAGTACTGGGTCCAGGGAACGTGCTTGATGTCGTAGTAGGCCGGCGCGAAGGGGCCCTCAGGGCTCTTCATCTCCTCGTCGGCAACGCGGCGATATATGTAGAACGTGCCGTCAAAGCTGGCATGTTCATTGGCGGTGCCACTGCTTATCAGGAACTGGTTGGCCTGGGTCCCGTTCTTGCAGGCGGTCAGGTTCTGGCCCGCGAGGTCGACGTCGACAACCCGCTTGTCGCCGGTGACGAAGCTGGTCGAGGCATCGTGGATGTAGGCGCTGCCGTCGGCGGTGTGGTACCCGGTGAGCTTGGCGGAGAGCGCGATGGCGCTGTTCGCCGGCCAGTAGCCGTCAGGCGTCTTGGGCGTCAGGCGCACCCTGTTGGCGCTGAGCCAGTTGGCATTGAAGGCCAGGGGGCCGCTGGCGACCTGCGGGCCGGCATATGTCGCACAAACACCGCTGCCCGGCGCCGCCGCCGGGGTGTTGACGGTTGCCGTGACCGCGAGGCGGCTGACGAGGTCATTACGGTCGGTGGCGTCGCCGCTCAGGGTGATCGTCAGCGGGATGGCGACGCCGAGGTTGGGCGTACCGGGGTTGGGTGAGAAGTCCACGGTGGCCGCCGGGAGGGTGCTGAAAGCCAGGCTCTGAGGGGACCCGGCAACGCCATTGCGGTTCCTGGCCACCAGCCCGAACCGGTACGTCTGACCCACATGGTAGGTGTCAGGCACGACCGTCACCTGCGTGCCGTCGGGGCTCAACTGTCCCTTCACGGGCCCGTCAAGGGTGATCGCCCCGGCCGCCGGCGCCAGCGCCACGACCACCGACTGTCCCTCGCCGATGCTCATCGGCTTGGTGGAGACGACCTTCGGGGTGGTCGCCGTTGAGAACAAGCTGGTCTCGGTGCGCTCCGCCTGCCCCTTGGCCGAGGCGACCGCGGTCACCGTATATCGGGTGTCGGTACGCAGGCCGTTCTTGAAATGGAACTCGCCGCCCTGGAGCTCGCCGGACACCGGATCGCCGTTTGCTGCCTGGACCGTGGCGGACTTGAGCGTCGCCCCGTCGGAGATCGGGCGGACCACCACCTCGGTCCTGGCCGGGTCCAGCTCGGAGGAGCCGTCAGGCGGTGTGAAGGCCACCAGGCCCTTGACCGTGCTGGGCGCGTTGAAGCCGCTCTGCGCGGGGCCGGATGGACCTTTGCTCAAAGGGGTACACGCACTGAGGGCGATGAGAGAAAGGGCCGCAAGGCCGAACCGCGCCGGCGGACGGCGGGGTGACCGGATGGTCATGCTGTGGAAAAGTCTACCCGAAGGATGTCTACCAGATCCCGAGGATGTCCTTGGCCTCTTCACTGGCCATCGTGCGCGGGTCCCACGGGGGGGTCCAGACCAGGTCGACCTGCACGTTGCGTGCCCCGGGAAGGCCCGCCGTGACGCCGTATACCTGGCTCTGCAGCATCGGTCCCACCGGGCACCCGGGGCCGGTCAGGGTCATCTTGACGGTGATGTTGTTGTCATTCACCGCGACGTCATAGATCAGGCCCAGGTTGACCAGGTCGATCCCGATCTCGGGATCCACGACCGCCTTGAGCGACTCCATGACGAAGTCCTTGTCAAGCAGCTTGGCATCGCCCGCATCCTCGTTGTAGGCACCGAGGTTCTCAGTGGTGTTGGTGGTGGTCTCAGCCATGTTCTTCAGCTCCTCGCTTCATTCGTCAAATTGTGTGGGTGTGGGCCTCTGCCCCGGTGATATCGCCGGCGCGGTCGGTGAGGCCCTGGAGCAGCGAGTTCCAGGGCAGGACGGCACATTTGATCCGCACCGGGTACTGCTTGACGCCCTGCAGGGCCTCCAGGTCGCCGAGGTCCTCCGGCCCACCGTCGGCCAGCATCATCTGTTTGAACTTGTTGATGATGCGCAGCGCATCGGGGACGGGGCGCCCGACGACCTGCTCGGTCATCATCGAGGCAGAGGCCTGGCTGATGGAGCAGCCGCGGCCGCTGAAATGGAGGGCCTCCACCGTCTGTCCGTCGGCCGAAATCCGAGCCGTGATGGTGACCTCGTCACCGCAGAGCGGGTTGTTGGCGTTGACCCTCACGTCCGCCGGGTCGAGATCCCCCTTGTTGCGAGGGTTGCGGTAATGATCGAGGATGATCTCGCGATAGAGTTCGTCGTCGAACTGGAATGCCATTGATCAACGGCTCCCGTGCATGACGCTCTTGGCATTCCCCAGCGCGTTGGCCAGGGCGTCGACCTCGTCACGCGTGTTGTAGAGGTAGAAACTGGCCCTCGCCGTGGCCACCTGGCCGAGGCGGCGCATCAGCGGCTGACAGCAATGGTGGCCGGCCCGGATCGCCACACCGTCGCGGTCCAGCAGCGTACCCAGGTCGTGGGGATGGATCTCGGCGAAGTTGAAGGCCAGGACCCCGCCGCGCGCGTCAGCGGACTTCGGCCCGTACAGGGCGACGTCCTCGATGCCCATGAGGGTTTCCAGGGCGTAGTCGGTGATTTCGCGCTCGTGGCGGCGGACGTTCTCCATCCCGACGCTGGCGAGGTAGTCCACGGCGACACCCAGGGCGATGGCGCCACCCGCGTCCGGGGTGCCTGCCTCGAACCTATCCGGCAATTCGTTGTAGGTGCTGTGCTCCAGCTCCACCTGCATGATCATGTTGCCTCCGCCGAGGAAGGGAGGCATCGACTCCAGGATGGCGCGCTTCCCGTAGAGCACCCCAATCCCCATCGGCCCCAGCATCTTGTGGCCGGAGAAGGCCAGAAAGTCGCAGTCGATTGTCTGTACGTCGACGGGCATGTGGGGCACCGACTGCGCGGCGTCCAGCAGAACCACGGCACCCGCCTGATGGGCCAGTCGGGTGATGTGCTCGACCGGGTTGATGGTGCCCAGGACGTTCGACATATGGCTCAGCGCGACGATCCGGGTTCGGTCGGTGAGCAGCCCGGGGAGCGCATCGAGGTCCAGCGTGCCGTCGTCGTGCAGCGGGATGAATTTGAGCCGCGCACCCTGGCGATCGGCGAGCATCTGCCAGGGCACCAGGTTGGAGTGGTGCTCCATCTCCGAGAGGACGATCTCGTCACCCTCCCGGATGCGCTCGCCGTACGAGTGGGCGACCAGGTTGATCGCCTCGGTGGTGTTGCGGACGAAGACCAGCTCCTCTGGGCTTTCGGCGTTGATGAAGGCCTGGATCTTGCGCCGGGCCTTCTCGTACTCGTCCGTCGCCTCCTCGGAGAGGGTGTGGATCCCGCGGTGAACGTTGGCGTTGTAACCCCGGTAGTAATCGGTCAGCGCCTCGATGACCACGTTGGGTTTCTGGCTCGAGGCCGCGTTGTCCAGGTAGACCAGGTGGCGGCCGCCACGAACCTGGCGATCCAGGATGGGAAAGTCGGCGCGGATCCGGGCGGTGTCCAGGGCCACGGCGGCGGCGAGCGGGGCGGTCTCGGTCACAGCCGCCACCTAGACCCCGGCGGGGGCCACGTTGTCCGTTGAGGGCTCGAGCACATCCACCATCACGTCCTCTCCGACCACTTTGACACCGTAGGTCTTGACGGGCAAGACGGCGGGAAGGCTGAGGGCGCGGCCGGACTCCAGGTCGAACGCCGACCCGTGCTTGGGGCACTCGATCGTCCTGCTCTCCACGTCCACGTCGCCGTCCGTCAGATGGAAGTGTTCGTGGCTGCAGATGTCGTCGATGGCATAGAAGAATTCACCCGCATTGACCACCGCGACGTCCGCCCCGTCAATGACGAAGTGACGGGCCTCTCCCACCGGGATCTCGGCGACCGACGCCACCCGGATCACGCCGCGCCCTGCTGTCCGGGGTCGAGGTCCCTGAGGGCGGCATCGATGGCCTCGTGGATCTGGTCGCGGACCCGCGGGAGCGCGATCCGGTCGATCACCGGCTGGAAGAAGGCATGGACCAGGGTGTCCTGGGCCTCTTTGATGGAGAACCCTCGGCTCTGCAGGTAGAACAGTTGCTCAGCATCGACCTGTCCCACGGTGGCGCCGTGCGTACAGCGGACGTCGTTGGCCTCGATCTCCAGCTTGGGGATGGAGTCGGTGCGGGCCCGGCTCGAGAGCAGGAGGTTCCGGTTGGCCTGGTAGGCGTCCGAATGCTGCGCCTCTTTGCGAATCTTGATCAGGCCCGAATAGACGCTCACGGCCTCGTCACGCAGGGCTCCCTTGACCAACAGGTCGCTCAGGCAGTTGGGGGCAAAATGGTCCTGCAGCGACTGGTAGTCAAAGTGCTGCCGGCCATCGCCGATGACCAGGCCGGAGATCCGCGCGGTCCCTCCCGGCCCCATCATCGCGACCTCCATGTAGACCTTGGAGACCGCGGCACCGGTGGCCGCAACCACCAACTCAGCTCGGGCGTCACGACCGAGGTGGACGCGATGGGTGGCCACGTGGGTCATATCGTCGGGCCACTGCTGCAGGACCAGGTACTGGATACTGGCGCCATCGCCGAGGATCACCTCGCTGACCGCGCTGCTGAGGCGGCCCGCGCCGGTGGTGCCCGAGCTGTACTCGTCGGTGAAGACCAGCGAGCCGCCCTCCTCGACCACCACCAGGGTGCGGGGTAGCACGGTCGCCAGGCCGTCGCCGGGTCGGTCGCCTGCCGCGACGGTGGACCAGACCGGAAGCTCCGCCTGCACGCCACGGGGAACCAGCACAAACACGCCGCCGCGCCACCAGCCGGCATTGAGGGCCGCGAACTTGCCCGCCGCGGCCGGCACGACCTCGTGCTCGAGATGCCTTCGGACCAGGTCGCCGTGGCTGATGGCGGCCTCCTCGAGCGTGGAGACCACCACGCCCTGTGCCGAGAGGGCAGCGGGAACCTCCACCGCCGTCCGGCGCCCGGGCTGCTGCACCAGCACCGCGCCCGACTCTCCACCGCGCTCGAAGTTGGAGCGCAGCGCGGCGTCCGGCTCGGGGCCGGAGGGGTCCGGGCTGACCGGCCGGAGCGTTGCAAAATCGATGCTCGAGAGGTCGGTGCGGCGCCAGTCCTCCATCTTGGAGGAGTCCGGAGCGGGCAACTCGTGGAATGTCTTGAGGTCGCCGAGCTTGCGGTCGCGCAGCCAGTCAGGGTGGCCGGCAGCCTCGATCGCGGCGGGGCTGAGATGCTCGGTGAAGGTGGCCTGGCTCAAGCGATTCCTCTGGTGCGGCGGGCGGCGCACGGGCCCTCGCCGCAAAATCCGACTTACTTGATCAGATTTTAGCAGCCGGCGGCTCGCGAACTCCTCAGCCCCGCTCGGCCACCTTGCGGAAGAGCGGCCGCGGAAGATGGCGCATGCCGAACATCACCAGTTGCAGCACCGCCGGCGAGTAGAGCGTGTGGACCCGGCGGCGCAGGCCGCGAGAGATGTCGGCGGCCACCCGGTCGGGGTCAGTGGTGAATGGGATCTCGGCCATGCCCTCGGTCATCTTGGTCCGGACCCGACCCGGGCGGACCACCATGACGTGCACCCCCGTCCCCTGGAGGCTGTCGGAAAGGCCCTGGAAGAATGCGTCAACCCCGGCTTTGGACGCGCCGTAGACGAAGTTGTCTCGGCGTGGCCGCTCGGCGGCCACCGACGAGAGCAGGACCAGGTGCCCGTGGCCCTGACTGCGCAGGTGTTGAGCCAGCGGGACGCCGACGGATACCGCGCCCTCGAAGTTGGTGCGTAGGACGTCGATGGCCGCCGCCGCGTCCTCCTCCGCACGGTGCTGGTCGCCGAGGATGCCGAAGGCGATGAGGGCGAGGTCGATGTCCCCGAAGCGGCTGAACACCTCGTGGATGAAGTCCGCGTGGCCCGCGGTGCTGTCGGCGTCGAATTCCATCGGTTCAACCTCCGCGGCCCCGGCCCGGCGCAGGCCGGCCGCCTGTGTCTCGAGGGTCGCCAGGTCGCGCCCCGCGAGGATCACACGCCTCGCGCCCTCCTGGACCAGGCGCCGGGCGGTGGCGACCCCGATATCGGATGTGCCCCCGAGCAGGAGGACGGATTCGATGTCCACAACGGCATTCATCGCGTCAGCCGTAGACGTCGTGAGAGATCCGATTGCATGGCTCCGTTGGGATCAAGGCGATGCTGGACCTCGCGCCACTGGTCAAGTCGCGGATACATCCGGGCCAGCATATCCGGCCCCATCCGCGAGTCCTTGGCCAGGTAGACCCTCCCTCCCGCGTCGGCCACCCGGCCATCAAGGCGATCCAGCAACGGCCCGAGCCCGGGGAGCCCGGCCGGCATGTCCAGCGCCAGGGTCCAGCCCGGCTGCGGGAACGACAGCGGCGCTGGAGTGCCCGCACCAAACCTCTTGAGCACCGCAAGAAACGACGGCGTCCCGGCGCCGCTGAACGCCTCGAGTGCGTGCCGGACCACGTCCTCAGCACCGAACGGTACGGCGAACTGGTACTGGAGGAACCCCCGCGGGCCATACATCCGGTTCCAGTCCGACACGCCATCGAGCGGGTGGAAGAAATACGAGATGGACTCCAGGTGGCCGCGCCGGCGCATGGGGGCCTTGCGATACCAGGTCTCGTTGAACGCGGCCATGCTGATCCTGTTCACCAGCCCCCCGGGCACCCGCGGTGGTGCCTTGAGTAATGCGCGAGGCGAAAAGCGCAACGGGGTCCGGCGCGCCGAAGCGCTGAGTTCGTCCAGCGTCGCATGGTCACCGCGCGTCAACACCGCGCGACCCATGTGGGCCCCCCGCGCCATGCAATCGATCCAGGCCACGGAGTATCGGTAGGCCGCGTCGCCCTCGTCCATGAGCGCCATCGCGGAGTCGAGGTCAGGGGCCCGGTCAGTGTCGACCCGCATGCTCGAGGTCTCGATCGGCGACAGCCTCAGGGTCACCTCGACAATGATCCCGGTGAGCCCCATCCCGCCCACCGTGGCCCAGAACGCGTCAGGGTCGCGGTCGGGGCGGAGCGTCACTCGCCCGGCTGGAGCGATGAGGTCGATCTCCTCGATATGACGACCAAAGCCTCCGTCAACATGGTGGTTCTTGCCATGGATGTCGGCCGCTACCGCCCCCCCCACGGTCACCTGGCGAGTACCGGGGGAGACCGGGACGAACCAGCCGATCGGGACCACCAGGCGCATCAGCGCATCGAGGCTCAGGCCGGCCTGAACGGTGATGCGCCCAGATTGTTGGTCGAACTTGCTCACCCCGTCGAGGCCAGTGAGCTCCGCGACGTCGCCGCCGCCGTTCTGGGCGGAGTCGCCATAGCTCCGGCCCAGCCCGCGACCGATCACGCCGCGTGGCCCGGCGGCGCGAAGCCGCTCCGGGATGGTCTCAGCCGTCCCGGGTCGGCTCACCGTCGCGAATGTCGGGGCCGTTCGCCCCCACCCCGACAGCGGTACCCGCTCTTGCGCTGTCATCGACGTAAATGTATATGCCTCCCCCGGCCGAGCAGGACGTGGCGATGTCGACGACCACGTTTACTCGACAACTCTAGGATCCGTTTCCTAGACTTACGCACTTGAGAGGGAACTTGCCCGGCGGCGGGCAACAGCCGTCGCGAGTCGCCGAGGTTGCGGTGCCACACGCGGCCGCGCTGGCAGTGTTGATCGCCGCGATCGTGTTCTTCTGGCTCATCTCCCTGACGCCGGGGATGTCCTTCCGATTCGACGATTTCGGGCTCATCATCAGCCGCCGGGGATGGACGTGGGATGCGCTCTTCCTGCCGAACAATGAGCATTGGTCCACCCTCACGGTCCTCGTCTTCAAGCTGTTGTTTCCGATCGCCGGCTTCCGCAACTACACGCCCTATGTGATCGCAGTGATCCTGACGCACGTCCTCGCAAGCATTCTGCTGTTCGTCTTTGTGCGCCGGCACGCGGGTCCAGTGCTGGCCCTCGCAGCGTGCCTGACCTTCGCCGTGCTCGGCCAGGGTGCCGACGTTATGTTCTGGGCGACGGAGGTCAGCTTCGCTGGGTCGACCGCTGCGGGACTGCTGGCCCTGATCCTGCTGGAGAGGGAGGCGCGCTGGTCGACGGCGGCCGCTTCGGCGGCGCTGCTCGCTTCCCTCATGTTCTCCGGACTGGGCCTTGTGTATCTGGTCTATGTCGGGACCGCCGGCCTCATCAATGCCCGGCCACAGAGGGCCACGCTGGCGCTCGTCCTCCCGGTGCTGGCCTACCTGACTTGGTTCCTATCTTTCGGCGCGTATGCGAGGAACTACCGCGTGTCGGTGTTGGGCAATCCCGCCGCTCTACCGCAATTGCCGGGATTCGTCGCACTCGGTCTGATCTCCGCCGTGACCGGAGTCTTCGAGTTGCCGCTGCTCGCGGCCATACCGCTGTACTGGGCTGCAGGCGTCGCGATACGGAGTGGAGCTTTGTGGAGACATCCAAACCGCGTCGTCCTTCTCGGCGCGTCGGCGTCGTTGGTGAGCTTCTACACCCTGACCGGCGTCGAGCGGGCCTACGCCAACGCGATCGAGCAGCGGTATGTCTACGCGGTCGCCCCGTTCATCCTCATGGTCGCGGCGATCGCGCTCGGACGCATGCGGTGGCGGCTGGCACGCTGGCCGTTGCTGGTGGGACTCGTCGTCCTCACGGGCGCCAACTTCCTCGTTGTGAACGCCATGGCGGACTCGATACGCCACGAGGCAGATGCACGCCGCAGTGTCCTGCAGTTCGTAGACCTGTTCCGGCGCGCGCCTGGGGCAGACCTCCAGGCGCAGTTCTCACAGAAGCTCTTTCCGGAATTCATACCCGCCGACTACGTTGGCGCTACCGAAGCGCTCGGCGCGCCATTCCCGGTGGTGACCTGGAAGGAGCTGCAGGCTCGGCATTCGCCGTGGGTAGAGATGGCGGCGCAGGCCATGTTCCACCCAACCCTTGTGCCGGACCAGGATCCTGCAGCGCCGGAATCGCCCGCCATCTGCCAAACTATCCCGGCGCGTAGCAGGGATATCGGGTTCGACCTCGGTCCTGGCGGCACGCTCATGGTGAGCGAGACCTTGAGCGGGGTCACCTACAGACCCGTACTTCGAGGCCACCCAGATGTGTCGCCCGGACGCCCCTGGCCAGCATCGGCAGCGCGATCTTTTCGGCTGACGCCGGGGGCCAACCTCGGCTGGACCCTGCAGGTATCGACGAGTCGATCCCCAGTCACTCTCTGCGCTCCCGTTGCGCCGACAGGTTAGACGGGCAACCCTAGGCGCCGCCCCAACTCGGACCGCACGTTAGCAGGGACGCGAAAACGGGCTGTGCGTGGCGCTCTGACACGCATCCTCAGCGCGGAGCGGAGCCGTCCTCCGCATCACCCAGACGTCCAGGTCGCCGGCGTGGTAGGGCGTCTGCTTGAGCAAGCCACCGACAGAGCGGTCGATTCGCACGCGCGCAAAGCCGGGGATGACGGAGAGGCCGGCGAAGATGAGCCAACTGGCGGTCGCGGTAACCAGCAGCCCGGTGGCTCTCTTGCGTATCCGTACTACGTTCGTTGATCCGGTTAGGCCGATCCCGAAAACAATGGATAGAAATGTCAGGCCCGGGAGCAGGTATCTGCCCTGAGAGTAACCCCAGTTGACACCATATTCGAGGGACTGAGCGAAGCCTGCAAGTAGAGGCATCAGACTTACAGCCAGAATGCTCCGCTGGGCACCGTTGTAGGAGCGCCAGCGCCAGGAGACGCGACGTGCACACACAAGCAGTACCGCGGAGAGAGGAATTGTCATCCACAGCGGGTTGAGGATCTCGGTCGTTCGCCCCAGGCCAAACCAGAACGTCTGGGCCATGTAGAACGATTCGGTCGCGATACGGACCCAGAGAGGGCCGATGAGAACCTGCCAGTGCATGTCCAGCGCAAGTAATGAGCCGTACTCCCGCTGGTTGCGCAGAACCAGCCACGGCAAAACGGCGAACAGGCCGACCGCCGCCGGTACGACGGCCAGCAGTCGGTGCCGCCAGCTGCTGGGGAAAGGGAGGAATAAAGCAGCTACGAGGAACGCCGGAAGAAGAGCCAGAGCCGACACCTTTACATAGAGCGCGATCGCGAATAGTCCACACAGCCACCCCAAACGTCGTGCGTTGAATCCCCGCGACGATAGGCGCCCTAGTTCGCGAAGAACGAGCACCATCATCAGAAGAGAGAGCGAGTCGTTATTGACTGCCGATGTGACCGCCACAAATGCCGGCTGAAAGGCGGCAAATAGGGCCGCAATTTCAGCTGCCCAGGGTGATTCGGGAAAATGCTCTCGGACCATCTGTCGAATCAAAAAGACGGATATGAGCCCGAACCCGACACTCGCCATGCGGATGGCGTACAACGCGAGATGTGATGGCCATAGCAAGCGGTATATTGGGCTCATCAGCACGTAGTACAGAGGGGTGTGATAGAAATCCTCAACGCCATTGCTGTTCGCCCAAATGCCGTCATGACTCTGTACCGGGAGAACGTGGTTGATGGCGATTTCATGAATGTAAAGGAGATGTCCTGCCTCGTCCGCAGCGAAAAGCGGCGGCGTGATGACGGCCAACGACAACCGCAACAGCAACCCGGCTGCAATCGTCAGAACCAAGAATCGCCGCGGGGTCACGTGGTTGGCAGATAGGTTGTGGGCCTGCGGTCGGCGAACCCCGAAGCACCGATACAAACGGCTCCCAAAATTGCGACTATGAGCCATGTGAGCCAGCCCAATGGCGGTTGCCATTGGGCGACCCCAAGAAACAGCCACGTGCCGCTCGTCCCGACTGCGTACCGGTGTGCCGCGGTGAACCAACCCACGAGAGCAAGCGTTGCCGCTAGGCACGACACCGCCGACGCGATGCTGCCTTTCGCCACAGCCACCAACCGCCCACTGTTCCGATATAAGACTTCACCCGCGATCAATCCGAGAGGGAAGAGCGCCGGGAGGATGTAGCGACCGCGAATCGTATAACCAGTGGGCATCACCGCAGCCGCGGCGATCCCGATCACGGACAAAGATGCCAGCGCGAGCGCGGTCTCCAACGCGCGGATTTCTCGTCGACGCCCTAGCATTAGGGCTGCCGAGATCAGCATCACAAAGCACAAGGCCCAAGCGGCGTAAGCCGGCCATGGCATGCGTATGTCCTGCCATCCAAAATATCCAATTGCCTCGCCGATTGCGACGGGCAAGCTGCCGACTGAAGGCCCGACGAAAGCAAGTACTTGTCCGATTGGCCGTCTCCCGGGCGGCAGAAACATGACGAGCCAGAGCAGGTTGATCCAAACGGCGGCCGCAACGAGTAGCGCCAGCGCGCATATCAGACGGGGCCGCGCGACAAGGATCCGACCTACGCCACTCGGACGGAGCAGAATGATGAGGACAAGCACCTCGAACAGAACCCAGACCGCCCCCAACGGCCGGGATATGCCGACCAGTATCGCGCCCGAAGCGGCTGCCCACAAGCCGCCCCGCGAGCGTGGATCTCGCCACAAGCGAATCGCGGCGGCGCTAGCGCAGAGGCTGCCGCTGACCTCGGCGGAACTGGTGGACAACACTGCGCTTGTGAAAAGGACCATCGGGGTCGTCACCACCACGAGCCCGAGCAGTGAGCTGGGGGCCTGGGGGACCCATACCAGCCAGACAGCCCAGGCTATGAGAGCCAAGCTCAGAGCCGCGTCCACGGCCCGGGCCCACAACAGCGCTGATGTTGGATCGCGGCCAAGCCGAGCGGCCAATCCGGGCAATAGGTAGGCGAACGGCCCGTACGCGCCAACATACGAGACCTGTTCGGAAGGGCGATTGTATTGGCTGGCGCGGTCCAGACAAGCCGCGGAGACCTCGTGATCGACCACGGTGCAGTACCACGAACTGGGAGCGGCCAGCCGGGGTGGAGTCTGAACGACGCGCGTGATTGAATGAAGAAACTGAAGCTGGAGGCCGTTCTCCGCGCGCATCACAGTTTGCTCGGTCGGTCGGCCAAGCCATTGGAACCTTCCGACCGACAGGGCTCGGATGTAATGCGCTGGCTCGTCCGGGCCGGATCCAGGCGGAGTCCCGAACATCCAGGATACGGTTACCAACGACAGCCCCACGCAGAGGAGGAGAGGCGCCAACGACCTGTTTAGAGGCACATGGGCAACTCTAAGCCGGGATCCACCGATCCGGGCGCCGCCGATTGGGATGATGGACGTTCGAGACGAAGGAGCCGGGTGAGCACCGGACCGAGCGCACCTATAGGTGCGTGAGGGAGGCGCGCAGCCCCGCGCAGCGGGCGAAGCCGGCGACGCCCGTATCGGGCGT
>JBPCPW010000080.1:0-18821 GCA_050998755.1 Candidatus Dormibacteria bacterium
TCACGCGACGGGCCTTTGGCTTCCGCTCAGCAGCGCCGCTGATCGCCCTGGCGATGCTCAGTTTCGGTGGTCACCGACCCGCCCTCCCAGGTCGTTCCGCATGACCCACACATTGGTCACAAGAGCCTCTTAGACCCGGGCTCCCCGTCCTTCAGCCGGCTACCTGCCCCACCCAACCGCGGGCCTGCCGACGCCGGCCCGGACGCTGAGGGAATCAGCGACCACCTTTCGGCTTCGGTCTAAGCATGGACTCCGTGGCGCCGGGCGCGCACTTCCGCGGCCGAGCACTGCAGCAGGCCGCAGCCACGCATCCGCTGGCCCTGGTGCCCGCTGCGCTCGGCCTGGCCTGGGCTGCGCTGCTCGCGGCGCGGGGCCTCGGTCTTCATCGCAGCCTCGGTATCCCTGCCTATGACACCGCGTACTTCCAGCAGCTGACCTGGGGAATCACCAACGGGCACGTCTTCCACGCGTCGTTTCTGGCCGGCAACTTCCTGGGGCTGCACTTCTCTCCACTGCTGGTGATCCCGGCGGCGCTGGAGTTGGTCTGGCCCGGGGCCCCAACCCTCACCATGCTCGGTGCCCTGTCGCTGGGGATGGTGGTGCCGGCAACCTACCTGGCGACCAGGACGATCCTGCCGCAAACACGCCGCGCCCACCTGCTGGCGGTGGGCCTGTCGATCGTGCTGCCGCTGTCGCCGCCGCTGCAGGAGGCGGCGTGGTCCAGCTTTCATCCAGAGCTGATGGCCTTGCCGGCGCTGCTCTTCGCCGCCTGGGCCGGGCTGACCGATCGTCGCTGGCTGGCGATGGGCTTGGTGGCGGTCGCGCTGATGGCCAAGGAGGACGTTGCCTACCAGGTCGTGGTGGTGGGCGCACTGCTGGTGGTCGCCGGTGGGACCGTCGCCCGGCGCCGGCTGGGAGCCGGGGTTATGGCCGTGGGGACCGTCTGGGGGACACTGGTACTGCTGGTGGTGATGCCGCTGATCCGAGGCGGCACGACCACCGACATCGCGAGCTACTACGCCTGGCTGCGCACCGCACGGCTGCCCCAGGTCGCCGCCGCCCTGGCCGTGCCGCAACCCTACGCGCTGGTGCTGCTCAGCCTGCTGGCGCTCGGCCTACTGCCCCTTCTGCGACCGGGTTTCGCGCTGCTCGCCGTGCCACCTTTCATCGCCGCGGTGCTCAGCCGGCACCACTCGCAGTCGCTCCTACAGTTGCAGTACGCACTCCCCCTCGCCTTGCCGCTGGTCCTCGGCGCGGCCCTGGGCGGGCGCCGCTTCCTGGCTTGGACCGAGCACCGGCCGGTTCGACGCCCGGCTTACGTCGCGGCTTCGTTGATGGCGGCCGCCGCGGTGGTGGTCGCGGCAACCGGTAGCGTCAGCCGGCACGTCGTACTGCAGTTCGTGGCGGCTTCCGACGTCAACCGCCAGGCCGCAGCGCGCCAGGCCCTAACCCTGGTGCCCGCGGCGGCGGAGGTCGATCTCGATGACGACCTGGCCGCGCCGGCGGCGTCACGCGCGTCCCTGCACCTCCTGCCGCATCTCTCGCCACAGGCCTTTGTGCTGGTCGACGCCCAGGGGAGCGCCCCGGGGTACAGCAACAGCAGCGGCCGCGACCGCGCCGTGCGCGAATTGCCACAGCGGCGGCGCCTGCTGTTTTCGGATGCTGGAGTGCAGCTGTGGTCACCGCAGACGTGATCCGTAAGACGCGCCGTTCGGATGGGTTCCGGCTGCTGATCGCGGCCCTCGCCGCCGGCATCTTGTTCGATGCCACCAACCTGCTGCTGCGGGCTCCGCTGGGCGTGCCCTCCCTACCCGAGGCACTGAGCGATGTGCTGGTGCCCTTCATCCCCGCCAGCCTCTTTGGCAAGCTACTCTCCACCCTCGGGCCGTACGGCAAGCAGATCGTCTTCGTCTCCTCTCTGGCCGGGCTGGCACTGGGCATCGCGGTGGCGGTCCTGGTCTACCGCAGGCTGGTCGGGCGGGTGGGCGTGGCCCGCGCCACGGTCGGCCTGCTGCTGGTCGGCTGGGTGGCGTTGGTGGCGATCTTCTGGCCCGTCCAGGACGCCAACGACGGCGGCGGCGCCCTGGCGATCCGGCACCTGCTGTCGGTTATCGACCTTGGCGTGTGCGCCGGCGTCGCCGCCCTGGCAGCGCTGGCGCTGGTGGGCATGCCCTCGATCACCGGCAGCGATCACAGCGACGCCGCGTTCGACGCCGGGCGGCGCCGACTGCTCGGCGGGATGGCCGGGGCTGTCGGCCTGCTGCTGGTCGGGGGGGCGGGCATCGCGGCGGGGGTGCGCCAGTTGATGAAGCTGTCCAACCTGGGATACGAGGGCTATGGGACCCCCGCATCAGCGCTCGGTCCGATCACCCCCAACCGGAACTTCTATGTCGTTTCCAAGAACCTCATCGACCCCACTGTCGATGGCGATCGTTGGGAGCTGGCGATCGGCGGGCTGGTGGATAGACCCATCACGCTGCGACTGGCCGATCTCCGGCGGCTGCCCCAGCAGGACAGCCTGGCCACTCTCGAATGCATCGCCAACGGGGTGGGGGGGTCGCTGATGAGCACCGCGTTGTGGCGTGGTCCGAGCATGCGCGACGTGCTCGCCACCGCGGGTGTGAAGGCCGGCGTGACACACGTGGAGCTCAAGGCTATCGATGGCTACTACGACACTGTGAAGATTGAGGAGCTGGGTACGCCGGGCGCGGTTCTGGCGCTGCAGATGAACGGCGAGGCACTGCCCGACCGGCACGGCTTCCCGGCACGCGTCGTGCTGCCGGGACGCTATGGCGAGAAGCAGATGAAGTGGTTGACTGGCATCCACCTGACCAACTCTCCCAGCACCGGCTTCTATCAGCGTCAGGGATGGAGCGAGCAGGGCACGATCCGGAACTGGTCGCGCATCGACAACCTGCGCCCGAACATGCGGCTCGCCGCCGGAACCGGCGTGGCGGTCAGCGGGCATGCGTTCTGCGGCACCCGGGGCGTCTCCGCGGTGCAGGTCAGCATCGACAGCGGCCAGACCTGGTCAGAAGCCTCTCTCCGCGAGGATCTCGGCCGCAATGCCTGGCGCTATTTCGACTGGAACTGGTCGACTCCAACAACCGGGCGCCATACCGTGGTGGTCCGGGTGCGAGACGGCAAAGGGGACTGGCAGGAGACCAGCTACGACGACATCGTTCCCAAGGGTTCAAGCGGTCTCCACCGGGTGACTATCAATGTGGTCTGACAGCGCGGCGGCGATGCGCCACCTCGACTCGCTGGTACGTGCCGGGCGGATCACCGGCTGGGGGTTTGAGTCGTCGGTCGACTACCTCGGGGCCAGCCGGCCCACGATGAGCTATCGCATGTACCGTGGGGATGACGAGCAGGACGCCAACCTCGGCGCGTTCATGCGCGAGGTGGCGCAGGACGGGGCGTTGATCAGCGTGTCCGAGGCGCAGGGCAGCGTCGGTACGCACCACGGCTGGCGGCCCCCACCGTCGTCTGGACGCGCTCGCCGCGGGGTGTGGCGCAGCCGGCAGGTGGTGCTGACCATCAACTTCGCGTCTGAGCCGCAGCTGTGCCGCGCCGCGGCGCTGGTCGCGGAGCGGTTCACCCGGCGGCAGAACCAGGAGCACCTCCCGGGATCCTGGTGGGTCCCCGACGCGCGCGTCTCCGGGACCACCACCTGCCCGCCCGGGATGGTTGCCGCGCGCGCCTACAGCCGGGCCGCCGGCGACGGACACCTGGTGGTGCTCAGCACCGCGGGGCCGGCGCCCTTCCCCCAGGCGCGGACCCACGACCTCTTCCTCCCCGAGCCCTTCGGCGAGTTCCTGCGCGGATGACCATGCGATCGCCGGTCATCGTGGCCGTGATTCCCGCGCTGGACGAGGAGCCGGCGATCGGCGGGGTGGTCCAGCGTCTGATCCAAACCCTGCCCGCCCTGGACGGCGTGATCGTGGTCGACAACGGCTCCACCGACGCAACTGCGGCTCGGGCCGCGGCCGCCGGCGCCAGGGTGGTCTTCGAGCCGGTGCGCGGTTACGGCCGGGCCTGCCGTGCCGGGGTGGAGGCGGCCGGCAACGCCGACATCATTCTTCTACTCGACGGCGATGGGGCAGATAACGCCGGCGACCTCGCCGCGGTCCTTCACCCCGTGCTCAGTGGCGCGGCAGAGCTCAGCGTCGGAGTGCGCGGCGCCGGTCGCCGGGAGCGGGGCGCGATGACCCCGCAGCAGGTGCTTGGCAACCGGCTGGCCAGCGCCATCATCCGGCGCCGCTATCGCCTGGCGGTGACCGACCCGGGGCCGCTTCGCGCGATCCGGCGGTCAGAGCTGATACGCATGGAGATGAGCGAGATGACCTACGGATGGACGGTGGAGATGACCGCCAAGGCCGCGCGGATGGGGTTGCGCTACGTCGAGGTCCCCGTGACCTATCGGGTTCGGCTGGGTCGCTCCAAGGTGGGTGGGACGCTGCGCGGCAGCGTGGGCGCGGCGGCGGCCATCCTGGGCACGCTCTGGCGACTGCGCGACTGGGAACCGGCGCCACCGGCGGCGGCTGCGCGGTGACGTCGGACTGCCTGTACATCGCCGCCAAGCCGCCGGTCCCCGGGCAGGTAAAGACGCGCCTGGCCCGCGGCATCGGCGCGGGGGCGAGCGCGCGACTCTATGCGGGCTTCCTCGAGGACCTGGCAGCGGATGTCCGTGACAGCGGCGTCGCCGCCGGCTGGTTCATTCCACCCGGTGCCTGGGTGCCGCCGTCCCTTGGTCCCCACCAGCTGATGACCCGCCGGCAGGTGGGCCGCAGCTGGTCGGAGCGGCAGGCCGGGCTGTTCGAGGCGCGGCACCGTGACGGCCACCCCGCGACGGTGCTGATCGCCTCTGACTCACCGCAACTGCGCATGACCGAGGTGGGGGCGCAACTCCGTGAATGGCGCGCGGAGCTGGTGCTGGCCCCAGTTCACGACGGCGGCTACTACCTCTTCGGCATGCGGGGCAACCACGACGTCCTTCGCGGTGTCGAGATGAGCACCGCGGACGTGTCGGCGGAGATCGCGCGGAGGGCGGCCGAGCTGCAGCTGGAGCTGCACCTACTCCCGGTCCAGTTCGATGTCGACGAGGTCGAGGACCTGGCACCGCTGGCAGCCGCGGCGGCGGTGCTGCCCCACCTGCGCGCCACCCGCCGGGCCCTCGCGAAAATCGGCGCGGGAGCGGTTTTGGCGGTTACGCGATGAGCGAACACGCACTGGTCACCGGTGGCGCCGGGTTGATCGGCTCCCATGTGGTGGACCTGCTGCTGACCGCCGGCTGGCGGGTGCGGATCCTGGACAACCTGGAGCCGCAGACCCACGACGGTCCGCCTGCCCACCTCAATCGCGACGCCGAGTTCCTCCTCGGGGACGTTCGCGACGCCGGTGCCGTGACGCGCGCGCTGGAGGGGATCGACGTCGTGTTCCACCAGGCGGCCTACGGCGGCTACATGCCCGAGGTGGCGAAGTTCATGGACGTCAACACGGTCGGCACGGCGCGAATCGTGGAGCGCATCCGCGACGCACGCCTGCCGGTGCGAAAGGTGGTCATGGCCTCCTCGCAGGCGGTCTACAGCGAGGGTGCAACGCTCTGCTCGGAGCACGGCCTGCAGTTCCCCGGCGGTCGCCCGGCGTCCCAGCTGGAACGCGGCGATTTCGCCGTGAAGTGCCCGGTCTGTGGGGGGCCAACCACCTCCGTCCCCACCCCCGAGGGCGCCCCCGCCGGGGGCGAGAATGTCTACGCCGTAAGCAAATACGCGCAGGAGCGACTGGCCCTGGCCTGGGGCGCCCAGAGCGGTGTGCCGGTGGTACCGCTGCGCTACTCGTGCACCTACGGACCGCGGCAGTCGCTGCGCAACCCCTACACCGGGGTGATCGCGATCTTCGTCACCCGCATCCTCAACGGGCTTCCACCGGTGGTCTACGAGGATGGCCTGCAGACTCGCGACCTGACGTATGTCGAGGACATCGCACGGGCCAATCTAATCGCTGCGGGCATTGACCTCTGGGACGGCAGGCCGGTGAACGTCGGTTCCGGGCGGCCCACCTCGATCCTGGAACTGGCGCGCACCCTCTGCGCAGAGTTGGATCCGTCGGTCCAACCCGAGGTGGGCGGTGAATACCGCACTGGTGAGATGCGCGCTTTGGTGGCCGACATCACCCTCGCCGGAGGTGGAGGCTACGTACCGTCAATGGAACTGGCGCAGGGACTGCGGAACTACCTCGCCTGGGCGCGAGAGCAGGGGGAGGTGGCGGAGGGTTTCAGCGCCGCCTCGGCTCGCCTGCGGGATACCGGGATGGTGCGTCGTGCCGCGGCGCCGGTCACCGCGTGATGGCCGCGGCGCGGGCGGAGGTGGGGGTAATCGGGGGCAGCGGGCTGTACACGTTGATGGAGGGCGCGGTGGACGTGGTGATGGACACCCCGTACGGCCCCACCAGCGCGCCGCTCAGCCTGGGCGAGATCGCCGGCAGAGGCGTGGCCTTCATCCCGCGGCACGGCCGCGGGCATGAGCACCCGCCACAGACCGTTCCCTATCGCGCCAACCTCTGGGCGCTGCGGAAGCTGGGCGTCACCCGGGTGATCGCGCCCTCCGCGAGCGGCAGCCTGCAACCGGGGATAAGGCCGGGTGACATCGTCATCTGCGACCAGTTCGTCGACCGCACCAGCGGCCGCGCCGACACCTACAGCGAGACCGGCCAGGTGTTGCACGCTTCGATGGCCGATCCATACTGCCCGGTGCTGCGCGCCCTGGGGTGCGAGGCGGCGCGCGCTCACGGCATCCGCGCCCATGACGACGGCACCGTGGTGGTGATCCAGGGACCGCGGTTCAGCAGCCGGGCCGAGAGCCAATGGTTCGCGCGCGCCGGGTGGGCGGTGGTCAACATGACGCAGTACCCCGAGGTGGCGCTGGCGCGCGAGCTGGGGCTCTGCTACCTCAACCTGTCGGTGGTCACCGACACCGACGCCGGAACACCTGGCGACCCGACCACCCCCACCGTCGATGCGCGCTCGGTGCTCGACGTCCTTCGTGACGGCATGACCGGCGTCAGGGCCATGGTCGAAACCATTACCGAGTCACTGGAGTCCGCGGAGCCGTGTGGCTGCCGGGCGTTGGGGGAATCGGCGCGGATCTGAGCGCGGTCACCTGGCGACTGACCGGGCTCGGTAGGCGTCCGCAAAGGCGCCGGCGACCGCCCGATAGCCAGCGGCGTTGGGATGGAACCCGTCGCCACTGACGAATTCAGGGTGAATATCGGGCACCTCGCCCTGGGCATGCAGGTCGACCAGCACCGCGCCCTCCTTGATGACCACGCGGGCGATGGCGGCGTTGTACTGGTCAACCAGCGCGTTCACCGCCGCCGGCGGAAGCTGGGCGGCCGGCGCGGTCGAACACTGAATCTTTTCGTTGACGGGGCCGCCGTGACAGGCCAGGTATGCCGGCAGCCGGTCTAGCTGCGGGGTATTGGCAACCAGGACCGTGGCCGCGCCGTTGCGCCGCAGGCCATGCACCAACTGGCCCAAGTAAACCTCGTACCGGGAAGCCGAGACCCCGGCCAGCAGGTCGTTGACGTTGAGCCAGATCGTCACCAGGTTGGGTTCCTGGCCCAACGCCTCTGGTGCCTGGTCGGTGGTCGCTGTCATCGCCAGGTCGCCGGGGATCCCGAAGTTGTAGTAGACCGCGGTCTGGGGCAGCGCGGTGCGATAGAAGACCTGGGGCCAGGAGTCGCTGGTGGGGTGCTCGGCACCGATCCCCACCGTCTCGCTGGCGCCCACGGCGGCGTAGACGACCGTGGGTCCGGAGGCTGCGCGCGCCGGCGAAGAGCTCCCATTGGGATGCCCGGCCGCGGTGGAAGGCTCCGCGCACGACGCCAGCGCCAGGACCAGGACCAGGACCAGGACCAGCAGTGGCACTGGTGTGACCAGCTTCATTCAGCGGACACCGCCTCGCGAGCTCCCAGCCGGGCGGCGAGAAGTGCCGGAATGCCGCCCGCCAGCATGGCCAGGAGCGTGGCGCCCCCGATGCCGGCGAGGATGATCGCTGTCGGCACCACGGTGAGGTCCACGCCGCCGAGGTCCTGGCTGGTCAGGTAGCGGTTGACCGCCACACCCACGGCGTCGGCGATACCCACGCCGAGCAGGCTGCCCACGGTCCCCCCCACCAGCCCGATCAGCATCGCCTCCAGCATGAACCACCGAAGCACGTCCCGATCCCGGCCACCGATGGCCTTCAGCACACCGATCTCGCGCCGCCGCTCGTGCACCGCGGCCATCAACGAACTGGCGATGTCCAGCGACGCGATGGCCAGGGCCACCGCGCCGATCCCACCGAGCACGATGTCGACCACGTGCAGGTAGCGCTGCACCGACGCGACGAGGTGCTCCGGGGAGCTGCTGGCATAACCCAGGACCGCGATCTGAGCCCGCACGTCGTGCACCGAGTCAAGGCTGCCGGCCACCGCGATCAGCCCGGTGTACGGCGACGCGAGCAGGGGGAAGTCGGGGTCCCCGGCGCCGCCCACCGCCCAGTTGCGGGCCAGCTCCGTCTGTTTCATCGGCACCAGCACGTCGCCGTCGCTGACCTGTTGCGCGACCACCCCCACGATGGTCACACGGGTCCATCTGCCCCTGAAGCGCACCTGGTCGTTGACCGAGCGGCGCGGCGCCGCCAGCTCCAGTTCCTGGCCCAGCACCGACGACGCGTGCAGAAGTCCGACGTGCACGTGGTCGAGGTACGACGTGGTCACGGCGGCCTCGGTCAGCGAGCCCGCGGCCGGCAGCCGGCCCGCGGTGATCGTCAGCGGGAGGTCGGGCGCCCGGGTGATGTCGGTCCCGACCATGGTTCCGAAGAAGACGTCCTGGTTTTTGGGGATCACCAGGACCTCGCTGGTCATCACCGGGACCACCGAGCTGACGTGAGGCAGGTGGCGGATCTTCTGCACCGCCGCGTCATCCAGCAGGTGGATCTCACCCTGCTTGAAGTTGTCGCTGTCGAGCTGGTCGGGTTGCGGTTTGGCCGCCGCCACCTTGATCGCGGCGATCGGTCCGCCGTGGCTCAGGCGCCCGACGACGTTGCTGTCGGCCGCGCTGGAGATGGTGCCCAGCGCGACCAGCAGCCCGCTGCCCAGGGCCACGCCCAGCCCGGTGAGCGAGGCGCGCCCCAACCGTCGGCGCAGGCTGCGCAGGGCCAGCTGGAGGGTGTCGCTGAACCTCACTGCGCCTCCACCCGGCCGCCAGTCACCCGGTAGCGGCGCAGCGCGCGCGCGGCGACAGCGCGGTTATGGGTGACAACCACCAGCGTGCAGCCGCGCTCGGCGCGAAGCTGCTCGAGGAGCGTCAGGACACGCTCACCTGCCTCCTCGTCAAGATTGCCTGTCGGCTCGTCGGCCAGGATCAGCCGAGGCGCGTTGGCCAAGGCCCGGGCGATCGACACCCGCTGGCGCTCGCCACCACTGAGGGCGCGCGGCAGGTGGCCTGCGCGGTCGGCCAGCCCGACGGCCTCGAGCAACTGCGAGGCGCGGGCGCGGCGCTGGGCGCCGGGAACGCCGGCCAGGGTCAGAGCCAGTTCCACGTTTTCGATTGCCGAAAGTGCCGCCATCAGCCCAAAGTGTTGAAAGACAAACCCGACCGTGTCGCGCCGGAAGGCGGCCAGCGCGGTCCCGCGCAGGGCGCTGACGGATTGCCCACCGACGATCACCTCTCCCGACGTCGCCACCTCGAGGCCCCCGACCAGAGAGAGCAGGGTGCTCTTACCAGCGCCCGACCTGCCGCTGAGCGCGACGTAACCGCCCGGGTCCACCTCCAGGTCGACACCGAAAAGGACCGGCACCGCCGATCGGCCGGCGCCATAGACGTGGCTGACGTCGTGGAGGGTGATCCCTGCGCCGGACGGCCTGGTCTCCGCACTGATCGACGACACCTAGACATGGTGCGGCATCGATGTTGGGATTCAATTGGGGGGACCGGGCGCTAATTTGCTCGGGTTGGGCGAGCCTCAGACGGTCGCCGTATCAACCCCACCAGCCGCGGTCTCAACAGGCTTTGGCGGTGACCGCTTGGCGCGTGGCGCTCGCTTGGCATCGGTCGCTTTGGCGATGCCGGCACCAAGGAGCCTGCCGATGCCCAGGTAGTTGGCAACCTGGTCGCGGTCGAGGCTGGCGGTGGCGCCCTCATAGACGATGCGTCCCATCTGCAGGATGTGCGCAGTGTCGACGAGTTTCAGTCCAAAGGTCACGTTCTGCTCCACCAGCAGCATCGTCATCCCGGTGTCGGCAATCGCTCGAAGGGTGACGAACAGCTCCTCGACCACCTTGGGTGCCAGACCTGCCGAGGGCTCGTCGATCAGCAGCAGCTTGGGGTCTGACATCAGCGCGCGGCCCACCGCGAGGCTCGCCTGCTCGCCCCCCGACATCGTGCCGGCGGTCTGCTGCTTGCGATCTGCGAGCACCGGGAAGCGCTCGTAGACCTGGCCCAGGACCTCGTTGTAGCGCTGCCGGTCGCGGCGCCGCAGCGCGATCGCGCCGACCCGCAGGTTCTCCTCGACGGTCATGGTGGCGAACACCTGCCGCCCCTGGGGCACGTTGGCAATTCCCAGTTCCACACGCTGCTCGGGCGCCAGCCGGGTCACGTCGGTGCCGTTGAACACCACCCGGCCGCCGCGCGCCGGCACGGCGCCCGCGACCACCTTCATGGTCACGCTCTTGCCTGCGCCGTTGAGGCCGAAGAGGCCGGCGATCTCTCCCTGCCGCACCTGGAAGGAGACGCCATGGAGAACGGTATTGTCCCCAAAACCGGCAACCAGGGCAGTTGCCTCGAGCAGCACCGAATCGCTCACGCCACGGCCTCGCCGAAGTAGGCCGCGATGACCTCGGGCCGGCGGGCAATGCTGTCGGTGGTCCCGTGCGCCAGCACGCTGCCGGTGCTCAGCACGTAGATGTAGTCGCAGACGTCAAGGACCATGGGCACGTTGTGCTCGATCAGAAGCACGGTGCGCCCCAGGTCGTCACGCAACTCGCGCAGCCTCACGGCGAGGTTCTCGGCGGCTGCCGGCGACATACCCGCCGAGGGCTCGTCAAGCATCAGCAGCTCAGGTCCGTTGACCAGCACACAGGCCATCTCCAGGATGCGCTGCTGGCCGCCCGAGAGGTTGCCGGCCTTGCGGTGGGTGAACTCCTCGAATCCCAACGCCCGCAACGCCTCGTGGGCTCGGTCCTCGAGCTCACGCTCCTTGCGTGCCACCCACGGCGCGTAGAACAGGGCGGACGCGACGTCGTAGGTCGCATGGGCGTGTTGCGCCATCAGCAGGTTCTCCAGCACAGTCAGGTTTCGCGCCAGCCCGATCTGCTGGAAGGTGCGGCCGATACCCAGGGCCGCGCGCCGGTGCGCCGGCAGATCCTGCACCTCCTGGCCCAGGAATCGAATCAACCCGGACTCCGGGCGGAGATAGCCGCCGACGGCGTTGAAAAGCGTGGACTTCCCCGCGCCGTTGGGCCCGATCAGTCCCACGATCTGGCCGCGCGGCACCGAGAAGCTGGCGCTGTCGACCGCGGTAAGGCCGCCGAACCGGACGGTCACATCTTCGACCACCAGTAGGTCGGTGCCCACAACCTCGGGGCGCACCACCGAAGCCTGGGGAACCTTGCCCAGCTCGGGGATGCGAACAACAGGCTCCGCCTCCGCCTCGGGCTCCTCCCCGGCGGCGATCCGTGCCGCCTTCACGGCCTGCTTCCGCCGGCGTTCCCGGCCATCGGCCAGGACCTCGGCGAAACCTCCCGGATGGTGGACGACGGTGACGATCAGAAGTCCGGCGCCGATCACGCTAGCCCAACCGGGGAGAAGCTGAAACGCGAACTTGCCGATATGGAAGTGGACCAGGTCGAAGATCCTGGGCATGAGGAAGAACCCGATCCCGACCAGCACCACCGCGGGCCGGTTCCCCATGCCGCCCACAACCACGATGATCACCAGCGTCAGCGAGCTGAGGAAGCCGAAGATGTCTGCGTCGCCGTTCACCAGGCCGTAGGTGTGCCCGTAGACGGCCCCCGCGAGGCCACACATCGCCCCGGAGATGACAAACGCCAGCAGCTTGTAACGGCTGACATCGATGGCGTAGGCCTGCGCCAGGGCGTCGTTCTCGCGTATCCCGTGAAAGCCCCGCCCCACCTTGGTCCTGACGATGTTGTCGTCGATCAACCAGAGCAGCAGCGCCAGCAGCAGGGCCACCGCCACATACACCGCGATCGGGGACAGGCCACGGTCCGCCGCCACCTTGTCCAGGGTCAGCTCGCCGAACAGCCGCCGCGGGAGCTGCACCCCTGCGGAGCCGGTGCTGCTGAAGGCCTTGAGATGCAGGATCGCCTCCTGCATCGCAAAGCCGAACCCCATGGTCGCGATGGCCAGGTAGAGGCCGCGCAAGCGCAGCGCCGGGAAGCCGATCAGGAGTGCGGTGAGGCCGCCCACAACGGCCGCGGCGGGCAGGCCGATGAGCATCGACTGGCCACCGGGAATGTGCAGGAACGGCAGCGGGAAGCCGGCCTTGGAGGTGAGCAGCCCGCTGGTGTAGGCGCCGGCCGCCAGCAGGGCGGCGTGGCCAAGCGAGATCTGTCCGGCGTAACCCATCAGTACGTTGAGGGCCATTGCCGCCATCACCGTGGCGGTGCCCGCGGCCAGCGCCAGGGCAAGGGTGTCGTCGAAGAGCTTTGGGGTACCCAGAGATGCCAGCGGCGGCAATAGCGCCAGGGTGAGCACAGCGAGGATGATGTTGCCCCGCCGCGGTGTCAGAACCCTCATGCCAGGCGAGCCGCGCGCCCGGCGAAGATACCTCCGGGCCGAAGCAGCAGAATCGCCAGGATGATCACAAAAATGGCGAGGGTGTCGATGCCGGGCACCGCGCGGGTTCCCAGAAGGTCACCAATAATGGGCGACCTGAGTGCATAGACGGCCTCGGCATCGAGAACCCCAACCACCAGGCCGCCGATGAACGCCCCCGGCAAGCTGGTCAGACCACCGACCAGCGCCGCGGCCAGGGCAAAAACAAAGATGCGGCTGATGTACCCGGGGGCGAAGACGCCCAGGCTAGGCTCAATCAACAGCGCGGCAATGGCGGCGATCGCAGAGGCGGCCGTCCAGGTGAAGGCACTCCCCCATCCGACCTTGATGCCGACGAGCCGGGCGGTGGCCTGGTCCTCGGCGGCCGCGCGCAGCGAGAGCCCGAAGTCAGTAAAGCGGAGCAGGGCGGTGAGCGAGAGGCCGAGCGCGATCGCTACACCGAACCCGATGACCTGGATCGGGCTGACATAGTAGGCGAAGATGCTGACCCCAAGCCCCTTGATCGGCAGTGGCAACGTCCTCGGATTGGGGCTGAAGAGCATGCCCTCGAGGAAGACCAGAAACGTCAGCAGCCCGATGGTGGCGACCGCGACGGAGACGCGGGACGCCTGGGCCATTGGATTGACCACCAGTCGTTCAAAGCCAAGGCCGAGGAGCGCGGCTGCAACGACCGCGGCCACGGCGCCGGCGATCCAGGGAAGCCCGGTATTGGTCACCAGCCACGCGATGTAGAGGGCGAAGGTCCCGATCTCACCCTGGGCAAAATTGAGCACCCTTGATCCGCGGTAGACGAGCACGATGCCAACCGCGAGCAGCGCGTAGATGACGCCGCTGGTCAGGCCGATCACCAGGCTGGTCAGCAGACCGGTCAGCATCGCTGGCCGGAGATCATGGGATGTGCTCAGCGCAGGTGATGTCGGGTCGGAGGTCCCATTGATTGTCTGCGGGGTTGCGCCACATCTTCGTGATATCGAAGGCTGCGCTGCCAAACTGCCGCTTGCGGCTCCAGTCCTGCGGGCAGCTGGGTGGCGCGATCTGCTTGTAACCGGACAGGAGCATCCCCGCGACTTTGTTTCGGGTGCACTGCGGCCCACAGTCGATGAGCATCTGGGCGATCTGCTTCTCCACCGCCCAGGCGTCGTACAGAAGGTCCGCGCCCTGGCTGTTAGAGCCACAGAGGTTCTGCGAACCTTGGGGATCGTACTTGGCATATTCGCGCTCGAACTCCCGAATGTCCGCGGCAACCGGGCTGTAACCACCGTCATAGGTATGACAGTTGTAGGCGGGCCACGAGCCAAAGCCGTTCATGTCCGGTGGCGTCGCATTGGCGCCGACGGTCATCGGCACGATGTTGAAGGATGCGACCAGCCAGTGTGGGTTGTAACCCTGTTGCTGCGCCTGCTTGATGATCTCGGGCGTGCCCAGCGCATTCTCGAAGGCCAGGGCAACGTCGACGTGGGCGGCCTTCAGCTGTGCGATCTCCTGGGCGTAGTTGCCCTGGTTGTTGTTCACCGGGGCGTACACCGGCACCTTCTCCCCGTGTGATTCGAGGTAGCTCTTGAACGCGTCGCTGCCGCCCTGCCAGTTGGTGCTGTTGCGCCAGAGCACGCCGAACGTATGCCCTTTGAATTTGGACTCGGCGTACTGCCCGAGGAAGGTGCCGGCGCCCTCCACGGTGGGCAGGGACGAGAAGCTGTAACGGCCCTCGCCACCGAGACTGGTGGCCATGTGGTGGTAATACAGCATGTGGTTCGACTCGGCCCACTGCCGCACCGCCGGGATCTGGTCGAACCCGATCCCGCTGCTCAAAAAGAAGGTTCCGCTGGTGTCGCTCTGGGCACCATCGGCACCTGTTGGGTTCTGCTGGTCCTTGCACGCCTGCGCCGCCTGGACCGCGGGGCCGGGCGCGTACTGATCGTCGTTGTAGGTGTCGACCACCTTGCGTCCAAAGATTCCTTTGTAGCCGGCATTGGGCAGCCAGTACGGGCCGTTTTCATTGAGGTTCTGCCAGAAGACGGCGAGGTCGGCCTTGCCCAGGTGGAGGGCTGGGCCGAAGATCAGGGCAGCGTGGCTGCAGAGGTTGATGTAGTTCTGGTCGATGCCCACGGTGTCCTCGGCGCCGCTGAAAATGTTGGCCACTGGTGGCCCACCTCCCTGGGGTATGACCACGCTGGTGTTGCCCACACGCTGGATCTGTCCCACCGGGTGCTCCGGAAGGGTGGCGGCCAGGCTTCCCGGTGCGGCGCCGGCGGCCGCGGCTGCACCGTTGCCGGCCGACGCGGTGGGTGAGGCGCCCGAGCTCGGGTTGTTCGAACCCGGGGTTGCGTTGGCGGCCACGCCGCCCTGTGACGCCCGCACCAGACCCTGGCCATTGGCCAGGCTATAGACGCTGTACGTGCCGGTGGTCACCGCCAGCATGCCTGCGATGTAGAACATCCGCGGGTGAAGGCGCAGTGGGGCGAGCATCCCGCTGATGCCTCCACCCTCCGACAGCGCCTGAGTCAGCGGTTGGCCGACAAGGGCCAGCGCGATGCCGAGACCTCCGACCAGGACCAGCATCCACAGGGGATAACCAAATCCCGTGGGGGCGGTCGGGGTGGCAATTCGAGCGCCCCCCCCGGCGCTGTGTGGGGCAGCCGGTGGCGCCGCGTCCGAGGTAATGCTGGAGGGCGCCTGAACCGCCGGTGGCGGATTCACCGCGTACGTACCCTGGGCGGGAGGAGCGACTGCCGGCGCCGGGTTGGGGTTTGAGTACGTCAGCGAACTCTGAGCTGGAGCCTGGGTGCTCGACGTGGGCTGGCTCGCCGGCATCAGGTAGTCGACCATCGAAGCCGAGAGCGTCTTGTCAAGCCCCACCGACCAGTTGCTCGAGGGTGGCGGGTTGTCGGGCACCAGCGCCGCGCCGGTGTTGGCCTTGGTCCATTTCCCGATCAGCGGGGCAAGGTCGAAGGTGAAGATCGTGCGGGTGGTGTTGCCTGGTGCTGGCTCGGTGGTCATCTTGCCCTTCGCACAGACGTTGGGGTCGTAGGCGGGCGGATGGCCGGCGTCGAAGTTACCCGCCAGCTCGGTCTTGAGCAGGCAGGCCTTGATCGTCGCTGCGGATGGGTTGACGTCGTTGGGTGCAGAGTCCCCGGCGTTGGTCTTGAAGACCGCCATCGCACCGGTCAGCGTCGAACCCTGCGGGATGGCGTCGAGCTCGAGGTGGAAGAATCCGTGCGCGACGGTCTGGCTCCCACTGTATGAGACGTGCACCTCCAGGGTGTCGGCATTGTAAGGATCCACGGGCTTGCCGGCCACTGACTGGTCCGCAACGTAAGCCTGTCGATCGACGGGGATTGCCCCGCTCACCGCTGTCTGCGCCGCCAGCGACGCCTGGGGTGCGCTAGATCCCACCGCGCCGAACGCGAACACGGCAACAACCACAGAGAACATGAGCCTTGGCAAGATCGAGACTTTCAATTGAATCTCCTTGATGTCCGTGCGGCGGAAGCGGCGGCGAGAATAACGCCGGCCATTATGACGATGGTCAGGATTGGCCCGGCCGGCAACGGCCGTGACGCGCCGGTGAGGGGCAGACCGGAGCCTGTTGCAGCGGTCGGACCTGTGCGTCCATGAGACGACGCTGCGGCGGTCGCGGCGCTGGCCGGCCCCGCGGCGGCCGGCTGGTAGCAACCATGGTTACCGGCGGGGGGCATGGGATGACTCATGAAGAACTGATATATCGGCGTCGACACGTCAGGCCCGGCCGGGTCGGTAAACACCATGTCGGTGGCCGAACCGTTAGACCCTCCCGCGGACCATGCATGAAGCATCCCGTTGACCGACCACTGTTGGGCCAGCAGGCATCCCGCCGGGTCGTGATAGTCCTGCACCAGGTAGAGCTGGCCACCGGGGCTGGTTGCGGTCGTCGACTTGTCGGGAAGCGTCAACACCGGCGCGGTGTCGGTACCCCCATTTACGGCGTACGAGTCCATGTGCAGGAAGGACTGCACCACCAGGGCCGAATTGGCGTACGGCACGACCTCATCCGCGGTTCCGTGAATGGTGATCACCGGAACGGTGCGGGCGTACTGACCCCCGGCCTGGTAAGCGAGCTGACCGGACACCTGAGGCGGAAGCGCAGCTGGTCCGGAGGTGCAGGTTTCACCCATGTACTCGCACCCGGCGTAGACCATGGCGGCGGCGAAGATATCTGGATAGGTCGCGGCCATCACGGCGGACATCCCCCCACCGGCCGAGATACCGCCGACATACACACGGCGCGCGTCAACGTTCCACTTGGACATCACGGTGCGGGTGATCCCCGCGATCATCGAGGGCTCACCCGTGTCCGGCACCGCCGGCTGACCCGGGTTTCGGGTTTCGTTCTGGGGCAGGAACCAATTCCAGCAGTCACTGTTGTTGGCGTTGAGGTCCTGCTGGGGGTATGCGACCATGAATCCGTATCTGTCGGACAGCTCGCTGAACCTGGACCAGCGTTCCTCGGCCACCGCGTTGTCGGAGTTGCAGCCATGGAGTTCCATCAGCAGCGGCCGCGAGGCGCCGGAGCTGATGTATCCAGCCGGAACGTGCACGCGGTAGACACGGGTGCCGGACGGGTTGGTGTATGTGTACTGACATGTCGTCCCCGCAGCCTGCGTGGGTTGGCATGCCGGGGCCGCAGACGCTGGCACCGGGGCCGAGCATGCCAGGGCTGCCACGCCAAGCGCCCCGCCGAGCAGCAATCGAGTCAATTTCTGCCGGCTCATCGAAGAAAATCCGTGATCGCCCTGACGGTTCCTGGATGCAGCGCCACCGTGTAGTGATTCGCATCCACCTCGACGCCCGTCGCCGTCGGGACCTCAGCAAGGAAGCGCCGGTAGTCGGCGGCGGTCAGCACATAGCCGAAGTCCGGCGGAATCGGCTGGGTCGCCCGCACCAACAGCGCGGGCATCGTCACCGACTTCCAGAGCAGGTAGGGGTCCTGCTGCTTGCGATACTCCTCGTCCTCAAGTGCTGCGGCGCGCTGGCTCCGGGGCCGAACGCCACCCTCCACGTCCTCCAGCTCGTAGTCAAATAGACGCTGCCAGACCGGCCAGGGCTGGTAGTGCGGGATGGTCTGGGCAACCTGCATGAAGGCGTCACGGGAAGGCCATAGCATGGCCAGGCGCTCCAACCCAGCATAGATCGGCTCAGTGACGGACTCGTCCGGCACGCCACCAGCATCTATCAGCGCCATCCGGCGAACTCGCCCCGGGGCGGTCTCGGCGACTTTCATGGCGATCCACGCGCCCATCGAGAGCCCGATGAGGTCAAAGCTCTGCGTGCCCAGCTCATCCGCCATTTCCAGGACGTCGCGTACATGCGAAGGCCAGCCGTAGGTACCGGCAGGCGTCTTGTCGCTCTGCCCCCGTCCACGCGGGTCGAAGGCGAGGCGGCGGTGTTGATCTGGATCCAGCGCCTCGAAAATGGAGTCGAAACACCGCAGGTTCACCGAGAGGCCGGGAATGCCGATAACCAGTTGAGCATCCACCTTGCCGGACACCGCAGCGGCGATCTCTCCGGAGGCGAGCCGGAAGCGCCGTTCGCCCGTCCGAGTGATGCTGTCGATGCTCAACCCACGACCTCCAAAACCGCCCGCGTCAATGATTATTCCCCCGGCGACATATCCGACCGATCGATCGGAAGGCTAACCGACGGTGGTCCACTATGTCAACCGGCGCTCTTACTCGAGCTTGAAGAATCGATGCCTGTGCAAGAGGGAATGAGGCCCGATCGAGCCGACCGATCGAGCGATCGAGCGATCGGCGTGGCCTGATTCGGTTACGTCAGGATCTTGAGCGCGAACTCCGTGTAGGTCTGCTCGACGTCGTTCGAGTTAAACCGGCTGTCTGGCGAGTACCACTCCGCTACTCGTATGCCCATGCCGGCGATCGCCGCCACGGCCAGCCAGGGCTGTTGCGTCCGAAACGTTCCGTCCTCCATTCCCCGAGAGACAACA
>JBPCPW010000102.1:0-26570 GCA_050998755.1 Candidatus Dormibacteria bacterium
TACCGCGTGCGCGACCAGGCCGGCCCGATCACTCGCACACCGCGCTCGAGCCACAGCTGCAGATCGGCCGGCGTGACGATGGGATCAGCGCTCTCCATCAGCAGCACCCCGGCCAGCCGCCCCCGCCGCCACGATGACCGGTAGGCGCGGACCTCCGGGGCGGTGCGCAGGAGGTTGAGGCCGACGCTTCGGTAGTAGGCCACCTGGGCTTCGGCCATCAGCGCGGCTTCGCGCGGCGTGCGGTAGGTCCAGGACCCGGTCTCCGTGAACGCGCGCCGGTCGGGAGCGACGAAGAGGGTGGGGAAGATCAGCCCGACGCCGGCCTCGATCAGGGTGTCGCGACTGAGCGCGTACCCGGGCGCGGGCTTCCCCTCGAAAGGGCGACCCTCAGCGATCGCGTTGTAGGCGATGTCGAGGTGGGCGTCGACGATCAAGCTGGACTCGTCCTTCGGCCCATGCACACAATTGACATTGCGCGGATGTTACGGCGGCGCGCCCTGGAGCCGCTCCGCGTACCAGCCACACGACCCCTTCCGTGCGGTTGCAAATGCCGGGTGCTGTTGAAGGTCAGTCGCGCAGCTCCAGCCTGGCCCGGCGCTGAGGGCAGGTTCGGCCACTTCACGTACTCGCCGTAGACATGATTGTTGACAGAATCCGAAGTCGTCGGCCCGCCTACCAGGCCTTCGCGGTAGATGTACCAGAGCCGGTTGTGCACGGTGTCGGTGGACAGCCACTGGCGGTCGGTGAAGGTGTTGGCGCCATTCTCCTGGTTTGCCTCGCACCGGGAGACGAACGTCGCTCCATGGTCGTGGCTGGCCCACAAACCGGTAGGGAGCCAGGCGCAGGTGTACCGATGATCTTGCCCACTCCCGGGGTTCCCAGGGTGTTGAAGGTCTGGCCGCCGTCGAGACTTCGGTCGATAAATGACTGGGTGGTGTTGAACCCGAATATAGGCGCCTCGTACGTTGCGCCGTCCGGCGCCACCATGACTGATGGTTCAAAACCGGTGCGGAACGGGTCGGCGATGGTCTCGCGACCAAAACTCACGGTTCCCTGCCCCGGGGTTGGGATCAACTGTCTCGGGGCGGCGCTGGCCTCGACCAGGCCACGGTACGTGCCGCCGGTGGCGATATCACCGTCAGGCCGACCGTGTGAGTCTTCTCGAACCCGTTGGGAGCCACCACATGGACCAATTCCTGTTCGCACATGGGTGGCCCTGCACCCTTGCACTTCTTGAAGTTCTGGCCAAGCTGACCGGCGCCGTCGTCCGTGCCGGTTATCGCCGAACCCTGGTAGGTGGCCGAACGACTTCGCGAGCCTCCCGCATCAGCCGTGATCGCGGGCGGCGTGGCGGCACGCGCACGCTCCGTGGCCAATCCCGCGACCCCGATCAGCGTAACCCCGAGCGCCCCGTACTGGCAGGCCTTCCTCATCCTCGGGCCGATAGTTGCATGTTTGGCCGCCGATCACCAGATTCGCCGCTGAAAGCGTAGTCTGTCAATATGTCAAAAAGTCATATTGTGCCCGTTTCGGACTTCAAGCGCGACTTCGCAAGATACGCTTCCGAGGTGGAGCGGGGTCGCCGCGTGCTGGTGACGCGGCACGGCAAGCCGGTCGGCGAGTTTGTCCCGGCAGGCGGTCTGGCGGGGAACGCCCTGCCCGCGCCAAAACGGTCCGGGGGAGTCCTGGCCCTCATCGGCATCCTGGAGGAGTGGGATTCCATGGAGGCCGACATGGCCGATGTGGTGCGCACGCGCAACCGCCAGCGCCCGCGTTCGATCCCCGACCTGGCCTGACGGTGCGGTACCTGCTCGACACCGATACCCTGTCAGCGCTGCTCAAGCCGCGTCCGAACCTCGTGCTGGGACGGAGGTTGGCGACCGAGCCCGCCGAGTCCATCTTCACGTCAGCAATCACCGCGGCGGAGCTGGTGTACGGCGCCGCCCGGTCCGGGCGCCCGCAGCTGGTCGGGCGCGTGGAGACCGTCCTGGATGCTCTTCCGATCGTCTCGTTCGACGCGCCGTCCGCATATGTCTATGGCCGGCTGAGGGCTGAGCTCCAGACTTCAGGCACCAACCTCGCAGAACCGGACCTGCGCATCGCCAGCATCGCCATGGCGTATCAGATGGTGGTGGTGACAGGCAATGGGCGCCATTTTGCCCGAGTGCCTGGCCTGCAGCTCGAGGACTGGTTGGGCTGATCTGAGTCGCGGCGGCCCGCCCGACGTCACAGCTGATGGCCGGCGCGTTATTCCCTACGACGCGCGCGGGGTGGGAAACTGCGTGCCCAGGACGGCGTCGAACGCGCGGTCGGGCAGCAGACGGCGGGTTAGGATGGCCGCGCGCGCGCCTATCGTCACCACGTAACGGGTGCGTGGCCGGGGCACGGATATCGCCCGCTCGATAACCCTGGCGACAGTGCTGGGGTCGGCCGCGAACCGCGACATTGCCCCGCTGTAGGCGTTCTGGATAGCCTTGCTCGCTGCCGTGTTGAGCGCGGCATATGGACCGGCTGCGCCGCCGTCCTCAGTTGCCGACCCGGTGGCGGTTTCGCCGAAGCGAGTCTTGATCAGCCCGGGTTCGATCACCACGACGTCGACGCCAAAACCGCGCACCTCGAAGCGCAGCGCATCGCTGATGGCCTCCAGGGCGAATTTCGAACCGTGGTAATAACCCCCCGCGGGGAGGGTGAGCTTGCCGCCCATCGAGCTGATGTTCACCACCCGGCCCCAGTGTTGCCGGCGCATCCCGGGCAGGACCATCTGCGTCAGCCGAACCGGGCCGAAGACGTTGGTCTCGAACTCCTTCCTGACCAGGTCCATCGGGACCTCCTCGATCGGCCCTGCCTGCTCATACCCAGCGTTATTGACCAGGACGCCAACGGCTCCCTCGGCCTTCTCGACCACCGCAACTGCCGCCAGCATGGATGCCTCGTCGGTGACGTCCAGCGCCAGGGTCGAGCAGCCGGCGGCCTCCAGCTCTGCCAGCGTTTCAACCCGCCGGGCGGTGGCGTAGACGCGCCATCCGTTGCGCGCCAGTGCCGCTGCGGTGACCTTGCCGATGCCGGACGAGCACCCGGTGATAAGCACCGCCTTCGAAACGTCGGATTCCATCCCGACGAGTATCGCGCGCGGGCCGTGGCGTTTACACTGGGCGCCCTGATGGAGACTGCGGTGGGCCACGTCATAGTCTGTGGGCTGGACCGCCTGGGACTGCGCATCGTCGAAGACCTGAGGGCGTTGGGGGATGACGTCGTGGTCATGGCGGACGGCGCCGCAGTCACCTTCGTCGACCGGGTCCGCGACGCCGGGGCGCGAATGATCGGGGGCAGTTCGCAGGAGGAGGACCACCTGCGCGACGCGGGCATTGAGAAAGCACGCTGCCTGGTCCTCACCGAGGACACCGACCTCGGCAACCTGCATGCGGCGATCACCGCCCAGGAGATCAACCCGACGATCAGGGTGGTCGTGCGCATATTCAACTCCGAGCTGGCTCATCGGGCGGGTGATCTGCTGACCAACGTCGAGGTGCTGGCGCTCTCCAGCCTCAGCGCCCCGACTCTGGTGGCTGAGGCGCTCGGGCTGCAGGCTGGGAGCACCTTCGAGGTGTGGGGGCGAAAGGTTGCCCTGCGGGAGAGCGACGAAGGCGAGGATGCCGCGCTGGCCCGGCTGGAGGATGGGATGTTTCTCAGCGACGGTGGCGCCGCGCCGGAGGTCCTTACGATTTCACAGACCCGCTGGCGCGGCCGCCGCACGGCGCTGCGCGCCTTGCGGGCATTCTTCGATCGGCGCCTGGCGGTGGTGTTGGGAATGGTGTTCCTGCTCTCGGCGATCAGCGTCGCCATCTTCGCCGTCTTCGACCACCTGTCGCCCGTGGATGCCATCTACTTCACGTTCACGACCATCACCACCGTTGGCTATGGCGACATCAACCTGGCAACCTCCTCTAACGCCCTCAAGCTCTACGACGTCGGCTTCATGCTCTTCGGGGCCACCGCGCTCGCCGCCTTCTACGCACTGGTCACCGATGCTGTCGTCGGTGCGCGGCTTTCCGCCGCGCTCGGCGTGCCACACGGCAAGATCAAGAACCACGTGGTGGTCTGCGGGCTGGGCAACGTGGGGTTCCGGGTCGTTGAGCAGCTGGTGAGTAGGGGGGTTGAGGTGGCGGCGTGCGACTTAAATGAACGCGGGCGCTTCGTGCAGGTGGTGCGGCGAATGGGCGTTCCCGTGCTGGTCGGTGACGCCCTGCTGGCCGACAACCTGCACATCCTCGGCGTCGCCCGCGCCCGGGCTGTGGTCGCGGCCACCAATGACGATGTCGCCAACGTTGAGGTCATGCTGGCCGCGCGCGAGCTGGGTCCGGGCGCGCGCCTGGTGGCGAGGGTCTTTGATGCCAAGCTGGCGGAACGGGCGGAGAAGCGGTTCGGCATCCACGCGTGCCACTCGGTGTCGGCGCTGGCCGCGCCCTATTTCGCGGCGGCGACCCTTGGCGACGACGTCAACACCATGCTCACCGCGGGCGCCCATGCCTGGCTGTTGGTGGAGCGGAAGGTCGGGGCAGAGTCACCCGCGTCGAAGATGACGGTGCGAGCGTTCCAGGACGAATGCGACGGAATCGTGGTGGCCGTGCGAGACAGCGACGGCGCGCGCTGGCGCCCCGAGCATGACTCGACCATCGCCGCGGGGCAGGAGTTGTTGGTGGCCACAGTGGTCGATGGGCTGGAAACCCTGCGGCGGCTCACCACGGCCGAGTAACGCTACTGAACTAGGCGGCCCTGGCCTCTGCCACGGCGCGCTGGATCTGCTCGACGTGGCTGTCGCAGTGAACGGCGTAGATCTGCAGCCAGAACTCCACCGAGTACGCACCGAGCTCGCTGTGAGTGCCGGCGCGCCCCCAGTCCTCCTCGGACAGGTTCTCCAGGATCGACATGGTGCTCGAGCGGGCGGCGCGTATGGCATCGAGCGACGGGCCGATCGGCCGCGTCGCGTAATTCAGCCGGCGCGCGAACTCATCGCCGTCGTAGCCACTGATCTCCGGGTTGGTCTCAGCCACCAGCCGGCGCAGGCGCATTGCGGAGGTCATCTCGCTGTCGGCGGTGTGGTGCACCACTTCGCGGGGTGACCAGCCACCGTCCGCAGGCTTATGGTCCAGCTCGGCGTCGGTGAGACCGGCCACGGCCGCGGACATCACGTCGGGGCCGTTGCGGTACTGCTCGAGCAGCGCCGCGCGGTTCATCTCAGCCCCGCGCCGCGGCGAGGCGTTCGGCGCGCACCGCCCGGGCTTTGGCCAGCGCCGCGCGGCGTTTCTCCCGCACCACCAGGTCGGTGGTCTTTTGGCGAACACTGGGGGGTGTGAGGCTCTTGCGAGGCCGACCGCGGCGAGGCGCGTCGGCGCCGGGTTCCACGACCCTGGGGGGCCGCCCTCGGCGCCGAGGCGTATCTCCCGGCGGTGACCCCGGCTGGACCTTCAACGAGCGGCTGATCTCGTCCAGCAGCAGTCGTAGTCGCCGGTTCTCGGCCTCCAGCTGCGCGTTGCGCTCGACCAGGCCGCGGACGCCCTCGAGCAGCCCGCTGTCCTTGTCCGCGGTGGCGGCGGTTGGCCTGCGGTTCTTGCTTCCTACGGGGCGTCCACGTGGCATCAGGGAAGTTTACCGAGTCCCGGTCATGTGCGGCTCCGCCCGCCTGTTGGTTATAGGCTCCAACTGATGGGGTTGGAGGTGCACCGGTGACGGTTGTCGCGAGGCCCGCGGCGACGGTGGCGCTGCTGCGGAATGGAGCAACGGGGCTCGAGGTCCTGATGATGGTCAGGCCTATGGCCGCTGAGTTCGCCCCCCGCGCGCTGGTCTTTCCCGGCGGCCGCATCGACGACGGCGACGGCGACCCGGCCTGGGCTGAGGTGGTGGACATCGACGACGCGGGTCGCGCGCTGATCGCCGAGGACGGCCAAGACGGCCAAGATGACGGCCAACCGACACCCCTCGCCTTCCGGTTGGGGGCCATCCGCGAGATGTTCGAGGAGACCGCGATGCTGATCGGGTCCAACGTCCCGCCAGAGCCCGCCTGGGCCGGGACGGCGCGCCGCCGGGTGCACCAGGGCCAGGAGACGTTCATCTCCACGGTGCGCGAGGCGGGACTCGGGATCCGTCCCGCCGACCTCGTCTACTTCGCCCGCTGGGTCACCCCGGAATCGCAACCCAAGCGCTACGACACGCGCTTCTACGCCGCCGCCATCACTGACGGACAGGCGCCCGTGGCTGCGCCAGGTGAGGTGGAGTCGGTCACCTGGATCAGGCCCCAGGAGGCGCTGGCGAATGCCAACAACGCCGACGCCTACGTGATGCCTCCGACCAGGGCGGCACTGGAATCCATGGCGCGCTTCGTGGACGTCAGGTCGGCGCTCACAGGGATGTACGGAACCCGCGATATCCGTCCCATCCTGCCCCGCATAGTCCGGGTGGGAGGTGACGAAAAGGCCGGGCCGGACATCCAAGTGGTATTGCCCGGCGACCCCGGCTACGAAAAAGCCGAAGCCCTCTGACCCCGGTCTCTACGCCCCAGATCGCGTGACCGGCGCGCCGGCCAGCAGCCGCGCGACCTGGTTGTAGACCCGGGCGTTGACCCCCATCCCCACATGGCTGCCGCCGACCTCGATCGATCGCACGTCGGGCCGCAGGCAGGCCTCCCAATGGACCACGCCGTCGGTCCTGGAGTAGAGAGACGTGAAGGGCACGCTGACCGGCTCACACAGCTCGGCGTCGAACCTGGCATCCACGTCTCGGGGCCCCCGCCGCAGGGTGTGCAGGGCGCGAACAATATGCACCGCCGCCATGGTCGAAGGATGGACATCCAGCGGATCGTTGATCGGGCTGCCCAGCGAGATGATCTGCTCGATCATCTGGGGGTACCGGTGACTCAACCCGAGCGCCAGCACGCCGCCGCGGCTCTGTCCGATGATCACCACCTGGCGGCCATGCTTTTGATATTCGTGGCCCAGGCGGGAGGCGATGCGCTGCACCAGGGCCTCCGATGAGAAGACATTCAAATTGATCCCTGAGCGCAGTGGCCGGTACCCGTTCCGGCGCAACCAGCCGCGCATCACGTCGAGCGAGGTGTCCCCGGCCAGGAAGCCTGGGATGAGCATCACCGGGCGGCCGTCTCCCGGTGGCACGTCAACCCCGGCGAAGACCGGTGACCGCCGCAGCTGGGCGTACTCGACCCAGGCGCGACCCTCGAGCCAGACGGGGGGAATGGGATACATGCGTCCGATCAATCGACTGCGAACCTCCATGTTTGCACCGAGTCTGCATTGCGGGACCGTAAACGATTGTTAACCGTACCGCGCAGCGCGGGGGCGGTCCCACTAGAATCCAAGTTCGCTGGGAGGTGTGGCTATGGACCGGATGAACCCGCTTGATGCGTCGTTTCTTGCCATCGAGGACGACAACAACCCGATGCACATCGGCAATGTCTCAATCTTCGAGGGTCCGCCCCCGTCCTACGGCGACGTGGTCCGTATGGTGGCCAGCAAGCTCCCCCTGGTGCCGCGCTACCGCCAGAAGGTGCGCATGGTCCCATTCCAGCTGGGCCGCCCCGTCTGGGTTGACGACCCCCATTTCCAGATCCTCTACCACATCCGCCACACCGCCGTGCCGTCCCCGGGCAGCGACGACCAGCTGCGCAACCTCGCCGGTCGGATCTTTGCCCAGAACCTCGACCGCAGCAAGCCTCTGTGGGAGATGTGGATCGTCGAGGGATTGAAGGGAGGGCGATGGGGCTTCATATCCAAGGTTCACCACAGCATGGTGGACGGCGTTTCCGGCACCGACCTGATGACCGTGCTGCTGGACAAGAGCGCCACCGTCGAGCAGCCCGTCATCGAGCCCTTCGATCCACCCAAAGAGCCGAGCACCTTCGAGGTCCTGGTGGACCTGCTTGCCGACAGCATCGTGCAGCCGGTCGAGGCCATCCGCGGATTACCTGCGCTGGCCCGCTCGCCGCTGCCGGGAGGGATGTCGTTGGGCGACGCCCGCCGCTCGATTGGCGCCTACCTGGGGATGGTCACCAGCCGCACCGCCGACCTCAACGGCCCCATCGGCCCCCATCGTCGATGGAGCTGGGCGAAGTCCTCGCTGGCCGATGTCAAGGCGATCCGTGAGTCGCTCCCCGGCACCGTCAACGACGTCGTGCTGGCGGTGATCACTCGAGGCTTCAGGGACCTGCTCCTCAGCCGCGGCGAGGAGGTCGAGGGCCGGGTGGTGCGCACCCTGGTGCCGGTCTCGGTCCGCAGCGAGCAGGAGAAGGGCACCTTCAACAACCGAGTGTCGGGGATGTTCCCGGGACTGCCGGTGGGGATTGACGACCCGGTGGAGCGCCTGCTCGACATCCAGCGCCAGATGCACCATCTCAAGGAGAGCAAGATGGCCGCCGGGGCGGACAGCATCATGCAACTGGCGGGTTTCGCGCCGCCGATGCTGCTGGCGATGGGCACCCGACTGGCGGCCCGCCTGCCGCAGCGCACCCTGAACACCGTCACCACCAACGTGCCCGGGCCACGCTTCCCGCTGTACATCGCCGGGCGGCAGATGCTCGAGGCCTACCCGTTCGTTCCCATCGAGGGCAATGTGCGAATCGCCATCGCGATCTTCTCGTACATGGGCGGCTTGAACTACGGCATCACCGCGGACTACGACACCACCTCGGACATCAGCGTGCTGGCCGACGGGATCGAGGACGGAATGCAGGAATATCTCCAGATCGCGCGTAAGCGCACGACCTCGATGGCCGGCAACGCGTCCGCGCGGGCGGGTGCAGAGGCCGCCGGCAAACGCGCGGCAGCGCGGTCTGGTAGTGGCGGCAATGCCGGCGGCACCAGGGCCAGGACCGCGGCCGCCAAGCCCGTGGCGCCACGAGGCAAGCGGGCTCGATCGGCCACACCCGGCAGCGGAACCCTGATGGAGGTGGTGACCACCGCCGCCGCGGGCACCAACGGCCACTCGGTTGCCTCCGCCAGCGCTCACCCCAACGGCGCGGACAAAATAAAGGCCGCGCGGACGGCCCGGGCCAAGCCGGCTTCGCGCCGCAAGCGCGCCACCCGGAAGTAGCGCCAGGCCCTGGCGGGGATCCACCGATTCCGGCTTAGCCCCCCTGACGGAGCGAGTTCGCTGAGGTAGGATCGCCGGGCGCCCTGAGGCTGTGAGGACGGCCCCCCCGAGGGGAGGATGCGGGCGCAAAACCACTTCAACGAGGGACCTGAACACTGCCACTTACTCGTGCAGCAATTGCTGTTGTGCTTGCCATGTCGACGGCCGCCCTGGGGGCGCCCGTGAGCGCCGACAGCAACCTCTCCGCCCTGCTGGCGCAGCGGGCGGCGCTGCAGGTCCAGGTGGGGCAACTCGGATCTGACCAGGCCAGCGCTGTCGAGCAGTTGCAGCTGCTCCAGGACCGGCTCGCCGGGCTGCGGCGCCAGGTGTCGCGCAACCAGTCCCAGCTGGGCACCCTCGAGGCGCGCCACGAGGCGCTCAACTCGCGGATTGTCGAAACCCAGCGCAGCATCGCCGTGCAACGCCTGACCCTGGGGCATTTTGCCCGCCAGCAGTACAAAACGCGCACCGACATGGCGCCCGACCAGCTTCTCTTTGGGTCCTCCAACTTCAACCAGGCGCTGAATCGCGTCGTCCAGGCCCGTGCGGTGAGCGACCGGGCCTACACGTTGGTGGTCGACCTGCGGGCCGCCGAGAGTGCTTTGACGGCCCAAACCGAGCAACTGGCGCAGGAGCAGTCCGCCCTGAAGCAGGCCCGGGCGCAGCTCACCGCACAGCGGTCGGTGCTGCTCGCCTCCGCCGCCGACTACCAGTCACAGGTCCAGTCGCTGAACGCCTCCTCGTCGTCCCTGCTGGGGCGGATTGGCGAGCTGAACAAGGAGATCGCCGCCGCCAGCGTGGTGAACAGGCCGCATGGGGGGTACAGCCCGAGCCAGCAGCAGGTGGCCGCGATCATTCGCGCGGCGGCGGGGCGCTACAACCAGGACGGCGACCGGATGGTGCGGGTGGCAACCTGCGAATCCAGCCTCAATCCCCGCGCGTATGACGCGGGCTCAGGTGCCAGCGGCCTCTTCCAGTTCATGCCGGCGACCTTTTACGGGCACGGCGGGCACGACATCTGGGATGCCGCCGACCAGTCCAATGTCGCGGCCCGAATGTTCAGCCAGGGCGACGCACAACAATGGACGTGCAGCTAGTCGCTAGACAGCCTCAGTTCGTCTCCAGCCCACAGAAGATCGAGATGGTCACCCCGAGCGCCCCGTACACGGTGGCTGCGGCGCTGGCATCCGCCCCCGTTTGGGGATGAAGGTGCCCATCATCTCGGTGGGAAAGGGCACCAGGACAATCGCCAGCAAAAGGAGGAGGTTGAGCATCAGCAGCCCAAGGTCCACCCGCGCAATTCGTCCTACCCTTGTTCACCCTCGCATCGCGGGCTCGGTCATACCCGCCACCGCCACCTCGTCCACGGGTTCTCCGGTATAGGCGCTGGCCTGCATCCGGAACAGGCTCGCGTAGCGGCCGTCGAGGCGGATCAGCTCCGCGTGGGTGCCCTCCTCGACCAGTGCGCCCTGCTCCAGGAAGAGGATGCGGTCTGCCCGCCGGACGGTCGAGAAGCGGTGCGAGATGTAGACCGCCGTTCGGCCGCGGGTGAGCGACTGCAGCCGCTCGAAGAGCTCGAACTCGGCCTGCGCATCGAGGGCAGATGTCGGCTCATCCAGCACCAGGATTGGGACGTCACGCATGAAGGCGCGGGAGAGGGCCACCTTCTGCCACTCGCCGCCGGACAGGTTGACGCCCTCGTCGAACCACTTGCCGAGCATGGTCTCCCAGTCGCTCGGCAGCTTCTTGACCAGCTCGTCCGCGCCCCCACGCTGCGCGGCAAGCTCGATCGCCGGGGCATCCTCGAGGTCAATTAACGAGCCCAGCCCTATGTTTTCTCTTGCGGTTGCCTGGTAGGTCACATAGTCCTGGAACATCGCACCCACCTGGGCGCGGAGTTCGTCGGGATCGAACTCCCGGATGTCGATGCCGTCCAGCAGGATTCGGCCGTTGCTGGGGTCGTACAGGCGGCACAGCAATTTGATCAGCGTGGTCTTGCCGGCCCCGTTACGTCCGACTATCGCCACCGTCTCGCCGGCCGCGATCTTAAAGCTCAGGTTGTGGATCGCCTGGCCCTGCTGGCCCGGGTAGTTGAAGGAGACATCGTGGAACTCGATCTCGCCGCGCAGAGGTTGCGGCATCGGTCGCGGATGCTCAGGCCTGGTGACGGCGGTCGGCGTCTCCATCAGGGTGAACAGGTTGCCGAGATAGAGGTTGTGCTCGTACATCGAGCTGAAGCCGCTCAGCAGGTTGGAGATGGAGTTCTGCACCGCGCTGGCGGCAGAGGTGTACAGGCTGAGGTCGCCCAACGTAAGCCGCCCGGCGACCGCCAGCAGGGCAACATAGAGGTAGGTGATCGAGCCGGCGATGGTGGTCAGGATTCCCCACGCGTAACCGGCGATGTAGCGGCGCATGATCTGCCCGCGCTGCCGCTCGTAGTAGGTGTCCGACAGCAGCCCATAGCGCTTGATGAAGTACGTGCCGAGGCCGAACAGCTTGACCTCCTTGGCATAGGTGTCGGTGGTCACCAGCTGCACCAGGTAGTTCATCCGGCGCAGCAGCCGAGAGTTCCAGCGCGCGATGCGGTAGCCCCACCAGCTATAGCGGGTATCGGCGATGAACGCGGGGATGGGGGAGACGAGTGCGATCACGGCCAGCAAGGGACTGACGCCCAGCAGCAGCGCGATCATCGACACGAAGGTGATCGCCGTCTGCATCAGCCCGAAGGTCCCCGAGATCATCTGCACCGGGCGGTTGCGAGAGTCCTCCTGGGCGCGGCGCAGCAGGTCGTACGAGGCGGGGTCCTCGAAGAATGGCAGGTCGAGCGCGGCGGCGTGGTCCATGACCATCAGCTGGATGCGGATCTGGACCCGCTCCTGCAGCAACTGCTGGCTGATGTTGCGCAGAGTGCCCATCAGCGAGCTGATCGCCGCGATCAGCAGCGACACAACGGCCAGCATCACGACCACGCCGACCGAGGTCATGAAGGGGGTGTGGATGCCGAGGGGAAGGTCCAGCCGGGTGACGTCGGGCCGGTGGATGGCGCGGATCTTGATTGCTTCCACGACGGCATTGATCAGCAGCTTCCCCATGTAGGCGGTGAGAGCGGGCAGGATGCCGGTGACAACGGTCACGATCGCCAGTGTCAGCGTCGCCTGGGGGCTCGCCTCCCAGACCAGTCGGAAGACTCGCGGCATCGCCATCAAGGTGCCCCGGACGGAGTCCCGGATCACCTTCCAGCGTTCGCCGAGGTTCTTGGGCTCCTCCTTCTTGGGCGCCTCCTCCACGTTGGGGGAGCCGCTGAGACCTGACTTTGAGGTGTCTGCCATGACCTCCTTTCAACTAGCTCACATGCCCGCGTATTGCGCAACACCGGGGCTACCCGAGCCAGGGGGGGCCGGGGTCCGCGCCTAACCCCCCTGGTTGGCCAGGTAGAGCAGCGTGGCCTTGACTCGGCGGTGGATCGCGGGGTCCTCGCTGAGCTCGAGCTTGGAGAAGATCGAGTTGATGTGCTTCTCGACCGCCCGCTCCGTCAGGAACAGCGCGGCGGCGATGGCGGCATTGTTCTTGCCCTGCGCGACCTGGCCCAGAACCTCGAGCTCCCGCGGTGTCAGTGATGCCACCGGCGAGTCGGCGGATCGAGCCCGTGCCTGGACCAGCGCCTCGACCACCGAGGAATCGATCACCGACCCCCCTCGCGCCACCTCCCTGATCGCGTTCTCCAGTTGGCCGGCATCCGACAGCCGCTCCTTCAACAGGTAAGCGCGCCCTGCCGCGCCCTTGTCCAGCAGTGTCAGCGCGTATTCCGCCTCGGCGTATTGGCTAAGCACCACCACCCCAGAATCGGGCAGCACGGTTCGTACGTGGTCGGCCGCCCTGAGGCCCTCGTCGGTCCCTGTGGGAGGCATGCGGATGTCGGTGAGCAGCACGTCCGGGCGCTGCTCATCGATGGCCTTGATCAGCGAGTCATAGTCCTCGCAGACCGCCACCAGCTCGATGCCATCAAGCTCTGCCAGCAGCTGGCGCTCGCCTTCGCGAACCAGGTAGTTGTCCTCGGCGAGGACGATGCGAATTGGCATGACGCCGAAGAGGATATGTTGCGGGCAGCCACCCCGTCGATCAGTGGTGGGAGCACCCTTGGCCTAATCCAGCCATGCCGCTACCCTGATAGCAGGAAATAGCGATATGAACATCCAGGTCCTGATCGTCGACGACCAACCCCCATTCCGCGCGGCCGCGCACGCCGTCGTAGATCTGACGGACGGGTTTGAGGTTGTCGGTGAGGCCGAGACCGGCGAGGACAGCGTGACCATGTGCCGGACGCTGAAGCCCGACCTGGTGCTTATGGACGTCAACCTGCCGGGTATCGATGGCCTGGAGGCAACCCGGCAGATCCTCGCCGAGCAGAACCCGGTCGTCGTGCTTGTGCTCTCGACCTACGAGGCGGCGGAGTACGAGCCGAGGGCCAGCGCAGCCGGGGCCGCTGCCTATATCCAGAAGTCGGACTTCGGTCCGGACGAGCTGACCCACGCGTGGGAGGTGGCTCGAAAGGCCATCGCCTGATCGCCTCAGCGGGCGGCTACCGGATCACGGCTCAGTCGATGCGGTAGACCACCCCACCAGTGCCCGTCCCGGTGTGAGCCGCGATTACCGGCCCAATCTGAAGCCGGGTTATCTCGCCCTCGGCGTAGGGCCTGACCCGCTCTTCGAACTCTGCCAGGAGGGCGTCGTCGTTGGCGGCCGCGACGTAGACCCTGGCTTTCTTACCCTTTTCGTCAACCTTCCCCTTGAGCCGGTCAACGATTGCCTCGCGGGCCTTGACGCTGGTCCTCACCCGCGACTGCACATTCACCTCACCGTCGGTCATGGTCAGGATGGGACGGATCTGCAGCAGGCCGCCGAGCATCGCCGCGGCGGGCCCGATCCGGCCGCCGGCGCGGAGTGCGACGAGGTCGGGAACGGTGAACAGGAGCTCCTGGTTGCGCATCACCCGGGCGGCCTCGGTCGCGGCCTCGTCGCGCGTGCCCCCGGCCTCCAGTACCGCGGTGGCGCTCATCACCTGGTCCGCCAGCAGCGCCGACATGGCTTCACTGTCCTGCACCTTGACGTCGGCTTTGGACATCTCCACGGCCGAGGTCGCCGAACTGTGGGTGCCGCTCATCCGTGCCGACATCGTCAGGCAGAGCACGTCGCGGCCGTCAGCCAGCGCCTGATCGAACACCGCGGCGAAGGCACCGGGCGATGGTTGTGAGGTACTCGGTGGCTTGTCGGCTTTCGCCATCCGCTCGAAGAACTGGTGGTTGTCGATGTCCTGGCGATCGGTGAAGGTCTCCATCCCAAAGGTCACCGCCAGTGGCACCAGGACCACACCGTGGGCATCCAGCCACTCCTGCGAGAGATCGCACCCCGAGTCGGTCACCAGCAGGGTCTGGCTCTTCTTGTCCGGCGTCACTTCTCAAAACTCATGCGGCCCAGTATGTCACCGGCGCAGAGGTTAGCCACGGGATGATCCACTGGCACCCTCGGCGGCGCATACATTTAGGCATGGACCGCCTGCGTTTCGCCCGTCTGCTCCCGGCCTTTGCCGGCGCCTATGTCGTGCTCAACCTGCTCCATGTCGCCGACCATGTTCGCCAGGGCCGGGCCCTCGCCCCGCAGGTGACCGGCCCCGGCACCGCGGTGCTGTTGGTTGGGGTGCTCCTGTTCGTGGTGGCCTGGCGGCGGCACCCCATCGCGCCGTACCTCGGTCTGGCCTTTGGCCTGGTCACCGCTGTCGGCCTGGTTGCCGTCCACCTGATCCCGCCGTGGGGCGCCTACAGCGACTCCTACCTGCCACTGCACCTCGACGCAGTGTCATGGCTCAGCGTGCTCACCCTGTTTGCGGCGGGCGTGGCGATCGCCGTGAGCTCGACGCTTCAGGTCTCGAAGGCCCGCTGAGCCGGCCCGGGGCGCCGGGCGGCGCCTCACAGGATCTTGGATAGGAACTGCTGGGTTCGTTGGTGCTGGGGATCCTCGAAGAACCGCGACGGCGGGGCATCCTCGACGATCACCCCACCGTCGATCAGCACCGCCCGGTCGGCCACCTCACGGGCGAACCCCACCTCGTGGGTCACGCAGACCATGGTCATGCGGTTGACGGTGGCCAGGCGCTTCATCGTCTCCAGTACCTCGCCCACCAGTTCCGGGTCCAGTGCCGAGGTCGGTTCGTCAAAGAGCATGACCCTGGGATCCATGGCCAGCGCGCGGGCGATGGCGACGCGCTGCTGCTGACCTCCTGACAGTCGCGCGGGGTACTCGTCAGCCTTCTCGGGCAGCCCAACCGACTCCAACAGCTCGTGGGCGCGCGCCGTCGCGGCGTCCCGAGAGACGCCGCGGACCATCATCGGCGCGAGCGTTATGTTGTCGATCACGCGCATGTGGGGGAACAAGTTGAAGCGCTGAAACACCATCCCCACATCCGCCCGCTGACGGGCAATTACCGCGGCGGATTCCTCTCGCAACTTGCCGCTGGCGCCCACCCGGTAGCCGATGGGGCGGCCGTTGACCTCGATGGTCCCGCTCTCGATCTTCTCCAGGTGGTTGAGGCAGCGCAGAAAGGTCGACTTGCCGCCGCCGGACGGACCGAGGATCACCACCACCTGGCCCTGCATGACGTCAAGGCTTACGCCCTTCAGTACCTCCAGGCGTCCGAATCGCTTGTGCACGTCGACGGCGTGGACGATGGGACCGTCGGGTGCGACCTCAGTGGCCACCGATGTCGGCTCCCTCTGGATGATCGCGGGTGCCCATGAACAGCCGGCGCGCAAAGCTCGGTCGTAGCGACACATCCTGGCGCTCGCCGAAGCGGTTCTCGACCTGGCGCTGCAGCTGCGTCAGAAGGGTGGTGATGAGCAGGTACCAGATGGCAGCCACGGTCTGGATTTCGAAGACCTTGTACGTGGCCAGGGACACGTGCTCCATGGTCGCGAATATCTCGATCACCGAGACGGTGCCCAGCAGGGAGGTGTTCTTGCTCATGTTGATGTACTCGTTGACCGTCGGCGGCAGGGCGATGCGCATGGTCTGGGGGATCACGATCTTTCGCGCGATCTGGCCGGGGGTCATACCCAGCGCGCGCGAAGCGTCGTACTGCCCGGGGTCGATGGCCTGCAGGCCGGAGCGGATTATCTCGGTCATATAGGCCGCCTCGTTGAGCATCAGGGCGAGGGTCCCGGCCACCACGGCGTTGCGGGTGATGAAAAACAGTGTGGGCGGGTTGTTGAAGAGCTCGGCGATGCCGTCGTACATGAACGCGATCTGCAGCAGCAGTGGCGTGCCGCGGAAGATGTAGAGGTAGAGGTCCACCGGCAGGTGGATGAACGGGTTCTTCGACAATCGCCCCAGCGCCAGCGGGAACCCGAGAATGATGCCCGCGGTCTGCGCGATCAGGGTGATCGCCACGACCAGCATGACGGGGCCGAAGAAGAGGTCGCTGAAGAGGTACTTGTTGAAGGCCTGGACGTCGAAGCTGGCGAGATGACCCGCGGACAGCTCCGCCAAGAGCAACGAGCCGGTCACCGCGTTGTCTGCGTTGACCGGCTCGTCATGGTTACTGGCTTGAGCTCGCTACGACGAGGCCTTGGTGATATCTCCGGCGTCCAGCTTCCACTTGGTTAGGAGGGTCTTGTACGTACCGTCGGCGAGGATGGCCTTGAAGGCCGCGTCGACCGCGGTGAACATCGCCGCGTCGTCCTTGCGGACCGCGACCCCCTCCGGCGCGGTGCTCAGCACCGCCTTGTTGGTGATCTTCAGGTCGGTGTTCTTGAGCAACTCGTAGCTGGCAACCGGCGAGTCTGTGAAGTGCACGTCCGCCGTGCCCTTCCTGAGCGCCTCGAGTGACTGGGTGTCCTTGTCGAAATCGGTGTTCTTGAAGTCGATCGGCTTGGTCGCGCACGGCCCCTTCTTGGCGGGGTCGTTGGCGTCGGTGGCGTCGCTCTCTTCGGTGGTGCCCTTCTCGACCGCGACCTTGAGGCCGCAGAGGTCCTTCAGCTCCTGGGGGCTCTTGGAGCTGCTGTTGAGCACGATGAACGACTCGCCGGCGGAGAAGTAGGGCTCGAACTGAACCACCTTCTTGCGTTCGTCGGTGATGGTCATCGCGGAGACCAGCGCATCGAACTTCTTGGTCTGGAGCGCCGGGATGATGCCGTCGAACTTGGTGTCGACGACGGCGTATTTCAGGCCCATCCGCGTCGCTATCGCCTTGGCCACGTCGAGGTCGAACCCGTCGGCGGTCTTGGGGCAGCCGTCGGGGTAGAACTCCTGCGGCGGGTACGAGACGTCCGAGCCGAAGGTCAGGGTACCGGGCGTGGTCAGCTCAGTGCTGGGCGGCGGCGCGGTGGTCTTCGACGGCCTGACCGCGTCGCTGCCGCATGGGTTGCTCGCGGTTGTGCCGCCGCCACTGCTGCCACCGCAGGCTGAGATGAGGAGCGTGCTCCCCAGGGCCATGGTGACCAGGAAACGCTTGCGCAAGGTGACCTCCCTCCAGTTCGAGCTTGACGTCGGTCATTGTATGCGTCCCAGCCTGATCGCCTGTCAGACCTCTCGCACAACGTCCCGGGGCTTCTTGTCGTCTCGCAGACCTTTGAAGCTGGGGTGGCGAAGGGTTCCATCGCGCGTCCATTCGGTGAACTCCACCTCGCAAACCAAGTCGGGTTCGATGTACTCCACGTCCTTCGGTGGTCTGCCGACTTCCAGAGGGGCGGTCTCGCGGCGCAGCGGCGCCAGGCGTTGGCGCAGCATTTGAAGTGTGCTTGCGGTGAACCCGGTACCAACCCTGCCCGCGTAAACCAGCCGCCCGCCCGGGCCCCGGCGATCGTAATAAGCGACCAGTAGGGCGCCGACATGGCCCGCTCGGGCGCCTTCGCCCGGCGTCGAGCCGACAATCACCAACTCCTGCCGCGCCTGGTTTTTGATCTTCAGCCAGGCGCCGGTGCGCACCCCGGGGGTGTACGTGCTGCTGAGGCGCTTGGCAATGATGCCCTCGCGTTTGAGCCGCCGGCTCTGCTCCAGGATTCCGGCGCCGCCACCCGCCTGGGACGGCGGAACCCACCACGACGGCCCCTCCAGGCCCAGGTCCTCGAGCTCGCTCAGCTTGCCCTCATCAGCCGCCGCTGCCTGATGCCATACAGGCCGAGGTCTGTACAGCCCAAGGCCAGCAGCAGCAACAGCACGCCGGCCGGCAACCACAGGACGCTGCCCCCTGTCAGCACGAGCGCCAGCGAGAGCACCGCCAGAAGCAGCCCGACCAGGGCCACGCCGACGGCGAGGTAGATGGTCACGATGGTGACCCGGGTATCTCGGAGCGTCCCCGAGGGCGGCCGCGACCACATCAAGACCATCACCATGTCGGCGACCGGTAGCAGGCGGCCCTGCAGAGCATCGAACGGTATGTCCTGACCAGCCATCCGCCAATTCTGACCGGGTCAGTGCCCTTCGGGAAACAACCTTGGCAACTCATCGGCTCGGAACGCCACGCTATTTCCCGGAGGGCCCTTAACCTTCCCTGTGGCCTACAAGCTGGTGATCGCCGTCCGCACCGACCTCGGCATGAGCCTGGGCAAGACGGCAGCCCAGGTTGCGCATGCGGCGGTGGCCGCGGCCCTGTCGGCCGCCGGCACCCCGGAGCTGCCGGCCTGGCTGGAGGATGGGCAGGGCAAGCTCGTCGTTAGGGTGGGGTCACTGGAGGCGCTTATGGAAAAGGTCGATGAGGCCCGCGGCAAGGGTCTCCGGGCCACGGTCATCGCCGACGCCGGTCGCACCGAGCTTGACCCGGGGACGCAGACCTGCGCCGCGTTCGGGCCTGCCGCCGACGAGGTGCTGGCGCCGGTCACCGGCCAGCTGCCGCTGCTCTAAGCCTCGGTCAGGTTAGGCTGAGCAGATTGCCGAAGGACGTCGCGCGCTGGGTCCTGATCGGGATCATGGGTGGATCCGGGGTGCTGCACTTTGCCCGCCCCCAGTTCTATCGCAAGATCGTGCCCCGACCACTGGGACATGCCAATGAGGTTGTGGCCCTCAGCGGCGCCGCCGAACTGGCCTGCGCTGCCGCGATGATCATTCCGCCAACCCGGCGCCTTGGGGCCTGGGCTACCGCCGCGCTGCTGGTCGCGGTGTTCCCTGCCAACCTCCAGATGGCGCTGGACGGTGGGTTGAAGGGCGCTCCATTCCCGGCCAACAATGCGCTCCTTGCCTGGCTCCGACTGCCCCTGCAGGTACCGGCCGTCCTGATGGCAATCTCCGTAGCCCGCGACTGAGCGCAGCCCCAGGCGGGCGGAGCGGTGGTCCCGTGACCCTCAGCATTGGTGACCAGGGGTCCCTAACAATCGGGGACCCTTGACCCCCCTTCCGGCCCATCCGTCCGCTCTAACGTTGGGAATTGGAAGCAACTTCAATGCAGCAAATCCATTCGGAGGACTCACTCAATGACTACCGCAACCCAGACCACCCTACCCTCAAAGGGCCGGCGGAGAGGATTCGCAATGGCCGCCCTGGTCGCGCTGACCGCGCTGGCAGGTTGTGGCGCAGTTGCCAACCCCACCCCTGACGCCTCGGCTCCTGCAACCACCAGCGATGGGTCGAAGATCAGCCTGACGGAGTTCAAGATCACGGGCGCCGCCGCGACCTACCCGGTCGGCAAGACCGACGTAACGATCACCAATAACGGCGGCGTCGACCATGAGCTGCTGGTCTTCAAGAGCGACCTCACCGCAGACAAATACCCAGTCGATGACAACGGCAAGATCAACGAGGAAGGGGCCGGCATCAACAAGGTCAGTGACGGGGACAATGTCGCCGCGGGCAAGTCCCAGACGCGGACCCTTGACCTGACCGCGGGCACCTATCTATTCGTCTGCAACCTACCCGGTCACTTCAAGTCCGGGATGTACTCGGTGGTCACCGTCAAGTAACCGTTCGACGATTTGGATGAGAGACAGTGCCGGCCATAACCGGCGCTGTCTTCATGTGGTTGCCGGGGCGTTCGCCGCCTCCCCGTAACGAGCGAAGAGACCGTCAGCAAATTCCGTCAGTTGGTCAGCCAGGTCGGCGCTGTCGATTTCCACGACGTTCTCGGCGTTCATCTCGCCGCTGTGTGAGATGTTGAAGCTGCCGGTCAGGACAATGTCGTCGGCGACCATGAACTTGGCGTGCATGTAATCGTGCACCGAGCCCTCGGCATAGGGCGTCGAGCGTTTCGAAGCGCACCGCAGCCGGGACCTGGCCGCCTCGAAGATGGGCGTCTTCCACGCAGAGCGCTCCTCGGCGCCCCACTGGCTCAGCACGTGGTCCATCTGTGTCTGGTCGTACACCACCCTGCTGTCAACGGAACTCGGTATCTCCGCCAGGCTGGCGAGGACCGGTCCCGACGTCAGCACCGGTGAGCAGATACGCAGTCGCCGGCGCGCCTGCCCGATCCGCGACGCGTATAGGTGCGCCATGGCCCGGCCGCGACCCGGCGAGAAGATGGCGCGGCACTTCACCTGCTGCCCCGCGACCGCGGTGGTCGCCCACTGCCCATCGAAATGCCCCGAGGCTTCCACCGAGCCTTTCTGCCAGAGCTCCTCGAAATTCCTGGAGTAGTCGGCCGCCAGTCCGTCGGACGGCACGACGACTATGAGGTTCTCCTCGCGAGTCCAGGAGTCGGTTGTCCAGTTCGTCGAACCGGTCCACACGGCGCTCCTGTCCCGGATGACGTACTTGTGGTGCATCAGGTCTGGTACCCCCGGAATGCTGCGACAGGGAACCCCCAAGCCCTCCACCTGGCCAGGATCGCTCCGCGGAGGAGGCGGATATCTGGGGTTCGGGGCCCGAGGACCGTTGTAAACAAGCCTGATGGCCACGCCCGCGGCGACGCGTTCCTGGAGCGCCGCGCGCAGCCCGGAGGCGAGCAGGTCAGTCAGGTTGAGGTCATAGATCGCGATCTCGAGTGAGGTGCTCGCGACCGAGATGTATGACACCAGACGGTCGAGGACCTCAGTCGCAGGCTGGCTTCCATCGCTGAGGAAAAGGGTGCTCAGTTGGTCCGCGGTCTCTCTGCCTATCACCATGAGCTGCCGTCGAACATACAACAGGACGTGTTGGCGCCAAATTCGTATTTGCCCGCAGAGGGATTCGAACCCCCGACCAATTGATTAAGAGTCAACTGCTCTACCACTGAGCTATGCGGGCACGGGGTAGATAGGTTAGCAACCCGGAAGGCGGGGGCTTTTTGGGAAGCCCCTCCAAGGCTACGCTGAATTCGGAAACCGGTCCGGGAGGGCCGGTTTTCGGCACTTTCGAGGCCCTGTAAGGAACAGGGAGCGAAGGTGCAAAGGAGGGGTCAGCCAGGATGTCAAATAGCCCGAATCCGTTGTTGGTTCGCAAGTCAATTGTTCGGTCCAACCCCAGCGGGACCCGCCGCGGCCCCGTCCCGGCTTAGTGGCCCATGGCCGGCCCACCGGCCGCCCGTCGGGGATGAAAATGGGGGTTGGCGCCCTGCGACGTCGGCGAATCTTGGTGCAGACGAGCCCGTGGCTTAGTGGGACGCGGGAGTTTCGGGCACCGTTCAGTGTCGCTTCGAGCACGAGTCTTAGATTCCAGACATGAAGCTCCCCAGGGTGCCGCAAGGAGGTTCGTATGGACAGTTTGGTCGAGCGGTGCGCCGGTCTCGACGTGCACAAGGACACCGTGGTGGCGTGTGTCCGATACCCCGGGGAAGGCGGTAGCCGGGGGGTCGAACTGCGCGAGTTCGGCACCACCACCCGCGACCTGCTGGTGCTGCGGGACTGGCTGGTGCTGCGGGACTGGCTGGTGGCGTACGGGGTGACCCGGGTGGGCATGGAGGCGACCGGGGTCTACTGGAAGCCCATCTACTACGTCCTGGAGGACGCGATGGACACGTGGCTGCTCAACGCAGGCCACCTCCACAACGTCCCGGGGCGCAAGACCGACATGGCCGATGCGGCCTGGATTGCCCAGATCCTGGAGTACGGGCTGGTGCGCCCGAGCTTCGTCCCCCCCAAGCCGATCCGTGAGCTCCGCAACCTCACCCGATACCGCAAGGCCCAGATTGAGGAGCGGACGCGGGAGGCGCAGCGCTTGGACAAGGTGCTTCAGGACGCTGGCATCAAGCTCTCGAGCGTTGCCTCTGAGATCCTCGGAGTCTCGAGCCGAACGATGCTGCTGGCCCTGGTCGATGGCACTCGTGATCCCGAGGTTCTCGCGGACCTCGCTAGGGGCAAGTTGCGCTCCAAGCTCCCGGCCCTGCGCGAGGCCCTCAACGGCAACTTTGGAGCCCACCACGCCCTCCTGGTCGGCACCATCCTGTCCAAACTCGACTTCATGGACGAGGTCGTTGAGCGGTTGTCGGCCGAGGTGGAGCTGGCGATCTCCCCTTTTGCGCACCAGCTTGAACTCCTGGACACCATCCCGGGTGTGGACCGGCGCACCGCAGAGGCGCTGATCGCCGAGATTGGCGTCGACATGGCTCGATTCGGTACCGCCGGTCGCCTCGCTTCCTGGGCCGGCATGTGTCCAGGTCAATACGAGTCCGCCGGCAAGTCCCGGCGCGGCACCACGCGCAAGGGCTCCCGCTGGTTGCGGACCCACCTGATTGAAGCCGCCAAGGCCGCCTCCCACGCCAAGGGCACCTATCTCGGCGCCCAGTACGCCCGTCTCAAAGGACGAATCGGCAGCTCGCGCGCCACCGTTGCCGTCGCCCACTCGATCCTCGTCTCGGCCTTCTACATCCTCGAGCGCGACCAGCCCTACAACGATCTCGGGGATGACTGGTTCGCCCGTCGCCACTCCCCCGAACGTCACGCCCAGAAACTCGTCACCCAACTCAAGAAGCTCGGCTACGACGTTGAGCTTCCGGAGCGTGATGTGGCGTAGGGGGAACTATTTTCGTCTTAGGGATAAAACGACGTGGCTCCCGTCGATCGAGACACCGCTGAGCTCGTCCCATGTGGCCTCCCAGCTCGGAATGCGGAAGATGATCCAATTCCTCAAAAAGGACGGTTCGAGCCTGACCCCGGCTGCACCAAGTCGCACCCGCAAGAAAGGCCAGCTGACGTTGATGAATCCCCAGGTATCGTCGGGCACTTTGCCACCACCGACCTGGGTAACACGGTCAAATTCCGAGCGGCCAGCCATGAACCCATTCTGAGGTGTGTGTCTCAGGAGGGAGGAGTAGGCTGCCGATATGACTCTTGACGATCTCCGCCGCCGTCGTGACCAGATCCTCCGCGTGGCTGCCGCCGGCGGCGCTAGCAACGTTCGAGTGTTTGGCTCAGTCGCCCGTGGCACTGCCGACGAGCGCAGCGACGTCGACCTCCTTGTAGAGCTCCAGGAACCGCGGCCACACGGCTTCGATTACTTCGGCCGCATCGACGCGCTGCAGCGAGCGCTGGCGGCCGAGCTTGGGCTGCAGGTCCACGTGGCTGAGATCCGCGACGCCGGCAATCCCATGGCGCAGGACATCCTGGCCGAGGCGGTCCCTCTCTGAGCGACAGCCGGGAGCGCCGCGCGCTCGCTTACATTCGGGCCAGCATCGCTGCGATTGAGACCCGGACCCCGAACGGCGCGGCGGCGGCCCTCCGCGACGAGGTCATGCGCGACGCGATCATGTGGCGACTCCAGACCCTCGCCGAAGCGCCACCAGCAAGCTGTCGGAGGAGTTGCGAGGCCGCCACCCAGAGGTTCGCTGGGCCAGTGTCGCGGGATTTCGCAACGTCGCTGCCCACGGCTACATGCAGCTGGAGTGGGACGAGGTCGCCCAGATTATCGACACCGATCTCCCCGTCCTGCGCCAGGTCGCGGTGGACGAACTGGCCATACCGCCGTGAGCCCTTATCGGTTCGGGAGATCACCCCGAGTACCCGTCCGCGATAGGATGAATCCGTTGTGATTTTACGGCCAACGGCCGGGGGCCGCTAGGAAGTGGGTCGCGCCAAGTGCACCTGGAAGAACTCCGAGATTCGCACTTCAGCATCCGCTCCCGCCGCGGCATTCACCTCATCAGAGCCGCCGAGATCAAACGCCAGTCCGGCGCGTTCGCCCGGGTCGATTGTCGGCGCCGCCGCCGACACCAAAAGGGAGTGGCCTGCGGACTCGTAGGTCACGGTGCTGATGTCGGCAGCGCGACCGTGGGCAGCCATCCGGTCTGCCACCATTCCTGCCATCCGGGCTGACGGCCACATCTGGTCATCGCCGCCGGAGAGCAGCATGATAGGACCGGTCGCTAATTCGACGGAGATGACAGCGCGCCTAACCGCCTCGAGGTCATCGAGACCGGCTTCGAACGTGGGACGGAGCGCCATCCCGCGCTCCGACATGGTGGGCTTCGCCGTGCTCATGGCGACGTAGGGCAGCGGGACTCCCCGGTGGCTCCAGCTCGATTCGGCGAGCATGGGAGGAACCTGGGTCTGGTCAATCCCGTACCACACGACCGCGCTGGGCGCGACCGCGATGGTTGGCCCCACCAGATCTGGGTAGCTGGAGGCCACCACCAGGGCCAGCTCGGCTCCCTTCGACTGTCCAACCAGGCCGACTCGATCGCCGATGACCCCTGGCTGAGCAAGGAGCCAGCGGCAGGCGCGTTCAACGTTTTCGATCGGAAGGTCGGACAGCGGGGTGTACTCCCTGGGCCAGTAATCGAGGGCGAACGCGGCGATCCCGACCCCCGCCAGCCTCTCGGCGATCGCGAGTTTCATCCGACCGTCCGACCCGCCCAGGACCACCACCCCGGGATATGGGGTTACCGACGGAATGAAGGCGATGCCGGACAGGCCTTCTTCAGCGACCTCCCTGCTGTGTGCTACCAGGGCCATGTTGTTCATAGGGTTGGAACCTCCAAATTCGCGAACGCCGAGGGGTTTCATTACAGCGTAGCGTAACGCCGTTGCGTTATAGTGTCAACCGGGATGGGCAGGCCGCGCGAACACGACGAAAGCACCCGGCTCGCGCTGCTTGACGCCGCGGAAGCGCTGGTCGCCGAGGGAGGTCTTAGCGCCCTCTCGGTGCGCGCCGCGGCGGATCGGATCGGGAGTTCGGTCCGAGCGGTCTATAGCCTCTTCGGTTCAAAGGACGGCCTTGTCCGAGGCCTTGCCCAGCGCGGCTTCGAGCTGTTGATGGACGGCGTCGACTCAGTTCCAATCACTGATGATCCGGCGGCGGACCTGGCGCAGGCGGCACTCAACGGATTCCGCCCCTTCGCGCTCGAACACCCCGACCTATTCCGGCTCATCTTCATCGGGCCCGGCCCGGGCTCCAGCCCAAACGCCGGTGCCGCCAAGGCTCAATCCTTCGCTCGGCTGACTGACCGACTGGAACGCGCTCGCGCCGCTGGGCTAATTCCGAATCGGCCGATTGGCGCCCTCGCCCTTGAGTTTCACGCCCTTTGCCAGGGGCTGGCCGGTCTGGAATTGCGCGGTGTGATGTCCGCTGCCCAAGGCGATCGCGCCTGGATCGATGCATTTAACGACCTGCTCGCCGGTTGGCGGGCCTCGGCCGACCCTGTCAAAAACCGGCCCGGACGCCAGTAGCCCGACGTCCGGGCCGTCGCCTCTCACAACGTGCCGGCTACCTTACGGAGAGTCGACCCTTCGCGACCCGCAGGTCGAGGAGACGTTTGGCCGCCGTTCCTCCCTGCTGGATCAGTCGTGATGCCGCCCTTCCGTCCACCTTGAGGGTGTGGGCGACCTCCGCCGAGGGGACCTCCTCGGTGACCAGGTCGAGAATCCGTTCCGCCTGCTCCACGGTGTCCACCACCGCGGTCACGACGTGGTGGCCGAGGCCGGGAAACTCCTGGGCGATCTCCGCCGGGTACTCGTAGCCCGCGGCCTCCAGGCCGAGCCGCCCCCTGGCGGTGATGATCGGGCCGCCGTCCTTGACCGCGTCGGTGAGGCGTCGTCGCACCCGGTAGAGCCAGCTGGCGTATTCGCGCAACTGGTCCTGATGCTCTGCCCAGTACTCCGCAAGCTCTTCTATCGGCGCGGTGTCCGAAGGGAGGTCCGTGCGACTGGCCGGCGCCAGCCGCGGCGCTGCGTCCGCCAGGACCGGTGAGCTGTCGTGGGCGGAATCGTCGGGGTTCAGTACGTACAGCTGTTCGATGAAATCAATGATCACTGATCCGCGCGTCGCGCGCAAGGGAGCCGACCGGTTTAGGTCTTGACCAAAGGGCACAAGAAGCCGCGCAGGGACGCGTTACAAGCAGTAGCCAACGCCGCAGCGGCGGGAACCACGGGCGGCGCCACCCACACCCAGGGGACAACTCGCAGGAAATGCTTCGCGTATGGAGTTGCCCCGGTTTCGTGGACACCTGAGCGCTTGGGGGAGAATCCCCCGACAAGGAGGTCCACATGGGAGGCAAGACGCGGGTACCGTACTCGCCGCAGTTTCGGGAGGAGGCTGTCCGGCTC
>JBPCPW010000033.1:0-33360 GCA_050998755.1 Candidatus Dormibacteria bacterium
CCCGGTGCGGCGTATCGAGCACGCGAGGGGCTCCCCAGGGGCACTGACGATCGCAGGCGAGCGCAGATTCCGAGGGGCCGTGAAATTCGGCCGCTGCAAGCGGCAGTTGCGCGGGTCGGCCCCGTCCGCCGCCGGGGATTGCGCCAGGGGCGTCAGGACCCCGGCTGTGGCGAATTCGCTGTCGCTATATCTCGGAGGCTGTACAGCCTAGCCTTCAGGGTCGGCGTCAGACGGTCCGCAGGGCCGTCAGCGGTTGCGCTCACCCCGAACAAACAGGGAGGTCCCGACGGCCATGAATGCCAGGAACATGAGGCCCATGACCAGGAGGTTGAAGGCCGGGCTGGCCAGCACGACCTTCTCGTAGTCGGGCCTGCCGGCGTAGTACAGCCCGCGCCCGAAGTCGATCGCGTAGCGCATCGGGGTGATCCGCGAGGGCAGGTCCAGGTAGAGGGGCAGGTTCTTGATCGGGGTGAAGGCTCCGCCGAGGAAGAACTGGGGCAGGAGCAGGAACGGGAAGACCTGGTTGGCGCTGCGCTGCGTGTTGAGGTTGGCCATCACGATGACCCCGAACGCTCCTCCCAGCAGCGCCGCCAGCAGCGCCACCGGGAGCAGCACCAGCGCCTGCTCGAGGTTGTAACGAACCCCGACGACCAGGCCAAAGACCAGCACCGCCAGGCCCTGCGGCAGCGAGACCAGGGTCTCCCCCAGGATCTTGCCGAAGATGATCGAGTAACGAGAGATCGGGGAGATGAAGATCTCCTGGCTGAAGTCCGCCTGGCGGTCTTCGACCAGCGAGATGATGCCCTGCGCCGTCGACTGGAACATCGTCTGCACAAAGATGCCCGTGAAGACGAACGTGAGCAGGTTGAACCCGGCACCGCGGCCGAGGTTGGATTGCAACGCCCCGCCGAGGGCCCCGACGAAGATGATCGGGAACACGATCGACGCCACAATTCGCACAGGGTCGCGCGCCAGCTTGAGGACGTCGCGGTATGCGAGGGTCAGGATGGGTGTGAGCTGGTTCACGGCGCGGGGTCCGCCGCCGAGGCCGCCAGGAGCTTGAGATACGCATCCTCGAGCGTGGGGATGCGCGTTTCGAACCGTGTCAGCGGCACGCTGATCTCGCGTGCCATCCGCTGCGCCCCGGCACCGGCCACCGCGACCTCGAAATGGCCGTGCTCGGTGAACCGCACGTCCAGACGCTGAAGTTCCGTCCTCAGGGCGTCGCGGTCGTCGGCGTCGAGCACCAGTGATCCGCGCGCGAACTCATTCTTGACCGCCTCGGGGGCACCCATCGTGACGATTCGGCCGTTGTCAACGATGCACACCACGTCCGCCTCCTCGGCCTCCTCGAGGTAGTGCGTGGTGACGAACACCGTGGTGCCACTCTGTGCGCGCACCCGCTTGAGGTAATCCCAGAGGTTGCGGCGGCTGTCGGCATCGAGCCCTGCGGTGGGCTCATCAAGGAACAGCACACGCGGCGTGTGAATCAGGCTGCGCAGGATCTCCAGCTTGCGCTTCATGCCACCGCTGAAGGTCTTGATCGGTTTGAAGATATCGCGCCTGATGCCGAGCACGTCCGCGAGGTTCTCCACGTCGCCGCGGTATTTGGCAGGCATCGTTCTGAAGGTCGGCCGGAACGGGTAGAGCCCGTAGAGCTGGGCGTGGAAGCGGACGTTCTCCTCAGCCGTGAGGTTGAGATCGAGGCTGGGCTTCTGGAACACGATGCCCACGCCTTGCCGCACCTCCGACTGCTCCGCGACTATGTCGTGGCCTGCGATCGTGACCGTGCCCGATGTCGGGGCAAGCGTCGTCGTGAGGATGGAGATGGTCGTCGTCTTGCCGGCCCCGTTGGGGCCCAGCAGCGCGAAGAAGCTACCCTGCTCCACATCGAAGCTGATGCCGTCGACGGCGTTACGGTCGGCCTTCTTATAGCGTTTGACGAGCTGGTTGACGTTTATCACGCGGAGGCCGGGTCGAGGGAGCCATCAACTCGCCGGATTGCGATCGCATGCCGACTATCGCACGGTCCGGCGGTCATACTCGATAACAGCGATGCTGGGATCAGTGAACTCCAAACTGAGCCCCGTCGATACGTGGCTGCACCCCTCCCCTCGCCTTGGCGCGATGCGGCGCGTCGAGCTTGGGGCGGTGTGCGCTGTCGCCGTCCTGCTGTTGGTGGTGACTGCCATCATCGGCGCAATCACGGGCAGCCGCTCTGTCCCCCCGGCTACCGGAGTGTCCCTGGTTGTCGTGATCGTCCTGGGCCTGGCGGCCGACACCTTTCTACAGCGCCGGGTGCGTGCCTGGGCCTACTGCGAACGGGCTGACGACCTGCTGGTGCAGCGGGGCGTTTTGGTATCCCGACTCTCCGTGGTGCCGTACGGCCGGATGCAATTCATCGACGTGGTGGCGGGCCCGGTTGAGCGGGCTTTCGGGCTCGCAACCGTGCGGATGCATACCGCTGCCGCGGCCAGCGACGCGCGGATCCCGGGGTTGACGCGGGATGACGCAGCACGCCTGCGCGACAACCTCGCGCAGCTGGGCGAAGCGCGCGCCGCCGGCCTTTGACGGCCGACCCCCTCCGGTGACCCCGGACCTCGTGGGCCTCAAGGCCCACTACGACGACGGCTGGCATCGCCTGCACCCTCTCTCACCGCTGATCCGGGCTGGGCGCAGCCTCGTCGCCATCGTCGCGGTGTACATCGGGACCCTCGCACCCGGTTCCCGCAGCGGCCTGCGCGGCGTCGGCGGCCACCTGGGCGTCGGTATCGCGCTCCTGGTCGCCGGAGTGGTGTCGTGGCTGGTAACGCGCTGGCGGGTGGAGGACGGTGACCTGCGGATTGAAAGCGGCCTGGTCCGCCGCAACTCGCAGCGCTTTCCCCTGACCCAGGTCCAGGCCATCGACATCGTTCGGCCGGCCCTGGCCAGGCTCCTGGGCCTGGCTGAGGTGCGACTCCGAATGGGCGGGTCGACCGACGGGTCGGGACGGCTTGCCTACCTGGGCGCAGGCGATGCCAATCTCGTTCGGACCCAGTTGCTGGCGTTGAGCAGAGGGCTACCCGAGCACACCGCAGAGCCTTCGGAGCGCGTCCTGGTATCGGTGCCAACCGGGCGGCTGGTCGCGTCAATCCTGCTCAGCAGACCGACGTTGGTGGCCGCCGCCCTCGGGGTGGGTCTGGTTGTGAGCAACTTATTGGCGCCGGCCTCAACGCTGCCCATCATCAGTTCCAGTGGGGCCATGACGCTCGGCCTGCTGACAATGCTATGGCGCCGTTTCAACGGCAATTACCGGCTCACGGTTGCCGACGCCACGGACGGTCTGCGCCTGCGGTCCGGTCTGCTGGAGACCTCCTCTGAGACCATCCCGCGTGGCCGGATCCAGGCTGTCCGGATGGTCGAACCGCTGCTCTGGAGACCTCTTGGCTGGTGCCGCCTGGAGGTTGACGTGGCCGGGAGGCAGCACCGGCACGGGGAGAACTCAGCCGAGGGTCGGCAACTGCGGGCGATCCTCCCCGTCGGTACCCTCGGGGAGACCAGGGATCTGCTGAGCCTGATCCTGCCGGACGCGGCCGCCGACAGGTCGGGTCCCCCCGCCCGGGCGCGACTCAAGAGCCCTCTCCGCTACCATTACCTGGCCTGGGGCCGCAACGAGAGCTGCGTTGTCAGCACGACGGGGCGCGTCGCAAGAACGACTTCGTGGGTTCCGATGGCGAAGGTGCAGAGTCTGCGGTTGGTTCAGGGCCCGGTGCAGCGCGCCCTGACACTCTCGACCATCTACCTCGACACCGCCGGCAGAAGCGTCACGCCGCCCTTCGCGACCGCGACACCGCCGATGCCGAATCCGTTCTTGTCGAGCTCACCGCGCTCTGCCGCGTCGCGCGCCAGGCCGATCCCCTGGGGTCAGGAGGCGGGCAGTTGTTCGAGCACGACCTGAACGAGGTCGCTCAGATTGCCCCCTTGAGGAGCATGGCGTCCGGGCTGCTCGCTCTTGAAAGATCCGCGGAGTCAAGGTCCGAGCTGTAGACCACGATGCGCATTCCTGGTGCCGCGGTCCGCAGCAAGGGTATCGCCTGGGCTCCCTCCATCACCGGCATGGCGAGGTCGATGACCATCAGATCAGGGGCATGCGAATGCGCGAGGGTCAGCGCCTCCGCACCGTTGACACCCTGCCCGATGATGTCCAGCCCGGGGACCATCCCCGGTCGTAGCGCCAGCCTGCCGCAGGTCCATGTGGTCTTCGACAATTGCGATCGAATACCGGCGCAGCGCCGGCGCCTCAACACCAACCGGTAGGTCGTCAGGGTCAGTCAACCCAGCTACGGACTGGCCCCCGCGCATCCCTACAACCGCCACGCTGATGACTGTGTACTGCGTGACGAAACAATCGCCGTATAGCCTCAACCCGCCGGGCGCGACCTGCCAAGAGTCGAAACTCGAAGCTCAAGCCCGCAGGCGACGAACGACTTGCCAGGACAGCCGTACCGCGTGATAGCCAACGACGACCGTGATAACCACGGCCACCGCCGGGTCCAGCCAGTACCAGCCATGCGTCAGGAAGATCACGCCACCGACGATTGCCACACTCGCCGCGGCAGCGGCATCGGCGATGGTGTCCAGGAGCACCGCCCGCATGGTCAGGTCGTTGTCCTCGTCGTGGTCATCATCATCGCGGCCGAGGACAGTCGCGCCTCCGGTCATCACGATGGCCGCCACTCCGCTCACGACCAGGACTGGGAGGCCGTGGACTTCAGGGACGCCCGTGGCCAGGCGATACGCGGCGGCCACCGCAACCAGGATCTCGAGCATCAGCAGCCACCCGGCATTGACCAGCGCGGCGACATTTGGCCCTTTCGCGAGGCCGGTGGACCGGGCGTCACCCGCGGGGCGCTGCGCGAGCTTCATGGCCAGCAGCGCAACGCCGACGGCCGCTGCGTCAAGGACGTAGTCCCCGCCCTCGGCAAGAACACCAAGGGAGTGGGAGGAGATCCCAACGGCAACCAGGGCCGCCACCAGCGCGAGGTTGAGCGCCAGGACTATGATCAGGCGGTTCGTCTTGGACATGCCGCGAAGCGTAGCGAGGCGCCAACTCATAGAGTCGGTGCTGCGGCGATTCAGGCCGTCCCTGCTACCTAGTGGACCTCAGATCGCAGTCGGTCGTCCATGCCGTTGGCGCTAATCGCGTCGCGACGCCTGCGACAGCGCAGGAGCGATCACCTCGGGGGTGCCGAATCTCTCGGGTCGCCCGAGCAGCCAACCTTGTCCGAAAGCGACGCCCATCGCTCGCATGGTCTCCAGCTCGGCGTCCGTTTCTATCCCCTCAGCGATCAGGTCCCCGCCGCCGGACAGACCAAACTCCACCAGAGCCCTGACCATGGCTCGGCGCCCTCCCATTGCCGATTCAGTGGTCAGGTAGCGGGCCAGCTTGATGTATTCCGGTTCGGCAGCCGCCAGCACCTCGAACGTGGAGTGGCCTTCGCCAACGTCGTCCATGGCGAAACGGAAACCCTCGCTGCGGTAGGCCTGGAGCACGTCTTTCAAGCGATGAAGATCCCGTACCGTCTCCCTTTCGCTAATCTCCAGCACGACCGTCGTCGGCGCGATGCGGGCCCAGCGCAACAGCAGCAACATCTGGTCAACGTCGTGTACCGGATCGAGGAGCGCCCGCACGCCGACGTTGATGAAGAGAGCGCTTGCTGGCGGGAGGGCGGCGGCGCCCCCGACCGCCACCCGACGACACAACCAGTCCATGTCACGCCACGAACCCATCCGCTGTGCGGCTGCGAAGAGCCCCTCGACGCTGGCTGATGCCCCCTCCCCCGCGGGCCGCGAGAGGGCCTCATACCCCATCACCGTCCGGCCCGACAGCTCGCAGATGGGCTGGTAGACGGGGGTGATGGAGCCGTCGCGCAGGATTTGCGGAACCAGTTCTGTCCAGCGTCGAAGCCCGGGCGAACCACCCGGCTCCGCAACCACGACCTCGCCGCGCCTGCCTCGTTTGCTCTCATAGAGTGCCGCATCGGCGCGCGCGAAGAGTTCCTCGGCCGTCTCCGTGCCATCCCATTGAGCGATGCCCGCAGAGCCGCCCTGACCCTCAGGCACGACGGAGATCATTCGATCGAGCACCGCGCGAGCCCCTTCGAGACTGCAGTCGGGCAGGCAAACCGCGAACTCGTCGCCGCCAAAGCGAGCCAGGAAATCGACCTCTCTGACGGCCTGGGCCCATGCCCCGGCGACATCACGCAGCAGGCGATCACCGCGATCGTGCCCCCAGTCGTCGTTGTACGCCTTGAAGTTATCGAGGTCCAGCGCCGCCACACACAGGGGATGCCCGGCCCGGGCTGCCCGCGCCAGGTGGCCAGGCACCTCCTGGTCCCAGGCCCTGCGGTTCCAAGCTGAGGTCAGGCCATCAGTGCGCACCTTGCGCTCCAGCTCCTGGACCACCTCCGCTCGGTCGATCACCGAAGCAGCCTCCAGGGCGAAGAATGCGCTCGCGGTGGCCTCCCGGTCGGTAAGCCTGTGGATTACCCACCCCCAGCCCACGCAGAGCACCGCCGCCGGACGGCCCTCGCGCATCACGGGCTGCCACACCACCGAGCGCTGCAGCCCTGGCGCATACGGCAGCCAGGAGCCTCCGCGGGTCAGCACCGGCTCGCCGGTGCTGATCGCCTGAATGGCCGGGTGCAGTTCGGACGCCGGCATCCCTGGGAGCGCGGGCTCGATGCGCATCTCGTTCATCTGAGGACTGGATGCGGTGCAATTGAGGCCGCCGTAAGGCTCAATCTCCATGAGCACCGCGCTGTCGGCCTGGGCGACCTCTCGAGCGCCCTCGCACAGTGCCACGCGTGCGTGCCCTGGATCAGCAATGGCAAGCTGCCCGAGAACCCGGCCCACCGCGGTCAGGTCCATGACGTGCTCACGCATCCTGGCCACCACCGCGTAAACGGCATAGACGGCAACGGCGGTCATGGCCACGTACACCGCGTTGAGCACCACAACAACGCCCGGGGCGTGGTCGAGGAGGGCCGGCAAAAGGCTTCCAACCGTCACCAGTAAGACCCCCACGGTGAGCTCGAGCCAGCTGTAGGAGAGGGCTAACCAGATCAGCGGGAGGAGCAGCAGGGGGGTGTAGGTGGTATCGGCCCTGGCACTGCCTGCCACGACCACCAGGACCGTCAGGGTGGCCAGCATTGGCGGAAGGCTCTGAACCGATCGGGGCAGGCTTTGCCATGGCACAACAAAGGCCACCAGGAGCAGGGCGAGAATGAAGCCGAGTCCGCCGATGGTGAATTGCTCGGTCATCGCCCGGTTCGGACCAACCTGGAGCACAAGCGTCGCGACGCCTGCGACCAGCAGAGGTGTCAGCCGAAATGCCAGCCCCTCGCGACGAAATGGCGGCGGCAGCGACGCCGCCTCGCGCTTTGAGCGCCTGACCATGTCACCGGCCCAGTTGGCGCGCCCGATCAAGAGAGAGCCTGCGCCGCGGTTCCGCCGAGCGCGTCGGGCACTCCGAACAGGGAGCCCTGGACCTGTGTCACTCCAAGGGTTCGGACGGCTTCGAGGTCCTCCGGATGCTCCACCCCTTCGGCCACCACGCTGGCCTGGGTTTCGCGGGCAAAGCCGATCATCGACCGAGCGAAGGCCTTGAACGCCGGATAGCCTCCGATCGCCTGGATGACGGTGGTGTCGAACTTGATGATCTCGGGGCCTAGATGCAAAAGGTGTTGCACGTCCCCATCTGCCGCCCCGACGTCGTCGACAGCCACCCTCAGGCCGCGATCGCGAAATTCCCGCAGGCGAAGCTGGAACGCTCGGTAATCGGCGAAGTGGTCCCGAGCGCTGATGTCCAGGACCAGCCGTGGCTCCGACCCTGGGTCCAGCAGTCGGTCAAATTCCGGGCTCATCACCGTGGCCGGCGACGCGTTCACCTCGAGAAACATTTGCGGCGGCAGTTGGCCGAGCGTGACCAGCGCCGACCTGATCGCTCGCAGTTCCATCTCAACGCGGAACCCCACCGTCTCCGCCTCCTCGAACCAGGCCCGCGTGCTGCGCTCGGGCTGAACGTCGAACCGGGCCAGGGCCTCATAGCCGACGCAGTCGCCACCGGCCAGTTCGATCACCGGTTGAAAAAGGACCGACATTCCCTCACCCATCGAGAGCCGTCGAAAGACGGCGTGGTGCGAACGCTGCGCGTCGGCCGCCTGCTCCTTCTGGCGCAGGATCGAAGCCAGTTCGAGGATCACGGTCGAGGTGATCGGCGCGGACAGAATGGCTTCACCTCGTGCTGCCCGGCGCACGACCTCCATCAGGTCGGCCGCGTTCGCGCCCTTGACCAGGTAGCCGATTGCGCCCGCGCGCACCATCTGCATTACCGCCGCACGATCCCCGTAGGCGCTGTGAGCGATCACGTGGGTATGTGGTGAGGCGGCGCGGATTCCCTCGGTCGCGCGAACCCCTCCACCGAGAGGCATGTTCACATCTGTGAGCACGACATCCGGCAGCGCGGTGGCGGCCAGCGCGATGGCTTGTTCGGCGTCGTTGGCCACGCCCACGACCTCGATCTCATCCTCGAGCGCCAGCATCTTGCCCAGGTTGGCGAGCACCGTCAGGTCGTCGTCAGCGAGCAGAAGCCGGATCCGGTTCGCCATGAGCCTCAGAGCACCGAGCGACGACGCCTGATGGTCGCCGCTGACTGCCGACACGCACCGGTGGCGCAGTACACTGCCGGGGGTCGAGGGGTTGGTGAGGTCATTCCGCGCTCCGCTGCGCGCCGAGGGCCGACGCCCACCCAATGTAACCGGACTCGCGGGCGCCCACTCGCCCCTTTACAACAATTGATACGGCTCGGGCTCGGGCACCTCCGCCAGCGCCCGTTCTGGCGTCGGCCGGCCTTGAGCGCGCAACCTCCGGCGCCGCACCCCAAAGATCGCCAGGCCACAGCCGATCAAGAGCAGGCCGACCAACCCGATGGACGAGGTCGAGACGTCGCCGGCTGTGTTTGGCAACGGGGCGGCCACGACCCCGGGGTTGGCTCCGAGGTTGGGTCCGGTGCTGATTCCGGTGTTGGCCGGGAGGGGCGTGGCGTGGCTGAACGCCCCCGACGTCAGCCTGACCACGTAGAAGCCCCAGAAGCCGTCGCTGTACCAGATCTCGTTGCGGCTGGTGTCGAAGGTCGGGGAGCTCATGGCGAAGTTGCCGCCGTTGATGCCCACGTATGCCGGTGCCGCAGCCGTCGAAGGCGCGTTGAAGTAGGCCATCTGGTAGGGGTGTTTCAGATCCTGGATGTTGAAGACTCGCAGTCCGCTGATGATGAAGCTGCAGGCGATGTAATTCGGGTCCACCTCCTGGGGCACGTTGCAGTAATGACCGGCATAGCCCTGCACCGGGCTCTGGGCGCCATAGTCGTTCTGTTGGGTGCCCGCCCGTGCCGCCGCCTGGTTGACCGCCAGACGCATGTTGGAGACAACCGAGGGCTGGACTTCGTCCTTGATGTCGATGATCCGGGCGGCGCCGACGCTGGCGCTGGCGGTGTAACCGCCGCTACTTCCTGTACCGCGCGTGTATTCGTCGACCTCTGCGAGGTAGGGATGCCCCTTCTCGCTGAACGGGATCGCGTTCTGCGGGATGCTCACCTCCGGCCACGTCAGCCGGCTGACCACCGGCACGGCGGGGTTGAGATGGTGGGCGTTGATTCCGCTGACATCGAGGATGATCAGGCCCGGCAACCCAGTGTCGGCGATGTAGAGCCTGGTGCCGGCGTCGTTCACGCTCATGCCGTGCGGCGAGTAGGCGGTGGTGACCCACAGGACGCTCGGTAAGCTGGGATTGGTGAGGTCGACGGCCGCCAGCGTATGGCCGCCTGTCGAGCTGACATAGAAAACGGTGCCATCAGGCGAGAAGGCGCTCTCGTGCCCCAGGATCCCAAGCGGTGTCGATGAGTCCAGTACCGGGTTGCGGCAGTCCTTCGAGACGTCGTAGACATCCACGAAACCGGGATTGAAGGTCGGGTAGCCCATGTCGGCCACGAGCAGGCCGCGCTTGCGGTTGAGACGCAGCGACTCATGCGGCGAGTCCATCGCGGGGGTCGTGAGGTTGGTTGTGAACACAGGGTGGGCGTGGTCCGTCATGTCCAGGACGTAAACGCCGATCTCCGAGGCAGCGCCATTCTTCAGGTTGGTCGGAAAGAGCAGAGTGCTGTCGTAGAAGGCACACTCGTGGCCGGCAGCGTCGATGTAGCGCTCCACCCGAAACCCGCCGCTGTTGCCCTGGTGGCCGACCAGTGCGGTGTTGCAGGTGTAACCCCGTGCCGCCCGGCCGCTGTCGACCTCCGATTTCGGCACCCGCCCCTGGGCGCCGGTCTCGGGGAGTGACTGGCTGTCGCACGGGAGTTGCGGGGAGGGGCCGGAGTATGGCGCGACGCCCTGCGCCGCGGTCACAAGCAGGACCAGCGACGCCAGCGCTGTCACCTGGACCAGATTTATCAGCCGCCTGTTCACGCTCAGACTCCTTGTTTAGGGTTGCTCACTGCAGCTGGGCAGGAGGCCGACTCACGGTCCGCAGATGGAGCCCGTCGACATCATCGAGCCCAGGGTAGGACTCTAGCAACGGGTACGCACAATATGCCGGTGGAGAGGCCACGGTAGGATGGCGGGTGGTCGCTCCCCAGCCGTGCCGTCCAGTGATACACCCGGCTCCGCCCCACTCAACAGGGCCGTGACCGGCGAGGGCTCGGACGCGGTCCGGCTCGTCGCGGATGGAATTTCGGTTGCCCAACTCCTGGGCATCGCCGCATCAGGTTTCGGCGACATGGTCAAGGCGGCAGTTGACATCGAAAGAGAGGTCATGGCCATCGGCGGAGACTTGCATGCGGACGGCGAGGCCACCCTTCTCGATGACGGCTCCAGGCAGGCCGACATCTGGGGCATAAACCTCTACCCCGAGCAGTACGGCAATGACGACTGGCTGGAGTTCGACTCCCTGATCAACATCCGGCCCAGCCAGGGCAACCGGTCCCGCGAGATCGAGGACGAAGGCGTCAGACGACGGGTGACGCGTGTCGTCGCACGCATCGTGAGGCAGGATGGCTGAAGCCCGACTGCACTCCAACCTGGCCGGCGACCGCTGGCACCGGCTGGCCCTGGTCGAGCAGATGGCAAATGTCGGCTCCGAGGTCGGCCGGGCCGTCCGCGCCAGGACTATGGGCAACGAGCACCGTCTCGACCGCGCCCTCGACCGCACACTGGAGCTCTTCGATCTGACGTTGGCCGACCCGCGACTGCGCGGCAGGCGCCAGGAGATCTGTCGCGCTCGTGAGGTGGTCCTGGACTATCTAGTCGGCACCAACGAGCACAACTCGACAGCCGATTCGATCAACGGGTACTTCCTCTATTTCGGTGCCGCCGCCCGCCGCGGCAGGTGACCGTTCGAACCAGCCGAGTTTGCAGAAATCCATCGCATGCCGCGATACGCTCAGAAGAGTGTTCGTTCGTTGAGGACGGGGGTCCTACGTCCTACATCCAATCCACCCCGCGTGTAGCGTGAACCGTTTTCACAGGCGGTACTGTCGGTCTAACCACTGGGCTGCCAGGGTCCGCGACTCGCTCGTGCCCTGGGTATTGCACGACATCGACCTCGGCGACGACGTGCTGGAGGTGGGACCCGGTCCCGGGCTGACCACAAGGATCATCAGGAACCGGGCGGAGCGGCTGACCGCGATTGAGATCGATGAAGCCCTGGCCGATGCATTGCGCGTTCAACTTGCAGGCACGAACGTCACCGTGGTCCACGGGGACGGGGCACGGATGCCGTTCAACGATCGCGCCTTTACCGGCGCCACATGCTTCACCATGCTGCACCATGTCCCCACGGCCGAGTTGCAGGACAGGCTGTTCGCGGAGGTCTACCGGGTGCTCGAACCTGGCGCGACCTTCGCCGGATCCGACAGTCTCGACAGCCTGCTGTTCCGGATCATCCACCTCCGGGACACCATGGTCATTGTCGACCCGGCCGGCGTCTCGCAGCGGCTGACGGCAGTCGGCTTCATAGAGGTGGCGGTGAGCGTTGGCCCTGGCGCGTTTAGATTTCGTTGCCGCAAACCACAGGCCGGTCACGCTGCCTGAGAATCGCATGCGGAGGCCGTGCGCCGCGTGGCCACAACGACCAATCCTCGAGAATCCGGGTGAGCCCGGAGCGTGGTTGTGCTGCGCGACGTCGTCGACCGCCTGACCACGTCCACGGAGGTGGTCCCCCGCCAGGTTGGGCTGGCGCTCTCGGCGGCCCGGAACTCACGGCTTCGATCAGTCGCCGAGTGCCCGGCACGCCTTCCGACGGGATCACCTCCGGGAGACGCGAGCCGAGAGACCAGCAGTAGCCGCGGCCAACAAAAAAACCTCCCGGCGATGCCGAGAGGTCTGACCGAGGGCGCGCGCGACGCTACCTCCGGGAACCTCCCCGGCCGGTAATGCCGATGACCGCGCAATGGGTCAGATATGTCATGGGATCCGAGTGTACCGGAATCGCGGCAGAGACCGTCCGGGCTGTTTGCTAGCCGGGCGGTTCCAGCAGCTCAGCGGCGTTTCCGGCAACAGAGCGGTTGTAACGTGACAGGTGCGGTGCGAGGGCGAGTAGCGCGAGCCCTGTAGCCTCGGTCCCGCGTCCCTGCGCCACGTACGTGAGGGCGAGGATCGCCCGCGTCTCGTCGTGCAGGGGGTGGGTTGTGGCGCTTCGGTCTTGCCGTGCAAGCTCGGCGGTGAGCATCTCCTCGCTTTCGTCCAACCGACCGAGGATGCGGAGGGTGCTCGCCAGCTGGATCGTGGCGCGGGCGCGACGGATGTGGTCGAGCCCGCCGTTTGCCAGCGCGGCCCGGTAGAGGCCTTCCGCGGCCTGCTCGTCACCGGTGGTGTCGCGGGCGCAGGCGCGCTCGAACAGCGCCGCCGGGTCGCCACTGGGTCGCTCGGCTGCCAATGTGTCGACGCGGAGCAGCAGCTCACTGGGCTCCATCGCGTCAACCGCCGTCCACAGCGCTGCAAGGCGCATCTCCCAGTCTGCGTCCTGCTGTGCCACCGGGCCAGTCTCGCATGTTCGGGCCACATCTCCGTAGTCGGGGCTGGCACCGAGATGGCCGCGCCGCGTCACAGGCTAAGCTGGACGTCAGTGACGACCACGCTGATCACCGGGGCGACCATGGGTCTTGGGCGCGAGACGACCCGGCGCTTGGTCGAGATGGGCCACACCGTCTACATTGGCCCCGGACCAGTCGTTGTCAACGTCAGCAGTGGCATGGGATCGATGAGCCGCACCACGGATCCGAAGCGTATGGAATCCGGTTCGCCTCACTGGCCTACGCATCCTCCAAAGCCGCGGTGAACATGCTCACCGTGCAATACGCGAAGGCATTTCCCGGAGTCAGGTTCAATGCGGTCGATCCTGGCTATAGCGCGACGAACCTGAACGGTCACCGCGGTACTCAGACAGTGGAGCAGGGCACGGATGCCATCGTCCGCTTGGCAACCGTCAAGGACGCAAGTCCAAGCGGCACCTTCATTGACTCCGCCGGCGAGGTGCCCTGGTAGGCGTCAACCGCCTTCGCGGCGAATCACCCCGCGGAGCTAACCCTGGCCGCGTAGGACCCGCCCGGGCATCGACCCGGTCGCCTTCCCTTCTCGCAAGACGGGAACGCCATTGACCAGGACATCACGCATCCCCGTGGCGTACTGGTGCGAGTCCTTGTAGGTGGCGCGCGCACCGATGGTCGCGGGGTCGAAGATCACCACGTCCGCGAAGAACCCCTCCGCCAGGCGACCCCGCTGCGCCAATCCCAGGGTCGCGCACGGCAGCGAGGTGAGCCGGCGCACCGCTTCCGCGAGGGTGAGCAACTTCTCGTCCCGCACATAGTGCCCCAGCAGTCGGGCAAAGTTGCCGTACTCACGGGGATGCGTCGGATATCGCGTGAACGGCTTCTCGACCGCGCCGGCACCAGCGTCTGACCCAAACGTGATCCAGGGCACCTGGACCTCTCGCCGCACGTTGTCCTCGGAAATGATGAAGTAGGCGGCCCCCGCCCCGGTCTCGTCGATCAGAGCGATGTCCATCAGGACGTCGATGGGATCGCGCCCAAGTTCGGCACCGATCTCCTGCAGGCTGCTGCCACAGTGGCGCTTGAACTCGGGCGCCTCGGTCGCCAGTAAAAGCACCCCGGTAGCTCCCCCGCTCATGCGATAGAGGTTCTCCCAGTCACCGTCGCCGGTCTCAATCTCGGCTCGCACCTCGCTGCGTATCGCTGCGTCGCGGAGCCGCTCGCGTAACCTGTCAGGGCCACCGTCGTGGAACCGCGCGGGGATCGCGTAGTAAAGTGCGGTGCCTCCCGCGTTGAAGGTGTACATGTTGGCGCTCACGGGGCGCTTCGCGCGGGCATCATCGAGCATCGCAAGCACGGCATCGAGCTTCGGCCAGTTCTCCTGCCCGGCGACCTTGACGTGCTGGAGTTCCACCGGGACATCCGCCCGCTCGCCGATCTCCAGGAGCTCCGCCAACGCCGGTAGGAGGCCGTCGCCCTCGCTCCGAATATGTGAGTGATAGCGCCCACCGTGTCGCCCGGCGGCGCGACAGAGCTCGACCAGTTCACCCGTCGTCATGTAGTTCGCCGGCGGGTATATCAGTGCCGAGCCGATCCCCAGGGCGCCCCCGTCCATCTGCTCTTCGACCATTCGCACCATGCTTCGGAGCTCCTCCGCGGTCGGGTCGCGTTGGTCCAGGCCCATGGCACACTCGCGCACTGCCCAGGTGCTCATGAATGTGCATACGTTGGGCGCGGTTCCGCTTTCCTCGAGCAGCGCCAGGTACTCCGCCACACTGCTCCAGGTCACCCTCACCCGGTCATAACCTCCCGCGTCGAGGGCGTGTTGGGTTCGCTCGCGCATCTCCTCGGTCATGGGACCGACGGGCGGCTCCTCGGAGAAGACCTCGGTAGTAATTCCCTGCAGGAGGTCGGCCAGGCCGCGCCCGTCCTGCAGCAGGCTGTAGTAGGCGTGACTGAGCATGTTGACAAACCCCGGGGCCACCACCATCCCGGTGGCGTCGATCTCGACAGGCGCCTTTGCCTCGTCGGTAAGTCCGCCCACTGCCGCGATTCGGTCCCCGGTAACTCCCAGGTCCATGACATGCGCGGGTGCGCCGGTGCCGTCGAGCACCTGCCCACCGCGGATGAGAGCCGAGTATTCAGGCATGGCTGATCAGCGAGCGACCATTCGACACCGGCACGGCGCCGGCCGCCTCGTGGTCGGGGCCCATCAGTTCGCGTCCTTGGGAACGATGGGCAGGATCAGACGCGAGGGCCTCTCCACCTCGTGCCAGGCCCGGTTCTCGGCGATCTCCATTCGCACGCCTCTCCCGATGTCCTCGCCGGTATTCAGGTTGCGGTCGTACTTGGGGAAGGCACTGGAGCTCACCTCGAGGCGGATGCGATGCCCGGCCATAAAGACCTGGCTGGTGTTCCACATGTCGATGTCGAACTCGTAGACCGTCCCCGGATCCATCAGCACCTGGCGGTCGACACCCTCCCGGAAGCGGGCGCGGATGACGCTGTCGCAGAGGCGCTGGCAGAACCCGCCCGGGTGGACGTCCACCAGCTTGGCCGTGAAGTCGGTGTCCACCGCCGATGACGACGCGAATAGTCGCAGGCGCACCGGGCCTGTCACCTCGACGTCAGCACCGAGGACCTCGGTCGTGTAGCAGAGGACGTCGCCGCGCTGCTCGACCGCGGAGTAGTCATCCGGTCCACCGATCTGGGCGCTGCTGGGCACAGTCATGAACGGGACCGGGCGTGACGGGTCGTAGGTGTACGTGTCGGCCGGCTCGTTGGCACCCGGAGCTGACGTCGAGAGCATGCCGTCACCATATCGGCTATTCGCTCTGCCCCCGCTGTGCAGGAAGTAGTCGGTGAACCGCGTGCGGGCCAGCGGCCACTCATACTCGTCGCGCCAGGTGTTCGCACCCATGACAAACAGGCGGACAGGTGCCGTCTCCGAAGGTGCGCCGCGCCCAAGGACCCCGTCCAGCCAATCGGCCTCCCCGCCCTCGAGGTCCACCACGGCACCAGGACCGAAGTCCACCTCCCCCAGCTTCTGGGTGCTGTTGATCTGGTGCCCCCAGGGGCCCATTACAAGACGCTGGCTGTTGCGTGCACGCTGACTTGCCGCGTTTCCGACCATGCCCGCGAAGTTCAGCGGCGTGCCGATCTGCTCGTCGTCGTACCACCCCGAAATGTGCAAGACAGGCAGGTCCAGCTCGGCAAATCGATGCTGGTAGCGCAGCTCGCCCCAGTGCTCGTCGCGGTAGGTGTGGGCCATCGCGCTGCGCCAATGGGGGCTGCTGAAGCCCGCCGCCGCGTCGAGGGTTTCGAGCGGCAGGTGGGTGTAGACCTCCATCCAGTCGACATCGTCGACTCTCTGCATCAGGTGCCGGTCGACCAGCCGGAACCAGCTGATGCCCATCAGGGACTCGCCCGAGGTCGGAAACTCCACGAACGGGTCGGACGGGCAGACGGCCACGATCATGGCGCGCAGATGCGGTGGGTGCTCCAATGCTGTCAACCAGGAGATGCGACCGCCGTAGGAGGCCCCCTGGGTGGTTACGTTGCCGTCGCACCAGTCCCGAGCAGCCACCCACTCAACGGTGTCGCAGCCATCGCGGCCATCGTCGCGGTAGGGCGTGAAGACGCCATCCGAGTCGCCCCGCCCGCGACAGTCCTGGATGACCAGCGCGTAGCCGCGCCGGTTCCAGGCATCGATGAGCTTGGCGTAGCCCGGGTTGTTTTTGTTGTAGGGAGTGCGCCCCAGCACCGCCGGGAACGGCCCATCACCCGGCGGCAGGTAGACGTCGGTGGCGAGCGCCACGCCATCCCGGGCGGACACGAGCTGGTTGTACATTCGCCGCACTGTTCCCACCGGCACGTTATATGGGCGCCAGTTCCTGCGGCCGTCGTTCGCGAACCAACTCATAGGCAACTCTGAACACCTCGTCGCGATTCGGCTTGCAGTAATAGTCGCCGTCCGACGCATAGGCGCACCGGTTGTCCGCCGCGGTGAGGGTGCGCGGGGCGGAGTCGAGGTGCCACCATCCGTTCTGTACCTCCAGCACCTCCCGCATCATGTAAGCTGTCGCGCCCCCGGGAACGTCCTCGTCGAGAAAAAGTACCGCGTTGGTCTTGCGCATGGAGCGCACGATGTCATGGCCGACATCAAACGGGTTGAGCGTTTGGACGTCGATCACCTCGACGCTGACGCCCGCGGAAGCCAGGTCCTCGGCCGCGTCCAGCGCGACACGGCAGCACGCGCCATAGGTCACAACCGTGAGGTCGTCACCCGCGCGCAGCACCTCAGGCACGCCCAGCGGCACGGTGAACTCGCCCACGTTATCCGGTAGGCGCTCCTTCAGGCGATACCCGTTGAGCACCTCGACCACCATCGCCGGGTCGTCCCCGCGCAAGAGCGTGTTGTACATCCCCGCTGCCTGGGTCATGTCCCGCGGCACCGCCAGGTACATGCCGCGGCACGCATTGAGGATCACCGACATCGGGGATCCCGAGTGCCACACGCCCTCCAGACGGTGCCCCTTGGTGCGGATCACAACGGGCGCTTGCTGTCCCCCATCGCTGCGCCACCGGAGCGTGGCCAGGTCATCAGAGGCCGTCTCCAATGCGTAAAGGAAATAATCGATGTACTGGATGTCGGCGATGGGGCGCAGGCCCCGCATCGCGCTGCCCACAGCCTGGCCGAGGATGGTTGCCTCGCGGATCCCGGTGTCTGTGACGCGCAATTTACCGAACCTGTCCTGCAGTCCCTCAAAGACCAGGTTCACATCGCCAAGCTGACCGACGTCCTCGCCGGCGACAAAGATGCGCGGGTCACGGGCGAAGTTCTCCTCAAAGCACTGCTGTAGCACGACGCGACCATCAACCCGCGGCGACTCCGGCGAATAGCTCGCGGCCAGCGGCCGGACGGCCAGCGGCGACGCCTCGGAGGTGCTGTATAGATGTGATCGATAGCGGTTCCGGTTACGGGCGTGGAACTCTTCGACAAACGCGCGAAGCTCGTCCTTGCCGGCAGACTCTGCGCCCCGGAGCGCCAGCAGTGCCCGCCGGGCCGATGCTTCAACCAGCCGCTTGCTGAGCGGCACAGTCGTCGAGAGTTGGAACAGAATGTTGTCGGCGCTCTCGGCGGGCATCTCGGCCGACAGCGCCTCGATCAGCTCCTTGAGACGGTCTCCGTCATTGCTGATCGGCTCCTGGTAATGCTCCCAGGCCAGCTGGCGCTGGTGTTCGACGCGTGCCCGATCCTCGGCCTCCCACTCTTCGAGCTGGGCGATGCTCGCGAGGTCGGCTGCCAACATCCAGTCGCGCATCCGCACAATGCCGTCGTGTTGCCGTTCCCAGGCCAGCCGCTCCGCCGACTTGTAACGCTCGTGGCTCCCGCTGGTCGAATGACCCTGCGGCTGGGTGAGCTCGGTGACGTGGAGCAGCGCCGGCACATGCTCCCGGCGCACCTCATCGATAGCCATAAAGTACGCATCGCAGAGCGCGGGGTAGTCCCACCCCGGGACCGTGTACATTCGCCAGCCGGGAGTCGCGTCCGCCGCGAACCCGGACAGCGCGGTGGAGATCGACGCCTTGGTGGTCTGCAACGCGATCGGGACTGAGATGCCATGCCCGTCATCCCACACGGACATCAGCAGGGGCACCTGCAGCACGGAGGCGGCGTTGAATGTCTCGAAAAACAGCCCCTCGCTGGTGCTGGCGTCTCCGATTGTTCCAAAGGCTACCTCGTCGCCGCGCATCGATTGACCGGGTGCAGCCAGCATCAGCTCGGTGTTCGCACGGTAGAGCTTGGAGGCGTACGCCAGCCCCAGCAACCGCGGCATCCAGCCGGCGACACAGGACACGTCAGCCGAGGAGTTCTTGGTCTCAAGGCTGGCCAGCGGGCGGCCGTCGCCGTCGATAAACCGGGTGGCGAAATGATTCGTCATCTGGCGGCCGCCCGACGCCGGGTCGCCGCCCGGAGCGGTGTCACCGTAGAGTTGGGCGAAGAGTTGCTGTTCCGTGGCAATACCACTGGCGAGGGCGAAGGTCTGGTCGCGGTAATAGCCCGCCCGCCAATCGCCTTCCCTGAACACCCGTGCCATGGCCAGTTGAGGAAGCTCCTTGCCATCTCCAAAAATCCCGAACTTGGCCTTCCCGCTGAGCACTTCACGGCGGCCGACCAGACTGGCCTGGCGGCTTCGGAAAGCGACCCGGTAGTCGTCGACAACCGACTCCGGTGACAGCTCCACCCTGGAATTGGGGAGAACCAGCGAAGAGCCCTTCGCGCCCCGCGCCGGTGTCCGGCTCATGCCGGGTCAGGCACCGAGGTGTTTGGCGGTGACCACCTCGGATGACGTCGTCAGGTGGTCGACGACATCACGCAGCACCTCCACCCCTATACCCGGGGCGGTTGGGACGCGCAGCTGGCCGTCGTTTAGGACGAAGGGCGGCGTGAGATCCTGGGTGTAGTAGCGCGCCGAGCCCGAGGTGTCCCCTGGCAGGGAGAAGTTCGGTAGCGCCGCAAGCGCCAGGTTCGCCGCCCGGCCGATGCCGGTCTCGAGCATGCCGCCACACCACACAGGGATCTCCCGCGCAGCACACACATCATGGATCCGCCTTGACTCGATGTAGCCGCCAACCCGGCCGGGCTTGATATTGATGATCGCGCAGGCGCCCATTTCGATGGCGTCCGCCGCGACCCCTGAGGAGACAATGGATTCGTCCAGGCAGATGGGCGACGTGATCAGACGCGCCAGTTTGGCGTGGGCGAGGATCTCCTCCTCGGGGAGCGGCTGCTCGATCAACAGAAGGTTGCAGCCGTCGAGTTTCGCGAGGTGCGCCGCGTCGTCGAGGGTGTACGCGGTGTTGGCGTCGACCTGCAGCAACAAATCAGCGCCGAAGCGCTCGCGCACCGCGGTGACTGGCTCGACGTCCCACCCGGGCTCGATCTTGAGCTTGATCCGCTTGTAGCCCTCGGCGAGGAACGCCTCCACCGCGGTGAGCAGCGCCGGGATGCTGTCCATGATGCCCACCGAGACGCCGCAGTCCACCATCTCCCTGGCCGCGCCAAGATACGTCCCCATCGACATACCCTCTGCCCTGAGTTGGGCGTCGAGAATGGCGGTCTCGACCGCCGCCTTGGCCATCCGGTGACCGGAGATCGGCGCCAGCGCCGCTTCCACGTCTTCCGCGCAGGTGTCTCCACGCGAGAACAGGCGCGGCAGCAGGTGCTCCTTGATCACCGCGTGGGCGCCCTTGACGTACTCCGACGAGTACAGCGGCTCCTCCAGAGCGACGCACTCGGCCCAGCCGTCCGCGGCGTCGGTGGTGACATGGAGCAGCAACACGTCTCGCACCGTCTGGGTTCCGAACGAGGTGCGGAACGGCGCGACCAGCGGCATCCGGACGTGGATCATCTCCACCTCTCGTAGTCGGGCCATGGCTGCAGTTTAGACGTCGGGCGAGCGCTGGTTGTTGTGCCCTCTTCCAACCGCGCGACGTGCATTTGGTAAGGACTTCCAGCGTTTAGAGCCCTCGCGCGGAATAGGCTGACTCCGGTGGCGACAATCGACATTGACCTGGCCGCTACCCTGGCTCGGCGGGGCACAGCAATGGTGGCCGACATCCGGCGCCTGGTGGAGGCCGAGTCACCGACCAACGACCTGGCCGCGGTTCGTGCCTGCGCAGACCTGGTTGCGGAAATCGGCACCGGGGTCCTCGGCGCACCCCCGGACATGATCCAGGTCGGCGGCCGCCCGCACCTGGTCTGGCGCCTCGGGAAGGGATCGCGCGTGGGCCTGGTCGGGCACTTCGATACGGTCTGGCCGATCGGGACCCTCGCCGCCCGGCCGTATCGACAGGATGCCGGACGGGCCTATGGACCAGGAATCTTTGACATGAAATGTGGTGTGGTGCAGGCGCTCTATGCTGCCGCTGCGGCTGGGCAGTCTGCCGGCATCGACATTCTGCTGACCTCGGATGAGGAGACCGGTTCCCTCACGTCGCGTGGATTGATCGAGGAGATCGCACCCACGTGGTCGGCTGCACTTGTCCTTGAGGCCAGCCAGGATGGCGCACTGAAGGTCGCGCGGAAGGGTGTGTCGGTGTACGACATGCATGTTGGTGGGCGCGAGTCGCACGCGGGCCTCGAACCAGAGTTGGGGGTCAACGCGCTGGTTGAACTGGCCCACCTGGTGATCTCGATGGGGCAGATCGCCGACGCCGGCCTGGGCACGACGGTCTCCCCCACCATGGCGCGCTCAGGGAGCGCCGGCAACGTCATCCCGGGGGAGGCGGAGCTGCACCTGGATGTGCGGGCGCTGAGCGAGGCCGAGCAGGCGCGGGTGGACCTGGCGCTTCGCCAGCTCACGCCAACGGTGCCCGGTGCGCGGATCACTGTCCGTGGCGGCCCGAACCGCCCGGCCATGGCCGCCGACATCAGTGCTGAGCTCTTCGCCCTCGCCCAGCGACTTAACGCCGACCTGGGCTACCCCGAGCTGCGCGGGGTCACGGTGGGTGGCGGCTCAGATGGCAACCTCACCGCGGGTGTGGGGACCCCAACCCTGGACGGCCTCGGGGCGGTAGGCGCGGGTGCGCACGCCACTCACGAGCACATCGTGCTGGCGGAGGTGCCGCGCCGGGCGGCGCTCGTTGCGGCCCTCATCCGGCACCTGACGAACGCCTAGCCAATCGCGCGTCACCCTGGTGACTTGGCTCGGTAAAAGGGCAGAATGCGTTACATGCCCCGGCAGAACCGCGTGCGACCGGACGGGCAGATCGTCGCCGTCCCCGATCGAGGGTTGTTTTGGGGCAACCGCGGGTCGTTGCACCAGGGCGACAGGTTGGTGCGCTACTCCAGCGGCCGCGCCTGGATAATCTGCCTTCTGGAGTTCAAGGGCCGGCGGCGGTCGCAATGGGCGCCCGGACGGCTGACCGAGCTGTTCTTTCTCGACGACGCCACCGGGCTGGCGGCCGGACATCGTCCGTGCGGCGAATGCCGCGCCCCGGCATTGCGGGCTTTCAAGGCGGCCTGGACCATCGCGTACCCGGGTGAGCCGGCCCGCGTCCCAGAGATGGACTCCAGGCTGCATGCCGACCGTCTCGCCGGCGTCGCCGTCCGGCGCACGTACGAGGAGAGACTGGTCGCGCTGCCCGACGGCGCGATGGTTGACGTCGATGGTCGGCCCTGGCTCATCCTGGGGGACGAACTATTGGCCTGGGGTGCGGGCGGTTATGGCCAGCGAAGGCCGCGCGCCCCCCTCGGGCAGGTTACCGTGATCACGCCGCGGGCCACCGTGGCGACCATCCGAGCTGGTTACGTGCCCGAACTCCACCCCACCGCCTTCTGACCGCATGACCGGTCGATCGGTTAGAGCGGCTTGGTCTTATTTTTCATACTTGCCGCCTGCGCGACCTCCGCGCTGCGTCCGGTGTCGAGGGGGCTCTCGGGGCGCTCCTCCCGGAACCACGCGACGCAGTCGTCCAGCGCCTCTCGGAGCGGCGCTGGCGAAAAGTCCAGCCCCGCCTGGGCGCGGGCGACGACCGAACCCGGGAGCTGAGCGTGCGGACCGTAGGCGGCCGCAAACGGAGGTATCTCAGCGATCGGGACGCGGACGAGGTCAACCTCGCGGCCCATCGCCTGGCCCAGGGTTTCGATGAATTGGACTCCCGTCAGGTTGTCGTAGGCGAGGTTGAATGCCTGTCGATCGACATCCCTGCCCAGGTCGCAGGCGGCGGCCACCGCGCGGCCGATGTCATCCACCCAGGCCAGGATGGTGGGCAGGTCGATTGTCTCGTCGGGAACCAGGAGCGGCCCCCCGTCATCAACACGTTGCATATATGCGGTTATTCGGTGGGTGTGATCACGGCGGCCAAATACTGCCGGCAGGCGCAGCGAAACGTAGGGAAAGCCCGCGCTCTGCAGCAGCAGCGTCTCACACCATTGTTTGCCCAGGGTGTAGGCAGCTCCATCCGCAAGGGGATCGGCCACCCGCGCCATCACCTCCCCCGTCAGGGGAACAAAGTCGTCTTCCGCGGGCGCTCTGCCATTGAGCAGGTAAACGTTTTGGGCCGAGGCGAAAATGTATCGCCGAGCACCAGTGGTACGCATGATGGCTTCGAGCTCAAAGGGCTGGTAGCACGCCAGGTCGACAACCACGTCCGGGTCGATCTCCTTCAGGAGGCGGGCGAGATCACCTTCGTCCTGGCGGTCAATAGCCATGTGTCGTGCGTACTCATCGACGCCGCCGGTGCGACGGCTCGCCGAGATCGCGTCGACGCCGGCGGCACCCAGGGCGCGGCCAACCGCCCGACCGACGAAGCCGGTCCCTCCGATCACCAGAACCCTGGTAGATGCTTTTGCGCCGCGCATATCTGTAATAATGGACATTATCATGACAGTCACGTCAACCCCGCCTTCGTCTGGCTGCCCCGTTCTGATGCTGGGATCTGGAAACCGAGACATATTCCGAGCGCGCCCGCGCTCGTAAACTGCCCAAGGAACCACATGGAGGAATTGATATGGGAGCTGTGACCACAGCCGCACCGAAGCTGACTGCCCTTCACGACGACCTCGTCGCGAAGGTCGAGGAACTGGCCAAGCAGCACAACGTGCCAGGGGTTGCCGTAGGCATCCTCTCCGACGGCGAGGAGGACTACGTCTTCCACGGCGTGACGTCGATCGAGAACCCGCTGGAGGTCGATGCGGAGACCCTCTTCCAGATCGGTTCCACCTCGAAGACCTACACCGCCACGGTGCTGGCGATCCTGGCCGACCGCGGCCTGGTTGACCTGTCCGCGCCGGTCCGGCGCTACATCCCGGGGCTCGAGCTGCAGGACGAGGACGTCGCTGCCAGGGTGACGGTGCTCAACCTGTTGAACCACACGGCCGGCTGGGTAGGCGACATCCACGAGGACACCGGCGATGGCGATGACGCGTTGGCAATCTACGCGACCAAGCTCGCGGAGGTCGATCAGCAGAGCCCCCTCAACACCATCGCGGCATACAACAACGCCTCCCTGAACCTCGCCGGCCACCTCATCGAGAATGTGACCGGGAAGACCTTCGAGGCGGCAGTGAAGGAGCTTCTCCTGGACCCCGTGGGGATGACTGACTCCTACTACTTCCTTGCCGATATCATCACCCGGCGGTTCACCGTTGGTCACCGCGAGGTGGACGAAAAGCTAAGCGTCACGCGCCCTTACGCCATCCCTCGCAGCGTGCATCCGGCGGGCGGAATCATCGCAACCATCGGGGACCAGCTGAAGTACGCGCGTTTCCACCTCGGTGACGGCACCGGCAGGGACGGGGTGAGGGTCATCAGCGAGGCCGCCCTCAAGCGGATGCAGGAGACGACGTTCCCGTTCAAGGCCGGCGCTATCGCGGACGAGGTCGGCACCTCGTGGCTGATCCGCGACGTAACCGGCGTCCGCCTGGTGGGCCACGGAGGGGCAACCAACGGGCAGATGGCGGCATTCCAGATGGTGCCGGAGAAGGGCCTGGCCATCGCCTCCCTGACCAATGCAGACCAGGGCGCATTGCTCAATCGTGACCTTGTGAAATGGCTCCTGGAGAAGCGCATCGGACTGGTCCAGAAGGACGACGAACCCATAGACCTCCCCGCTGAGAAGCTCGCAGTCTTCGCAGGCAAGTTTGACGGAGGTGTCGCCATCCTCGACATCACCGTTGAGGACGACCACCTGGTGCTGCAGTCGACCTATACCGAGAAGGGCCTGCAGCAGGCCCGTGTCCTGCTCGGTCAGGATCCGCCGGCCCAACCCCCCACCAAAGCCAAGGCGGCGCCGGGAGACTCCCTCATCGTTGTCGAGGGCCCGGCGAAGGGCATGAAGGTCGCCGTTGTCCGCAACGACAATGGCGAGGTCGACGCGATCAACTTCGGCGGTCGCCTGGTGCGCCGGGTGCGTTAGAAATGGCCTCCGGGATCCATGCCATCGAGGCCGCGCGCCTCGATGGCAGCTCCGAGCGCCTGGACGCATACCAGGGCCGGCTCGCCCTGGTCGTCAACGTGGCATCGCAGTGCGGGCTGACCCCGCAGTACCAGGGGCTCGAGGCACTGTACAGGGCGTACAGGAACCGCGGTCTGGTGATCCTGGGGTTCCCCTGCAACCAGTTCGGTGGGCAGGAGCCGGGGTCGGCCGAGGATATCGCCACCTTCTGCGACCGCAATTACGGCGTCACCTTTCCACTTTTCGCCAGGATCGACGTCAATGGCCCCAATCGCCATCCTCTCTACGAGCGGCTAACGACCATCCCCGATAACGAGGGCCGCGGTGGCGACGTGCTCTGGAACTTCGAGAAGTTCGTAGTCTCGGCGGAGGGCGCCATCATTGGGCGGTTTGACCCACGCGTGACCCCGGATGATCTACGCCTTGTCGAATGCATTGAGGCAAATCTTCCAGTTACAGTGACGCCTACCGTCAACTGAGCAGCACCTCCAGGGACCCGAGTCTCGCAATCAGATCGAGTAAGAGCAACGCCTCGGTCGCCAGCATCAGGGTTTGGGCGCTCAGGCGGGGGCGGCGACCGGCTGTGGCCCCGACCGCTCAATGGTCACCAGGTCACCGCCCAGGTAGGACTCAATCACCTGCGCGTTCTGGCGTATTTCGGCGGGGGTACCGGTGGCGATGATCTTGCCCGACTCCATGGCGATGATGCGGTCGGCGAGGTTCATGATCAGCGGGATGTCGTGCTCGATCACGATCAAGGTGGCGTCAAGGTGACGCTTGACCTCCTGCAGGACGCCCAGCAGCGCCTCGGTCTCGCGCTGCGCGATCCCTGACGAGGGCTCGTCAAGCAGGAGCAGCGTGGGCTCCAGCGCGATCATCGCCCCAAGCTCGACGATCCGCCGGGTGCCGGTGGAGAGCTCACGGATCTGCTTGTGCGCGTACGCCGTGAGGCCCATTGTCTCCACCAGTTCCCGAGCCCGCGCCAACTTCGGCCGCTCCAACTCGCGTGAGCCCACGAGCGAGGCGAACAGCGTGGTTGGCGAGACCTTCTCCTGGGCCAGCATCAGCACCTCGAGCACCGTCATGGTCGGGAAGAGGCCGGCATCCTGGAAGGAGCGGACCAGTCCGCGACGACCACTGATGTGCGGGCTGGCACTGTACTGGAAGCTGAAAACGCCCGGCACCAGGGTCACCGGCTGGCTCAACATGTGGCCGCCGAACCGGATGGTCCCGGAGTCCGGCTTGGTGAACCCACTGATGAGCTCGAACAGCGTGGTCTTGCCGGCGCCGTTGGGCCCGATCAGGCCGAGGGTCTCCCCCGCCGCCACGGTCAGGCTTATGCCATCCACCGCCTGGACGCCGCCAAAGCGGCGGCTAACCTCGACCACCTCCAGGATGGGAGAATCCGCGCGGTCGCCGGCGGGGACCCCGTTACCCTGACGTGGGGCCAGCATGCTGGCCGGCCTCTTGCTCAACTCACCGCCCGGCCCCTCGACCGTCTCGTCGGGCGTGTCGGTCACCCCGGAGAGCCTCGCAAGTCCCTTGACCACGCGATCGCGGACGGGGTTGATCGTCGAGGCCAGTCCGCCGGGGAAATAGAGGATCAGAAGCAGCCAGCCGAATGAGGTTGCCGCCAGCCCGGCCGCGTCCAGAGGAAGGAATTCCGGTACACCTTTGATGTAGAGCGCGCCGAGGATAGGGCCGAAGAGGACACCGATACCGCCTATCACTGCCATCGCCACGGTGTTGATTGATTGGTCAGCTCCGAAGGCCTGGCCAGTTACCTTGGCCAACAGGTAGGCAAAAACTCCCCCGCCCAGCCCTGCCATGAATCCGGAGAGCCCGAAGGCCTGCAACTTACGGCCGGTGGCGCTCACGGTGAAGGCCCGTGCCGCCTGCTCGTTATCCCTGAGCGCGACAAAGATTCGGCCCAGACCTCCGCGGCGAATGTTCCCCGCCAACCACAACGTGAGGGCAAAGAATGCCAGCGCAAAGTAGTAGTACTCCTTGGAGTCGGTCAGGCTGCGGCCGAATAGGTCGGGGCGCCCGGCGGTGACGCCCGCCCCCAGCGTCCAGGGCTGTTGCAGCAGCCACGACTGGGCCATGATCGCAAACGACAGGGTGGTGACCGCCAACATCAGGCCACGGATGCGAATCGCGGGGATCCCCACCAGCAACGAGGCCGCCGCAGCCAGTGCTCCACCGCCGAAGACCCCGAGGATGTAGTTGCCGGTGGAGTGGGACACGAAGTACGCGCCAATTGCACCCACCGCGGCAAAGCCGAACTGCCCGAGCGAGAGCTCACCGGCGAGCCCGGTAATGACGCCAAGCGACAGGCCGACGATCGCAAAGACCAGCAGCACGGTGAGGGAGAAGGCCGCACCGAAGGTGATCAGGCTTGGCACAACCATGGCGACCACGAAGAGGAAGACGGCGGTGATCACGCCCAGGTGGCGCACCAGCCACGCGCGCTGGTACACATCGGGGATCGGGCGCCAGCCCTGGACCGCGGCCCAGCTTCCCTTCTCCTCCCGCCGGCCGCCCTGCGACGGCTGGAGCAGCAGGGCCACCAGGATGATCCCGAACAGCACGGCCTCCACCGTCCCGCCGTAGGGGTTGTTCCACAGCAGCAGCTGCTCGGTTTCGCCCACCGCGATCCCCGCCGCCACCGCGACCGGGATGTTGTTCATCCTTGCCACCACACCGGCCGCCAGGGCGCGCAGCAGCAGCGATGGACCGAACGCCGCCCCCCCGACCACCCCGGAGGTCGGGAAGATCAGGATCGCTGTGAAGCCCGCCACCGCGCCCGCGATGGCCCAGGAAAGGCTCGACATCCGCGCCGCGGAGATGCCCATCAGCCGCGCGTTCTCGGGATTGGAGGCGGCCGCCCGGATTGCCATCCCGTATCGCGAAAAGCGCAGGAAGGCGAGCAGCGCAGCGATCATCGGCACGGTCAGGATCAGCATCGCCGAGTAGGAGGCGTTGACCAGATAGGCGCCGATATGGAAGGTGGGGATGCCTGGCGGCTGCGGGAAGGTGACGCCAGCACCCGCCTGCGCATTGATCAGCAGCGCGACGGCCAGCAGCACCTGGGACACGCCCAGGGTACCGATCACCACCAGCAGGCGGGGAGTGTTGCGGAGGCGGCGGATGACGGTGAACTCCACCCCGGCCCCGATCCCCGCTGAGAGCAGTACCGCGAAGGGGAAGAAGAGCCAGTAGGGGACGTGGTAGTTGAGCACCACCAGCCCCAGGATCGCCGCCCCGAAGGCGCCGATCTGGCCGTGGGCAAAGTTGATGATCCGGGTGGCGCGATAGACCAGCACCAGGCCCACCGCCAATAGTCCATAGGTCAACCCCGTGGTCAGACCGAGGAACAGGATGGGCAGCGGGAACTCAAACCCGTGGATGGAGAAGGTGCTCAGCAGCATGTCAACTCCGCGGCCCAGGCCGCTTCCTGGGGACCTTGCCATTGCTGTGGGCGGCACTCTCAAGACCGTGGCTGGCGCCCTCGAGGAAGACTGAGCGCAGCAGGTCTCCGCGCTCCCGCAGCTCTGACGACTTTCCGTCAAAGCGGATCTCGCCCTTCTCCATGAAGTAGGCATGGTTCACTGCTGACAGGGCCACGTTCACCGACTGCTCCACCAGCACGATCGCGGTGCCCGCCTGGTTGATTCGCCGAACTAGGGCCAGCAGCTCGCCGACGATCTTGGGCGCCAGGCCAAGCGACAGCTCGTCGATGAGCAGGATCCGGGGTTTGAGAATCAGCGCCTTGGAGAGGCCAAGCATCTGTTGTTCGCCACCGGAGAGCGTCGACGCGGGCTGGTTGCGACGCTCCGCGAGGCGCGGGAAGGCGCTGAAAGCCTCGTCAATACCGGCGTCGACGGTGCGCTTGTCCCGACCATGGATGAAGCCCTGCATGCGGAGGTTCTCCGCCACGGTCATCGGCGGGAAGACCGCGTGACCGGAGGGGACCTGGGTGATACCCAACCGCACCCGGCGCTCGGTGTCGAGGAAGGTGATGTCGCCCCCGCGGAAACGCACCGAGCCGCGCGACGGGAGGCCGAGCCCAGAGATGACCCGCAAAAGCGTCGATTTGCCCGCACCGTTGGTTCCAAGCAGGGCCACCGCCTCGCCGTCGTCGACGGTGAAGTCGATCCCAAAGAGGACCTGCAGTTGCCCGTACGAGAAGTCAATGTTGCGGCAGGCAAGCATCGGCAGATGCTCGCCGCGGCGCTGCAACTCACCCAGCTCCTCCTCCTCGATGAGGTCATCGATGGTCCGGTTGAGGTCGGCGTTGACGCTCCTGGCCCCGGTGAACAGGAACAGGGCGGCAAACAGCCCGGGCACGCATGAGAGCAGCAACGCCACGCTCAGGCCGTACCGGGTATCAGCCCCGCCGAGCAGCAGCAGGCCCGCAGTCCCACCCACCCCGATGCTGAAGATGGCGTACAGCGCGGAGGCATGCGGGCGCATGTTGGGCCGCAGAATCGACAGGAACGCGGTGGCCAGAAGTGGTGTCGCCACCGCCAGGCAGGTGAGGCCAAGGGAGAAGGCGGCGACGGTGCCCCAGAGAACCGGCGAGACCACCGACACCCCGACCAGGATCACGCACGCCAGTACCAGGCCGGCGGTGATGCGCAGCAGGTCGGCGGGGTCCTTGTGGAAGTAGGACTCACCGCGCCGCGACAGGAAAATGAGGGCAAAGACCGAGAGGACGGCTACGGCGGTGAAGACCAGGGCGCGGCCGCTGGCATCCAGGCCAAAGCGCTGGTCGAGATAGAAGCTGAAGTAGGTGGCAACCGGTAGCGCCAGCGCGCCCAGCGCGGCAGACGAGAAGAAGACTCGCCGCAGGGTGGGGATGAGGAGCAGGCGGCGAGTTATCTCGAAGAACCCGAGCTCGAAGTCCTTCCCGCTGAGCCCCGCGTCCAGCCCCTCGGAGCCCCGCACCGCCGCCTTGACCTTCTCGGTGTCGAAGCGGCCGAAGCCCGGGTCTCGCAGGCGAAGGGCGTAGAGGCTGACCATCACCGAGATCGCTCCGGTGACCAGGAAGACCCCGCGCCAGGTCAGCTCCACCGGCCCCGCCAGGAAGGCCACCGTCAACGGCACAAGAACCTGTCCGGCCTGCAGGAAGGCGGTGTAGACGGAGACCACGCGCGTGCGTACGCTGGGGGGGTAGCTGTCGAGCAGCAGGGGCTGATGCACCGCCCCAACCGACCCGCTGGTGGCGCCGTCGAGGGTCAAGATGCCGACCATCTGCAGGGGCGAGATGACAAACCCGGTGGCCAGTGTGGCCACCCCCCAACCGATCCCGGTGACCCTGGCGACCAGCGCGCGTCGGGGCCGGTTCTGGACCAGGGCGGCGATCGGCAGGGCGGCGAAGACAATGGCCAGGGTTTTGAGCAGGAAGAGCAGGGCGACAACCCCGCGTGGGACACCCAGGGCACGTGCGATCTCCGGCCCCTGCACCTGGAAGACGGTGGACTGGAATTGATCCACGATGACCAACAGGCCGAGCGCGGTGAGTGGGTATATCCCCACCCCGGCCCCGCGCAGGGCCGCGAAAAACGGCTCCGTCCTGGCATCCCCGGTGACCCCCATCGCGGCGCGCCCGCTGTCGCGAAGTGCCTCTCGCGAGGCTTCAAGATCATCGATGCCGTGGACCCTGGCCACCGGCGCGTCCTTCGCCGGCGGCTTGGTCCTGGTCTTGGTCACTGGACCCTGAACTGCGCGAAGGCCGCGGACTCACCGATGCGGCGGCCGTTGCGATCCAGCAGGATCACGGTCACATCGTGCAGGTTCTGGTCCGACTTGGGCAGGGAGAAGTCGCGCTGAAAGGTATCGATCCGCAGCGAGGTCGCCGCGACTACGAAGATGCCCTGGCTGCGGTCCGCCTTGGGAAAATATTCGAGGCTCTCCCCCGGAGGCTGGGGGTCGCGATCGAGGAAGACGGCGAAATGGCCGTCGGCCGGCGACGCGAAGTCCCTTGCACTCCAGTGAATGTTCAGCGGCGCGCGCACGGTGGAGCGGTCATGCGGGGACTGGATGGCCAGCCTGTGATCCTGCCGGAACAGCAGCGGGCCGCATCCGCTGGTCAAAATCCCCACGCCGCAGAGGAGGCTGATTGTCAGCAGCCGGCGAAACCGCTGGCCGGTCACCGCGAGATGGCGGCCATCGCGGGTGGCGCGACGACTAATCCGGCGCCCGCGCGGCAGCGGAGCGGTACCGCCAGCAGCCGCAGCTCGACTCGTAGGCGGTGGTGCGGTAGGCGCTGGCCAGGTCCTGATGTCGCCCATCGATGGTTGTCGCATATGGCACTGCGGCCTTGAAGCTGCTTCCCAGGCCATTGACGCCCTGGGCGAACCCCTGGATGGTGAGGTTGGCTCCCAGCCCCTGCGTCGCCTGCTGCAGCAGGAACATCCCATCGCACAGCGGGAGCGCCGAAAGGCCCGCTGACGTTCGGCTCGTGAATGACTGGCCGCCGTCCGCCATGATCTTGTTGCAGAGCGTCTCCTGGGGGCCTGTCGGCCACGGAGCGCCGTCGGCGTCATTCACGTCCAGGAACATCGCATAGCCCGACGCCTTGGCGTTGGCCAGCTGGTCGGGCACCGCCCCGGTGGCGGCGATCGCCTGGGGCGCGTCATAGCTGGAGAGGCCGTAGATGGGATGGTAGGTCTGCGACTTGGACTGCAGCATGAATGAGACCGCGATTGAACCTCCGCTATCGGTGGCGAACATCACCCGATTGACGCCCTTGGTCTCAAAGGAGACCACGGCGTTGTTCAGTGCCGCCTGGTTGGACTGGGTGTCGGCATTGGGGTCGAGCGAGTGGTGGTCGGTCACCTGGACACCGTAGTGCGCCAGCCGGGGCACAAAGTCGTCGTTGTAGATGCGGTCCCCGACCGGGCCCCCGATGTACAGCACGCCGAGCTTGATTCCCGGCGCGAAGTACCCCTGGGCCTGGAGCCCATCGATATTTGCCTCTGCCATGCGCGCCGAGTTGAGGTGGCTCGGCGTCCACAGGTACGGGTAGAGCTGGCGGTAGAAGGTGTCGTCCTCGTGGAAGAGCTCGTTGTCGAGCATAAGGGTGTGATGCTGCGCGTAACAGGCCGAGGCGCTCTCAGACTGGTTCAGAGCAGCGTTGACCACGGCGAACACGTGATCCTGCTCGGTGAACGCTGTGCAGAGTTTCTCCGCCTGGGTGGGGTCCGTGCTGGCGGCGTCGATGGTTTCGAAAACCGCTTGCACCTGGTGGTTGGCGAGGCCGCCGTGGGCATTGATGTACTTGACGATGGCATTGGCCTCAACGGTCTGGTCACCAGTGGCGTTCACTGTATTAAACCCGGCCGCCTTGTTCAATGCGTTGGCGTTGGTTGTGTTGAAGAAGCCGATCTTCACCGTGGTCGCGGTGACGCCGGGGGCATCGCCGGCCACCGTGCGCCCCGTACCATAGGCCCCCAGGCCGGGCTTCTGGGAGCCCGCTGAGCCAGCGGCGATGGCAGCTGCGCCCCCGCTTCCAGCGGCGCCCGTGCCGCCCGTGCCGCCCGTGCCGCCTGAGCCCGTGCCCTGCGCTGGAGTGGCTCCGTTGTCTGCATTGGGGGAGACGTCCGCCACGGCCCCGGCCGTGGTGTCCGGGTTCCCTCCGAGGAAACCCGGCAGCGCGCTGGCCTGGCCGGTGTAGCCAACCGCGATCACCCCGGTCAGTGCGACCATTGCCAGCGGCGACGCCAAGTGCGACCGCGAGGCGGTGAGCGCTCCAGCAACCTGGCTGAAATTCAGCCCTGAAACCCCGGTCCTGGCCATCTGTTGGACGGTTCCGATTGCCAGCAGTCCGAATAACGCGAGGACGGCCGCTCCCGCGACGAAGACCCAGTTATTTGCTGTCTTCTGGGCGGGTCCCGACCTCGGAGTGTGACCTGAGTTCACCGGGGCATGCTTGGGAGCAACGGGAGCGGGGCTCGCAAGCTGCGCCGGGGCCGCAGGCAGGGGTGGGATGACCTGGTCGGAGACGCTGGGTGGGGCGGCCGCGGTGACGATTGGGGCGTTGAAAACCCCGGTGGAGACGGGAGCGTTCTGGGGGATGTTCTGGGGGTTGCTCTGGGAACCGCTGCTGAAGGTGCCCTCGGCGCTGGACTTCGCCTTGGCGAACGAGATCTCGTAGGTCTGGTTGGTTGTCGGGTCTGGGACCGTCCCAGCAGCGGGGGTCACCGGCACGATCGCGGCGCCTGTGTTCTGACCCTGCAGCCACTTCTGGGCCAGTGAACTCAGATCGAACGACCACTGACCATTCGAGGCCAGTTGGCCGGGAGCGTATGCCTTGG
>JBPCPW010000041.1:0-19439 GCA_050998755.1 Candidatus Dormibacteria bacterium
CGCCAGGCCCGCGCGCCCCCGGCCGGCCAGTGCCGCCGCTGCGCCGCGCCCGCGTGTTCGCAAGGAGCAGGTGGCCGCGGCCTCCCCAGCTGACGCAAGCCCGCCCGCGAACGGCGACACCGCCGGCACGACGACCCCGGAGGCCGCCGCGGAGGCGTCCAAGAAGAAGTCCGCTGCACGCAAGAAGACCGAGGGACCTGCCGCCGTCACCGACGTGCCGGCAGCCGACAGCGCGCCGACCGCCAACCCCGAGGGGCCGGCAGGCGACCAGGGCGAATCCGGTGCTTAGTCCCAAGCGCGTCAAGCACCGCAAGGTCCACAAGGGACGGCGTCGCGGCATGGCCGTGCGCGGGTCGGAGATCGCCTTCGGCCAGTACGCCCTGCAGGCCACCGAGGACTGCTGGATGACCAATCGGCAGATCGAGGCGGCTCGTCGTGCCATGACCAGGTATGTTCGCCGCGGCGGCAAGATCTGGATCCGTATCTTCCCCGGCAAACCGGTCACCAAGAAGCCGGCCGAAACCCGTATGGGTAGCGGTAAAGGTAACCCTGAGGGCTGGGTGGCCGTGGTCAAGCCGGGCCGGATCCTGTTCGAGATGGGCGGCGTGCCGCCAGAGGTGGCCAAGGAGGCCATGCGTCTCGCGGCCTTCAAGCTGCCGATCAAGACGCGGTTTCTGACGCTGGTGGAGTCCACCGGCCACGGGGAGGTCGCATGAAAGCTGCACAGCACTTGTCCGAGCTCCGCACCCTCGAGGGCGCGGACCTCAACGACAAGCTCAAGGAGGCTCGGAGCGAACTCTTCAACCTGCGCTTCCAGGCGGCCACCGGCCAGCTTGAGAACCACCGCCAGATCCGCGCGGTGCGCCGGCGCATAGCCCAGGTCCTGACCGTGGTGCAGGGGCGCGCGCTCGGCTTTGAGGAAGTGGTGGTCCAGGCCTCCGGCCCGGCCACGCCGACCAGTGGCCGCGCCCGTCGCGGCCGCAAGAGTGAAGAGATGCCCGCCGAGGAACCGGTGGCTGAAGCCCAGAGCGGCGAGGAGACCAAGTGACCGAGCAGCAGACAGCATCGCCGGGAGTGGTCGAGCGCGCTCCCGGGACCGGTGACCAGGCTGAGCACCCCGAAGCGGGCCGCAGCCTGCGCAAGATCCGCATCGGGCAGGTCGTTGGTGACGCCATGGACAAGACCGTGGTGGTCAGCGTCGTCGACCTCAAGCAGCACCCGGTGTATAAGAAGGTCGTTCGTCGCAACAAGAAACTGAAGGCGCACGACGAGAAAAACGAGTGCCACACCGGTGACCGCGTCCGCATCATGGAGACCCGGCCGATCTCCAAGCAGAAGCGTTGGCGGGTTCTCGAAATCGTGGAGAAGGCCCGATGATCCAGAAGGAATCCAGGCTCAAGGTGGCCGACAACAGCGGCGCCCGCGAGATCCTGACCATCCGGGTGGCGGGCGGGAGCCATAGAAAGTACGCCTCGGTGGGCGACGTCATCAGCGCGACCGTCAAGGTCGCCCAACCGGGCGGCCAGGTCAAGAAGGGTGAGGTCGTCAAGGCCGTGGTGGTGCGCGTCGCCAAGGAATACCGCCGCCGTGACGGTTCGAGCATCCGCTTTGACGAGAACGCGGCGGTGATCATCAACGCCCAGGGCAATCCCCGCGGCACGCGCATCTTCGGTCCGGTCGCTCGCGAACTGCGCGAGAAGAACTACATGAAGATCGTCTCCCTGGCCCCGGAGGTCCTGTGATGGCCGCACCTCGTTTTCTCGATATTCGTGCCGGTGACACCGTGGCGGTGCTGACGGGCAAGGACCGCGGCAAGCGCGGCGTGGTCGAGCGCACCCTTCCGGCGGCGGGCAAGATCGTCGTGCGTGGCGTCAACATGCACAAGAAGCACACTCGCGCTGGGCAGCAGAAGACCCGCAGCGGCTCGACAACCAGCCTCATCCAGGGCGGCATCGTCGACTTCGAGTCGCCGCTCAACTACTCCAACGTGATGCTGGTCTGCCCCTCGTGCGACCGCCCGACGCGTGTTCGGCACAGTGCGTTGCCTGACGGCAACCGTGGCCGGGTCTGCGTGCACTGCGGCGAAGTCAACGAGCAGGTGACGGCCCGATGAGCGCTACGACGACCCGCGAGGTGCCTCGCATGCGCCAGAGATACACCGATGAGATCGCCACGGCGATGCTCAAGGAGTTCGACTACGACAACGCCATGCAGGTTCCCCGCGTGGAGAAGGTCGTGCTCAACATCGGCCTTGGCGAGGCCATCACCGACGGCAAGGCCATTGATAACGCCTCTGGCGACCTGCGCCTGATCACTGGGCAGCAGCCGATCGTGATCAAGGCCAAGAAGTCGGTGGCCGCCTTCCGCCTGCGCCAGGGAATGCCGATTGGGCTCAAGGTCACCCTGCGCGGAGAGCGCATGTGGTCGTTCCTGGACAAGCTGCTGAGTGTCGCGCTGCCCCGCATCCGCGACTTCCGCGGGGTGCCCGAAAACGCGTTCGACGGCCACGGCAACTACACCCTGGGGCTCAAGGAGCAGCTGATCTTCCCGGAGATCGACTACGACAAGATTGACAAGACGCGAGGCATGGAGATCACCATCGTGACGACCGCTCGCACGGACGACGAGGCGCGCAGCCTGCTGACCAAGCTGGGCATGCCCTTCCGAAGGAGAGATTCCTAGGTGGCCAAGAAATCACTTATTGCCAAGTCGCTGCGCGCGCCCCGGTTCCCGGTCCAAGCGCACAGCCGTTGCGGACTCTGCGGCCGGCCGCGGGCGTTTATGCGCAAGTTCGGCATCTGCCGTATCTGCTTCCGTCAGCTGGCGCAGCAGGGCCAGGTGCCCGGCGTCAAGAAGTCGAGCTGGTAGGGGGGAGCGATGGTTTCTGATCCCGTAGCTGACATGCTGACCCGCATCCGTAACGCGTCGAAGGCCGGCCACGTAACGGTTGCGGTGCCGGGCGCCAAGATGGAGCGGGAGATCGCCCGCGTCCTCAAAGAAGAGGGCTACATCCAGGATTTCCGCGTGTCCGAGGACGGTCCGGGCTTCCGGGTCGAGATCGACCTCAAGCCGAAGACCACCAACGGTCGCGCGATCAACGGTCTCAAGCGCATCAGCAAGCCGGGCCTGCGCGTTTACGCTCGCAAGACCGACATCCCCCGCGTGTTGGGCGGGCTGGGGACGGTTGTCATGTCCACCTCCCACGGACTCATGAGCGGGCGCTCCGCGCAGCGCCAGGGCCTGGGCGGCGAAGTCGTCGCCTTCATCTGGTAATTCGAATATGAGTCGTATCGGTAAACTGCCAATCCCCGTCCCCGAGGGCGTGGACGTGGCCCTCAAAGGCACGCACATGGTCGTCAAGGGCGGTCGGGGCGAGCTCGCCCTGGACGTCCACCCGGAGATGAAGATTGTGGTCGAGGACGGCGAGGTGCGCGTTGCGCGCCCCACCGACCAGGGGCGCCACCGCGCGCTCCATGGCCTGACGCGGTCCCTGATCGCCAACATGGTCGAGGGCGTGAGCAAGGGCTTCACCCGCGAGCTTGAGCTGGTCGGCGTCGGTTATCGTGCGACCAAGCAGGGCAACGACCTGCAGCTCAACCTGGGCTTTTCGCACCCCATCAAGTTCGAGCAGCCGGAGGGGATCGTGTTCGACGTTCCCGAGCCCTCCCGGGTGAACATCACCGGCAGCGACAAGGAGTTGGTCGGGCGTACGGCCTCGCAGATTCGCAAGCTGCGCCCGCCGGAGCCGTACAAGGGCAAGGGCATCCTCTACCGCGGCGAGAAGATCAAGCGCAAGGCCGGCAAGTCCGGGAAGGCGGCCAAATGAGCGACATGGCAAAGGCCCGGCGTGAGGGCCGGAAGAAGCGGCACCTTCGAGTGCGTTCCCGGGTCACCGGGCTCACCGAGCGCCCGCGGCTGGCGGTTCACCGTTCGCTGCACCACATCTCGGTGCAACTCATCGACGACCTCAACGGCCACACCCTGGCGTCGGCCAGCTCCACCGAGCAGGACGTGCGCAAGTCCACCAAGTCGACCTCCGGCCTGGCCGCTGCCGAGGCGGTGGGAAAGACGATTGCCGAGCGCGCGGTGAAGGCCGGCGTCAAGAACGTCGTGTTTGACCGCGGCGGTTACCTCTACCACGGCCGGGTGAAGGCCCTCGCCGACGCCGCGCGTGCCGCGGGACTGGAGTTCTGATCATGGCTGACGAAGAAAACAAGCAGGAAGAGCCCAAGACCACCGATGCCACGCCGGACAAAGGCGAGACCGTGGCTGCCGGACCCGGCGGCGACGTCGCGGCGACCGCCCCGGGGGAGTCGGCGGCACCCGAGGTCCCCGCGGCGGACGCCCCCGCGCCAGAGGCCGAGCCCGTTCCGAACGCGGCCCCCAACGATCCTGTCGGCCCGATCGCCAAGTCGGTGGACGAGGCCATTCGCGCACGCGTCACCGCGCAGCCCCGACCGGTTCCGTCCGGTCCTCCACAGGGCCGCGGCGGAGGCGGTGGTGGCGGCTTTGGTGGTGGTGGCGGCGGCGGACAACGCGGCGGCCCGCGTTTCCAGTGGGGCGGCCAGCAGTCGGACGGCCCACCGCCAGAGTTCATCGAGAAGGTGGTTCACCTCAACCGCGTCGCCAAGGTCGTCAAGGGCGGTCGCCGGTTCTCTTTCAGCGCCCTGGTGGTCGTCGGCGACCAGAAGGGTCGCGTCGGCGCCGGACTGGGCAAGGCCGGTGAGGTTCCGGACGCCATTCGCAAGGGCGTGGAGGATGCCAAAAAGAACATGATCCGCGTGCCGATGGTGGGCACCACCATCCCCCACGAGTTGAGGTTCAAGCTGGGCGCTGCCAAGGTGATGCTCAAGCCCGCGTCGCCCGGGACGGGGGTGATTGCCGGCGGTGCCATGCGTGCCGTGGTCGAGCTCAGTGGGATCAAGGACATCCTCACCAAGTCGCTGGGCACCAACAACCCGATCAACACGACACGGGCCACGATCGCCGCTCTTGGCCAGCTGCGGATGCCCGACCAGGTTGCCGCGGCCCGAGGCAAGGACGTCAAGGAGATCGGTATGCGTCGGGCACCCGAGGAGACCGAGAAGGTCGTGACCCGGATCGAGCCCGCCAAGTCCGGCAGCGAGGACACCGAGGGCCAGCTGGCCGCCAACCGTGTGCAGTCCGAGCCCAACGTGGTGGCAACCGCGCCCAAGGAGCCGGGCAATGGCTGATTCGAAGGGCGGCAAGGTTCGCGTCACCTACAGCAAGAGCGCCATCGGTTACAAGAAAGACCAGAAGGGCACGATCGAGGCGCTGGGCCTGAAGAAGCTCAACCAGACCGTTGAGCATGTCGACACGCCCCAGCTTCGAGGCATGGTCCACAAGGTCCGGCACCTGGTCACAGTTGAGGAACCCGCATGAAGATCCACGAGCTGACCCCGGCCCCCGGTTCCCGCAAGCCGCGCAAGCGCGTCGGCCGTGGCATCTCGTCCGGGCAGGGTAAGACCTCCGGGCGCGGCCAGAAAGGCCAGGGCTCGCGTAGCAGCGTCAACATCCCCCGCTCGTTCGAGGGCGGTCAAATGCCCCTGGCGCAGCGCGTCCCCAAGCTGCGAGGGTTCTCCAATATCAACCGGAAGGAGTTCGCCGAAGTCAACATCGGCAAGCTCAATCGGTTCGACGCCGGTACCGAGGTCAACCCCCAGTTGCTGCAGGATGCCGGCCTGGTGCGCAAGGCCCTCGACGGCGTCAAGATTCTCGCTGCGGGAGAACTCAAGGTGGCCCTCAAGATCTCGGCCCACCGTGTGTCCAGCGGCGCCCGCAAGGCAATCGAAGCCGCCGGCGGCTCGGTGGAGTTGCTCGGCCCGCAGACCGAGGACAAGCCCCAGAAGCGGCGCAAGACCAAGCACCTGAAGGCGCTCGCCGACAAGGCGGCGGCCGCGGCCGCCCCCGCGAGTAAGGGCGAATCCAAGAAGGACGGCGCTGGCGGGAAGCAGGCCAGGGGCAAGGCGGAGGAGGCTACGGCGAGCCAGGACCCGAAGGCGGGTGCGGAGGCCGAGGCAGCCGTGGAGCCCGAGGCAGCCGCGGAGCGCGAGGCAGCCCCCGATCCCAAGGTGGCGGCTGAGGGCCAGGCAGTCCAGGACGAGACCGCCCCGAGCGACGCCCCCAAGGGCGAGTAACCCCCTGCATTGATCCAGGCAGTAAGCAACTCCTTCCGCGTCCCTGAGCTGAGGCGGAAGATCCTCTTCACGATCGGCATGATCGTGGTCTTCAGGACCCTGGCGCATATCGCCGTCCCGGGCGCCGACAAGGTGGCGCTCGAGAGGCTCTTCAAGGGTAACGGCGTCCTGGGGCTGCTCGACCTGTTCTCAGGCGGTGGCCTGTCGCGCTTCTCAATCACCGCCATGGGGGTCAACCCCTACATCAACGCCAGCATCATCATGCAGCTGATGACCGTGGTCTCCGAGCGCCTCAAGGAGATGCAGAAGGAGGGGGAGTACGGACGCAAGCGGATCACCCAGTACACGCGCCGCCTGACCGTCGTGCTGGCCCTGGTGCAGGCCTTTGGGTTCATCTCCCTGTTCTCCAACCCCTCGGTCGGAGTGCTAAAGAACCCGACCGCGTTTGACTACCTGGTGGTCATGACCACGCTCACCGCCGGCACCATTTTGCTGATGTGGATCGGTGAGCTGATCACCGAGTACGGGATCGGCAACGGGATCTCGCTGGTCATCTTTGCCGGTATCGTCGGGCGCTTCGGACCCGGGCTTGGCGGCTTCGTCAGCAATGGCGCCCAGGGGGCGATCGGAGGACTGATCATCTTCGCCATCCTGGCCCTGCTGGTGACGATGTTCATCATCTACGTGCAGCAGGCGGAGCGCCGCATCCGCATCCAGTCCGCTCAGCGTGTGGTGGGGCGCCGCGTTTACCAGGGGCGGAGCAGCCACCTGCCGCTCAAAGTCAACCTGGCCGGGGTCATCCCGATCATCTTCGCGCTGTCGATCATGTTCTTCCCCACCATCGTTGGGAACTTCTTTGCCAACAGCACCGGCACCATGCTCCACTTCAGTCAGGGGGTCACGCGCTACTGGCAACCCACCGGTCCCAACATCGGCTGGGACCTGATCTACAACGGCACCTACTTCATCCTCATCGTGGGCTTCACCTTTTTCTATACCGCGGTTGTCTTTGACCCCGTAGAGACGGCCGATAATCTCAAAAAGCAGGCCATCTTCATCCCCGGGATCCGGCCCGGGCGTGCCACGTCTGAATACCTCGACAAGGTCATGACCAGGATCACATATGTCGGTGCCCTGTTCCTCGCCCTGATCACCGTTGTGATCCCGCTGGTTGCCGGCCAGATCGCCTTCGGCAGCGCCGCCAGCCGTAACAACGGCGTCCTGTACCTCGGCGGTACGGCGGTGCTGATCGTGGTTGGCGTCGCGCTTGACACCATGAAACAGCTGGAGACGCAGCTGCTGATGCGCCAGTACAAAGGCTTCATAAAGTGACGCTCCGCCTGGTCCTCTTCGGCGCCCCGGGATCGGGCAAAGGGACCCAGGGTCCCTTCCTGGCCGAGAAATACGCCATCCCCCAGGTCAGCACCGGCGAGATTCTGCGCGAGAACGTGCGCAACGGGACCGACCTCGGCGTCGTCGCTGAGGGCTACATGTCGGTGGGCGACCTCGTTCCCGACGATGTGATCGTGAACATGGTTCGGCAACGGATCTCAGAGCCGGACGCGGCCAACGGCTTCCTCCTTGACGGCTTTCCCCGGACCGTACCCCAGGCCGAGGCGCTGGACGACATGCTCAAAAAGCTGGACTCTCCGCTGCACTCCGTGGTCTACCTCAAGGTGTCCCATGAGGTGCTCGAGCGACGCCTCGGCGGTCGCTGGACGTGCCCCAAAGATGGCCGCGTATACAACGAGGCAGAGCTCGGCGACCGTCGCACCTGTGAGGACGATGACGAGCCGCTGGTGCAGCGTGACGATGACCAGCCCGAAGCCGTGAGCCGCCGGATCGAGGTCTACACCGAGCAGACCGCCCCGGTCCTGGATTACTACCGCCCGCAGGGTAGGGTGCTGCAATTCGACGGGGAGCGCAGCGTCGAGGAGGTCCGTGAGGAGATCGTGTCCCAGCTGGACGAGGTGTCGAAGAAATGATCACCATCAAGTCCAAGGCTGAACTGAAGCTCATGCGCGACGCCGGTCGGCTTCTCGCCGAGGTCCTCGACGAGCTCGAGGAATACTGCCAGGCGGGGGTCACGACCAACGAGATCGACCGCCAGGCCGACCGCCTGATTCGCCAGCGAGATTGCACCCCCGGCTTCCTGGGCTACAACGGCTTCCCCAAGAGCCTGTGCATCTCGGTCAACGAAGAGGTTGTGCACGGCATCCCAGGTAGCCGCCTGATCGAGGGCGGCGACCTGGTCTCGCTGGACTGCGGCCTGGTCTACAAGGGCCTGTGGGCTGACTCGGGCCGCACTGTGATGGTCGGCGAGGTGACCCAGGAGGCCAGGAAACTGGTTGATGTGACCCGCAAGGCCCTCGAGGCGGGCATCGTGCAGGCGGTCCCCGGCAACCGCGTGGGCGACATCTCCGCGGCGGTCCAGAAGGTGGTTGAGGCCGGCGGTTTCTCGGTGGTGCGCAACTTCGTCGGCCACGGCATCGGCCGCAACATGCACGAGGAGCCCCAGGTTCCCAATTTCGGGGTGCCCGGCACCGGGCCGATGCTCAAGCCGGGGTACGCCCTGGCCATCGAGCCGATGGTCAACGCGGGCACCCACGAGGTGGAGATGCTTCCCGACCGCTGGACGATCATCACCGCGGACGGCCGGCTCTCGGCCTACTTCGAGCACACCGTGCTGATCACCGAGGAGGGGCCGGTGGTCTCGACGGCGGCATGAACTCGTTTTTGGGCTCCTTTGAGTTCGCGGTGAACGCGGACTATACTTGCAGTTCGTCCTTTCTCGGCGATGGCGCGCGCCATGGTTGAGGAGAGGGTGGTGGTTCTGGGGACGATCGTAGAGCCGCTGCCGAATGCTCTTTTCCAGGTCGCCCTGGAGAACGGACACAAAATCCTGGCCCACGGGTCGGGGGGTGTGCGCAGCCATCACCTGCGGCTCCTCGCCGGGGACCGCGTCAAGATCGAGGTCACGCCGGAGAATCCCGGCCGGGGCCGAATAATCGAACGTCTGAAGTAGAGAGAGAACATTTGAAGGTCAGGGCCTCAGTCAAGAAGATGTGCAAGGACTGCAAGATAATCCGCCGCCACGGTGTGGTGCGCGTGATCTGCAGTAAGGACCCGAAGCACAAGCAGGTCCAGGGATGAGCGGCTTCCGCCCCCTGGACGGCGATACGTGCGTCGGGACCGGCCACCTCGTGGCCTGCTGCGATGCTCGCTCACGTACTTCCGTGTACGCTCGCTCCGCTTCGTGCTCCCTCCTTCGTCTAGCCGCCCAGGCTGACGGAATCCACCTCATCTCGGGATCTAACTGATGGCGCGTATCGCCGGCGTCGACATCCCCCGCGACAAGCGCGTGGTGATCGCCATGACCTACATCTTCGGCATTGGCCCCACCACCGCGAAGAAAGTCATCGCCAGCGCCAACCTGGACCCCGACACCCGCGTCAGCAAGCTCACAGACGAGCAGGTTGGACGGTTGCGCGAGGTCGTCGACAAGCAGCTCAAGGTTGAGGGTGAGCTTCGCCGCGAGGTGGCGCTGAACATCAAGCGCCTGATGGAGATCGGAACCTATCGTGGGCTGCGGCATCGCCGTGGGCTCCCGGTCAGGGGCCAGCGGACCCGCACCAACGCACGTAGCCGACGGGGCCCGAAGCGAACCGTGGGCGTGCGTAGGAAGAAGGGTAAGTAGAGCTAGATGACGAAGAAGAAAAAGGTAGTTCGCACTCGCCGCCGCGAGCGCAAGAACATCGCCGTGGGCCAGGCCCACATCCAATCGACGTTCAACAACACGATCATCTCGATCACCGACAACGACGGCAACGTGATCTCGTGGGGCAGCGCCGGCGGGCACGGCTTCAAGGGCTCACGCAAGAGCACGCCTTTCGCCGCCCAGACGACCGCCGAGGCCACCGCCCGCAAGGCGATGGAGCACGGCATGAAGACCATCGAGGTATTCGTCAAGGGTCCCGGGTCGGGGCGCGAGGCCGCCATCCGCTCGCTACAGGCCGCGGGTCTCGACGTCACCTCGATCAGCGACGTCACGCCGATTCCCCACAACGGCTGCCGTCCCCCCAAGCGTAGGAGAGTCTGATGCCAGGCAAGATCGATGCGGTGTGCCGCATCTGCCGCCGTGAGGGCGACAAGCTCTTCCTCAAGGGGGAGAAGTGCTACACGAAGTGTGTTTTCGAAAAGCGTCCGTACCCCCCCGGCCAGCACGGCCAGGCCCGCCGCCGCAAGGTGTCCGACTACGGCATCCAGCTGCGTGCCAAGCAGCGTGCCCGCAAGATCTACGGCGTCCAGGAGACCCAGTTCCGCAACTATTACCAGGAAGCCTCCACCCGCAAGGGTGAGACCGGCCTGGAGTTGCTGCGCCGGCTCGAGCTCCGCCTTGACAACGTTGTCTACCGTGCCGGTTTCGGTAGCTCGCGGTCTGAAGCCCGCCAGCTGGTCGCCCATCGCCACTTCGCGGTGAATGGCCGGACCGCCAACGTCCCGAGCATGCGCCTGCGCGTCGGTGACGAGGTCACCGTCCGTCCCCGCAGCAAGGACATCGAGCCCATCCAGCGATCCCAGGAAATGCTCAGCAACCGCCCCCGGCCCGCGTGGGTCGTCGAAGGTGGCAGCCAGCTTTCCGTTCGTGTGGCCCAGGATCCCGCGCGAGACGAGATGGAGACGCTCATCGAAGAGCATCTGATCGTCGAGTTCTACTCACGATGACCCTGACTTTGAACCCCGAGGAGGTCGCCACCATGTCAATGACCATCACTGAAACGCCACCGCCCGCCCCCGCACCCCGTCCGGTGGCACCCCAGGTCAAGGTCGTGGAGACCACCGAGGACTATGGCAAGTTCGAGATCGAACCGCTGGAGCCCGGATTTGGCACCACGCTGGGTAACTCCCTGCGCCGTGTGCTTCTGTCCAGCCTCAGCGGCGCGGCCGTCACCTCCGTCTCAATTGACGGTGTGGCGCACGAATTCAGTTCCATCCCGCATGTCCGCGAGGATGTGACCGAGATCCTGCTCAACCTCAAAGGCCTGAACCTCATCTCCCACACCGAGGAGGCGGTTCGCCTTTACCTGGACGTGAAAGGACCGAAAGAGGTGACCGCAGCGGACATCAAGTGCCCGAGCGACGTCGAGGTGGTCAATCCCGACCTGTACATCTGCTCGATCGACGACAAGTCGACCACCCTGCGCGCCGAGCTTGTTGTCGAGCGAGGCCGGGGCTACGTCCCTGCGGACCGCAACAAGAAAGAGGATCAGCCGATCGGAGTCATCCCGATCGACGCGATCTTCAGCCCGGTGGTCAAGGCCAACTTCATCGTAGAGAAGACCCGCGTGGGCCAGGAGACCGACTGGGACAAGCTGGTCCTCGAGCTCTGGACCGACCGCACCATCAAGCCCGAGGACGCCGTCAGCGATGCGGCGCGCATTTTCACCCGCCACCTCGACCTCTTCGCCCGCTTCGGTGAGAGCATCAGCGCCCCGCCGCCCGCGGCGAGTGGTGGCGCCGGCCCCCTGGCCGACGTCCCGGTCGAGGAGCTCGAGCTCTCCGTCCGAGCGCTCAACTGCCTCAAGGCCAACGACATCACCCGCATCGGCCAGCTCCTGGGCAAGCGCGAGGACGAACTCCTCAGCCTGCGCAACTTCGGTAAGAAGTCGCTGGACGAGATCAAGGAGAAGCTGGTCGAGCGTGGTTTTGTGCCCGCCGACCAGATCGACTCCGCGTTCGCGTAAGCCGAGAAACCTTCAATGCGTCACAACAAATCCGGCCGTAAGTTCGGCCGCACCTCGTCCCACCGGCAGGCGATGACCCGCAACCAGGTCACGTCGCTGCTGCGCGCCGGTCGGATCGAGACCACCGAGGCCAAGGCCAAGGAGTTGCGGCGCTGGGTCGAGAAGGTGATCACCACGGCGAAGGCCGGGGACCTGGCCGCCCACCGCGCGATCAGTAGCGAGGTCACCGACCCGGAGGTCGCGACGCGCCTGTTCGAGACCCTGGTGCCACGCTTCAAGGACCGGCCGGGTGGCTACACGCGGATCATGGCCAAGGGCCCCCGCCAGGGTGACGGCGCGCCAATGGTCCTAATCGAGCTGGTCGAGTAGATGGGCGTCTTGACCCGCTGCGCGGCCAACCTCGGCGTCGTCGCCGGCCCCTTCGGGGCCTCCTGCGGCGCCACCCGCAAGCGGGTACCCGCACGTACTTCGTGTACGCTCGCTCCGCTCCTCGGCAACTCCTTGATCTTGGCTCGCGGATCGGGCCAATCCATCCCATCTCTGGGCGGCGCATCGTGACGCGCTACAAACTGGTGCTGGAGTACGACGGCACTGCTTACCACGGTTGGCAGGAGCAGCCGGGTGGCCAGGCCACCGTCGCCGCCTCGGTTCGGAACGGGATCGCCCGCCTCACCGGCGAGCGGCCGCGCCTGAACGCGGCGGGGCGGACCGATGCCGGTGCCCATTCTCTGGGCCAGACCGTCAGCTTCGACCTTGATCGCGAGTTCGCGCCTGAGCGCCTGCTGGGCGGGCTCAACGCGGTTCTCCCGGCCGACATCGCGGTTCGTGAGGTCGCCACGGCCGAAGCCGGCTTCCACGCTCGCTTCTCGGCTCGCCGCCGCACCTATCGCTACCTGGTCGAGAATCGGCCCGAGCGCGGCGCGCTGTTGCGGGACCGCGCCTGGCATGTCCGTCAGCCACTGGACCTCGGCGCGATGCGCACCGCTGCCACCGACCTGCTGGGCGAGCACGACCTGGGCGCGTTTGGCTCCGACCCCGCCGGGCGCAACACCGTAAGAACCCTGTTTCGGGCGCGTGTGCGTCGCATGCGCGACGGGCTGGTGGCCTTCGAGCTCACCGCCAATGCCTTTCTGTACGGGATGGTGCGTCGCATGGTCGGGTTCCTGGTCGAGGTCGGGCTTGGTCGCCGCGCCGCTGGGGACAGCCGTCAGATGCTCTTGCCGGGCGCTGTTGCCGGCGCCAGGGTCGCGCCCGCACGCGGCCTGTACCAGCTTGCGGTGGAGTACTAGGAAATGCAGAAGACTTACAGCCCCAAGGCTGCCGACCTCGAGTCCAGCTGGTACATCGTCGATGCCCAGGGCGAGGTCCTGGGGCGGCTTGCCAGCAACATCGCCAAGGTTCTACGGGGCAAGCACAAGCCGGGCTTCGCACCGCACGTGAACACCGGTGACTTCGTCGTCGTGATCAACGCGCGACACGTGAGGGTCACCGGCAACAAAGCCAAGGACAAGCTCTACAAGCGCTACTCCGGGTATCCCGGCGGCCTCAAGGAGCGCACCTTCGAGGAGCAGATGGGCCGGCAGCCCGAAAGGCCCCTGACCGACGCGGTGAAGGGCATGCTCCAGCACAACACGCTCGGGGCGCAGATGCTCAAGCGCCTCAAGGTCTATGCCGACGGCACCCACGAGCAGCAGGCTCAGCAACCGAAGCGCATCCGCTTCAACGACAAGGGAGAGATCGAAGACATTGGCGACTGACCCCCTCAAAGCTGTCGGCCGGCGCAAGGAAGCGGTAGCGCGCGTGCGCCTGAGCCCCGGCGAAGGCCGCATCACGATCAACGACCGCGAATTCCGTGAGTACTTCCCCCGACGCCTCCTTCAGCAGGTCGTCGTGGCGCCGTTGAAGGCCGTGGACGCGGTCAAGCGTTATGACGTAGCGGCACGGGTCGAGGGCGGTGGCGTCAGCGGCCAGGCGGGCGCCGTGGTCCAGGGCATCGCCCGGGCACTGGTGTCCAATGAGCCGGACCTGCGCGCGACCCTGAAGTCGGGCGGCTTCCTGACACGCGATGCGCGTGCCAAGGAGAGGAAGAAGCCGGGACTGAAGAGAGCCAGAAAAGCCCCCCAATACACCAAGAGGTAACCGCGACCCGCTGAACGGCCGGGGCGGGCGTCGGGCGCCGTCGCGACCACCGCTTCGCGGCGGTACCCCGACTCGTCCGCTCCTCGCTTACGTACCGTATGTACGCGCGCTTCGGTGCTCCGTCCCTCCTTCGCCGCGACCGTTGATCGGGCCGCACAAGCGCGCCTGGGTCCGGATCCTCGTCGGATGACGTGGGGAGACCGCGTAGGCGCACGGTATAGGTCCGTGTACGCTTTGCGCCTCTAGAATCGAGTGATGTATTCCGGCCTCGCCGGGAGGGATCTGCTTTCGATCGGCGATCTCTCGCGTGAAGACATCGAGGCGGTGCTCGAATGCGCTGCCGAGCAGAAGCGCACGCGGACCTCGCCACGGCCACTCGAGGGAAAGAGCGTGGGGATGATCTTCCAGCGCCCGAGTAACCGCACGCGGGTGTCGTTCGAGGTGGCCATTCACCAGCTGGGGGGGCACCCCATCCCCCTGTTCAGCCAGGAGATCCAGCTGGGGGAGCGGGAGTCGGTTGCGGACATTGCTCGGATCCTTGACCGCTACCTCGACGGGATCGTGGCCCGGGTCTACAACCAGCCGGACCTCGAGGGCATGGCGGCCAACGCCGATGCGCCTGTCATCAATGCCATGACCGATGCGGAGCACCCATGCCAGGTCCTGGCCGACCTGCTTACGGTGCGCGAGCACTCTGGCCCGGACGCTGTCATCACCTACCTGGGGGATGGCAATAACGTTTGCAACTCGTGGCTGCTGGCCGCCGCGATCATGGGCTTCGACCTGCGGCTGGTCGTGCCCGAGGGTTATGAGCCGCGCCCGGCCATTCTCAAAAGGGCTGCGGCGCTGGGCGGCGGGGAGCCGCGCCGCTGGGCGGTGAATACTGCGCTCGCTGACACCGACATCATCTATACCGATGTCTGGACATCGATGGGGCAGGAGCAGGAGCGCGAGCGTCGGCGGCGGGATTTCGCCGAGATGCAGGTCAACGCCGAGCTCCTGAGGCTGGCGCCGCCGCGCGCCAGGGTCATGCATTGCCTGCCCGCTCACCGCGGGGAGGAGATCACCGACGAGGTCATCGACGGGCCCCAATCGATCGTCTTTGACCAGGCCGAGAACCGCCTGCACGTGCAGAAAGCGCTCCTCACCTTGATCTACGCCCCCCTGGTGGGGTGAAACTGGAGACGTGAGCCAGGCCGCCATTCGCAACCTACTCGTCTTCATCGGCTCGCGGACGTGGCGCGACGTGCTCGACATCGCCGTGGTCACGTTCCTTTTCTACCGTCTCCTGCTGCTGATCCGGGGAACTCGCGCGGTACAGCTGACGGTGGGGCTGGCGGTCCTGGTCCTGGTGGGCCTCGCCGCGCGGGTCCTCAATCTCCAGCTGACCTATTACATCTTCAGCAACCTCGCGCCCGCACTGTTGATCGGCATCGTCATCCTCTTTCAACCGGAGTTGCGACGAGCACTCGACAGAATGGGGCGGGTCGGGTTCCTGGGAAGGCCGCTGGCGCACTACAGCCTGCAGTTGATGAGTCGCGTGGTCGACGAAGTGGTCCAGGGGGCGCGGACGCTGGCCGAGCAGAGGATTGGCGCACTGATCGTTTTTGAGAGAACTGTGGGGCTTGAGAACTACGCGCTCACCGGTGTCAGGGTCAGCGCCGACGTCACCACCGAACTGTTGCAGACGCTCTTCTTTCCGCGCTCGCCGCTGCACGATGGCGCCGTCATCATCCGGGGCAACAAACTGGTGGCGGCCGGGTGCCTGCTTCCGGTATCCGACGAGCTGAACATCTCCGGGCGTATTGGCACGCGCCACCGCGCGGCCCTGGCCCTGAGCGTCGAATCGGACGCCCTGGTGGTGGTCGTCTCGGAGGAGAGCGGGCGGATCTCGGTGGTGCAGGACGGCACCCTCCACCGTGGCATCGATCCGGAGGCGCTCCGCCAGGTGCTCCACAACGAGTTGCTTCCAAGGCAGGAGGTCACACTGCCCTGGCTGCGTCCGCGTCGAGTCTCGCGCGCCAGGCAGGCGGCTGACCTGTCCGCGAACCCGCCCCCGCCACGGGCAGCGCGGGCACCAGCCGGCGACGGCCCAGCATCATCGGACGTGACTGCGGAGCCGCCTGCGTGGATGGCGCCTGACCCGGCGCGCGCTGAGCATGGGACGGTCCCGTGAGCCGCCTCGCCCGCAATTGGCGTTTGAAGCTGGTGGCCCTCCTCTTTGCCAGCACCACCTGGGTGGTGGTGGCCTATGCCGGCAACCCCGTGGTCGCCAAGGACGTCCCAAAGGTGGCGGTACAGGCCGGGCCGCCCCCCAACAACTGGGTCATGGTGGGGCAGTTGCCGGCCGTCTCTGTCTCCGTGTCGGGGCTGCAGCAGAGCCTCAACACCTTCCGGCCGGACAGCCTGCACGCCACTGTGGACCTGTCGGGAACGAAGCTCGGGCCCAACCTGGTCCGGGTCCACGTCGACAACGCCGATCCGCGCGTCCTCGTGACGCAGGTGCAGCCGGCGGCGCTCGAGGTCGTTCTCGACGAACGGGCCTCGGTCATTAAGAAGGTCGACGTACGGTACATCGGCAAGCAGAACGCCTGTTGCGCCCAGGGGGCGTACAGGATCGACGTCGGCTCGGTGAAGATCACCGGCCCCAAGAGCGTGCTGGCCACCGCCAACCCCCAGGTCTTCATCGACATCACCGATGCCCGCAGCGACGTGAGCAACGTGACGGCCGACGTGAAACTGGCCAACGTCGACCCGCGCGCCATTCCCCTGGTGACGATCGACCCGGCCCAGGTCCACGTGACCGTGCCGATCACGCCGGTTACGAAAGGAAAGTCCACCGGCATCCTGGTGGTTGATGTCGGCGAGGTCGCCCCGGGCTACCGCCTGGCGGACACCAAGGTTTCCCCGGACGTTGTTTTCGCGGTGGGGGACCCGGCAATCATCGAGGGTCTGGCCGGCATCCCGACCGCCCCGGTCAGCGTCAACGGTGCGACGTCGGACGTGGTGCAGACCGTGACGCTCAAGCCGCCGAATGGGGTGACCATCGCCGGCAGCACCCAGGTGACGGTCCATATCTTCATCGTTAAGAACAGCCAGGTGCAGCCCACCCCCACCCCCAGCGCCTCCCCATCGCCTTAGCCCCTCCGGCTAGACTCAAAATCATGTGCGGCATCATCGGGTACCTCGGGGAGAAGGACGCCGCCCCGATCATCATCGAGACCCTCAAGCGCCTCGAGTACCGGGGTTACGACTCGGCCGGGGTGGCGGTGCTGGAGCCGGGCCGGGCTCGCCCGGCGGTTATGAAGACCGCGGGCAAGGTGGCCGATCTGGAGAAGGCCCTGGCCGGGCGGCGGCCGATCCACGGTGGCCTGGGGATCGGCCACACACGCTGGGCGACCCATGGCAAGCCCACCCAGAGCAACGCCCACCCGCACTGGGACTGCAAGCAGCGGATCATGGTCATCCACAACGGGATAATCGAGAACCACGCCGAACTGCGACGCGAGCTCAAGGCCCAGGGCCACCGGTTCCGCACCGAGACCGACACCGAAGTGGTGCCGCACCTGATCGAGAGCTACTACAAAGGCGACCTGGTGGAAGCCGCCCGGCAGGCCTTCGCCCGCCTTCGGGGTGCGTACTCCCTGGTCATCTTCTCGCGAGACGACCCGGGGTTGCTGATCGGCGCGCGGCTGAATGCGCCGCTGATGGTGGGGCTGGGTAAGGACGAGTGGTTCATCTGCTCCGACCTGACAGGGATCATCCCGTACACCAAAAAGGCGCTGGTGCTGGGGGAGGGGCAGATGGTGGCGATCACCAAGCTCGGCCCGGTGGTCACCGACCTCAAGGGCACCGCCGTCCAGTCGAAGCTGATCAAGGTCAACTGGGACGTCACGCAGGCCCAGAAGGGTGGCTACCCGCATTACATGCTCAAGGAGATCAACGAGGATGCGGAAGCCATCCGCAATGCCACGCGCGGGCACATGGACGACGAGGGGACGGTGACCTTCCCCGAGTTCAACCTGACCGACCGCCAGATGTTGAAGTTCGACCGCGTGGTGATTGTCGGGGCGGGCAGCTCACTCAACGCGGGGATGATCGGAAAGTATGCGATCGAAGGCCTGGCGCGGGTCCCAGTCGACGTGGAGGCGGCATCGGAGTTCCGCTACCGCCATCCCCTGGTGGACGACCGGATGCTTCTGGTGGCACTGTCGCAATCGGGTGAGACCGCCGACACCCTGGCGGCGATGCGCGAGGCCAAGGAGCGCGGCGCGACCGTGGTCACGGTGTGCAACGTCGTCGGAAGCTCGATGACCATGGAGGCCGACGGCGTCATCTACATGCAGTCAGGCCCCGAGATCAGTGTCTGCTCGTCCAAGACCTTCGTGGGTACGACGACAGTGCTCATGCTGCTGGCATTGCGCCTGGCCGCCGTCCGTCACCGCGTTCCTCCGGAACGCCTCAAGGAGCTGACCCGCGGTCTCCTTGAGCTTCCCACGGCAGTCGAGGGTGTACTACGCGGAGGTCGCGCGATCCACAAGGCGGCACGTAAATATGCGGCGTTCCACAACTTCATGTATATCGGGCGGGGTATCAACCATCCGATGGCTTTCGAGGGTGCGTTGAAGCTGAAGGAGATCTCCTACCTTCATGCCGAGGGTTACGCAGCCGGTGAGCTCAAGCACGGTCCGATCGCGCTCCTCGACGAGAGCTTCCCGGTGATGGCCATCGCCACAGACGCGCCGACCTTCGAGAAGATGGTCAGCAACATCCAGGAGGTGGGGGCTCGTGGAGCCCCGGTCATCGCCCTGGTCAACCATGCGGACAAGCGGCTCAAAGGCCTGGTGCAGGACCTCATCGAGGTACCCAGGGTGGACGAGATCTTCTCGCCAATCATCAACGCCGCTGCGCTCCAGCTCTTCGCCTACTACGTCGCGGTGGAACGCGAGACGGATGTCGACATGCCGCGGAACCTCGCGAAGTCCGTAACGGTTGAGTAGAGGTCCTGGCTGAGTGCAGCTGGGAGTCGATATCGTCCCGGTCGCGCGGATCGCGGCGGCGATCGAGAAACACGGGGACCGCTTCCTGAAGCGCATCTACACCCCCGGTGAGCTGGCGTATGCCCGGGGCAGCGCCGAGAAGCTGGCCGGCCGCTGGGCGGCGAAGGAGGCGGTGCTCAAGGCCCTGGGTGGTCGCGGCCGATTCCCCCGTATGTCGCTGGTCGAGGTGCTTCCCAACCGTCGCGGCGCCCCCACGGTGACCCTCACCCGCGAACCCACGCCAGAGATCGCGGTGAGCATCACCCACGACGGCGGCCTGGGGGTGGCCATCGCCGCGGCCGTTGCAGGAACCACCAGAAAGCCACAGCCCAGAATCCCCGCCAAACCCCGCCTGCCCG
>JBPCPW010000055.1:0-5775 GCA_050998755.1 Candidatus Dormibacteria bacterium
CCCGACAGGAGAGCCGCCGATGAAGTGGAAATCTATGCGCGACAGAACTGACCGGCAGGCCGAATCACTCGATTGTGCCCGACGGGGTGCAGTCTGATGCGCAAGCCTTCTCGTCCACGCAGAGAACTGCAGCTTTGTCGGGGGGATTCAAATACAACCCGACCACGTCGTTGAGCTTCTCGATGAACCTTGGGTCTTTGGAGACCTTGAAGGTGCTGACCTTGTGGGGGTAGATGCGCTGCTCGCTCCACACCCGCTGCACCGTCGCCGAGCTCACGCCAACCTTCTTGGCCATGGTGCGACAACTCCATTGCGTCGCGCCGCCCTCGGGCAAGGTGTTCAACGTCAACTGGATGATTTCGGCGATCTTGTCGTCGCGGATGACGCGTGGCCGGCCGCGGCCTTCGCGCACCTTTCCCAGGGACTCCGGGCCCTCAACGCTGAAGCGTTTCCGCCACTCGATGACAGACGTCCGGGTAACACCCAGCTGGGTCGCGATGGCATTGTTCGAGAGGCCGTCGGCGGCAAGCAAGACGATGTCCGCGCGGGTGGCCACAGCCTTGGGCGTGTTATGGGCTCTACTCCACGCTTCCAGGGTGCGCCGATGATCTGGGGAGACCGTTAGGGGTGCTGCTGGAGACCACATGCAGAGAGGATCTCACAGCTCCGCTATATTGTCCAGTCATTATTGAGACGTTCCACTAGGATCGAGTTTCCCGGCGGCCTGGATCACTTCCCGCAGGTGAGCGTCAAGGTGGCCGTGATCGCTGTTGTCGCCGGGGACCCGAGCAAGACCGGTAGGGAGCATCGAACCACCGCGCCGGGGTTGGTGCCACCTTCACCATCACCGGGGCGCGGATCAGAGATTTCGACGCATGGTGGCTTGAGTGGTAGTGGACCGCGCCCGACCGCGCGCGGTCGGAGGGACTGCCAGAGCCGCCGGAGCTGGGCGACAGGTGGGAGCACCACTGGCGCGAGCTGTGGCCGAAAGCCGCCCGGACTTCTGGACTCTTTGAGGCCCATCGAGGCTTTCCGCCAGCTCAGGTAAAGACGTGGCCGGGCGCGATCGCCCGCGTCACCACAGCATCACGGGGCGCAGCCAAGCCCTGGCAACTGCGGATCGAGAGCCCTCTCTCGGGAATCTTCGAAGGGGATGGGGTCGAGGTTTCGGTCAAAGCCGACGACGCTGCCAGGGCGATGATGCAGGGGAAGGTCGTCGGGATGGAAAACGATTTCTTCTACGCGATGACCGACGACGTTCAAGCAAGGATCGTCGGGCTGTTCAATTACAGCGGCTGGCTGTTTGTGATCCTCGATCAGGCCCGCGTCCTGGCGATACACCAGCTCGACATCGACCGCCCTGGAGTCGGATGACTCAGGATCAGTCGCCCAGCGCGAGGATGGTGGCGGCGATCCTGGTAACACTCTGGCCCGTTCTCGCGGCCGTCGAAGGTCTCATCAGCTTGCAGCTATCGATGTCTCCGCAACTGATGCTCGGGCGAGTTCTCGGTACGGTCGTGATCTTCTCGATCCCGGCCGTGGCCGCGATGATTGGGGTACTGACAATTCGGCGCGCACCCCGCATTTACTCGATCCTGCTGATCGTCGCGGCCGCCATCGAGTTTCTCGGTCTACTCGCCTTGATCCTGCTGCCGACATACCGCTGCTGGACGCCCCTATGCGGGGATTGAATGGTCCTCGCTAGCATCCTGGCCGCGGCGCTTCCCTCCCCAGCCCGTCGCCGGGGTTCGGTCCATTCCCCTGGCACCATGTCGTCACCGATCCCTACCTGCCCATCGCCCTGGTCGTCGGGCTGGCGCTGATTGTTCTGGCGCTCGTCACCCGACGCCATCTCAACAAACCGCCGTCCGACCTCCCCGCCCCTCCCCTCCCCCCGGCTGGGCCACCAGCCGCGACCTGCAGCAGGCCGGTATGTACGCGCCGAACGCGGCCGCCGGGGTCAAAGACCCACAAGGCGGAGCGCCTGGGAGTCGCCGCTACGCGACCTTGCCCTTACCCCCGCGCCAACCCACCGCTGACGCCAGCAGATTCGTCACCAGCTGATTGAGGCTCACGCCCTCGCGCTCGGCGGTCCGGGTCAGGTCGGCATGAAGGCTCTGGGGTAGGCGGACGAGAAAGCGCCCGCTGTGAGGAGCCTGTGCGCGAGGGAGCGGGATCTCCCGGCCATCCTCCAGCGCGATCGACAGCCATCCCACCATGGCGTCGCGGAGATGGCTGACGGCATCCTCGGGAGTGGCGCCCTGCGACAGGCAGCCCGGCAGCTCCTCGACCTCGGCCACCCAGCCCACACTGCCCTGGTCGTCCTGGTCACGGACCAGCACCACCTCGTAGGGGAGATCGAGATATTCCTCAAGCCTGCTCATCGTTCAGGACCTCCTCGATGGCTCGAATTGCTTTGCCGACATAGACCGGCAACAGGGGGTTGCGGGGATCGATGGTGAGCGGGTAGTGGCGCTGCGGATGGCTGTAGACCCAGTGGTCACCCTTGCCCTGCCGGCGAACGAAGCCTGCCTCGACCAGGAGGGAGTGCATGTCCTTGGGGTGAACGCTCCGCCGTCGCTGCTTGAGCTGGGCGAGGCGTTCCGGCAACTCCACTGGTTCATGATACTACTGATAGTATCGCAGCCGCCCCCCGCCGCCGCCTCTCGGGGTACCGACAGCAACGGGGCGGAAATGGACGGTAGCGGCGGTTGGCCTCAAGGTGGCCGAGTACGAGTCATCGCAGGGAATGTGCAGTTCCGACCTCCAGGTCGGCGTGGGCCATCGAATTGAGGGGTTCGCATTCGCCGACGTCGATATCGCGGGGAATGGACTATTCCCTGCGGTAACTGCCCTTACCGACCACAATCGCACCGTTGCTGTCTTCACCCCCTCTCCGAAACACTGTGGAAGGGCTCGGACGTGGTCACCCAGCAGCGGACTGATCCTGCTCATCGAAAAACCACGGATTTAGGGGACAGTCCTGGCCGGCGTTGAGATCAGGGCTGAATTGGCGTCCACCCGGAGCCAACGTCCACCACGAACGGCTACCAGGAACGGCCACCGCCTGGGCGCCCGCCGGGCGTCCGCTGAAGTGGTGAGGCGCCGTTCACGGGGCGGGGCAGTGAGCGGCGCCTCGTCTGAATTATGCAAGGCCAACGGGGCGTCATCTGTCGATCGTCGGCTGCCGGACCCCGAGCAACACGCGCGTGCTAAGCACGTGCTGCGCACGCTGCCCGAGCATCAGCGCCCCTACGCCCCCTGGGAAGCCGCGCCTTGTTACCGTCTCCACATGGGAGCAGTCATCAGGGCGAGACGGACCCCACTGCCGGATCCTGCAGCCGAGGGCCGTTGGCCATGACCTGGAAAGTCGAGGGCCTCGAAAATCGAGACTCCTGCGCGACCGATCCTAGAGGCTCGTTTTTCACGCATCGTCCGCTTGGCGTCCGCCCTGGCCGCGTTTGCTGGGAGATCCAACCCCCACATTTGAGGAGCTAACCATGAACCAGCCACCAGATCGCCTCCCCGACGTCGACGACGTCCGCCTGATGCTCTACTGCGAACGCGCCGAGACTCTTGACGACTCGCCCTGGACGGAGGCCTTCGGCCACGAGGCCAGAACGCTGCTGTGGCGCAGCCAGCGCCCCTACAGCCTCATCAACGTCTCGCCCTACGTCGAGATGGAGATCCCCGGCGACCTGGTTGTCTCGCTGTGGCTGCGGGGCGGGGTGAACTACGCCGGCGAGGTCCTGGTGCTGCTGGATGACCAGGGTTTCCCAACCGGCGAGATCCTGCCCATGACTGACCCCCCAGACCTCCGCGACCTGGATCCGGGCAAGGGAGATCATCGGCTCTGGCGCATGGAGGGCTGCTTCTCGGTGAAGGCGCCGGGACGGTACGACCTGGTCCTGGTCAACATGCGCGACGGCCTGCTGCTCAACCCCGCGATCATGGGGACCAACCTCGAGATCCGCGCCAAATGATCCTCGCCGCTCTCCCCTCCCCCAGCCCCTCGCCGACGGTCGGGCTTGGACCATTCCCCTGGCACGACGTCCTGGCGGCGGCGCGTCCGATGCTGCCGTGGGCGCTGCTGGCCGGCGCCGCTTACGTCGTGCTCCTCATCCTGGGCGCCCGCCGCCGCAACAAGCCACCATCGGACCTTCCCACCCCTGCTCCGGGCTGGGCCACCAGCCGCGACCTGGAGCAGGCCGGGATGTACCCCCGACGCGGCCGCCTGGGCTGGCCGGCTCTATTTGGCGAACCAGATGCGCGTCTACACGGACGGCAAGCGTTTCAAGCAAAAGGCGGCCAGCCTGTTCCTCCCCCGTGGCCAGTCCGCCCTGGTCGTCGGCCCCACGGGCTCGGGCAAAACTTCGTCGGTCATGAAACCCGCGGTGGTCTGCTGGGGAGCGGGAGGGGCGGTGGTGACCAGCACCAAGCCCGACGTGCTCAGGACCTGGGCCAACCGGGCGCAGTACGGCCCGGTCTGGCTCTATGACCCCACTGGATCGGTGGGCCGGCCCGACCTGACGGTGGGCTGGACACCACTCTTGCGCTGCGAGACGTGGGACCACGCCGTCGAGGCGGCCGCGGCCATGCTGGCGCCGCACGCGAGGGACACGACGGCCAAGAATGCCGCGCACTTCGCGGCGATGGGCCGGCAGCTCCTCGCTCCCCTCCTCCACGCGGCCGCGCTGTCAGGCGCGCCGATCTCCGAGGTCCGGACGTGGGTCCTGGGTGGTGCCTTCGAGGTCCCGCTGGCGGCGCTGGCGAAGGCCAATGCCGTAACCGCCAGGGCCGAGCTGCTCGCCATCGCCGGGCTCCCCGAGGGTGAGCACGCAGGCAGCATCCGGGCCACGGCCGCCACCGCACTGGCCTGGGCGGTGCGGGACTCCATCCGCGCGTCGACCGATCCCGCCAAGACTCCCCAGCTCGACATTGACCGCCTCCTCACCGAGTGCGGCACGGTCTACGTCGTCAGCCCGTCGCGGACCATGACGGAGCTGGCGCCGCTGACGTCGGCCCTGATCGACGCGATCGCCGGCCGCGCGCTCGAGCTGGCGGTCCAGCGTGGTGGCCGGCTCTCCCCTCCCCTGCTCCTCGCCCTGGACGAGGCCGCGCATGTCTCGCCGATCGACAGCCTGCCTGCGCTCCTGGCCGAGGGTGGTCAGCAGGGCGTCACCTGTCTGGTGGCACTGCAGGACATCAGTCAGGCGTACTCGCGCTGGGGTCGCGACGCGGCCCACACGCTCTGGAACAACGCTGGCGCCCGCGTCGTCCTGCCGGGGGCTCGCCGACCCGCCGAGCCTGGAACTTGTGTCCAAGCAAACCGGCGAGATCGAGCGATGGGTTCAGTCGGTCAGCAACAGCTCCGGCTCGACGTCAGGCTCGCACACCGACCGCACCTGGTTGGGCGGGCGCAGCTCCGGCCAGAGCCGGCAGCGGTCGGACTCCTGGTCCACCCGCTGGGAGCCGCTCCTCCGTGCCGCCGACGTCGGGCGCATGACGCCCGGCACGGCGATCCTCCTAGCGCGGTCCATCAAGCCCGCTTGGCTGATGCTCTCCCCGATGTACCTGGAGGATGCCGCTCACGAGCTGCCGCCAGCCTCCTCTGAAGTTGAGGGGGTGCTGGGGGCGGAGCCCCCGCCCTCTCTCTGAGAACCGCCACGCCGGTGGGCGTGGCGGGACCCTAGAGGGTTCTATAGGGAAGGGGCTGCTGGGTACTCCAGGCCTGATCTCAGCTTGGGTTCAGAACGGTTAGAGCTTCTGCGTGGA
>JBPCPW010000060.1:0-48256 GCA_050998755.1 Candidatus Dormibacteria bacterium
ACCACGCACGCCGGACCCTCCCTACGAAGCACGGTCTTCAATCAACCGCGATCGTATTCGGGTACGGCGTGCCCTTCAACTCAATTCAGCTCGCTACCCGCCCACACATATGGCAGGAGACCCCGAAGAAGGCCATTGTGTCAGGCACCGATAGGGCCTGTCAAGCTATTGTTGCTATTATTTAGATGACGGAGCTAATAGACCCTCTTCGGTCTATGATTTGATCGTCGCGGAGGTGTCCAGAGATCTCGACCGACCACCCTGACCAGGTAATCGACGTTTCCGTGCACCATCACTGGGGCAACCAGCAGGAGCTGATGGACTACCTGCCGCGGGCGTGGCGTGACTACCTGACACCGTCAAAGGACTACACCGTCCCGGTCATCCCCTCCCACACGTTCGGCAGGCTGAGCGGCGCCAAGCTTCCCGACACTGGCGCGAGTGTTCCGGGCGCGGACTACGAGGTGCTCCGTTCGGAGGTGCTCGACGCCCAGAACATCGAGCGAGCCATCCTGACCTATGACACCGGCGCCTTGATCCCGGTGCACCCGGCCCAGTTCATGGGCCAGGAGCTGGTTCGCGCTGCCAACGACTGGACGATCGATCGCTGGTTGGGGCGGGGCGACGACCGACTCCACTCTCTGGTTTTGGTGGCCAACCAGCTCCCAGTCGAATCGGCACGAGAGATCCGACGGGTCGGGACTCATCCCAAGATGGTGGGCGTGCTGCTCGGCGCCAATGGAACGGGCATGCTCTGCGGCCACTCGCATTACTACCCGATCTACGAGGCCGCCTCGGAACTCGGCCTGCCGATAGTCATCGAGGCCGGCGGAGAGTCCAACCTCTACACGCTTACGCATCACACTGCCGGGGGGCCGCCGGTGATGTATGCGGAATATCGCATCCTGGCCGACCAGTCATTGACAGGACACCTGGGTAGCCTCATTGCCCAGGGAGTGTTCGAACGCTTCCCGGACCTCAAGGTGCTCGCGCTCGGGGCTGGCGCTGACTGGCTGGGCTCTGTGATGACCAGGTTCGATTTCAAGTTCGACAGTCACGGCAGAGAGATACCCTGGGCCCCGAAGCGGCCCTCGGAATACTTCAGGAAGTCCGTACGGGTCTCCACCTACCCTCTCGACCCCGAGGTCGACGGGGAACAGCTGATCAAGCTGCTGCGGACGGTCGACGGCATCGAGGACATGCTGGTCTACGCGAGCGGCTATCCCAACTGGGACACCGAATGGGTCGATGGCGTTCGCCGCGCGCTTCCCAGCGAGTGGCATCACAAGGTGCTCTACCAAAATGCGCTGGACCTCTTCGCCTGGCCCGGCAGCGACGATGCGAAGAACGAGGCCGCGACGGTGAGCCGGACGGCCGGCTAAAGGAGGTCAGGGATGCTTCCAGTGATCGATTGCGACGTCCACCACACGTGGAAATCCGAGGACGAGGTGCTCGACTACCTACCCGCACGCTGGAAGGAGTTCAGGGGCGGCCAGGTGGGAATCCTGCACATCGCGGGTAGTCGGCTGATCAATGGCGGTGGCTTCCTTGCGTATCCCAACAACGGCGGCGGCCTCCGCCGACCCGACTTCATCCCTGAGGACGGCTCCAAGCCCGGCAGCGATTACCCGATGATGAAGAAGCAGCTGCTGGACGCCCTCAACGTACAGCGCGCCGTGCTGAGCTTCGACATCGGGATGCAGACCGGCCTGCAGAATCCATGGCTCGCGGTTGACGTGGTCAGGGCGATGAACGATTGGAACGCCGAGCGCTGGCTGAGCATCCCAGATGACCGTATTCGTTCTGCCGTGCTGGTTCCCACCCACCTGCCGGAAGAGGGCGCCCGGGAGATCCGCCGGATGGCGCAGAACCCCAAGGTTTGCGAGGCCCTGCTGGTCGCCAGCGCCCTGGGCAAGCCGTTCGGCGACCCAGTGTATGAACCCATCCACCGGGCGGCGGCGGAATGCGGCCTACCCCTGGCCATCCACCTCGGCGGTGAGCACGTGGGCGATATCGGTCACGTCTCGGCCGGGGGTGTTCCCGGTACTCGAATCGAGGAGGAGTTCACAAACCACGAGCCGGCGCAGCGTCACGTCGTGAGCTTCATCAGCAACGGAGTTTTCGAGCGGTATCCCGACCTGAAGTTGGTCATGGTCGAGTACAGCGTCGTGTGGCTGCCCGCCCTGATCCGGCGTCTGGATGCCAACTTCCACCTCATGCGCCAGGAGAGCCCGTGGGTCAAGAAGATGCCGAGCGAATACATCCACCGCAACCTCCGGGTGTCGACCCAGCCTCTCGAGACGCTGACCAGCAAGCAATTCAAGACGCTCCTCGAGATCTACCCGTTTCTCGAGGATGTCCTGCTATTCGCCACCGACTACCCGCACTTCGACGCGGACGACCCCTTCTACATCACGAAGCGCTTGCCCAAGGAATGGATGCCCAAGCTTCTCTACAAGAACAGCTGCGGGACGTACGGGTGGGACGAGAACGAGCTCGAGGCCAAGACCTCCGTGGAGCAGGCCGTGGGTTCCTTCAGGTAGTTGAGCGACATGCTGGACGTCGGCGCGACCTCCGACTTCGAGGAGGGTATCCCCCGGATGGTCACGATCGGAGAGAACCAGGTGGGCGTGATCCGCTGGGGAGACCGCTACTTCGCGGTCCGGAACTACTGCCCCGACCAGGGGGGACCGCTCTGCGCTGGGCCTGTCCGGCTACCGCTCGCGGCCGGACTGCTGGGTGATGAATTCAAGTTGGAGCTGGATGAAGGGCGGCCCGTGATCGCGTGCCCCTGGCACCATTATGAGTTCGACCTTGAGACCGGCCGCGAGATCCGCGGAACCCGGCGAGCCGTGACATACGAGGTAGATGTACAGCAGGGTCGCGTGCTGATCAGAGCAGGCGCGCGCGGCGCCTGACGGCTGCCGTCAGGGCCCGACCACTTCCCACCGGAGCCACTCCATCACTCCGCGGTTCATGATCCATTCCTTGTCGCCATCGCTGAGGAAGGGCATCTCCTCGGTGAACATGAGGACGGACTCCGAGTATGAGCAGGGCAGGCGCGTGAGATCTGATCCCCAGAACACCCGTCGTGGTCCGAACGCCCCCACAACCGCCTCGACTGCGCCGTGGACGGACTGGAACGGATATGCGTCCCGGGCCCAGCACGGCAACGAGGAGGCTTTCACGGCGACGTTGTCGTACTTGGCCAGACCAAGAAGCGGCCGCACCGCTTCGACCATGTCTTGGTAGGCGACCATGGGATGCAAGTTCAGGTGATCCACAACAATGGGCAGTCGTGGATATCGCGCAGCAATCACTCCCAGTTGGTCGGTGAGATCGGGAGCCAGGAGCATCACCGGCAGACCGGCGGCCTCAGCCGCGCTCCAAAACCATGCGAGCTGATCATCCGCCAGCAACGAGCGGTTCGGGTCACGTAGGAAGGCAAGCCGGACCCCCAGGTTCCCCGGCCGGGCGGTCCATCGCGACAGCAGGCCTACATCCTCCGGCCTGGTGAGGTCGAACTGGCCCATCACGGCAAAGCGCTGGGGGTGATCAGCCGGCATCGCAAGGGCGGTCTCGTTGGTGGCGCTGACGTTCTTATCCGGGGGCATCATCGGCACGACTACGACGCGATCGACGCCCGTGGCATCCATTTCGGCGAGAAGATCGGCCGGCTCCTTGCCGGCTATCGGCCCGGCATGCGGCGTGTTGGGCGCGTGGACCTGCGAGTCGGTGATCGAGATCAAGAGATGTCGATCAGAAGGCGCCCGTCTTCGATCGCTGTGTCATATCGGCGGACCCGTAGCCGCTCATCGACTACGCATTTACCGCTCCGGAGGTTGAACGCCCACGTGTGCACCGGGCAGACCAGGACGGGCTCTCCCCCATCCACTGTGAGTTCGCCGATCGCGCCCTCTCCCGCAGCAAATCCCGAACGCACGTGACCGGTGGCAAATGACTGGGTCTGATGCGGGCAGATATTGCGGACAGCGTGGACCTCGCCACGCCACTGGACAACGGCAATCTCGCGACCCTTGACCTTGACGACCGTGGGCTTCCCCTCTTGGAGCTCGTCGACCGAGCACGCGTCGACCAGCAAACTGCCCCTAGGCCCGGGCGGCGGCCGCCGGCTCGGTACTGAAGGCCGCCCGGGCATCGTCCTGCCAACCGAAGAGCTCGCAGGAGTTCTCGAAGAAGATCTTCGAGTGCCACTCCTTGGGGAGGCGGCGCGCGATGTAGTTGGGGTCGTCGAAGGTCATGTGGGGGTAGTCGGTGGAGAAACAGAGCATGTCCTCCATACCGTCGACAGAGCGGACGACCTCGATCATCCCCTCGGGGTCAGGGCTCTCCTCGAAGGGCTGGGTGGTGACGCGGATATGGTCATGGAAGTACTCCGACGGCCACTTCTTTACCCAGGGCGACTCGTGGCGGAGCAGATCGTACTGACGGTCCATACCCCAGATGACGGACGGCAGCCATGCCGTGCCGAACTCCTCGAACACGATCTTCAGCGTCGGGTACTTCTCGAACACGCCGTGGACAATGAGGCTGCTGGCGTAGTGCATGGCGCTCTGGCCCAGTACCGTCGAGTAGACGATACCGCTCGAGGCCGGTCCGCCAACCTCGGTTATCTGCGGGCCGGGCCGGTCGGTGGCGACGTGGCAAACAAGGCTCAGCCCCATGTCCGCGGCGGCCTCGTAAATAGGGTGATAGATGGGGTCGCCGAAAGGACGCCCCAGGCCGTTGCCGGCGATCAGCACAGCAGGCAGCTTGGGGTGATTTCCGAGGCGACGGATCTCCTTGGCCGCCTCTTCGGGGACCGACGTGGGAACGACAATCGCCGAGTAGAGACGGTCGTCCAGTGGCAGCCACTTCTCGATGCACCACTCGTTGGCCGCCTTGCACAGCTCGACGCCGAAGTACTGGTTCATGTGCTGGCCGTACTCGCCAAGGTCATGCGTCAGCAGGGCGCGCCAGTAGTTGTGCTTGTCCAGGATCTGCTCGCTGAGCAGCCCGTAATCCGACCCGGGTAGGGAACCGTCGGCTGGGAAGGAGCTGACCAGGCGGGCGGCGTTGCCCACCATCGCGCCGACCGTGACATTGGGCGGCCGGATGCCCACGCTGCGCACCGCCCCCTCCGTCGACACATCGGCGCCTGGTGGCCGGCCCGATGCCCACGCCTTGGCGTACTCGCGCCACTGCTCGGGGAGGTACGCATATACGTCGGATTCGTCCTTCCATTTGTTGTGGATGTCGGCGTCGATGATGGGTCCGTTGTAGGTGTCCATTCCTGCTCCTTACTTGGGGGTAGAGCCAGCTATCGCCTGTTGACTTACTGTCGCCGCGCCCGCCGCTTCAGCCGGCCACCTGAAGAAGGCCTCGGCATTCTGGTGCATGACCTTCTCGCGCCACGCCTCGGGCAGCTTGGCGGCGATACCGTCGGGATCCTCGAAGTCGGCGTTCGGGTAGCCACTCGCATAGATGAGGATGTCGTCGATGCCGGGCACCGTCGATAGAGCACGGATGAGTCGCTCCGGCTCGCGGGGCCACTCCAGCCCGTAGGTCGTGATCCGCATGTGCCGGAGGAAATACTCGCTTGCCGGCATGGTCATCCACGGCGCCTCCAGCTTGTTGGTCTTCCACCAGTAATCCATCCGCCAGAGATACCCGGGCAGCCAGGCTGCACCGCTGCCGAGAAGCAGGACGCGCAGTCCAGGGTGGCGGTCGAACACGCCTTCGGTGATCAGGCTGACGGCGTGCGTCATCATCGCTTGCCCGCCCAGCGCTTTGTACTCGGCAAACGTAGACGGAAGTCCACCCGCTACCGGCGGTGTGATCATGTCGGTCATGGCGTCGCTCCCGACCTGGAGGACAATCGGGAGCGACAGCTTGCTGGCGGCCTCGTAAATGGGGTGATAAGCCGGATGCCCGAAGGGGAGTCCGAGCCCGTTCGCCCCAAGCGCGATACCCACCATCCGCGGATGCTTGCCGACCCGCTCAATCTCCGCTGCCGCCTCCTCGGGCATTCCGGTCGCGACCAGCACCAGGCTGTAGAAGCGGGGGTCGTAATCGAGCCACTGGTCGATGGTCCAGTCATTGGCTGCGCGGATCGCAGCGCGCGTGAAGTAGTGGTAGCTGAACCCGGTGGCCAGGATCCCTTCGTCATAGCCCAGCACGAGGCGATCGCCGGGCCGCTGCGCGATCATGTCTCGGTCAGATCCCGGAACACCGTGGGGCGGGTAGGCGGCCGCCGCCTTGTTGCCGTACTGCGGGTTGCGATACAGCCAGTTGGTGGCCAGGCGCAACGGGCCTCCTTTGTCACCCTTGCGGGTCACCAGCTCGGCCCAGGCCGGCTCCATGTAGGGCGTGAGGGTCAGAGTCGAGCTCCACTCATGGAAGGTTCCGGCGTCGATGATCGGCATACTCGTGGAGGCTGGGTCAGTCATGGTCGCTACCGATTCTGCGCGCTTCACCGGGGAATCCAGCCGCCGAGTGGTACGAGAGGAAATAGAAGGTGCGGCCCGCCGCCTCGGCGCCGCTGTCCAGAGGGTGATTCGTGATCGCAGCAAGCGCTTGAGCAAGCCCGCGCTGGATATATGTATGCCATTCCTCATTCCGTTCCAGTTCAGGCTCGGTGCGCCACTCGCCAACCATCACCGCCATGAATGGTCCGCGCCCGGTGTAGACCTCGCCGCCCCAGATTGCCATCCCATTCTGGGCCAGCCACTCCGCGGCATCGATCGCGCCGGGACGTGGCCACATAAGCTCCCCGTTGCCCGCCACGTGGGCGGCATCACGGATCCACGCAGGCAGTCTCGCGTCCGGGGTTGCTGTCATTCGACCCACAATAGGCCATGCAGCGGCGTCGCGATGCCGCTCTAACGCGTGGATCCGAGGGGTGCGTGCTCGGCTTTGTAAACCCCGATCACGGGCAGGGTGTCCGCCTCGGTCGCGACGCCGTTCACCGCCCGGAAGAATGGGATCGCCGCCTTCGGATCGCGAATCGGAAAACCATGTGTCGATGCGATCACGTCCGCAGGGTGGGTTTCCAGCAGATGCTCGAAGCGCCCGAAGGTCACCGCCGGGTCCACATGCCGGGACTCGAAGAACACTAGACGGAAGATCTGCGCCGCCAGTTCGACATCGATGCCGGGCAGCTCCTCGAAGAACATATTGCACTGGCCTGGCGGGTGGAGGATCTCGTCCGTCCCGCCCATGTCCGGGTCGGGATGAGGAACCTGGAAAGCGTCGACGACGAACAGCACGCGCTGCGACTTCTCATAACCCCAGAGGGTCGTCGCCAGGTCCTTCATGACCGGGGCCAGGAACTCGAAGCGATAGCCCCCGCCGAGGTCCAGTTCCGCGCCGGCATTGACCTGCGTCAGACGGTCGGCGATCGAGGGGTAGTAGAGGTGGTAGTCACGGACATCGCCAATGATGGTCGCCTCGGGGTACCGCGCCGCGAGCGGGATGAGATTGGCCGAGTGCGGCAACTCCTGGTGGCTCGGGAAGATGTAGTCCAGCGGCCGATCGCCAAGGATTCCGTTGAGCTGGGACTCCAGCTCCGGCCACATGCGGGGGAAGCCCGTATCGAGCAGGAGCGTCTTGTCGGTTCCGACCACCAGGTACTGGTGGTTCTCACCGTGGGCCAGCTTGCCGTTGTAGACGCCCTTGGTGCAGATGCCGAGCCAGTAGATACCGGGCTTGAGCTCGTAGGGCAGCGTACGCAGTAGATCAGCCATCAGGCGTTAGCCTCCGTCTTGTCGCCAAGGATCCGTTGCAGGATGTCGAGGTGCTTCTTGACCAGCTCCTCGCCCTCCAGGATCGAGCCATGCATCGGCGCGATCCGGTCGATCTGTCGCTCATCGAAGATCGCGCTGAGCTTCTGCTGCACCGACGACATGTCGGCGTCGGGAATCCAGGGGAACTTCGACAGGACGTGGGCCCTGGCCGACTCATAAGTTGTGCCGTCCTCCTCCAGCGAGCGGAGCACAGGCAAATCCGCAATGTTCTTCACCGAGGTGTGGCCGAAGACATCCGTGGTCAGGAGGCTGCGCGTCTCTTTGTCGTAGACCCAGAACGTCGCCAGGATCCGAAGCGGCGCGCCGAGGACGACCAGGCGGTCGGAGCCGAACATCGGGATCGGCTCTCCTGTCGCCACGCGCTCCATGAAAGCCCTGTCGCCGAGCCAGTCGCTACGTCCGTTCCACATCTCGACGAAGCCCGGGATCTCGTTCCAGGAGTCGAACATGTTCGGAACGCCGCCGGTAATGATGTTGTCTATCCCGACGGCGGCGTGTATCGGTCCGATGTTGCCGAGGCCCTCGGGCTCGAGCCGCGTGACGAATACCGTCAGGTGCGCGCCCGCGGGCAGGACGGCCTTCAACTGCTCGACCACCTCCTGCTCGTACGCGGCCGGGCCCGTATCGATAAGGGTGGCGTCCTTGCCGTCCAGCATGAGGTAGCAATTCGCGGGCTGATAGCCGCGAAGATCGGAAGGTATCCAACTGATCCGCCCATCGAGCGGCATCATCGCCCCGAGGCGGTAGAGCTTGTCGGCGACCAACTCGACTGGTCCGGTCTTCGTCAGCGCCATACGATTCCCCCTGTGAACCTGCCTGTCATTCGCTTAATCATTATAACCTTACGCTCCTGGGATTTGGACGCTTCGATCGGCTTCCTCCGCATATTCGGCTCGTAGCTGCCGCTTCATGAGCTTGCCGTTGGGGTCACGAGGCAGGCGGTCGCGGATCTCGACTGACTTCGGGACCTTCATCCCGCCGAGGCGGCGCCGGAGAAAGGCAAGCACCCCTGCTTCGGTCAGGCGGGAACCCGGGAGCGGCACGACCACGGCCGCCAAGGCCTCGCCATAGTCGTCGTCGGGGATTCCGAAGACGGCGCTGTCGGCCACCCCGCGCATCGCTGCCAGCTGCGCCTCAACCTCAGCGGGATAGATGTTGACCCCGCCCGAGATGACCATGTCGTTGCGACGGTCCAGGAGGTATAGATAGCCATCCGCATCGACGTACCCGACGTCACCGCACCCGATCAACCCCCCGCGCTCAACGGCTGCCCGTTCCTCGGGTAGGTTCTCGTAGACGAAGTCCGCGGAGCCGCGGTTACGTGCATATACGTTGCCCACGCTCCCGGGCGGCAGCTCGAGCCCGGAGTCGTCCATGATGCGCACGGTCGCGCCTTCGACCGGGCGCCCCACAGTTCCACGGTGGGCGATGGCCTCCGCGCTGTCGCATGCCGCGACGATCCCGGTCTCGGTGGCCCCGTAGTACTCATAGAGGATGGGGCCCAGCCATTCGATCACCTCCACCTTGAGGTCATGGGGCGCCGGGGCGGCGCCCATGATGACATGGCGCAAAGAGCTGAGGTCGTGACGTTCGCGTTCGTGCGCGGGCAGTTGCAGGAGGCGCCGGAGCATGGTCGGGACCACGAGAAGGTTGGTGACCCGGTACCTCTCGATCAGCGCCAGCAACTCCGCGGCGTCGAAACGCGACTGGAGGACCAGGGTGCCACCAGCCGTGAATGCCGACGTGGCGTGGTAGAGCGGGGCGGAGTGATAGAGCGGCGCCGCCACGACTGTGCACATCCCTGGTTCGATGCCGTAGACCGCCTGGGAGACCCGGGCGTAGATCGCGGCGGCTTCCGCCGAGCGTGGAAGACGGCGAATGCCCTTGGGTCGGCCGGTTGTACCCGAGCTGTAGAGCAGGGCCGGCGCGCTCGGGGTAACAGCGGTGGGGATCGGCGCATACTGCTGGACCAAGGCCTCCCACTCGCCGCCCGACGTGACCACCGTCCGACCGACCCGGACGCCCTCCAGGCTCGACAGGAGGGCCGTGTCGGCAACCAGGACCTCGGCGCGGCAGTCGTCGAGAATGTGAGCGATCTCATCCGGTCGCAGGTGCCAGTTGAGGGGAACGACCACCGCGCCCGTGCTGGCCGCGGCCGACCACGCCTCGAAGAAGACTGGCTCATTTCGCAGCAGCAGAGCAACCGCGCCGCCCTCGCTCACCCCGAGGTCCCGGAGGGCGGAGGCCGCCCTGCGGCCACGTTCATTGATGTGCGCCGACGGAAAGAACTCACCGTCCCAGATGATCCCCGGATCGGCGGGCCGCGCTACCGAGCGGGTATCCCTCAGGCGCCGACCTCGCTGTAGCGCCGTCCTTCAGGATCCATCCTTTCGATGATCTGCATCTCGAGCCCGGTCGGGTCACGGGTGACCGCGAACTCTGAAGCACTGCCCAACGGGAACCCGGTGTTCTCCTGGACCTGTTCGAAGGTGACCCCGGGGTGCAGCGACGCAAGGCGCGCGCAGCCCCCTGGACCCTTGAAGTCGATCACGCAGAGGTCGGAGATGACGGCGCGGATGTCGTTGTAGTCGGCCGACATGCCGCCGGCTTCCGCTGCTCGGGATGGACCGACCCCGGAGACGAAGTCCACGGTATCGACGAACACGCGCCGGTTGTGGTTGGGCACCCAGTAGCTGGTCTGGTGGTTGACGGTGTTGCCTGGCGCACCGCGGGGGCCGAGGAGCTGAACCGAGGGTTTTTCGAATGCGCCGATGGAAGAGATGTTGGTATTGCCGTTGCGGTCCACCTGGCTCGCCCCCATGACGACATGGCGGCGGCCGGACCAGACGATGTCAAAAACCAGGCGGTATGGCAGCCAGCCTTCGACCACGGGCGCGGCGGCCGCCGCTGAATCGTCCGTGCCCACCGTGAGCATCGCTTCCATGCCCACCATGGTGAGGTCGGGTTCGAAGGTGGCGCGCGCGAGGCGCGCCCCCAGGAACGGAATCGTACCCACCGTGGGGTTGGCCAGGATCTCACCGTCGCCGCGATAGATCTCCGCACACGCGATGACGCAATGGTCCGCCCGCCTGATCGTGCTCACGCCACCGCCACGCGTCGCTGGTACTCCGCCTCGTCTCCTTCGAGGAAGTCGCGCCGAAACTCGGTCCACGCCTCCGGGCTGGCGGCCGACGCCGCGTAGCGTGACTGGAATGCCTCGTCGCGCGGGTAGTCGGGCACGCATGATGTGAAATGGGCGCCGTTGGGCGCCTCGACAACACCGTCCACCAGCATCCGGTTGATCTTCAGGGTGTGAAAGCTTCCCTCACCGGCGAAATCCTCGGTCTGCACGATTCGCTCACAGGTCATGAACCGACGCTTTGCCGCCATCAGAAAGATGTCGTCGAAGTACGCGTCCGGGCCCAGGAACTGGCCGTTGCCGCGCACATCGGCGCGGTTCATATGGATCACGGCCAGGTCGAGGTTCAGCGCCGGCACGGCGACCAGCTCCTCGCCATCCTCATATGGCGAACGCACCGTCTTCAGTCCCGGGTTGACGCGCATCACGTCCGAACCGAGCCCGGCACGGTTGGGGAGAAAAGGGAGGCGCAGCCCCGCGGCGTAGAGGCCCCAGTAGACCATTCCCTCGTCGAGCTCCATCGCCTCCAGACCGCCCTGACGGGCGATGCGGAAATGCGGCTCGAGGGCGATGGTGTCCAGCGACGCGAAGGCATAGATAAGTTTCTTAACCTTCCCCGCGGCGCAGAGTAGGCCGACGTCAGGGCCGCCGAACGACACCACCGTAAGGTCCTTGATCGGGCTCCGCAGGAGCTCGCGAATTACGGACATCGGCTTCCGGCGGGAGCCCCAGCCCCCGATACCGATGGTCATGCCGTCTCGGATCTCAGCAACGATCTCGGTCTCCGTGGTCCGCTTGTCAACCATCCTTCTTCTCGAAGTCGGGCTTGCGCTTCTCGACGTACGCCCGGCGCGCCTCGTCAGGCACGTCCGACAGGTTGAGTTCGAATGTGAAACCCTGCTCAAACCGATAGCTTCGCCTGGGATCAACAGCCTCGATGCCATTGACCGACTCCTTGGCGCGGCGGATCACAGTCGGATGCTTCTCAGCAATCTTTGTCGCCACCCGGCGCGCACATTCGCGAAGGTCGTCGCGTGAGACCACCTCTAGGACTGAGCCATAGCCCTTGAGCTCCTGAGCCGTAGCGTTCGCGCCGGTGTAGAACATCGACCGCATCCGATGGCCGGGCACCAGGCGGGCCAGGTGAGTGGCTGCACCAAGTGCCCCCCTGTCGACCTCGGGCAACCCGAAGACGGCGTCGTCGGAGGCCACGATGATGTCGGCATTGCCCACCAGCCCGATCCCGCCCCCCACGCAAAAACCCTGGACCGCCGCGATGACCGGCACCTGGCACTCGAACACAGCCGCGAACGCCGCGTAGCAGCCGCGGCTCAGGTCGACAAGAGCCTCCCGGCCGCCTGCCGCCAGCTCCTTCATGTCTGGGCCCGCGCAGAAGCCGCGCCCCTCGGCGGCCAGGACGACTACCGTCACAGCCGGATCCCGTCCAAGGCGCAGGAGTATCTCGGCGATGTCGAACCAGGATTGGATGGGCAGCGCGTTCACGGGCGGGAAGTCCAGGACGACCTCCGCCACCCCGCCACTGACGGATTCGTGGAAGCTCATCTGCCCTTCACACCCTCAGCCGCGAGGCGGTCACGAATATCCAGTCGGAGTTGCCCCTTGGCCACCTTGGCCCCTGAGGACATTGGCAGCGACTCCACGAATATAAGTCGCTCCGGCCAGGTCTCGACGGAGGCGCCGCGAGCTTTGAGATGTTCGCGCAGCTCATCCAGAGTCAATCGGGCACCTTCCTTTAACACGATGTAACACGCGACCTTCTCGCCGAAGACGCTGTCCGGCATCGGAACAGCCGCAGCGAGGCCGACGGCGGGGTGGCTCCCCACGTCCTCCTCGACGGCGGCGGCGCTTATGTTCTTCCCACCCCGGATGATGAAGTCGCTCTTGCGACCCACCAGGCGGAGCGTTCGGCCCTCGAGGACACAGATGTCGCCGGTGAGCATCCAGCCATCCTTGGTGAACAGTTCCGCGTTCGCCTGGTCGTCATTGAAGTAACCAAGGCTTGTGACTGGACCCTTGCAGCCGGGCTGGCCGGGACCTCCTATGGCGGTCACGTCGAGGCCGTCGTCGTCAAACAGGCGGACCTGCATGAAGGGAATCACGTCGCCACATGTTCGCAAACGCGTGTCGAGGTCCTGCCGCGTGGTCGTGTAGCTGAGGGCGCCGGTTTCGTTGGACCCGAAGAACTGCAGAACGCTGGCGCCCGTGACGGCCTCGAACTCGGCAGCCCGGTCGTACGGGATGGCCTCTCCCCCGGTGAACATGACCCTAAGCGAGCTCAGGTCGCGCTTGCGAAAATCCGGCGAGTTGAGCAGCATGATGAACTGCGTCGAGACGCACATCAACACGGTCACCCGGCTCCGTTCGATGATCTCCAGGCAGGCCTCGGCATTGAACCGCGACATCAGGATGTTCTGCGCCCCAAGGATCGTGGGCGTGAACTTGCCAGTCCATTGCGCGAACCCGTAGGGGGCCGGTATGAGGCACATGAAAACGTCGTCCGCGGTGAGCTCGCCGGCGTCGACCGCCATGCGATGGTAGGCAAACCAGCGGTTTTGAAACTGCGTGACCATTTTGGGCAGGCCGGTCGTTCCGGAGGTCGAGTTCAGCATATAGAGGTCGTTCGGCCCAAGCCTCCGCGCTTCGATGGCGTCGGCAAATTCGCTCGGCTCGGGCGCATCCCGCTCCAGGGCCGGCATCACCAGGTGAGCACGCAGAGGAAGTCCGCCGTCTACGAGGAGCTGGTACTGAGTGCTTGTTGACTCTCCTCGGACCGCCTCCTCTGAAATAAGACCCACGGCCTCGCCCCGGCTGAGCAGGTGCCTGACCTCCTTCTCGCCCGACCTGACACCGAACCCGATAACGGTCATGCCTGCCTTCTCGACGCCGATGAACACCGCATGGACGCCGGGGCCGTCCGGGAGTTGAACCCCGATGCGCTCAGCACGCTCGAAGCCCGCCCCAATCAGTGCGGCCGCGACACGGTTGGAGCGCTGGTCGTACTGGGACCACGTCATGCGCTCTTCGCCCTGGGCGAAGGCGACCCCGTCGGGGTTGGTCCGTGCGTGCCCGCGAATCACGTCGGTGAGGGTTTCGGTGCCCCAGAAGCCCCGGTCGGTGTAGAAGGCGGCCACATCGGGAGCGACCCTGGTCATCTCGGTGGTGCGCGCCAAGGCTCTGGCCGCCGCACTCAAACCCGTTCGACGATCATCGCCATCCCCTGGCCGCCACCGACACACATCGTTTCCAGTCCGAACTGGTGGTCCTGCTCCTCGAGGTCGTTGAGAAGGGCGGTCATGATTCGCGCCCCGGTCATGCCGAAAGGATGGCCCAGGGCAATGGCGCCGCCGTTGGGGTTGAGTTGCTCGTCGATATCGATCCCAAGCTCACGGCAAACCGGCAGGACCTGCGCAGCGAACGCCTCGTTCAACTCGACGACGCCGATGTCACGAATCGACATCCCCGACATCGCGAGGACCTTCCTGACCGCATCGATCGGCCCGACACCCATCATCTCGGGAGCGGTCCCTGACACGGCTGACGCGACGATTCGGGCCAATGGCCTGATGCCCAACTCAGAAGCGCGGACGTCCGACATGACCACGACAGCGGCGGCGCCATCATTAAGAGGACATGCGTTGCCGGCTGTGACCCGGCCATCCGGCCTGACCACAGGCTTCAACTGGGACAGCGCCTCCAGCGTGGTGCCGGGCCGAGGTCCGTCATCGCGGGCTACGACCCAGCCGTCGCTGAGGGGGTAGGGAATGATCTCACGGTCGAAACTGCCGCGAGACTGGGCGGCGACGGCCCGGTCCTGGGAGGTCTTGGCGTACGCATCCATGTCGTCGCGGCTGACACCGTAGCGCTCGGCGACATTTTCGGCAGTGATGCCCATAGGTATGTAGTAATGGTTGACGAAATTCTCACGCCACTCGTCGACGAAGCGAGGATTGGCGTCCTCTGCCTTGAATGAGCCCGACCCGGTGCGGCTAACCGACTCGACGCCGCCCGCCACAACCACCTGAGCTTCGCCCATCTTGATGGCATGATGAGCCATCCGAATGGCCTGGAGGCTGGAAGCGCAGAAACGATTGACAGTGGTGCCCGGGACAGATTCCGGCAATCCCGCGAGGAGGGCGACGGCGCGGCCCAGGTTGTATCCTTGCTCCGATGCGCCGACCGCGGCGCCGATGATCACGTCGTCGACCTCCGCCGAGCTCAGTGCGGGCAGCCGCTCCATCAGGGCCTTCACCACAAAGGCGGCCATGTCGTCGGGCCGAGCGTCAACCAGCGAACCCTTAAAAGCGCGCCCTATCGGGGTGCGCGCTGCTGCGACAATCATGGCCTCGGTCAAATGGGACCCATGAAGGCTGCAATTTCAATCATTTGGATAATAAGATAACAAGAATGTCAGGGGAGTTGGAATGCCCAAAACTGACTCGTCGGAGGGGACAATGACCGCCATCATCCGCCGTCAGCTGCGCCAGCCGCGCCTTGCCGAGCTTGTAGCTCAGGAGTTGCGCTCGCGTATAACGAGCGGTGCCATGAGAGACGGCGACCTGTTGCCCAAACTCGAGGATCTCCTGGAGGAGTTCAATGTCTCCAAACCCTCCCTCCGCGAGGCGCTGCGGATCCTTGAGACCGAGGGCCTGATCACCGTCCGCCGGGGCAATATGGGCGGCGCCGTGGTCCATGCGCCGGGCAGCAATGACACTGGGTACATGATCGGGCTGGTCCTCGAGTCGCGGAACGTGACCGTGCGCGACCTGGCCGGCGCGATCAAGCAGTTTGAGCCGATCTGCGCCGCCCTGTGCGCTGAGCGGCCCGATCGACTGACGGAGGTCGTACCCCGCCTCCGTGAGATCCACGAACGCCAGAAGGCGGCGGTGGACGATCCCCTAGCGTTCACCACCATCGCGCGGGAATTTCACGAGGCGCTGGTCGAACTGGGGGGCAACAAGACCATCAACCTGGTTATGGGTGCCCTCGAGGCCATCTGGTCCGCCGGGGAGCGGGCCTGGGCACAGCGCGCCACCACCAGTCACTCCATGCCGGGCGGTGACACCCGAAGCGAAGGCCTGCGCGCACACCAGCGGCTGATTGACCTGATCGTCAAAGGTGACGCCGCCGGCGTCGCGGTTGCCGCCAGCAAGCATCTCGAGTCGTCCCAGCTGTACGCCGTCGTAGACGCCGACGAACCGGTGCGGGCAGCTGCGGTGCGGGGCGGCCGCAAGGACGGCCGACCGTGACCGAGAATCAGGACTCACCGGTCGTCTACTCGACGACCGGTCCCGTGGCCGTGCTCTCCCTCAACCGTCCCCAGTACCGCAACGCCCAGAACTCGGCCGTCACATATGCCCTCGACGCTGCCTTCCACCGCGCCGCCATGGACGACTCGATCGCGGTCATCGTGCTGCGCGGCAACGGTGAGCACTTCTCGGCAGGCCACGATATCGGCAGCCCCGGACGGGATATCGACGTGTCGTTCCCCCGGGTGACCATGTGGCCGGACCACGTGGGGAAACCGGGAATCGAGAGCCGGCTGAACCGTGAGTCCGAGGTCTACCTGGAGCTGGTCCGGCGCTGGCGGGATATCCCCAAGCCGACCATCGCGGCGGTGCAGGGGGCTTGCATCGCCGGCGCACTGATGCTGGTCTGGGCCTGCGACCTGATCGTCGCCGCCGACAACGCATTCTTCGCCGACCCGGTGCTGCGCATGGGCGCCCCGGGCGTCGAGTACTTCGCCCACCCTTGGCAGATGGGGCCGAGGTTCGCCAAGGAGTTCCTCTTCCTTGGCGAGCGGGTCGGCGCGGTCCGCGCCCGCGAGCTGGGGATGGTCAACCGCGTGGTGCCTCTGGAAGACCTTGACTCGACGGTCATGGAGATGGCCGGGAAGATCGCGGGGATGCCCCGCATGGCCCTGGCCCTCACCAAGAAGGCGGTGAATTTCGCCGAGGACGAGATGGGACTTCGCGCGGGGATCGACCACTCCTTCGCGCTGCATCAGCTGGCGCATGCCAGCAGCGCGGAGGTGTCGGGAGGCGACGCGATCCTGGGGGCCACCCCGGCCTCGCTGAAACAGGCCGACCAGACCTGACGCCGTCTTGACCACGATCAATGAGCAGATAGTCGACGAACTGGGGCGCCAGGGCGTCGCCGCCGTCTTCGCGCTGATGAGCGAGGAGACCGCCAGGCTCATCGTTGAGGTTGATCGGCGCGGCATTCCTCTCTACAGCACCCGTCACGATTCGACGGCCGTGGGGATGGCGGACGGCTATGCCCGGGCCTCGGGGAAGGTCGGCGTGGCCATTGTCGGGCGCGGGCCCGGTCTGACCAACGCCCTCAATCCGCTGGTCACTGCGGCCAAGGCCGGCAGTGGCCTGGTGGTGCTCATCGGCAACTCACCCATCGGCGTGGAGGACCCGGCACGTGCGACTGCGGCGGCCGCCGAACGGGTTGGCAAGCACATCGACCAGGTGAAGCTGCTCGAGGCGGTCAGCGTGCCGAGCGTTATGCTGCGGACGCCAACGACAGCGATCGCCGAGTTGGGCGAATGTTTCGACCGTGCCCGCCGCGGGGAGGTGGTGGCGGTGAACCTGCCCATCGACGTCCTCGAAGCCAGCCCCACCCCGGCCCCGGGAGAGTCCGACACCAAGGCGGCAGAGGCAACCTTGGCGCCAGCGGAGGATGACATCAAGCTGGTGGCCGACCTACTGGGCGAATCCTGGGCGACGAGCCACCCCGTGATCCTCGCGGGTCACGGCGCCGTTGCTGCCGGAGCCGGGGAGCAGCTACGGCGGCTCGGGCAAATGACTGGCGCGCTCATGGCCACCTCACTCCTGGCAAACTCCTTCTTCCGCGGCGACGAGTACAACGTCGGCGTGCTGGGAACAATGGCCACCCCCGTGGCCTCGGAGCTGGTCTCGCAAGCCGACGTTATCCTGGTCTTCGGCGCTTCGCTGAACCAGTACACGACCTACCGCGGCGACCTCGTCCGGGGGGCCCGCATCATCCAGTTCGACTCGAGCCCGAAGGCAGCGGGACGCTACCAGCCAGCCGAGCTGGCCATCGTCGCCGACGCGCGCCTGGCGGCCACGGCCCTGGCTGACGAGCTGGAGCGCAGGGGTCATAGCTTCACCGGTTACCGCACGCCCGAGGTCGCTGGGAAGATTGAGGAGTTTCGGCTAGAGGACACCGTCGTGGACCACGCCGACGGCGACGGGCTGGACCCCCGAATGGTGATGATCGGGCTGGACAAGGTGCTGCCACGAGAACGCACCCTGGTCATAGATGGCGGGCACCACCTCGAATTCTCGGCCACCCACATCCGGGTTCCAGACCCCCAGGGCTTCGTCTTCCCCAACGAGTATTTCTCGGTGGGCACCGGCCTGGCCGCCGCGCTCGGCGCGGCCGTGGCGCGACCCGAGCGCCTCACGGTGCTGGATGTTGGGGACGGCGGAATGATGATGAACCTGGGCGACCTGGACACCGCGATCCGCTACCGGCTTCCCATGGTGGTCATCGTCACCAACGACGGCGGCTTCGGTTCCGAGGTGCACTACCTGCAGGTGAACGGCCTCCCCGACGAAACCGCGCGTTACATCAACCCTTCGTTTTCGGCCATTGCCAAGGGCATGGGCGCCCGCGCGATCTCGATCGAATCGCTGGATGACCTGGCAATGGTGCCAGAGGCGCTGAGAGACCTGGCAGGCCCGCTGGTACTGGACTGCAAGGTGACGACGGCAGTTCGCGCCAACTGGGTGGACTTCCTCTTCACGAAGGCCAAGCCCCGCGAGCAGTAACCGGGACGGCGCTATGACCCGGTGCCGACCCTCGCTTCCCCAAGGCGGTCGACGAACGTTCGATAGCCATTCGTGAGCAGGGCCTGCCAGCCCGGGACCTTCAGGCATCTGACGCCCATTTTCAGATACTTCTCGAGGTCGGCATCGGCGACGACGGCCGCCGCGACCCGGCTCGCTCCGACGATCTGCGCGATCGCCGCGTCGTAGGTCTCCACCAGGCGCGGGTTGTGGACGTCGGTATGCAGGCCCATGTCCTGGGCCAGATCGTAGTGCGACACGAAGAAGGCGTCGATGTGGGGCACCTGCAGGATGTCTGGCAGGTTCTCAACCCCGGCTAGGTCCTCGATCATCACCGCCACGAAGGTCTCGTCGTTGAGCCTCCGGTTGTGTTCGGCCAGGGGCCGGCCGTAGGCCCGGCGCCCACCGAACGCGCCGCGATGCCCCATGGGAGGAACCTTGGCGGCATCGACGATGAGTTCCGCGTGGACGCGGGTGGTGACGTGAGGCACGATGACCCCCTGTATCCCCTGACTCAGGGTGAGGCCGATCAGGTCGGGCAGGACTCCCCTGACACGGACGATCGAGGTCATCCCCCAGAGGTCAGCGGCGCGCGACATGTCAGCGAGGCTCGACATCACAACGGGACCGTGCTCCATGTCGATCCAGATGCCGTCGAACAGGCCCAGTGAGCCGACCAAGTCAACCATGTCCGGGCTTTCGAAATTGCCCGCCATAAGCGCGACCTCACCCGCCGCGACTCGGCGCTTGAGCCGGTTAGTCTCGCTGCCAGGAGTCAAGGGCATGTACTACCTCCGGTGTGCGCCGAGCTGGGCGATCAGGCTGAGGACCGATTCCTCCGACGCACGGCGGTGAAGGTCGGCCAGCCGGACCAGCCCTCGGTGGTCGTTGTTGGCGATGGCGTTGATCATCTCATCGTGCTCGGTGACGATCCGGCCGCGCGTCTCCGGGAGCCACAGGTACGTAGCCCGATAGGACTCCGACAGGTGCCACAGGCGTTCGACCTGGCGGCCCACGAGCTCAAGCTCTGAGAGCGCGAATATCGCGAAATGGAACGCGCGGTTGGACTCCAGCATGCCGGCGATCGAGCCGGCACGCGCCGCCGATGCCACCCTGGTGTTGTGCCTCCGCAGAACCTCCAGCTCGGCGGCGGTGGGGGGGCGGCCCGACCTGAAGAGCTCGGTCTCCAGCAGGCGTCGCATCAGGTAGACCTGCTTCAGCTCGGCGGCATTCAGCTGGACCACGAAGTAGCCCTGATTGACCGAGTGACGCGCGAAACCCTCGATCTCCAGGCTCCGCAGGGCCTCGCGGAGGGGGCTCCGCGAGAGGTTTAGGTGGACTGCCAGCTCCTCCTGCCTCAGCTGCTGGCCGGGCGACAGTTGGCCGCGCATGATCATGTCCCGGATAGCGCGGGTGGCCCTGACGGTGGCATCGGCCTCCGGCGCGACCACTGCCTCCGGTCCGCGATCCTTCCTTTTGGTCAACGCGATGCCCATTGTCATCCGGCGGGGTCCACACTCAGCGGCATCGGCTCGACCAGCACCTCGATCAACCGCCGCCCCGGTTCGTCTCGGGCCTCGGCGAGGGCCTCGTCAACCTCAGCATCAGAGCTGACTCGCCGTGACTTCCAACCCATCGACGTCGCCAGCCCGGCGAAGTCGACCGGGCCGAGGTCGGTGCCGGTGAGTCGCGACGGGTTCTCGGCAAACTGGCGGGCTCGGATCGTGCCATATGCCTCGTTGTTGACAACGACGACGGTCGCATCCAGGTCGTGTCGAGTGGCGGTCTCGAGCTCGCCGATCGTCATCAGCAGTCCGCCATCACCGGCGACGCACCACACCGGTCTGTCGGGAGCGGCCAGCCTGGAGCCGATGGCTCCGGGAAGGCCGTAGCCCATGGCGCCGTTGAGGGGGCCGGCGTAGCTGCGCGACTCGTCGAACCGGAAGTAGCGGAGCAGCCACTGGGCGAAGTTGCCGGCGTCACTGGTGACGATGGCGTTGGGCTCCACGATGGCGTTCATTCGACTCATGAAGTGATCGAGGTGGACGCGTCCACTGCGTGGCTCGCCGGCCGGGCCCCGGCCCAGCCGGGCGGTTGCCGCGGTCGAGTCCGCATGGCGCCGTCGCAGGGCCGCAGCAGCCGACGCGTTGGCGGAGGCCCAGGCCGCGAGGTTAGCCGCAGCGCGAGCGGGATCTCCTACGATCTGGATGCACCTCGCCTCGCCAAGGTGACGGGGTAACGTCTCGTCGCGCTCGGGTACCAGCTGCACAACCGTCTGGCCGGCGCGCCCCAGGCCTGCTTGCTGGGCGGTGATCTGCTCCAGGAAGCCGACGCAGACGACCAGGTCCGCGCTCGCAAGCGCCGCACCAAGCCCAACCGACGCCCCCAGCCCCAGCGAGCCCGCGAAGTTCGCGTGCCTGTTGTCGAACGCAGAGTACCGCCGCCACGCGGAAAAGACCGGAAGCCCGGTGAGCTCCGCGAATCGCGCCAGCGCACTGGCGGTGTCCCCGCGAACGGCCTCCGTTGCCGCGATGACCACGGAACGCTCTGCCGCCGCCAGCAGGTCGATGACCAGGCCGACTTCGTTCTCCATAGGGTCGGGGGTGGCAAGGGGCGGCCCGGGGCCGCGCACAGCGTCGGCATAGAGCACATCCGCGGGCAGCCCGACAACAACAGGGCCGGGCCGCCCGGACTTTGCGATGCTCAGCGACTCCGCAAGGACATCGGGCAGCTGCGCAACTGAGTCGACGCGGCGCACCGCCTTGCTTATGGAACCGAAAAGTGACGCCGGGTCGAATTCCTGGAATGCGCGGCTGTCGCGCATCTGGGTGGGCACCATGCCGACCAGCGCGATCATCGGGGTTGAATCGTAGTGCGCCGTCTGGACGCCGATGCTCAGGTTCGAGGCGCCGGGGCCGCGCGTGGCCATGCACACCGCTGGCCTGCCGGAGATCTTGGCAAACGCGTCGGCAGCAAACGACGCACCGGACTCGTGGCGGTTGGTGATCAGCCTGATGGCCGGCTCGTCGCGCAGCGCATCGAGGACCGGTAGGAAGCTCTCACCGGGGACGTTGAAGAAGTGGGAGAGCCCAGACTCGCGCATCCAGTCGACGACGATCGATCCTCCGTTGGGCATCGCTAGCCCTCCGGATTCGCTGCAGATTTGGCGCGCGGCTGGCTGTCCACCCGCTGTGAGAACCGACGGCCCAGATACTCGGAGACGATGCGCAGCCGCTGCATATTGGTCGTCCCGCCGGCCAGCGCCCAGCCGTGCGCGTCGCGATGCATGCGCTCGATGGGGTATTCATTGGAGTAGCCATATCCGCCGTGCAGTTGGATGGCCTTGTCCGAGACTGTCTTCGCCATCTCGTTGGCGAAGCACTTGGCGATCGATGCCTCCAGCGGGACGGGCGCGCCTCGCCTGGCGTTCGCCGCAGCTCGGTAGATCAGCAGCCGCGCGGCCTCGACCTGGATGACCATGTCGGCCAGGGTTCCCTGCACCATCTGGAACTCGACGAGCTCACGGCCGAACTGCTTACGTTCCTGCACGTAGCTCGCAGACCGTTCAAGGGCGGCCTGACCGATGGCCAGCGACATCGTCGCGTTGCCCAGCCGCTCGATTGAGAAGGCCGTAAAGAGGGATGAGAACCCCCCGACGGGCACAACGATGTTCTCGACCGGGACCCTGACGTTGTCGAAGGTGATATCTGCAGACGGAACACTGCGGAAACCCATCAGTTCCTCCTGCCGCCCGAACGACAAGCCGCTCGCCTCCCGCCCAACAAGGACCGCACCGATCCCGGACGCGCCAGGGCCGCCGCCAAGCCGGCAGTACACGAGGTACGCCTCCGCGTGGCCCGCGCCGGAGCACCAGCGCTTCGTCCCGTTGATCACCACGTGGTCGTCCTCGATGCGACCCGATGTCGCCATGTCGGTAGCGGCCGACCCGGCCTCGGGCTCGGAGATGGCCACGGCGATGGTCATCTCCCCAGCGCACACGGGACGCAGGAAGCGTTGCTTCTGCTCATCTGTACCGAACAGGTCGACGACCCTCGCCGGGCCAGTAGACGCTTCGAATACCGCGAAGGCGGCGGGCGGACATACCTTCGCCAGCTCCTCGATCACGACGAGGGCGTCGAGGAGGTCGCGGCCGCCCCCGCCGTATTCCTCGGGCAGGGTAATGCCGAGCAGCCCCAGGCCGGCCAGACGGGCGCGCTCGCTTCCCGGGAGAAACGACCTTGAGCGGTCGAGCTCCGCAGCCATGGGCTCGTAGACCCGGCGCGCCAGGTCGGCCGCCACGTCGCGCAGGGCGACCTGCTCAGCCGACAACGAGAAGTCCATGGTCAGCCGGTACACCCGGCCAACCACATTGGATGCAATCTTGCGTGCGACATCGCCGTAACTTTACACTCAATGGGCATTTGAAACAGCCCTCCACCACTGGCCCGGGCGCCCTGCGCGGCAGCCGGGTCCTCGATCTTTCGCGAGTCCTGGCCGGGCCGCTCTGCTGCCAGATGCTCGGCGACCACGGCGCCGAGGTCATCAAAGTCGAGAGCCCCGCCGGGGACGAGACCCGCAACTGGGGTCCGCCCTTCCTGGAGGACGGTACCAGCGCCTACTTCACCGGCCTGAACCGCAACAAGAGGAACATCTGTCTCGACGCTCGGGCCGATGGTGGCCGCGACGTCCTGGAAAAGCTGATCGCCGGTTGTGATGTCCTGGTGGAGAACTTCAAGGCGGGGACGCTGGCGGCCTGGGGATTGGGGTACGAAGAGGTACTCCGCGAACGCTTCCCCGCCCTCGTCTACTGCCGCATCACAGGTTTCGGTGTGGACGGACCAATGGGCGGACTGCCCGGCTATGACGCAGTCCTGCAGGCCTACGGTGGCCTGATGAGCATCAACGGTGAGCCGGATGGCGACCCGCTGCGTGTCGGCGTTCCAATAGTCGACCTCGTCGCCGCAAACATCGCCTTCTCCGGGATCCTGCTGGCGCTGTTCGAACGTTCGGTCAGCGGCTACGGGCAGCTGGTCGACATCTCGCTGCTGGACGCAGTCGTGAGCATCCTGCACCCGCACTCGGCAGCCTGGTTCGCCAACGGCACCACTCCCAAGCGCACAGGATCAGCTCATCCCATCGTGGCGCCCTACCAGACTTTCGAGACGCCGGCGGGCCCGTTCTTCATCGGCGCCGGCAACAACCGGCAGTTCCAGAGCCTGTGCGCGGTGTTGGGAGTTCCCGCCCTCGCCGCAGACCCACGGTTCGCCAACAACTCCGGCAGGATCGCGAACCTACCCGCCCTGGTGGGTGAGCTGGCGCCCCTGGTCGCAGGGTTCGATGCCTACGACCTCGCCTCGCGCCTGCTGGCAGAGAGCGTGCCAGCGTGCGTGGTGAACGACGTCGGCGAGGCACTGTCATCACCGCAGGTACGCCACCGCGACATGGTGCACATGATGGACGGCTACACGGGCGTCGGCATCCCCATCAAGCTGGGGCTCACGCCCGGCTCGATCAGTCGGGTGCCGGCGGCGAAGGGCGCCCACACCATCGAGGTGCTGCAGGAGCTGGGATACGAGGACCAGGCCATAGCCACGTTGCACGCCGCTGGCACGGTGCACATTCCAGGTGCGGATCCGCGGAACGCAACGGCCGGCACCGCCTCGGCCACCAGGAGGAGCTAGGCATGACAGCAGTCGATCGATCCGACGCCACCGACCCGCGGATCGTCAGCAGATCACCGCAGGAACCCGACGACGTGGTCGTGGCGACCTCGGCCGTTGCCCCTAGCGAGGTGGCCGACCGTGCGACCAGGGCGCGTGCCGCTCAGCGGGACTGGGTCGAAGTCACGGCGCTCGCCAGGGCCACGGCCCTGGGCGCGGCGGCGGACGCGGTCGCGAACGCAGCGGAAGAGCTCGGCACCCTGCTCACCCGGGAGATTGGTAAACCCCAACTCGAGTCGAAGGCGGAGGTCGGGCGCGCCGTGGCGATCCTGCGCTTCTACGCCCAGCAGGCGCTGGCCGCTGATGGCGAAACGTTCCCGGGTAACGGCCCGGCGGCCAGCTTCGTGATGACCCGGCGCCAGCCGTACGGACTGGCGACCCTGGTGACGCCGTGGAACTTCCCCGTGATGATTCCGACCTGGAAGGCTGCACCCGCCCTTGCGTCCGGCAACGCCGTACTGCTAAAGCCCGCACCAGCGGCAACGGCCTGCGCCCTCCGGCTCGGCGAACTGTTGGCGAACGCCCTGCCTAACGACCTATTCCAGGTGCTGCCCGGAGGTGCTCAGACCGGAAGCGCCGCCATGGACGCTGGGGACGTCATCTCGTTCACCGGGTCGACCCCGGTGGGCAAAGCGATCGTGGCGCAGGCACACCAGGCTGGCATCCCGGTACAGGCCGAGATGGGGGGACTAAACGCCTCGATCGTCCTGCCCGACGCCGACCCGGACCGCACCGCCGCCACCATCGCTGCCGCCGCCATGGGCTACGCCGGTCAGAAATGCACCGCAACCAGCCGAGTGATCGTGGTCGGCGCAAACCCCAGGTTCATCCAGGCGCTGGTCGCCGCTGTCCGCGCGCTCCCGACGGGTGATCCGCGGGATCCCGCAACCGTGGTCGGACCGGTGATCAGCGAGGCCGCCCGGGAACAGGTCCTCGAGGCGACCGGGCAGGCCCAGCGCGACGGCGGACAGATCCTGACCGGGGGGAGCTCCGCGGCGCCTGGCTGGTCCGTCCAACCCACCCTGGTGGGTGGCCTGGAGGCCAGCTCGTGGGCGGCCCAGACGGAGGTCTTCGGCCCTTTCTGCGTCGTCCTGCCCGTGGGGTCCATCGACGAAGCGGTCCGCGTCGCAAACGACACGCCCTATGGATTGTCGACGGCTGTCTTCACAGGCGACCTCGACCAGGTACTCGCGTTGCCCGCGCGGCTGCGGTCCGGAATGGTGCGGATCAACGCCGCGACGACGGGTGTCGACTTCCACATGCCATTCGGCGGCATGGGCGAGTCAGGTCGCGGTGAACGCGAGCTGGGGACAGCGGCCGCAAACTTCTTCACTCGTCAGCAGACCATCACCGTCCAGCCGCGGTGAGGGAGATGGCCCGTGGACTTTGAGCTCTCGACCGACGACGCCGCGTTCCGCAACGAGCTGCGCGGGTGGCTGTCGACCCAGCGGGCCCTGATCCAGGAGATCAACCAGTTCAGCGCCACGGCGTCGCGCCAAGATGCATTTCGTAAGCAGCGAGAATGGGATCGTGCACTTTACGACGCTGGCTGGGCGGCGGTGGCGTGGCCGCGGGAGTATGGAGGTCGGGGCGCGACCCTGATCCAGCAGGCGCTCTTCATCGAGGAGTGCGATCGGGCCAGCACCCCGGAGCGACCCAGCCGCCTGGGCCTGGGCCTGTTGGGCCCAACGCTTATGGCCTTTGGCACGCCAGCCCAGAAGGAGCGACACCTGGCCAAGATCCTGGCCGCGGAAGAGATCTGGTGCCAGGGGTTCAGCGAGCCGGGCGCGGGCTCGGACCTGGCCTCCTTGCGGACCCGCGCGGAGGATCGCGGCGACCATTGGCTCGTCAACGGCCAGAAGGTGTGGACTTCGCTCGGTGCCCACGCCGACTGGATCTTCGCGCTGGTCCGAACCGACCCTGCTGCGGCGCCGAAGCACAGGGGCATCACGTTCCTGCTGATTGATATGAAGACACCGGGCATCGAGGTCCGGCCGATCCGCCAGATCAACGGCTCGCCCGCTTTCACCGAGACCTTCTTCACTGATGTCAAGGTGCCCAAGGGGAACGTCGTGGACACCGTGAACAACGGTTGGAAGGTCGCCATGGCGACGCTCGGTTTTGAACGCGGCAGCGCGCTCGGAGCACCCAGCCAATTCCATCGTATCTGGAGACAGGTCGTGGGCATGTCCCGGACAGAGACGCGCCACGGAGCGCCGGCCTCGCAGGACGCGGACGTGCGGCGGCGGGTTGCCCAGGCCTACATCGAGACGCGCGTCTTCGAACTCAACTCGCAGCGCGTCCTGTCCAAGCTCTCGAAGGGCCAGGACCCCGGGCCCCTTGGCTCAATGTCAAAGCTGTACTGGTCAGAGATGAACGCGCGCCTCTTCGAGCTGGGCAGCGACATCATGGGCCCAAAGGCCGAGTTGACGGTTGACGGACCGGACTTCCCAGATGCTGCCCACTGGTTCTACGACTACTGGTTCTCGCGGGGAAAGATGATCTACGCGGGCACCACCGAGATCCAGAAGAACATCATCGCCCAGCGCGTGCTCGGCCTCCCCAGAGAGTAGTCGGCTAGAGAGCCAGCACGGGTTCGTCGCTCCGCGCGGCGGCGCGATCCTGCATTGCTGACGTCTTCCGTAGTGGGATCTCCTTGATGAAAACGGTCAGCACCAGGGCCATGATGGTCACTACAAGGCCGATCAGGAAGGCCTCGTTCAGCGCCATCGACAGCGACACTTTCACCCCGCTCGTTATACCGTCGCGAAGCGCCGCAGGGAACTGGGCTAGCGCCTGCTGCCCTTGGGTGCTGAAGAGCGCCTCCGGGTTGAGAAGCTTGCGGCCCGCCGCGGGCAGCTGCGAGAGGAGTCGCGGCGACATGTGCTTGGGGATCTCGTCGTTCAGACGCTGGTTGACGACCGAGCCGATGATGGCGAGCCCGATAACGCCTCCCATCTGCCGGATGAACTGCAGCGCTCCAACCGAAGAGCTGATCATGCTCGTCGGCACAGCGTTCTGCGCGATGACATTGAACACCGACATGGAGATGCCAAGGCCGAATCCGATGAAGATCACGTCTCGGGAGACCTCGAACTGAGTCGCGTGCACGTCCAGCAGGGTTAGCAGGTAGTAGCCCAATACCATCGACGCGAAACCAACGAGTGCCTGGATCCTGTATCGCCCGGTGCGGGTCATGACCTGACCACCGCCGACGCTGCCCACGAACAGTCCGGCCATAAGGGGAAGCAGCAGCAGTCCCGACGAGGTGGCCCTCAAGCCCACTATGCCCTGAAGCAGCAGCGGAACATAGATGATCACGCCGAACATTCCCAGCCCGGAGGCGAAGGTCACCGCCATGCTGAGGCTGAAGATGGAGTTTTTGAAGAGTTGGGGCGGCAGCACCGCGGCGCGGGTGCGTGCCTCGTGCCAAATGGTGACCGACAGGACTACGGCACCGATGCCGATCAGAATCCAGACCGGGGCGTAAGTCCAGCTGTTCAGCGCCACCAGCGAGAACCCGAGGGTCACGAGCGACGCACCCGCGCTCAGGCCGAGCGCGCCGGCCACGTCGATGCGCGCCTTCTCGCCCTCGAAATGAAGGCTCGGGAACGTGAACCAGAGCACTGTGAGAACCACGGCGCCGATCGGAAGGTTGACATAAAAGATTGCGCGCCAACTCACGTTGTCGGTGAGGTAGCCGCCCACGAGCGGGCCGACGATGGAAGCGATTCCGAACATTCCCGCGACCAGGCCGGTGTACTTGGCGCGCTCCGCCGGGGCGAAGAGGTCCGCGATGATCGCGAAGGCCATGCCCGACAGGATGCCGGCGCCAAAGCCCTGGATGCCACGAAAGATGATGAGTTGGTCCATGTTCTGGGCTGCGCCAGAAATCGCCGAGCCGAACAGGAAGAAGGTGATGCCAAAAAGGAAGACACGCTTGCGACCAAGTTGCTCGGACACCTTGCCAACGACCGGCACGATCGCCGTGCTCGCAAGCAGGTACACGGTGGTCACCCAGGTGTAGCGGTCGAAGCCGTGGAGCTCGCCGACGATGCGCGGGAGCGCCGTACCGACAATGGTCTGGTCGAGTGCGGCCAGGAAGAAGGCTGCGAGTACACCAAGGAAGGTGACCATCCGCCGGTCGAGGCCCTTGTGCTCCTGGTTCTGGATCTCGTCTGTTGTAGGGGTCACGGCCTCACCTCCTCGCGGGCACCGGCTCTTCAGCCGATCGCACCAACTTCATGCACAAATGCCTCAGTTGCTTTCTCTCTTCCGCGGTCAGGCCTGAAAGAACCCTCTTCTGGTCAGCCTCGTTCACGCGCAGCGCGGCGGCGGCTCGCTCCTCGCCATCGGTGGTCAGTTCCACCATGAAGGCGCGCCGATCGCGCGGATCCGTGATCCGGGCCACCAAGCCCTGGGCCTCCAGCGCATCGACTATCGAGGTTACGTTGCGAGGGGTGACGCCTAGCCAGTCGGCAACATGGCTCATCTGCACCCCGCCCTCCGCTCCGGCGCCGTAACGCACCGCCATCAGCGTTTTGTACTGCGCGTGGGTCAGTCCGACGTTCGCCAGGTTGGCCTCGAACGCATGCGTCACCTTCTTGCCAGCCAGGGCAACCGCTCGCAGCGCTTCCGCGGAGTCGAGTTGGGAGGCGTTGAGTCGACGCGCGATGAACTCGCGGAAGGCGCAATCGTACAGGTAGCCGTCGGCATCTTCCGTGATGCGGGGTTTGGGAGGCACTGCGGCGTCGGCCGCCGCTGCTTCGAGGCGCATCACCATAGTGTACACCGCCACGGTGAGCGGGCACATAGTGAAGGACTTCCGTATCCGGGCCCGCGCCCGAGACCTCGGACCCCCGGCCCGTCGTCGAGTGCTGTTACGGCGATGGCCGATCTCTATGTAGCGCCAGGCGGCGCGACCGGGCCTTCTCAGCGGCCTGCCTCGGCACAAGCATTTCGAATACGAAACGATGGCTCCGGAGCTCGGACTCGAACCGAGAACCTTGCGGTTAACAGCCGCCTGCTCCACCATTGAGCTACTCCGGAATGCCGACCCAGAGTATATGAAGCCACGACTCCCTCCCGGCCTTCCGGCCCTTGCCGCGTTGGTTCTTGTGGCGTGCTCGAGCAACGGGAACTCCACCACCTTCACCGGGCCGGCCGCGCCAACCGCCGCGCCCTCCGCCAGTGCCGGCTTCATACGGGCGATCTGGGTGCTGAGCCCGGTCGGTCTCAGCTTGCGTGATAACGCCGATTCCGCGGCCAAGCCACTGACAACTGTTCCCCAGGGCACTCAGCTGACGGCGACCGAATTCCGCGCAGGCACCCCGGGCTGGTACCACGTCAGCTACAACGGGGTCACCGGTTGGGTCGCGGACAAGGACATCCACAGCTCCCCGCCGCAGGCCCTGGTTACGGCAAGAGCGCAACTGGCCTATTCCAACCCGGGCGCCGGCTATTACTTTCTCTACCCTTCGACCTGGTCCGTAAACGAACGAGGCAGCGACGTCGGGCTGGATGCTCCCCCACCTGACGGCTCGGGGACTCCCCAGCCCCAGGTCAGCGGCCAGGCGCCACTCGCCGGCGTGACGCCCGACAAACTGGTGATCCATGTCGCCCCGGCCATTGACCAACTTGGGCCCGAGCCCACCACCTCCGGCGCCGGCCTCGACACCGCAGACTTCGAGGTGGGAGGGGTGACCGCGGTCAAGCGGACCTTTAGCCTATCCGGGGGCGGCTACGAGGGCGACGTCAAGGTCAGGTACACCCCCGACCACGCGGTGCTCATAACCATGCGGACGGCGGTGGTGAAAAACCTGGAAATATTCACCGAGGTCCTCGAGAGCTTTGGTTTCAGCCTGAAGGCGGCGGCCAGCCCGTCGCCCTCACCTTAGCCAGAATCCACCGATTCCGGCTCAGGTCAGCGCCGACGACTCGACAGGAGGTCCTTGATGTCGGCGGGGTCGGCGTCCATCTCGTCCCGCACCAGCCGGCGCACCCGCCGCACTATCGCCACGGAGCAGGCGATCAAGCCCAGGAGGAATGGGATGGCGAGGAACCATGCCTTCTCGCCGGCGTACGACACGGCCCCAATGAGAAGTACCAGGCCGAGGAACACCAGCGAACCTGTTGAGCGATCTCGCGGGAGGTGGCGGTAGGGGTCGCCCTCGGGCTCGAACTTCCGGCCGAGGAACGCCGGTTCCTCCAGGTGGCGCTGGCTATCAGGAGGCATGGCAAACATTGTGCGCCCTTGGGCGCCGCGTTACTCCAGGTAGTCCTTGAGACGCTTCGACCGCGATGGATGCCGTAGCTTGCGCAGCGCCTTGGCCTCGATCTGGCGGATGCGCTCGCGGGTGACACCGAAGCGTTTGCCCACCTCTTCCAGGGTGCGCTGGTGGCCGTCGATCAGACCGAACCGCAACTGCAGCACGCGCCGCTCGCGAGGGGTCAGAGTGTCGAGGATGTCCTCCACCTCGCTGCGCAGCATGGTCAGGTTGGCGGCGTCGGATGGGGCGATGGCCTCCTTGTCCTCAACGAAATCGCCCAGGTGGGAGTCCTCCTCCTCACCGATGGGGGTCTCCAGCGAGACGGGGTCCTGGCTGACCTTGATGATCTCGCGGACCTTGTCCGGGGTGATCCCCATGACCTCACCGGTCTCCTCGTCAGTGGGCTCGCGGCCCAGCTCCTGCTGCAGGCGGCGCGAGACGCGTACCAGCTTGTTGATCGTCTCCACCATGTGCACCGGGATTCGGATGGTCCGAGCCTGGTCGGCGATTGCCCGGGTGATCGCCTGGCGGATCCACCACGTCGCATACGTCGAGAACTTGTAGCCCTTCTTGTAGTCGAACTTCTCGACCGCGCGAATCAGGCCCATGTTGCCTTCCTGGATCAGGTCCAGGAAGGACATCCCGCGGCCTATGTACTTCTTGGCGATCGACACCACCAGGCGCAGGTTGGCCTCGGTGAGGCGGTGCTTGGCCTCCCCCGAGCCGGCTTCGATGGCCTTGGCGTATTCGACCTCCTGCTCCGCGCGCAGCAGCGCCACCCGGCCTATCTCCTTGAGGTACATCCGCACCGGGTCGTCAAGGCTGATGGCCTCGGCGACCTCGACCTGGGTTATGAGCTCGTCATCGACCTCGGCGACCTCTTCGAACTCCTTGCCGTCGTCGGAGACATCGATCCCGATCTCTTTGAAGGCGTTGAAGATGCGGATGATCTGGTCCGGCTCGGCCTCCATCCCGGGGAAGGCGAGGAGGATGTCGTCGGGGGTGAGGAAGCCGGCCTCCTTGCCCTTGACCACCAGCATCTCGGCAGCGGAGAAGAGCAGGTCCTCGCGGCCCCTGGCCTTGCCATTGGCCGAGACGGCCTTACGGCCACGCTTCTCCTCAACCGCCACCGGCGCCGTACCGTTCTGCTCGGGGTCCAGCTCGGACTCCAGTTCGGGTTCCAGCTCGGATTCCTCGGCTTCGGGGTGCTTCCCGGCGGCGGTCAAGACGGGCCTCGGAAGAGCTGAACCCGGAGGGCAGCGCGGCGACGCGCCAGCTGACGGTGCTCGTTCAGCAGCCCGTCTCGAGCCCCGTTGTCCTCTTCCACCCCGCTAGCCTTCAGTCGTTCCTCCAGAGCCGCCATGGCAGCCTCGTAATTCCTGAGTCGAATCCTATTCAAGCAGTCAGCGAGGGCGACCTTGAGTTCGGTCTCCTCACCCGTGAACCTGGATACCAGGCTCAGGCGCACCAAGCGCCCGCGCTCGGCCTCCTCGAACAGGTGGAGGTTGCGCTCCAGCACATCGGGACCCTCAGCGGCCACCAGGTTGCCCACCCGAAGACACAGGTCCTCCAGCTCGGGGCGGCCGATGGGCTCCTCGACGGTCAGTTCTGCCAGCAGAGGTCCGGCAGCCCGGTGGCTCAGCATCAGCCCCAGCAGGCGGTCCTCCTCGGGGCGCCCGGGGATCTCGCGGCCGGCAGGCAGCGAGATATTGATCGATGCCACGGGCTCGGGCTGCGGGTTGGCCACCCGGCCGGTCTTGCGGTACTGCTGGACGTCGGCCAGCAGGCGGGCCGGGTCGACGCGCAGGCTCTGGGCGGCGTACTGACAGTAGATGTCGAGGGTCGCCTCCTCCGGGATGCGGCTGAGCACCGGGATGACGGCCCGGGCCGCGGTGTCGCGGCCGTCGGGGCTGCTCAGCTTGTGGCGATCGAGAATGCCCTTGATCCACCACTCCCAGCCAGCGGTGGCCCGTCCGATCACTGCCTCGTCCCAGATTTCAGGCGATCGAATGAAGAAATCGGCGAGGTCCTTCGCGTTTTCGAGTCGCGCGACCATCACCCTCATCCCGGAGCGCGATGCGTCAGCGATAACTCTTTGCGTTGCGCTCTGGCCCGCTTCATCGGTATCTAGGCAGAGGTACAGCTCCGTCGCGAAACGCCTTATGGCTTTGTGCTGGTCCGAGGTGAAGGCTGTTCCAGAACTGGCGACAGCGTAGTCGACACCATTTTGGTGGCACATCAACACATCGAAATACCCTTCGACCAGCAGCGCACGGCCGCCGGCGCTGATGGTCTTACGTGCCGAGTCCAGCCCGTAGATCACCCGACCCTTGTCGTAGATCGAGGTCTGCGGCGAGTTCATGTACTTGGGCGGCTGGTTGTCCATCGCCCGCCCGCCAAACCCGATGATCCCTCCCTGCTCGTCGCGAATGGGGAACATCAGGCGGCCGCGGAAGCGGTCGATTGCGCGGCGGCCGTCGCCACCCAGGGCAACGCCGGCCTTCACCGCGTCGCCGTCGCTGACGTCGTGCTTCTGCAGGAACCGCAGCAGGTTGTCAGACCGCGTGCCCGCCGGCGCGAAGCCCACCTGGAAGGCGGCGATCGTCTCGGCCTCGATGCCGCGCTTCTCGAGGTACCGCAGGCCGCGGGTCCCGGCGCGGTGGTTGAGCAGGATGTGGTGGAAGTACTGCGCCGCCAGCGCATTCACCTCCTTCGCCCGCTGCCGCTCCTGGGCCTTCTTGCGGCCGCTGCCTCCGCGGTGCTCCTCGAGTTCCACACCAGCCTTCTCGGCCAGCATCTGCAGCGCCTGGGGGAACTCGACCGCCTCGGCCTTCTGGACGAAGCTGAGCATGTCACCGCCCTCATTGCAGCCAAAGCAGAACCAGACCTGCTTCTCGGAGCTGACGGTGAAACTGGGGGTCTTCTCTGAATGGAACGGACAGAGCCCCTTGTAGTCACGCCCGGCGCGCTGTAGGCGCACGTAGCCGCCAATGACTTCAACTATGTCAAGGCGGTCCTTGACCTCACGGACGGCATCCCCCGGGGCCACCCCCAAGACTAGCGCGGCGGAACTCGGCCTACGTGGTCAGGATGTCCCGATTCTGTTGCGGTTTTCCTGGCTTCAGGGGTTAGAACCCCGGCGCCCCTGCCGCCATTGTTCCCAGGGAATCTCCTTGCGGAAGAGCAACAGCGCCCCGAGGCTCCAGGGGAAGAACAGCACCGTGCCTACGATGAGCCCGCCGGGCATGCCCAGCCAGTCCAGCGCCATGGCGATCCCGGCGGCACCCTCGAGGATCACCGCCAGGCCCAGCGAGTACCAGAAGAACTCCGGGCGGTCGGCGACGAAAGCAGCGCTCAGGCCGACAACCGCGCACAGCAGGAACGTCCAGGCCGCGGCCCAGAACCACTCGCGCCAGGGAATCGGCTCGCCCACCTGCTGATTATGGATGGCGCGGCTGCGCCCGTAGTCTTTACCGCATGACTGACATGATCCGCGCCAGCGGGCTGGTCAAGCACTACGGCAAGGTGCGCGCCCTCGACGGCCTGGACCTGGCCGTTCCACAGGGCACCATCCTGGGGCTACTCGGACCCAACGGGGCGGGCAAGACCACCGCCGTTCGCATCTTCACCACGCTTATCGACGCCTACGAGGGTTCTGCCGAGGTCGCGGGGATCGACGTCAGAAGGGATCCCGGGGCGGTTCGCGAACGCATCGGCCTGTCCGGGCAGTTCTCGGCGGTCGACGAATACCTGACGGGCTTCGAGAATCTGGACATGGTCGGCCGGCTATACGGCCTGGGGCGCGGGCGCTCACGCGAGCGAGCCCAGGAGTTGCTTAACCGTTTTGACCTTACCGAGTCCGGAAACCGCCCGGTCAAGACCTATTCCGGGGGGATGAAGCGGCGTCTCGACCTCGCCGGGGCGCTGGTGGCCGAGCCCCCGGTGCTCTTCCTCGACGAGCCCACCACCGGCCTTGACCCGGGCAGCCGCAATGACGTCTGGGCGCTCATCCAGGAGCTGGTCGACGGTGGCACCACGCTCCTGCTCACCACCCAGTACCTCGAGGAGGCCGACCGCCTCGCGGACAACATCGTGGTCATCAACCACGGCAGAGCGATCGCCCAGGGCACGGCGGACCAGCTCAAAGACCAGGTCGGCTGTTCGCCTACGCCATCTCCTGGGTGATGGCGCTGGTGGGCCTGCTGGTGCCGAGCCCGGAGGTGGTCAATAACGCGTCTTTCATCGTCATGTTCCCGTTGACCTTCGTGGCCAACACGTTTGTCCCCACCAACGGCTTCCCGGGGCCGCTTCGGATAATCGCCAACTGGAACCCGGTGTCAGCGCTGACCCAGGCCGCCCGCGAGCTGTTCGGCAACACCAGCCCGAAGCTCCCGGCCCCTCCGGACTGGCCCCTGCAGCACCCGGTGGTCTACGTCCTGATCTGGGTCGTGCTGCTGCTGGCGATATCTATTCCCCTGTCCGTGCGGCAGTACAAGCGCTCGGCCAGCCGCTTAATAACGTCTGGCGCAGCACTAGCGATCGCGCTCGGCTGTCGCTAACTTCTCGCTGATCGCCGCCTGCGCGGCGGCGAGGCGGGCGATCGGGACCCTGTAGGGCGAGCAACTGACGTAGTCGAGGCCCAGCTGGTGGCAGAACTCGACCGATTTCGGGTCGCCGCCGTGCTCGCCGCAGATGCCGATCTTGAGGTCCGGTTTGGTCGTGCGTCCCTGTTCGACACCGATCCTCATCAGCTGGCCCACGCCGTCCCGGTCGATGGTCTGGAAGGGGTTCTCAGTGAGGATGCCGTGCTCCATGTAGATGACCAAGAACTTGCCCTCCGCGTCGTCACGCGAGTAGCCAAAGGTGGTCTGCGTGAGGTCGTTGGTGCCGAAGCTGAAGAACTCCGCATACTCCGCGATCTCGCCCGCAACCAGCGCACCGCGCGGCACTTCGATCATGGTGCCGAACTTGTAGTCCACCTCCACGCCCTCGGTCTTCATGACCAGCCTGGCCACCGCCTCCAGCTGCTCGCGAACAGCACGGATCTCAGTGACCAGGCCCACCAGCGGCACCATGATCTCCGGGTGGGGATCCAGCCCGCGCCGTTTGAGGGCGATGGCGGCCTGGATGATCGCGGTGACCTGCATCTCGGTGATCTCTGGCCGCGTCAGCCCCAGCCTGCAACCGCGGAGGCCGAGCATGGGGTTGGCCTCCCGCATCGCCGCGATCTCCGCCAGGAGGTGGCGCTTCTCCTCAAGCAGGGCGGCGTCCGTGCCCGAGACCTCCAGGCGCGTCACCTCTACCAGGGTCTCCTCGTAGCTGGGCAGGAACTCGTGCAGCGGCGGGTCGATCAGGCGGATCACCACTGGTAGCCCGTCCATCGCCTCCAGGATTCCCTCGAAGTCGGAGCGCTGGAAGTCGAGCAGCTGGAAGGTGAACTTGCGCCGCTCCTCGTGGTCGACAGCAAGGATCATCTGTTGCACTATCGGCAGCCGCTCCTGCTCCATGAACATGTGCTCGGTGCGGCACAGGCCAATGCCCTGGGCGCCCTTCTCACGCGCAATCTTGGCGTCGCGGGGGTAATCGGCGTTGGCCCAAACCTGCAGGCGGCGGGCTTCGTCGGCCCAACCCAGCAGCCTGCGAAAGGCGTCGCTGGGCTCCGGCTCGATGGTGGCGACAGCGCCCTTGAGGACCTGGCCGGACGAGCCATCCATGGTGAAGACCTCGCCCTCCTTCACGGTCACCCCGCCCGACGTGAACTGGCGCAGTCGAAGATCGACCTCGATGTCGTCGGCGCCGACGATGCAGGGCTTGCCCATCATCCTGGCCACCAGCGCGGCGTGGCTCGCAGTCCCTCCAGAGCTGGTCAGGACGCCCTGCGCGGCGATCATGCCGTGCACATCGTCGGGGTCGGTGGCGACCCGCACCAGGATCACTGCTTCGCCGGCGCGGCCCCGGTCCTCGGCAGAGTCGGCATCGAATACCGCCGCCCCGATTGCCGCGCCGGGGCTGGCCGGCACTCCCCGACCGATCTCCTCCACCTCGGCACTGGGGTCGATGCGCCGGTGCAGCAGGGTCTCGACCTGCCGCGGCTCGACGCGCATCACGGCCTCGTCGGAGCTGATCACGCCCTCATCGACCATGTCGACGGCGATCCTGATGGCGGCCTCCGCGGTGCGCTTCGCGGCCCGCGTCTGGAGCATGAATAGCTTGCCGCGCTCGATCGTGAACTCCAGGTCCTGGACATCCCGGTAATGCTTCTCGAGCTGCGCCGCGATCTCCTCGAACTGGCGATACACGTCGGGCAGTTCCCGCTTCAGCGCGTCGATCCGCTCGGTCTTGCGGATGCCCGCGACCACGTCCTCGCCCTGCGCGTTGAGCAGGTAGTCACCGTAGAGCACCTTCTCGCCGGTGATGGGGTCACGGGTGAACGCCACGCCCGTGCCGGAATCGGCGCCCATGTTGCCAAAGACCATGGCCTGGACATTGACCGCGGTGCCCAGGTCGTCGGCGATGCGCTCTGCCCTGCGGTAGGCGCGGGCCCTGGGGTTCATCCAGGAACGGAAGACAGCCCGGATGGACTCCTGCAACTGGGTCTTGGGGTCCTGCGGGAATTCCTCGCCGATGGCCTCGACGTAAATCCGCTTGTAGTCATCGACCAGGGCGCGGAGGTCTTCAACGCCGAGGTCCGAGTCACTCTCGACCCCGGCCTGCGACCTGCGGTTCGCGAGCGCTTCCTCGAACGGGTTCTGGTCGGGGACTTCGTTGCCGTCGGCATCGCGCTGAACGGGGGCGTCCTCGGCGCGCTTGCCGATGTCCTTCGCCGTCTTGCCGAACATCTGGATGAACCGCCGGTAGGCGTCGAGCGCGAACCGCTCGTCGCCGCTCAGCCGCGAGAGCCCGTCGCAGACTTCGTCGTTGAGGCCCAGGTTGAGGATGGTGTCCATCATCCCCGGCATCGAGAATTTGGCTCCGGAGCGCACTGATACCAGCAGCGGGTTGGCGGGGTCGCCCAGCTTCTTGCCGGTCCTGGCCTGAACGTGGGCCAGTGCCGTAAGCGCCTGCTCCCACATCTCCGCGGGGAAGTCGTCGTTCTCGAGGTAGGCGTTGCACGACGCGGTGGTGATCGTGAAACCCGGAGGCACCGGCAGGCCCGCGTTGGTCATCTCCGCATTGCCCGCGCCCTTGCCGCCGAGCAGGTCGCGCATATCCTGGTTGCCCTCCTCGAAGAGGTACACCCACTTTGTCGCCGCGGCCGTGCCGCCGATCCCCGCCTGCTCCACCTCGATTGCCATGTGAGGAGCCCAGTCTATTGGCTTAACGCCCCGGCAGGGCCCAGACCTCCACCTCGCCCGAACCATACCCGTACACTCGGCCGGCGGAAACCGCGGCCACGTCCTGGGGGCCGCTCCCGGTGGGCGAGTGTCCGACCCACAGCGGTGAGCAGCTGGATGCCCCGCAGCCTGCGGCGCTGTAGGCGGCGAGGCCGCCCCCAGTGCCGTCGCCCGCGGTGGGCAGACCGGCGAAGACCAGGCCATCGGCCACCGCCGGCGCGCCGTGCGTCCCCGTGGCCGCCGCCGCTGCCGCCGCGGTCCACCGCTCCGAACCGCTGACGGCGTCAAAGACGTGCAGACGGGCGTCTGTGCCCACCAGGTAGATGCTGCCGCCGGCCACTGTCGGGTGCGGGCTGTCGAGGCCGCCCGCCGGTTTCGGACCGGGAAGGCTCACCTGCCATTTTGCCACGCCGCTGCGAGCGTCGAAAGCGAACAGCTGCGGCGCACCCGTTCCGCCGCTGAGACCGGTGGAGTAGACCATCCCGCCGGCGAACGTCGGCAGCCCAAGGGGACCGAAATCGGAAGTCCAGACCGCTGCGCAGGTGGGGGCCCCGCATCCTGCGGAGCGATACGCCTTCAGCCGCCCATCGGCGGCGTACACCAGTCCGCCGCCTGCGGTGACTCCCGAGACGTCTCCCGGATTGTCGGGCCGGCTGGTCCAGGTCGGCGAACAGTTCGAGGCGCCACAACCATTGACCGGGAACGCATAGACGCGCTCGTCACGCTGCGAGTTGAAGGCGTTGCCGCCGGTGCCAACGAACAGGCTCCCGGCATCGAGGGCGATGGCGCGACTTACATCCCCGGCCGTCTGGCCGGACCACCGCGGAAGACAGTGCGACGCACCGCACGGCCGCTCCGAGAAGACATAGACGTTGCCGCTTTCGTCCGGCACCACGATCTGGCCCCCGACCAGTGCGGCCGAGAACATCCCGTCGAAGCCATCACCGCCGGTCTTCGAAACCCGCCACTGCTGGTCGCAAGCGCCGTACGGCGGCGCGGTCTGACAGCTGGCGGGGTCCGCAAAGAGCCCGACAAAGCCCGCGTCGGGAAGCACGACGTGGCCGTCGCCCACCACGGGCATCGCGCCGCCGCCGCCGTCACTCCAGGCGAAGCGCAGCTGCGCCAGGTTGGCGGCCGTCAGGCCCACATCCTGAGGGTTGGCGCCCGAGTGGGTGCTGTCATACCCGAACATCGGCCAGTACCCAGCCACCCTTGCCGTCCGAGCGGGCGCTGCCGTCGGCGCCAGCGGTGGCCCCACTCGCAGGGACGGGAGCGGCGCCGGGAGAAGGGGGATCGGGCTGGGCGGCAAGGGCGAGGGCAGTGGGGTGATCTCCGGGAGACAGCTGCCAGCGGCACAGAGGGATGGCGAGCCGGCAGGGGTTGCCGCGGGCGTGGCGCGGGAGGTCTGCCCGGGATGGCCCAGCGAGCTCAGGACCAGGGCAACGATGGCCAAGGGCAGGATGGCCAACGCGACCGCCGGCAGCAGGCGTTGCGCGCCGCGAACGCGCCCCACGCGCGCCCACCGGCTTCTCATGCCGTTCATCTTGCCCGCTGGCGAGCCTTTTCCTAGCCCGCGGCGGCGGTGAACCGGGACGAGATGCTCGCCACCAGGGTCTCGAGCGCGACGCGCTCCTGGGCCATCGAGTCGCGCTCCCTGATGGTCACCGCGCCATCGTCAAGAGAGTCGAAATCAATCGTCACCGCGAACGGCGTGCCGATCTCATCCTGGCGACGATAGCGCTTGCCGATCGCCTGTGTCTCGTCGTACTCGACTCGAAAATTGGGGCGGAGCAATTCCTCCACCTGGCGCGACAGGGGCAGCAACTCCGCCTTTTTCGACAGCGGCAGCACCGCCACCTGGACTGGCGCGACGCTGGGGTGGAAGCGCAAGACGACGCGCTTCTCGCCATTCACCTCGTCCTCGTCGTAGGCATCGAGCATCAGCGTGAACATGCAACGGTCGACGCCCATCGCGGGCTCGATTACAAATGGCACGTAACGCTCTCTGCTCTCCTCGTCGAAATAAGACAGGTCCTTGCCGGAGTGCTTGGAGTGCTGGGTGAGATCGAAGTCCGTCCGGTTGGCGATGCCCTCGAGTTCGTCCCAGCCGAAGGGGTACTCGTACTCGATATCCGTCGTTGCCTTGCTGTAGTGAGAGAGCTTGTGCGGCTCATGGTCCTTGAAGCGCAGCTTCGCCGAGCGAACCCCGAGCACGTCGCGCCACCAGCGCATGCGCTCGTCGCGCCAGTAAGCGAACCACTCGTCGTCGGTGCCCGGCTTGACGAAGAACTCCATCTCCTGCTGCTCGAACTCGCGCAGCCGGAAGATGAAGTTGCCTGGTGAGATCTCGTTGCGGAACGAGCGGCCCTGCTGGGCGATTCCGAAGGGGATGCGCTTGCGGGTCGAGTTGAGGATGTTGAGGAACTGGACAAACATGCCCTGCGCCGTCTCGGGGCGGAGATAGACCTCCGCGGCGGAGTCAGCGACCGGCCCCAACTGGGTCTTGAACATCAGGTTGAACTGCCGGCTCTCGGAGAAGTCCTGGGCACCGCAGTTGCCGCAGAAGGGGGCGTCATCGTTTAACTTGCCGGACTTCAGCGCCCTTGCCGCCTCGGGCTTGAGCTCGACGCGGAGCTCCTCGGGGTGCTCCCTGGCCTGGGCGGGGGTCGGTAGGTGGTCCTCGCGGAAGCGCTGCTTGCAGTTGCGACAGTCCACCAGCGGGTCGGTGAAGGTCTGCACGTGGCCGGAGGCCTCCCAGACCCTTGGGTGCTGGATGATCCCGGTGTCGATGCCGACGATGTCGTGGCGCAACTCGACCATGTGGCGCCACCAGAGGTCTTTGATGTTGCGGCGCAGCGCCACCCCCAGCGGGCCGTAGTCGTAGAGCGCATTGACCCCGCCGTAGATTTCGCTGTTCTGGAAGATGAACCCGCGGCGCTTGGCCAGCGAGACCAGGGTTTCGACCAGCTTGTGGGGCTCCGCGATGTGACGCTCTTCGCTCAACAGGTTGCTCCGCTGGGTTCCCTACCGGACGCGCCGGAGGAAGTCGATGGACTTCAACTGGCGATCTAGGTGGTGCTCCAGCTGGGCCTCCAGCACCGTCTCCACCGCCTCGTTGTCCGCCGGGTCAAGACGGAGCCTAAAGAATAGTTCGCGGTCGCCCGCGGCCAGCACCCGCAGAATCTTGACGGTGCGACTGTTGATGGCCCGACCGGCGCCATCGTGGTGGCTGCAGTTCCGGCAGACCACGCCGCCGGCCAGGGCCGAGAACGAGAGCCCCTCCTCCCCCAGCGCCCCACCGCAGCGGGCGCAGCGATGGACCTCTGGCGTGTAACCAAGCTCACTGAGGACCCGGATCAGGAAGTCGGCGAGCTCGGTGACCGGCGCCACCTCGCGGTCGCTAAGGTGGCGCAGCGCATCGACCACCAGGTTGAACATCTCGGGAGCGGCATGGCGCTCCTCCAGGATCTTGTCGGCGACCTCGGTGACCACCGACGCGACCGCCGCGCGCTTGAGCTCGGACCCCAGCGCGCTGTTCTCAGTGATGCGCTGGAACTGTGTGACGACGTCCATGCTCTTCCCCTCGGCCAGCAGCATGCTGCCGTGGGCGAAGACGTCGAGTTGCCCGGCCATGCGTGACTTCGACTTGCGCACGCTCTTGGCAATGGCTGGGACCTTGCCGCGCTCGCGGGTGAGGAGGGTGAGAATGCGGTCTGCCTCCCCGTAATCAACCTTGCGGAGGATGACGGCCTCGGCCGCGTAGATCGGCACGAGTTGAGAGTAGCGGCGGCGCGGGGTGCTAGGCGCGGAGTGCTAGGCCCGGGCTTCCCTCGCCGCGTCGGCCTGGGTGCGCTCGGCCTCCTCCTCCGCCCGGGCCTCCTCACGCTGGATCGCGCCGGGGAAGGGAAGCTCGGAGCGTACCCGGACCTTGCCTATGCGCTGCCCGCGGACGCTGACCACGGTCATCCTCACACCTTCGAGGTTGATGACCTCGCCGGCGCGAGGAATGGCGCCGAGGTGCGAGTAGATGAAGCCGCCCAGGGAGTCGACGTCGTCAGCGGGCAGCTGCAGCCCGAGCTCCTCGCGGGCGTCGTCCAACGACACGCGGGCATCCAGTACCGCCTCATTGGGCGCCAGGAACTGGAGCTCCTCCTCCTCCATCACGTCGTACTCGTCACGGATCGGCCCCACGATCTCCTCGATGATGTCCTCGATGGTGATGATCCCGGCGGTCTGACCGTGCTCGTCGATGACCGTGGCCATGTGCACGCGGTTCTCGCGCATCTCGTGCAGGAACTCGGAGAGGTTCTTGTTCTCGGGGACGAAGTAGGGCTTGCGCATGATCTTGCGCAGGTCCCCCTTGGTCTCTACGCCCGCGGGACGGCGTTGCGAGCTGTACCGCAGCAGGTCCTTGGCGTAGGCCACGCCCACGATGTGGTCAATCGTCTCCTCGAAGACCGGGATGCGCGTATGCCCGTGCTTCAGGACCAGCTTGACGATCTGGTCGACGGGCTTGTTCACCTCCACCGCGACGATATCGATGCGCGGGATCATCACCTCCCGCACGCTCATGTCGCCGATCTCGATGACGCCGTGGATCATCTCGCGCTCCTCCTCCTCGATGATCCCCTCCTCCTCGCCGACGGTCACCAGCATCTTCAGCTCGTCCTCGGTGACAAACGGGCCCTTGGCCCCGCCGGCGGGCCTGGCCACCAGCCGGGCGAAGGAGGACATTGCTCGAATCGGGTACCTGGTGGCAGAGGTGATCAGGCTGATGCTCGGGGCCAGGGCCTGGGCGAAGCGCATGTTGTAGCGCAGCGCCAGCGTCTTGGCTGTGATCTCGCAGAAGACCAGCACGATCACCGCGTCGATCAGTGAGATCACCAGCTGTGGCAGAAAGGCGCCATAACCGTGGTTGTTGCCGATCAGCCCGGCCGCGGTGGCCGAGATGATGATCGCGGTCGTGTTGGTGGTGAGGATCGCGGTGAGGTAGTCGTTGGGGTTGAGGTGGAGCTTCTGGATGATCTTGGCCTGGGGGTCGCCGGCGTCCGCCAGGCGGCGCAACTGGATGCGGCTGACCGAGGTCAGGGCGGTCTCGGCGGCGGCGGCCAGCCAGGCCAGCACCAGCGTGATCAGAAGCAGGGCTACCAGGCTCAGGTCGTAAGCGGTCAAGGGCACCGGCCTAGGGCCGGATCAGGCACCTCCGGGCGCAGCCTGGCCGGGGTAAGTGCGCGCTCAAAGGTCGCGACCGGTGCGGGCGTCGTCGTTGGGAAAGCGCGGGTCCCGGAAGAGCTCGCTGACCGAGCGGTCTTCGTGCACCCGGCGGATGCCCTCGGCCAGCAGCGGCGCGACCGACAGGACGTGCAGCTTGTCGTTCCTCTCGGCGATGGGGATCGAGTCGGTGACCACGATCTGGTCGATGGGCGCCGCAGCCAGCCGCTCCACGGCGCCGTCGCTGAGCACGCCATGCGTGGCCAGCACGTCGACTGAGCGCGCGCCCGCGGCGATCAGCGCATTGGCCACACCCACCAGGGTGCTCCCGGTGGAGATCAGGTCGTCGATGACCACGGCATTCATGCCCTCAACGTCACCGATGACGTTCAGCACCTCGGTTACGTCGTCGCGTGGCCGCCGCTTGTCGACAATAGCGAACGGAGCCTCGAGCATCTTGGCCACCGCGCGCGCGCGGCGCGTACCGCCGACGTCTGGCGAGACCACCACCACGTCGCGCAGGTGGCGTTGGCGAATGTGCTCGGAGATCAGCTTCAGCGCGGTCAGGTGATCGAACGGGATGTCGAAGAAGCCCTGGATGGCGTCGGCGTGGAGATCGAGCGCGATGATCCGGCTGGCCCCCGCGAGGCTGATGATGTTGGCCATCAGCTTGGCCGAGATGGGGTCGCGTGGCGCGGTCTTCTTCTCCTTGCGCGCGTACCCGTAGTAGGGGATGACCGCGGTGACCCGGGCCGCGGATGCACGGTGCAGCGCGTCGAGGATGATGAAAAGCTGGATCAGGTTCTCGCTCACCGGCTGGCAGGTTGGCTGGATCAGGAAGACGTCGTTACCGCGAACCGACTCCGCGATCTTGACGTCGTACTCCCCATCCTTGAAGCGGGTGACCGTCATCTCACCCATCGGGATCTCAAGCACACCAGAGATCGCGCGCGCCAGTCCCGGGTGCGCGTTCCCGGACAGCAGCTTCAGCTCACCGAACACCTGGCTCCTCCCGTGACCGTACGCCCAAGCTTAACGCTCATTTGCTGTTCTTCTCGGGTGCCTTACCGCGGCGGCGCCGGCTCCAGCCCTCTACCTCGCGCTGGTCGTTGCGTTCGATTGCCAGGCTCCCGGCGGTGACATCCCTGGTGATGACCGAGCCCGCGGCGGTGTAGGCATTGTCCCCAACGCTCACCGGCGCGACCAGGGTGCTGTCGCTGCCGATGAAGACGCCGTCTCCAATCACAGTTTGGCTCTTGCGCGTGCCGTCGTAGTTGGCGGTGACCGTGCCGGCGCCGATATTGACCCGCCGTCCCAGCACGGCGTCGCCCAGGTATGAGAAGTGGTGCACGTCGCTGTCGGGACCGACGAGCGTGTTCTTGATCTCTGCGAATGACCCGATACGGCTCCCCTTGGCGACCACCGATCCCCTGCGAAGCTTGTTGAAGGGGCCGATCTCAACGCCATCCTCGACGGTCGATTCGACAAGATGGCTCCGACCGATCGCGCAGTCGCGTCCGATGCGGCAGTCGGTGATCTCGGCGAACGGGCCGATGCGGGACCCGGCGCCGATCGTGGTGCCGCCGCGGAGGAAGGTGAACGGCTCGATCCGCGCCTCGGGCTCAATCGAAACACGCATGTCGATATAGGTCGTCTCGGGGTCGACGATGGTCACGCCCGAGGTGGCCAGCTCGCGAGCACGGCGGTGGCGGATGACACGCTCCGCCTGCGCCAGCTGCCAGCGGTCGTTGACCCCCAGCGCCTCCTCCTCGGGGCAGGTGATAACCGCCCGCCTGGGCAGCGTGCCAAAGACATCGGTGAGGTAGTACTCGCCACTTTTCGAACTCCGACGCAGGCGACGCAGCGCCGGCCAGAGATTGTCCGCCCTGAAGACGCAGACGCCCGTATTAACCAGCCGCACGGCGGCCTCCTCGGGCGTGGTCTCCACCTGCTCGACGATTCGGGATTTGGGGCCCTCCCCAACCACTCGACCGTAGCCCTGGGGGTCGGCCACCTCGGCAGCCAGCAGGACGCAGTCGAGGTCACCCTGGCGCCGCGCCTGGAGCAGGCGCCGGAGGGTCTCAACAGTGAGCAGAGGTACGTCCCCGTAGAGCACCAGGACCTCGCGATGCCCGCGAAGCGCCTGCGGGACCTGGTTGAGGGCGTGCCCGGTGCCCAGGCGCTGCTTCTGGGCGACGAGGTCGGCCCCGCCGACGGCAGCGGTTATGGCCTCGCGGTGCGCCGGCGCGTGCACCACCGCCACCCGCGCCGCACCCAGCTGGCGCGCCAGCATCAGCGGGTAGGCCAGCAGGGACTGGCCCGCCATTTCGTGCAGCACCTTGGGCCGGGAGGAGCGCATCCGGGTACCGTCCCCCGCGGCAAGCACCACGACCAGGAGGTCGCGGGCGCGCGAGGATGGCTTGGAGGGAGGGGAAGGCTCGCCGGTTGCGGGCATGTGGTGGGCCGGATTGTATCAATGCCGGGGGTTCTCGGGGGCCAGGATTCGAACCTGGATGAGCAGCTCCAAAGGCTGCCGTCCTACCATTAGACGACCCCCGACCGTGGTTTGCTGCGCCGCGCGGAGAGCCTATCTTTTCCCGAGGGCGCCCTCGCTGCGGATTCGTCTGGCCATCGCGTTATGAGCTGCCATCTCCTCTTCGGCTGCCAACGGCGCAAGTGTCGCGCCCGGTTGTCGATGCCCCAGGGCGATCGCCAGGAGGTGATCGGTGAGGTGGGGGTTCTTGGGCAGCAGCGACCCGTGGAGGTAGGTGCCGATCACCGTCCCCGTGACCACCCCCTCGACGCCGTCCGCGCCGTTGTTGCCCCGGCCCACCAGGCAGGTGCCAAGCGGCTGCAGCCCGGGCCCCAGGTAGGTGCGGCCTGCGTGGTTCTCGAACCCGACCAGGGTGGTCGGGGTCAGGCCCAGCCCCGCGGCATCAATTAGGACATTGCCAATTGACCGTGTCCGGCCGGCCTCGGTGCGCAGGTCGACCAAACCCAACCCCGGCAGCCGCGTGCCGTCGACGGTGGTGTAGTGGCTGCCCAGGAACTGGTAGCCCCCACACACAGCGAGCAGCGCGGCGCCGCCATCGATCGCCCACTTCACGGCGTCGCGCTTGGACCCGGACAGGTCGGACGCGACCAGGTCCTGGTCCTGGTCCTGGCCTCCACCGATGAAGAAGATGTCGATATCGAAGAAGACGTCGATGTCATTCATGGCGTCGGTGTCTCGGGCGATCTCCACGACCTCCATCTCGATGCCGCGGCGGCGGCTCCGATCCTGCAGCGAGATGATGTTGCCCCGGTCGCCGTAGATGCTCATCTCGCGGGGGTAGAGGTGGCCCAGGCGGATGCGCTGCGCGCTCATGCCTTATCACCCTCCAGCCAGTACGGCTGTAGGTAGCCTCGGGAGGACATCTCCGCCCGCAGGTCGAGCATGGCGGTGTACGTCGGCAGCACAAAGACCTCATCACCCGGCGTCGACATGGCCAGCAACGCATCAAGGGCCGCGCCCGGAGCCTCGGCGACGGCGACCCGCGCGGGGTCGAGACCCGCGTACTTCAGCCTGACTCTCATGTCGAGGGCACGGTCGCCGGTTACCACGATCGACTCGGCATCGGCGAGCAGCTCGAAATCGACGTCCCAGATCCAGCTGACATCGCGGCCATCGGCGATGCGGTCATTCAGGGCCACCACGAACTTGCGCCCGCCGCCCAGCACCCGGCTCGCCCGCAGCACCTCGTTGAAGCCGGCCGGGTTCTTGGCCAGCATGAGGCGCACCGCCCGCCCCTCGACATCCACCTTCTCGAGTCTCCCGAACGCGGGACGAAACGCACTCAGCGCCGGCCCGACGGCCGCCGGCTGGATCCCGAACAACGCGGCCGCGGCCGCCGCGGCGACGACGTTGTAGGTGTTGTAGAGGCCCGACAGGGGCACCTCAATCACCGTGCCATCGAACCCCAGCCCGTCAAGCGTCAGTACCTGCGCTTCGAGGCCGTTGAATTGGATGCTGGTGGCGCGCAGCTGGGGCTCCGGCCTTTCGAGGTCGCCGGAGGGGCAGCTGTAGTGGCCCAGATGACCGGCATACACCCTGGTGAAGTCAAAGGGACGTCCGCACCGGGGGCAGAACCGGGCGTCGGCGGCGTGGGGCACCTCGGTCTCGCCGACCTTGTCGTCCTCCAGCCCGTAGTAGACAACCCGGGCCCGCAACCCCTGCCCCATGGCGGCCACCCGGGGATCGTCGGCGCAGAGCAGCGCGGTCGACGCCGAGGGCAGGGCCGCCAGCGCCGAGGAGATCGCCGCGGACGAGGAATCGAGCTCGCCGTAGCGGTCAAGCTGATCGCGGAAGAGGTTCGTCACCACCACCAAGCGGGGAGAGATGGCGGCCACCGCCGCGGGCAGGCTGTTCTCGTCGACCTCGAAGATCCCGGCCTCGGCCCGCGCCTGGCCAGACACCCGCGACCCCGCCACAACCGCCGCCGTCAGGCCGCCGACCATGTTGCTGCCGGCGTTGTTCCCGACAATGCTGATCCCCGTGTCCTGCAGGATCGTGCGCAGCAGCGTCGAGGTGGTGGTCTTGCCGTTGGTCCCCGCCACCAGGATGGAGCCGCGGGGCAATTTCTGTGTCAGTTTGCCCAGTGCGTGGCCGTCGATACGACCACTGACTCGACCGGGTAGCGTCGTGCCGCCACCCCTGCCAAGGCGCCGTATGGTCGCGGCGGTTACCTTGCCGGCGGCCACTGCCAGCGCTAGCGACGGATCCATGGCCTTGATCCTAGGGTGCGCAGTCTCCGATATAAGGCGACAGCGAGGACGCCACAGCCGGGGCCCTGACGCCCCTGGCGCAACCCCCGGCGGCGGACGGGGCCGACCCGCGCAACTGCCGCTTGCAGCGGCCGAATTTCACGGCCCCTCGGAATCTGCGCTCGCCTGCGATCGTC
>JBPCPW010000085.1:0-98924 GCA_050998755.1 Candidatus Dormibacteria bacterium
GGGTTGTTCACCCCTCCCCCGGACCCCCTCCCAGAGCTACTGCTACTGGTTGAAGAGAAGACCTACGTCAACAATTTGCACCGCCGGTATGTCCCCTCCGATGCTCACTCAGTCACGCCGCCCACAAGGGCCTCAGTGTCTCCGTGAGGCCATCCGGAAATGGGAAGCGCGAAAACCACCTCCCCACGGCAGTCGAAAACGCCCCGACCTCGTGGTCTCCAGAAACTCCAGGGCGCCTCGAGAGCTTGACGAGGTCTAGTTTGTCAATGCTCATGCACTTGGAGAAGTCGGCGAACTTGCCAGCCTCGAGCTGGGGCAGCCCGGCATATTGAGGCTGGCTGCCGCTTGCCGCCTCGGACGCCGCGTCCCCAGTGAGCGTCAGGAGAGGAACCACCTCCACGCACGATCGTCGTGACCTTGGCCGAACGATTTCGCACGTTTGGCTGATGATGACCACAGCTTCAACCGCTTCATGGGTTGGCGCGGTAGACCCATAGAGAGTGAAGGAAGAAAGATCGACAACGTCGCCTTGCCGCCAAGATCGGACGTCGTCGTCAACGTTGCTTGTCCTCTCCGGCTCAACCACGGGTGACAGGGTCTATGTATATTTTCGTCGGGCTAGGGGGTGCCGGCAATTCTTTGAGCTGGAGTAAGCCCTCCGAGTCTTCTCGGAGCGGGCGATGCGTCGCGCACCAGATCCTGAAAGACGGAGCGCCCGGCCTGACGCGGTGCCATGAGAAAATCGCGGACTTCGGCCGGCGTGGAGGGCGTTGCTGGCAAAAGTTCGCCGGCCAGTACTGACAGGCGTGACGCGTGCCGCGGGCTAATAGCTCCGCCACTAGCCCAGAGATGTAGCGCGCGCCGACTCACTCCGAAGAGTTTGGCCAACTCGTCCCAGGTCAGGCCGGTGCGGCTTCGAAGATCGCGGATTGAGGTTGCCACGAGGCTAGTCGCAAACCCTGCGGCGGAAAACGCGCTCGTGCCGGTGAAGTCAACCTGTCGAGCAGCAAAGGCGGCGTCAATCGGCCTTTGAGTGGGTAGGTTACTAGTTCCGGCGCTTGCCGCGAAACCCGCGAACACCATCAAGCTGGCAACGACGGGTCTTTTCAGCCCTATACCTGTGCCGGGCGACGGGTCGACCGCCAAGCGTGGTTCAAGAGCCAAGTTCATCAAACCTCACCTCCGGCGGAGCGAAGTAAATCGTCTGTCACCGACCATCGGAAGAACCTGTAAGCGATGTCGGCGAAATCTCTCAATTGTCTTGCGATCTGGAGCCCATCGAAGCGCCCTTCCTTGGCCGAGAAGACGTCCACATCCAAGACCCACGAACGTGCGCTGCTCGGTGGCACCGCTGGATCGTAAACAGCACCTGAAGGAAGCACCCCCCAGCGGGCCTGAACATGCGCGTTCGCAAGGATGTACTCAGTGTCGCACCAACTGTGTTCCGTCTCAACGTCGGTTCCGACGGCGGCTGCCAGGCCACCGATCAGCTCCGGGCGAACGAGTTGCTTAAGGTGCGAGAGACCCTCCTTGACATCAAGGCGATTGACATACCGAAGCCCGATGCGATCGTAGAGAGGTGGCGCCGCGCGATCTTGGACAGCCGCTAGGATGCGCTCCATGCGCAGACAGAAGTCGTCGCGAGATGTATAGCTCCCGGTGTCCAGGGCGACGAACGAGTCCCCGATAGAAACCTGCCATTGCGCCGGCTCGTCGCGGAGCCGCCACACGGTTGTCTCGGTCTGTTGCTGCGAGGCGCCACCAGGTCCGAGTAGAAGTCCGAAGCCGAGCACTGCTTCCTGGCGAACGACCGGATAGTGTTCGGATAAGACTTCGTGGATAGGTCGGATCCCGTCGGCCGTGGCCAAACTGAAGACCTTGGGGAATTTGACTTGCGCCACTACCTGGACCAAGGGCGCTTGGCGTAGCGGGATCTCGTCGATCGGGTCAGATCCGAAGGCTGAATCGGCCCGGATTTGCATCCCTGAAGTTTACTTCACACGTGGCTTCACTGCCATGCCCTTCCCGGCAGCCGACCGTTTCGGGTGCGGAGGGCCAGGGTGCGGTGTCGTTGATTCCGCAGAGTAAATAGGCCTCAAAACGGCGATCCCAAGTCGAAGTCCACGCACAGGTCGCGTTTGTCCAGGTGGACGTACCTCATCGCCATCACGTAGGTCGTGTGGCCCAGGATCCGCCGCAGGCGCTCTATCTCCCCGTTCCGCCGCAGGTATTCGGTGGCGAAGGTGTGGCGGAACTTGTGGGCGTTGACTCCGAAGCCGACCCGGCGCCGGATCCGCTTGAACAGGTCCTTCACGCTCACCACCTCCGCCGGCCGCCCGTCGGCAAGGATCAGGAGCCGGTCTGAGGCCGTCTCCGCACGGCCGCGGTTGACGTAGCGCGACAGCTCCCGCCGCAAGCGGCTGCTCACGGGCACCCGGCGGAACTTCGCCCCCTTGCCCCGGCGGACCTTCAGCGTCGTCGCGGCCCCGTCATCCTCGATGTCGTCCAGCGTGAGGGCGCACATCTCCGACACCCGCATCCCGGTGCCGAGCAGCAGCTTGACCGCCACGTCCGCCCAGCCGGGCGCCACCGCCCGCAGGATCGTCTGCAACTGCGCCTCGGTGTACGCCTCTGGCTCCTTCTGCGCCACCTTGGGCGCCCTCACCCTCAGGAGGGCGGGTTCGACCGGGTAGTTCTCCCGGGACGCCCAGGCAGCGAACCCCTTGACCACCTGGAACGACCCGTGGACGGTGTTGTCGGCCAGGCCCCGCCCCTGCTCGTTCAGCCAGGTGGTGCTTGAGCGTCAGGGCCGTCAGGTCGGCGAGCGTGATCGCCTCGGAGTGGGTCAGGAACCCCGTCAGCTTCTCCCGGTACCAGGCCAGCGTCCGCAGGCTGCGCCCCATGACCTGGAGGTCCAGCAGGTACTCGGCGACCAGCGGCTTGAGCCTGAAGTGCCGAGCGTCATCCGGCGTCTCGTACACCGCCAGGGCCTTCTGGCCGGCGGACGCCTTCGCCCGCGACCGTGCCGCCGCCGGCCTGCCACCCTTCCAGCCCGCCGTCCGAGACCCCTGAGTGGCCGGAATGGCCGCCCCCCCAGTTTTCAAAACCCCCCCCAGTTCTTGGGTTTTTTGCGTCATTTCTGAAACCTCCTTTGCCTCCCGCCTGACCCGTGATTTACGGGCCTAGGAAAGGGCGAAAACCGGCCCTTTCGGACCGGTTTCGAATTCAGATTAGACCCCGACCCCCCCTTCCAGAAAGCCCCTCGTCGGGTACTCTTCTGCTGGGAGCGGATGGGGTCAGGTGGCCTCCCCAGTCTTCAAAACTGTTGAGCGGTACTGAACGGTGCCGCTGGTCGGATCGTTCCCGACGCGCTCCCGCCATTACAAAACCGGAGGGCACACTGACATGGGCACAATCGTCACGATCCACGAGTCGGGTCTGGGTGCTGCACCAACGTACCGTTTCGACCTGTCTCCCGCGGAACTTGTCGTGACCAGGATCCACTCCCACGGCGGCGTGCTGCGGAAGAAAGTCGAACGTGAAGAGGAGGAGGCGCGCGTCCCACTCGCTGAGATCGAATACTTCTGGCACGAGGCCGGCTCCGTCGAGGCTGCCTGCGGTTTGAAGCGACGTGGGCCGTTCATACGTGGCGATGGGCAATTACGACAACGACGCGGCCGCTGCATTCGCCAAAGAGATCCAGTCCTATGGGGTACGCGTCACCGACAGGTACAACCCCCCGGCAGTCGCAGCCCCGGTGGAAAGTCCCGATGCGGTGGTGGACGAGATCCGCAAGCTCACCGACCTGATGGACCACGGTCACATCGACCGGCGGGAGTACGACACCAAGAAGGCCGAGCTACTGTCTCGACTCTGACGCCACACCGGGAACCACGTGGCGGTGGTGCGCAAGTGACGAACTCACAGTAGGCGCACAGGTCCGCCACAGGCGGCGCGGCTTTGCTGAGTTGATGGAAACCCAAGTTGCCCGCAGACAGGGGCTGGCCGCCGCCCGGAGGCGGCTAACGCGACTAAAGGTCACCGCGCTGACGACCACCGTAATCAGCTTCGGAGCAATATCCGCGGAGCTCGCTTCGCACAACACCAGCCGCGTTGTCGCCTCATCGGTCGCACCGGTGGCGGGCGCCGGCCCGTCGTGAGTGCGTTGAGCGACCCGCGATGCTGAGCCTTACTCAGACGCCGAGCGTCCTGTGGTACTTCGCGCGAGCCGGCGGTTTTGTCTCCCTGCTGCTGCTCTCTGCGACCGTCTGCGCCGGGGTCGCGATGTCGCTGCGCTGGCGATCGCCGCGCTGGCCCGCCTTCGTGACCGAGGGCCTGCACCGCTACCTGTCCACGGTGATGCTGGTGTTCATCTCCATCCACGTGATGACCCTGCTTCTCGACCCTTTCGCCAAGTTCTCCGTGCAGGACGTCCTGGTGCCGTTAGCTTCCTCGTATCGCACGTTCTGGATGGGGCTCGGGATTTGCGCCGCCGAGTTGACGGTCGCCTTTGCGCTCAGCGTGCACCTGCGCAAGGCGATCGGCTACAGGCTCTGGCGTCTGGTGCACTACGGCACCTATGGTTTGTTCCCGCTGGCGCTGCTTCATGGGTTGGGAACCGGCACGGATACCCGCACCGGGTGGGGTCTGGCGCTCTACCTGCTGGCCGGGGTGCCGGTGCTTGCCCTTGTTCTGATGCGGGCGTTTCCCGAAGGTTCCGAGACTTCACCCAGCGCGGCGCCCGCGGCAGCGCGCCCGACGATGTCATGGCAAGAAAGATCAGGGCGTGGCGCCGGCTCGCGCTGACCCCCGCCGCCCTCGGACTGGCGATCGGAATGTTCGGTCCGGCCTGGGCCTCCGACGCATCGGTTGTCCCGGGCTCCACGTCAGCCCGCCTCAGCCTGCCCATCCCTGATTGTGTTAAGCCGGACCCGCGACGCCATCCAGGAGCGGGTGAACGCTCTTCTGTCAGGCCTCACCGTGGGTTGAGGCCGCAGCCAGTCCGCTGCTCAGCACCGCCACCGCCGGGACCGCAATCGCGGCCTCCATCTCATCGGTGATGATCGCTTCGATGTGCCGCCAGGCGTCGGTGAGCCATTTCTGGGGGAATCCCCGGGCGTCGAAGAGGCCGACGCAAAAACGGCCCTCCACCGTGTGCTCCCGCCCGCTCACGCCCATCCTCTCCAACTGGGGCTGCTCTGCGTACAACCTTTGCGTTGCCAGCTCGGCGAGGGCCGGCGCGGCGTTGAACAGCACCTCGATGTTGATAAACCCGGGCGCTCGCTCGACCAGGCGTAACCGGTCACGGAAAGCCTCTTCGAGGGCGCCGGCTCCGGTGTCGACGACGGCGACCTCACTCACCGCCACGTAATCCTCCGATCTCTCCACGGCCAAGATTGTGACCGCTGTACGTCCGCAGTGGGGGCGGGCGGGGCCCGGCTAAGATGCGACGGTGGAGTGGGACGATGAGGCGGCCGAGCTCCCGGGCATAGTTGTAGCCACCGCCGTCTACGAGGAGTGGGTTGGCCAGCAGGTCCCGATCTGGGCGGACGACCTCGCTTACAAGCACCAGATGATGGCCTCCGCGCCATTCCCGTTCCTCCGTTCCACCTTCTACCGCTGGTGCCAGCGTTTTCCGCGCCTCTGCGCGGACGAGGCGGCGGCCCCGCAGGTGCTGGCGGTCGGCGACCTCCACGTCGAGAACTTCGGCACCTGGCGAGATGCCGAGGGACGCCTGGTCTGGGGAGTCAACGATTTCGACGAGGTCGCGAAAATGCCGTACACCATTGACCTGGTGCGCCTCGCCACCAGCGCGCGGCTGGCGCTCAAGGGTGGACACCTGTCAACCGATACGAAGGAGGCGTGCGCCGCGATCCTTGCCGGTTACGTCGAAAGCCTGCAGAAGGGAGGTCACGCCCTGGTCCTTGCCGAAAAAGACAAATGGCTACGCCGGCTGGCCACGGGTAAGCTGCGCGACCCGGTGCCCTTCTGGGCCAGGATAACGTCCCTCCGTTCTCTCGACAGCCCACTTCGTCCCGAGCTGCGCGAATCTCTGCTGGCCTCCCTGCCTGCAGGTATGTCGGAGTTCGACCTGCGTCGCCGGCGCGCCGGCCTTGGCAGCCTCGGTCGTGAGCGCGTGATGGCCGAGGGGATATGGAAGGGAGCGCACCTGGCGCGCGAGGTGAAGTCCTCGGTGCGCTCGGCATGGACGGGGGACGGGGCGGACGAGCCCGAGACCGCCACCGCCGAACGCCTGCTGCTCAGCGCGGTGCGCGACCCTGACCCCTGCTACGTGCCCGCACCGACCCACGTCGTGCGCCGCCTGGCACCCGATTGCAGCCGGATCGAGCTGTCGGACCTACCGGACCAGCGGGACCACGAGCGGTTGCTGCGCGCGATGGGCTGGGAGACTGCCAACCTGCACCTGGCCCAGCCCGGCGCTGCGGAGGCCATCCTCAGCGACATCGGAGCCCGTCCCGACGGGTGGCTGGAAGAGGCCGCGCGCCGGATGGCTCGCGCAACGTACAGGGACTGGAAGGACTGGCGGGCGGCCTACAAGAAGGGCAACACCAGGAAGGCGGGCCTGAGTGGTGGGCCGTAACCCCCGGGGACTAGTCCGCGGGGTCTTGAGGGAACATGCGGGTCCATGCGGCGCCGCCCACCAGGCCCGCGTCGTCACCCAGTGCCGCGTGCTCGATCCTTACGCCGGGGAGCCCGGGCGGAGGGTGTTCCGCCAGCCAGGAGCGGAGTGCCTCCAGCAGGCCCCGCGCGTTGAGCCCGACGCCCCCCCCGATCACGATCACCTCGGGGCTGAACCACATCGCCAGGTTGAAAACCGCGGCGCAGATGACCGGCAGCGCCTCCGCCCAGATTTCCACGGCGCGCGGGTCACCGTCCTCGAGCCCTTTGAGGACATCGGCGCCGCTGTCGCCCAGCCCCAGCTCGTGCGCTCGCCGGCCCAGCGCGGTCCCGGAGGCGAAATCCTCCATCGACCAGCGGCCCCCGTTCTCCAGCGCCGCCACGTCGACGATGGTGTGGCCTGGCTCGGGCATTGAGCGCGTGCCATGCACCACGCGACCGTGCTGGACGACCCCCGCGCCAATGCCTGTGGAGATCGTGAGATAGACAACGTCCATCGAGTCCCGAGCCGCCCCGAAAACGGCCTCGCCGGCGGCTGCCAGCTCCGCATCGTTGCAGACATGCACCCGAAGCCCGGTGCGCTCTGAGAGGTTGGCCCGGGAGAGGTCCTTGAGCCATCCCTGGGGTAGATGCGGCGCGTACTCCAGCACCCCAGCCCTGTAGTTCACCCGTCCGGGCACGCCGACCACCGCCTCTTCGACCGGGCTGGTCGCGGCAACCGACCGCACCAGCTCGACCAGCGCATCCGGGTGGGGGTCGCCGGCCGGGGTGTCGATTCGCCTCCGTTCGCGGATCTCGCCACCGGGTCCGATCACCGCGGCCCGAAGGTGGGTGCCGCCAAGGTCGATGGAGATGACGTTGTCGGACCTCAACCGGTCCCCCTGCCCCTGAAGTCGTGCTCGCCAAGTTGAAGCACATCGGCGATGCCGCCCACGGTTATGTCCGGCGGCGCGCCCTCGGGCTCCGCCGCTACGTCGCCGGTCGCGTATTTTCCCTGGCGCACGTGGATGGTGGTCAGGCGTTCCCTGAGCACCGCCTTGATGCGCCCGAGAATGCCCGCCTTGTCGTCGATCAGCACGTAATGATCGGCGGGATAGAGGCTGAGGACCTCCTCGAGGTGCTGCTCCTTGTGGGCGTAGACCAAGACGTTGCTGTCCACCGCGTCAGCCACACCGATGCGCCCGATCTTGGCCGGTTGGAACACGGGGTCACCGTCGGAGAGGACCACCACCGTGCCAAAGGCCTTGAGGTGCTGAACGACCTTCATCGCCTCGGGGTACAGGTCATCCTCGAACGGGTAGCCCAGGAGCATCGCCGAGAGTTGAGGGAAGGTGCGCAGGTCGGCCCGGACGCTGCGGAAGCGGCCCAGGGTCAGTGGCACATCGACGTAATCGAGCTCCCGGCGCACGACCTCATAGAGGTTCCAGAACTGTTCACTGCCCTCCTCCCCGGCCAGGCGGCGAATCTCCGATTCCATGCCCGCCTTCACCCTGTCGTTATCCAGCAGGGTGTTGTCGATGTCGATCAGAAAGACGAGGGGGGCCACAGAGACAAGTTTGCCGGATAGTCGCCGCCGCCGGTCAGCCCTTGGCTGCCGGCAGGAGGAGGGTGATGCTCGTGCCCTCGCCCTCCTGGGACGCGACGTCAAGCCGGCCGCCCGCGCGGTCGACGACCCCGCCGACGATGAACATGCCGAGGCCATTGCCGATCGTCTTGGGCTTGGTCGAGAAGAACGGGTCGTACATCTGACCCAGCACCTCCGGGCTCATACCCCGCCCGTGGTCGACAACCCTGATCGCCACCTCGTCGCCCACTGTGAAGGTGTCAATCTCGAGCGTGCCGCCGTCGGGCATCGCCTCGCAGGCGTTTTCGACCATCGTAGACAGCGCCAGCTGCAGCTGCTGGGCGTCTGCCCTGACGGTGGCCAGGCCCTCGGCCAGGCCGACCCGGACCTCGACCCGGTCGCCAACGCCCAGTCGCACCTGCTCTTCTGCCTCACGGACCACCTGCGAGAGGTTCAAGAGCTCCGGCGACCACTCGACCAGCTGCCCCACCTGGCGCAGGCGCCTGGAGAACGCGGCCCCCTTCCTGGCGGCACTGCGCACCTCCTGGATGTCAGACAGCGTCTGGGGCCGGTCGGCGACGTCCTGGGCGACGAACTCGGCATAACCGTCCACGGCCGCCAGCAGGTTGTTGAGGTCGTGGGCGATCCGGCCGCACACCACGCTGACCAGGCTCAGCGCCTCGAGGTTGGCACGTGCGGCCACTAACGATCCTGAAGGGCCGGGACGGCGCCCTCCCGCTCGACGTCGTGCTCTGCCGCCTCGAGCTCCGCCAGTGGAAGCTGGTCGACGATCTCCATGAACGCGCCGACCACGACGGGGTCGAAGTGCGACCCGGTCCCCGCGGTGATCTCGGTCACCGCATCCTCCTTGCTCCAGGCGCGCTTGTAGGGGCGCTCGTGGGTCAGGCTGTCGTACACGTCGGCGATCGCCACGATGCGGGCCGATAGCGGTATGTCCTCACCGGCAATGCCCGGGGAGTACCCGGTGCCGTCCCAATGCTCGTGGTGAAAGAGGGCGATCTCCTCCGCGAACTGGAGCAGTTTGTTGCTGCTGCCGCCGAGGATCTTGGCCCCGATAACGGTGTGGGTCTTCATCAGCGAGAACTCTTCCGGTGTCAGCCGGCCGCCCTTGAGCAGGATCTGGTCGGGCACGCCGATCTTGCCGACGTCATGGAGGGGCGCCGCTCGTTCCATCAGCTCTACCTCTTCACGACCCAACCCGAGCGCCCGCGAGATCAGGGCTGAGACGCGGCCGACGCGCCGGGTGTGTTGCCCGGTGGTGTCATCACGGTACTCCGCGGCCACCGCGAGGCGCTCGAGGATCTCGAGGCGGGCCTCCTCCAGGTCCGCGGTCCGCTGGCTCACCATGATCTCGAGGTTGTCGTTGTTATTGCGCAACTCTCGATACACGAAGCGGGTCTCCAGCAGGTTGCGGATGCGCAGCTCGACCTCACCGCGGTCGAACGGCTTGTTGACGAAGTCCTTGGCGCCGATGGTCAGGGCCCGGGCGCGACTTTCGGGGGACACGTCGGTGGTCAACACCAGGATCGGCAGGTACTCCTCGCGCTGCACCAGCCCGCGGATCAACGACATCACCTCAAAGCCGTCCAGGTGGGGCATGACCAGGTCCAGGAGGACGAGGTCGGGCTTCTGGTCGACGAAGGTCGCCAGGGCTTCGCGGGGGTCGGAGACGGTCCGGATGTGCTGGTACCCTGCCCGCCGACACATCCTCTCGAGAATTTGCAGGTTTGACTCCTGGTCATCGACGACCAGGATCCGCGCTTCTTCGAGCGGCCAGTCAGGCATCGGCCCGGGCTTACCGATCATCGAAGGTCGATGTCTTGCCAGTCGCGCATCAGTCAGGTCCCAATTTAGCGAGCACGGCTTCAGAAGTGTGGCGTTGTGTCAGAATCCCGACGTCCGATCAATGCAATTCGCGAGCCATATGCCAGGTGCTCGGCTGAAGGGACCTGAGTATCGCATCGAACCCCGCGGCAACGGCGGTGACTGAGGAAGTATCCGCGGCCCCCGACGATCGGCACGTCGGCATGGCGACCACGCTCAAGGCCATCGCGCTGGCGCGTTGGTGCTTTGCGATCGCCTCGCTCCTGGCCACGCTGGTGACCAACCCCAGCCCCCAGGCGGCGGGTCTGGTGGTGACAGTCGCCCTGCTCGCCGGCAACGTTGCCGTGCTTCGCGGCCTTCGACCGCCCCGCGGCATTAGGGATGTGCGGCGACTGGCTGCCGCTTCAGTCCTCCTCGACCTCACGGTGGCCGTGGTCTGGGTGATCCTGGACACCGGCAGCGGCCATGGCCAGATGTACCTCGCCCTGGCACTTGTCGGGGTGGAGGTCGCGGCGCTCTTCAGCCAGGTCGCCACGCTGTCGCTTTTGGTCGCCATCATGGCCATCCTCGGGGGGGCCGACGTCATCGGCGTCGCCCTGTTCGGCCGGCCCGAGGACTTCGCCACCACCACGCTGCGCGTTGCGATGCTGTGGTCCATCGTGCTCCTCGCGATGGTCCTACTGTCGGGGACGCGGAATCGCCGCGGAGGCGCGCCCGTCCAGGCAAGCACCGAGTTGGAGATCAGCGAGCGGCGCTTCCAAGAGGTGCTTGACGGCGCACCGAACGCGATCATCGCCGCCGATGACGACGGCCAGGTGCTGATGGTCAACGCCGCCGCGCTGCGGCTCTTCGACCACACTCGCCGCGAGATCACCGGTAGGCCGGCGGCTTCGTTGGTTCCCGGGCTCTACGAGGACCTCCCGCACGGGTCGGGCGCCCGCTACCTCACCAAGGAGATCAGCGCCGCCGGCCGGGACAAAAAGTGGGATGGGGTGCGTCGCGACGGCACCCGGTTCCCTGCCGAGGTCAGCTATAGCACCCTGCAGCTGGGCCAGCGGGTGCTGGTTGCGGCATCCGTGAGGGATATCACCGACCGCATCAAGGCCGAGCAGGAAAGAGATGCCTACAAGGCGCTGCTGGAGGAGGCCCAGCGGCTGGAGAGCCTGGGGCGGCTGGCCGGTGGTATCGCGCACGACTTCAACAACATGCTCAACGTCATCCTCAACTACACCGATTTCGTGGAGGAGGCCACCAACAGCGATCCCACCATCAAGTCTGACCTGGGCGAGATCCGCTCGGCCGGCAAGCGCGCGGCGCGGCTGACACAGCAGTTGCTGCGGCTGGCTGGACGCGAGGCCCTGCGTCCCGAACCGATGGACCTGCGCGAGGAGATAAGCACGATGGAGGGCCGCCTGCGCAGCATGTTGCCGCCCACCGGCCAGCTGCAGGTCGTCATCCCTGAAAGCGTCTCGTTGGTTCTCGGCGACCCCACCATGCTCAACGAGGTGCTGGGGATCCTGGTCGACAACTCGGTGCAGGCGATGCCCTCAGGCGGCGAGATCATCATTGAGGCGGCGGACATGGTGGTGACCCCGGCGATCGCCGCGCAGCAGCCTGACCTGACCCCCGGCAGGTACGTCGTCATGCGCGTGTCGGACACCGGTGAGGGCATGGACGACGAGACCAGGTCGCGGGCCCTGGAGCCATTCTTCACGACCCGCGTCGCGCTTGGCGGGGGCCTCGGCTTGCCCACCGCCTACGGCCTGGTCCGGCAGTCGGGCGGCACCCTGTTGATCGAGTCCACCCTGGGCAGGGGCACCACAGTCGAGGTCTACCTGCCCGCGGCCAGCGAGGAGGCGGCGATCGCCACATCCGCGAGCGCGCCGCTCAACCCCCAGGCGCAGCGCAACAAGGCGCCGGCGCGGGCGGTGGAGATGATCCTCCTGCTGGACCACGACGACGCCGTGCGGACGCGAAACGCGGACATCCTTATCCGTAATAACTTCGAGGTGGTGGAGGCACGTGACGGCGCCGACGCCCTCCGCCTGGCGGTGGAGGAGCGCGAGCGCCTCAAGCTGGTCATGATTGACAGGGTCATGGGTTCGATGTTGGACAGCGGGCTACCGGACATGCTGAGGTCGCTGCTCCCGGACGCCAAGATGATCCTGATGTCCACCTTCTCCCGTTCGATACTGTCCTCGCAGGGGCTGGACGATCCCACCCTCCCCTTCATGAGCAAGGACGTCTCCGAGGCGGAACTGCTCGAAAAGGTGCGCGAGGTCATCGGCGGGGCAGCTTCCAGGCCCAAGGTCCCGCAGGGTAGGTAGAAGCAACGATGGCCGAGAACAACGAACAACCGGGTGACCAGGCTTCGGCCCAGTTGACCCTGGAAGCCGCCAACCAGGCCCTCGCCGCCGCCAAAGCCGCCGTCCTTGCGGCCCAGCGGGCGTTGGCCATGAGCCAGCCCGAGACAACGACATCGCTATCCGCCGCCGGCGCGGAGATCCTGGTGGACGCGGCCCGCCATGAGACCAAGCTTCGGGAGGCGGAGCTGAACGATCGGGAGGCCGAGATCGCGGCCCGGGCGGCAGCCATGGCGCAGTACACGCCGATGGAACCGGCCCGCAGCGTCCCGGCCAGGCCGCAGGCCGAGCTGAACGGCTACACCGTGCTGGTGGTCGACGATGAGGAGCAGGTGCGGGCCTTGACTGTCCGCATCCTCACCCGCTACGGCTACCGCGTGCTGGAAGCCTCCGGGGTGGAGATCGCGCTGGGAGTGCTGGATGAGCCCACGGCCAACGTCGACCTCGTGCTGAGCGACGTCGCCATGCCCGGGCTTTCCGGGAAGGACCTTTTCCGGGCCATCTCCCAGTCGCGCCCTGGCCTGCCGGTGGTCTTCATGTCGGGTTACGCGCTCGGCGTGTACGCACCCGATGGCCTCATCGAGGAGGGGGTGAGGATGCTGCCAAAACCGTTCACCCAGGAGGCCCTTCTCGGCTTCGTCACCGAGGCCCTGGACGGTGCGGCACCGAGATGAAGGCCTGATTGGTGGTCGAGGAGGCGCTCGGCGATGCCCATTACCGGCGCCTGGTCCAGGGGATGCGCGACTGCGCCATCTTCAGTCTCGACGGCGTCGGCCGAATCAGCACCTGGAACCTCGGCGCTGAGCTGATCCACGGACACCCCGCGGCGGACATCCTCGGCAGCGAGTTCGGACGGCTCTTCACCGACGCCGATGCCCGGGTTGGCAACCCTGACCGGGTCCTGGGGAGTGTGCGTAACCAGGGGACTTTCTCCGAGGAGTGCTGGATGGTTCGCAGCGACAGCAGCCGTTTCTGGGCCGACATCGTGGTCACCGCGCTGCATGACGGGGAGAGCTTCTCCGGTTACGGGGTGGTGGTGCGGGACGTGAGCGCGACCAAGGCGACCATCGACAGCATGCAGGAGACCAATACCCGCCTCTCCCAGGCGAGCAGGTTGAAGTCGGATTTCCTGGCCAAGATGAGCCACGAAATGCGCACACCGCTGACGGCGATGCTGGGCTTCAGCGACGTATTGCTGAAGGGCCTGGACGGGGAGCTCTCGGCGATCCAGCAGGAGGACGTTTCGCGTATCAAGCGCAGCGGCCTGGCCATCCTCGAGCTGATCAACGACATCCTCGACCTGGCAAAGATCGAGTCCGGCCGGATGACCCTGAAGCTGGAGACCCACGACCTGACCACACTGACCAACAACGTCGTCTCGGGAATCGGCAAGCTGGCCGAGGACAAGGGGCTCTATCTGGTGACTGATTTCGCCGATCCTTCCCTGGAGGTGGTCGCCGATGCGAAGCGGGTGAGCCAGGTGCTCATCAACCTCATCGGCAATGCCATCAAGTTCACCGAACGGGGCGGGATCACCGTTCGCGGGACGCTGGGGCCGGCCGAGGTGCGCGTGGAGGTCCGCGACACCGGCGTGGGAGTCGCGCCCGAGGAGGTCGGCATGATCTGGGATGAGTTCCGCCAGGGCGACACGGGAGCCATGAGCCACAACGGGACAGGCCTGGGCCTGGCCATCAGCCGCGGCCTGGTGAACATGCAGGGCGGGTCGATCGGCGTGGAGGCCAACCCCGATGGCGGCAGCTGCTTCTGGTTCACCATGCCCCGCCCCCAGGGCAACGGCCTGCCGTCCGGCGGTCCCGCCCAGACCTGAGAGAAGTCGGGCATGCCTGAATTGCCCGAGCTGGAGGTCCTGCGCGACCACCTGCAGCCACTGGTGTTGGGGCGGAAAATCCGGCGTGTGGAGGTCTCACCCAGGTTCGGCTTCCTGCTGCGCACGCCACCGGCGGACCTCGCCGCCAGCCTCGAGGGGCAGGCCATCAAGCGGATCTGGCGCCGCGGCAAGTTCATGGTCTTCGACGTCGGCGAGCGAGACCTGGTCATCAACCCCATGCTGGGGGGCCGCCTGCAGTGGGTGCCAGTGGCCGCGGCCGGCATCAAGAAGGGCAGCAAGGCGGTCGGCTCGATGCTCTTCGGGCTCGAATTGGAGGGCGGCGACTGGCTTCGCCTCACCGACTTCGCGCGCATGGCGCGCGTCTACCTGGTGGATGACGGCGGCTTTGACAGCGTGCCGGGGTGGGCGGACCTCGGGCCGGAGGCCAATGAAGTCTCGGCCGAGGAATTCGTCCTCCGTATCCGCCGTCATCCCGGGGAGCTGAAAAACCTGCTGCGCAACCAGGCCTTTATCGCGGGGATCGGCAATGCGTATTCGGATGAGATCCTGTGGGAGGCGCGGATGCTCCCACTACGTAAGCGCAGCACGCTCAAACCGGAGGACGTCCTCACCCTGCACGCCGCCACCCGCAGGGTGCTTGACGATGCCACGGCGGCAATCCGGGCGCAGCCCGACTACGAATCCCACCGCCAGGACCGCAGCTACATGAAGGTGCACATGCACGGTGGCGAGGGCTGCCCTCGCTGCGGCCATCGTATCGCAGAGCTCACAGCGCGGGGAGAGATCACGGATTACTGCCGGGGTTGCCAGAAGTAGCCATCCGCGCCACGCTGACTGGTTACGCTTGGCGTCTACAAACGGAGGACGCAGATGGCTAAGGACCTGTTCCGCCTGGATGACCGGGTGGCGGTGATAACCGGGGGAAGCCGGGGGATCGGCCGATCGATTGCCGAGGAGTTTGCCCGTCGTGGCGCCAAGGTGGTGATCACCGCGCGCAAGGCCGATGAGCTCGAGGAAACCGCCAAGGCGATCAACGCGGAGGGGGGCGAGGCCACCGCGATCGCCGCCCACGCAGCCAAAGAGGAGACCATCAACGCCCTCGTCGACCAGGTGCTGGAGAAGTACGGCCGGATCGATATTCTGGTCAACAACGCGGCCACCAACGTGGCCTTCGCCCAGCTCAGCGACCTGGAGCTGGCGGCCTGGGACAAGACCATCGAGATCAACCTTCGTGGGCCGTTCATCCTTTCCAAGCTGGTGGTCAACCGCTGGATGAAGGAGCACGGCGGCAACATCATCAACGTGTGCTCCATCGCCGGGTTCCGAGGGGACCCCAACATGGGCGCCTACTCCGTCAGCAAGGCCGCGCTGGTGATGCTGACCAAGGTCCAGGCCCGCGAGCTCGGGGCCTACGGCATTCGGGTCAACGGCATCGCGCCCGCGGTGATCAAGACCAAATTCTCCAAGATCCTCTACGAGACCGAGGAGATCCGAAAGCACGCTGAAAGCACCGCCGCACTGGGTCGGGTGGGCGAATGGAACGAGGTCGCCGGGACAGCGGTCTACCTGGCCAGCGACGCCGCCAGTTACGTCACCGGGTCGATCGCGCTGGTGGACGGCGGCACCCTGGCCTGAGCAACCGCAAAAAGAGGCGCCCGCGCCCGGCGAGCGCGCCGGCGACGACCCCACCTCGACGCCCGGCGGGGCCCCCACGCGTCGCGCCGGGAAGAGCCGGCCGGCGGCCCAATTGGCCGCTGCGCGTCGGCCTCCTGGTGGCCTTCTTGGTGGTGTCGGTTGGCGGCATCATCCTGCTCTCCAGGCTCAACGCCGGGGTGACCGCGCCCGGCCCGCAGACATCGGCCGCGCCGGGAACCGAACCCGGCGACGGCGACACGGCGACAGGCGGCCAGGGGCAGACCGTCGACGGCGTCAGGTGTGACCGCGGAGAGCAGCTCGCCTTCCATGTTCACGCTCACCTCTTCATCCTCAAGGACGGCAACCGGCAACCGGTTTCGGCCGGTATCGGCATCCCCGGGTCGCCGCTGGCCAGGTGCTTCTACTGGCTGCACACCCACGACCGCACCGGCGCGATCCACATCGAGGCACCCGCTCAGTCGAGCTTCACCCTGGGCCAATTCTTCGACATCTGGGGACAGACATTGAGCAGCACCAGGGTGGCGCGAATCGACGTGTCAAGCGGGCAATTCACCGTTTTCGTCGACGGCCGGCCCTTCACCGGGGACCCGCGCGATGTCCCGCTCAAGCCTCACACCCAGGTGGTCATCGAGATCGGAAAGCAGGTGGCGCCGCCCACCTTCGACTTCGGCAACCTCTGATGAGCGCGGCACCGCCGCCGTTGCCGGGCGCCCCTCTCCCCGCCCCCGAATGGGCGGCGCCCCCCGGTCGGGCCGGCTGGCTGGTCCCCGTCGCCGCCCTGGTGGTCCTGTTCGTGCTGGCGCTGGGGCTGTTCGGCTGGTGGGCGGCGCACCTGGGTCGATCGCGGCTCAACAGCACGACCACCTCCGCCAGCGCGCGGGGCCTCCCTCTGCTGGTGGTCCCCGGCACCGACCCCGGCAACGGGGACACGCCTGAGGGCGGCAGCGGGGGTTCAGTCGACGGGATCGCCTGCGGCGGCACCGAGCAACTTGTCACCCACCGGCACGCTCACCTCTACATCCTCAAGGACGGTGCCTCGCAACCCGTGTCCGCATCTGTCGGGATACTGACCGCGCCGGCTTCCACCCGCTGCTTTTACTGGCTCCATACCCACGACCGCAGCGGCATCATTCATATCGAGTCGCCCGACAGCCGGGTGTACACGCTGGGTGAATTCTTTGACATCTGGGGCCAGCCCCTCTCGCGCTCCCAGGTGGCCCGGTTGGCGGTTCCCGACGGGACCCTGACGGTATATGTAAACGGCGCCGAGTACCGCGGTGACCCGCGACAGGTCCGGCTCAGTCAACACACGCAGGTTGTGCTGGAGATTGGCGAAAGGACGCCGCCTCCGGCCTACGACCTGACCGGTTACTGACAGCAATCACGCCGTTCGAGGCGAAGCCTGTAAGAATCTTTACAACATGACGGTTCGTTCACTTGGCCCCAGCACCGCTCGCGGTGAGGCCACCCGCCAGCGGGTGCTGGAGGCCGCCGAGCAGGTCTTCGGCGCCAAGGGCTACCACGGGGCCAGCGTCACCGAGATCACTCGCGCCGCGGGAGTCGCCCAGGGCACCTTCTACCTCTACTTCCGCGGCAAGAAGGAAATCTTCCTCGACCTTGTCGACGACCTCGGCGAGCGGCTGCGCCAGGTGACCATGGAGGCCAGCGCCGACACCCCCACCTACTCGGAGGCGCAGCGGCGCGGGTTCGAGGCCTTCTTTGATTTTGCCCGCGGGCACCGGCACATCTATCGGATCATCCAGGAGTGCGACCGGGTCGACCCGACGACATTCCGCCGCTTCTACTCGATGCTCGCCGAGACCTACCGCGGAGGAGCAGCCGACGCCGCCGCCCGCGGCGAGCTCGGGGATATCGACCCGGAGGTCCTGGCCTATTGCCTGCTCGGTGTGGGCCACTTTGTCGCGCTCCGGTTCCTGCAATGGGATGAGCAGATAACGGCCGAGGCCGAGGCGGCCGCGATCGAGTTCGTGCAGCGCGGCAGCCAGAAGAGTTGACCTCACCGAGGAGGGAGAACTGAGCCCTTCGGTGCCCCGAAGACTATTTCACCCCGGGACTAGAAATGTGATACTCTGTCTATCATATTCCGCCCCCCATTAAACAGGGCGGACCATTTTGGAGGTTTGATAGTGACCTGGCTTCTTATCCTTTTGATAGTCGTGTTCCTGCTGGCACTGCTGGGCGGCGGCGGCTACGTGTACCGCAGCTACTACAACCCGGCGACCGGTGGCACGGTGGTTGAGGAATCGGGTGGTGGCGGCGGCGGCGCCGGCGCCGTGGTGGCACTGATCGTGGTGCTGCTGCTGATCCTGTTCCTGATCTACGGTGGCTTCAACCTGTTCCACTGGTTCGGGAACGGCGCCAACGTCAACGTCAACGTCCACTCCTAGCCGCTGAAATACTGACCAGGGCCCGGGTGACCGTCGTCACCCGTGCTGCTGTGTTCCAGGACTGAGATGCAGGCGCTTGGGCCATTGCCACTCCGCGCGGGGGAGTCGCTCGCCCCTCCGCGCGATCGCAAACTGGCCCATGGCGTCCGGTTGGGCGTTTTGGAGTGGGCGGCAGTCTGGGCGCTCGCAGCGCTGACGATTGCCACTCGCCTGGCGATCCGCACGCAGTACCTGTTCAACTGGGACTCGATCCAGTTCGCGTTGGGTGTCCAGCGCTTTGACATCGTCGCCCATCGCCCGCACCCACCCGGGTACCTCGGCTACATCCTGCTGGGCCGGGTGCTCACCATGGCGACCGGCGGCGGGGCGGAGAACGGGCTGGTTCTGCTCAGCGCCCTCGCCGAGGGCCTGGCCGTCGTCCTGGCCTACGCCGCGGCCCGTGAGCTCTGGGGGCGGTTTGCCGGCTGGTCTGCCGCCATCCTGCTGTTCACGTCGCCCCTGTTCTGGTTCTATGGCGGCACCGCGCTGAGCTACGCGCTTGAGCCGGCACTCTCCATCGCCCTACTGTGGATGGCCGTCCGAGCCTGCCGCGGCGATCGACGCGCGCTGCTGCTGGCCGCTGCGGTGGCCGGCCTCGCGGGGGCGATCCGGCCGACCGACGAGGCCTTCCTCGCCCTGCCTCTGCTGTGGGCTGCATGGCGATTGTGGCGCTCAGGTCGCAGGTCTCCGGTGCTGGGTGCGGCGGCCGTCCTGGTGGTGAGCAGCCTCGCCTGGCTCGTCCCGCTGATGGTCCTGAGCGGCGGTCCGGCCAGGTACCTGCTGGCGTCCCGCGAGCTCAGCGCCCGTGCCAGCGATACCTCGGCCATCTGGAAGGCCGGCATGTACGGGCTCCAGCTCAATGCCGGCGCGGTGCTTGCCGGCGTCGCTCTGGCGTTGGGGCTCTTTGCTCCGATGGGGCTGACCTACCTGCTGGTTCGCCACCTGCCCCGGGTGAGAGCCCAATTTCCCTTCCTCGCGGGACTGGACCGCGATTACGTGGTGCTCGCCGCGGCGCTGTTGGCGCCCACGCTGGTCGTGTACCTGCTGGTGCACATCGGCCAGCTGGGGTACATCCTGCTGCTGCTGCCGGCGCTGGTGCTCCCCGCCGGTGCGGTTCTTGATGGACTGGCGCGCGCGGTTGTCGCCGCCCCCCGGGTGCGCCAGGTTGGCGCAGGTCTCCTGGCCATGTGCGCCCTGGGCAACGTGGCGACCTTCACCCTGCCGCAGGACGGGCTGCACGACCAGCTGGTGCAGCGCGACGTCTACGTCTCTTCGCTGATGAGCACCGTCCGCGCCCAGGATCCTGCAACCACCGTGCTGATCACCAGCCCCGAGGCCTACGGCTCCTATCGCCTGGCGCAGTACTACCTGCCGGCATACAGGGTGATCGCAGTTGGCAGGGACCAGCACAAACATGCCGGTGAAATGTTTGCCACCGGCGGAGCCGCGCAGAGCGGAGCCGCGCCTGAATACGACCTCGCCCGGTTCGATCGAACCGGCGCCTTCGGCCTGCCGGAGACCACGCGTACCGTCGTGGTCCTCGACGCGGATGCCGTCGGGTTCCTGGGTGACCGCGGCGTCCTCACGCCGGTGTTGTTCGGCGACAACTGGCGCGTCTGGACGGTCCACGTGACCGCTCCTCTGCAACCTCGGGCCTTCGGCTCGTGGGTCTACCTCAATAGCCGCGACTGCCCGTGCCAGGGTGCTGGCACAACCCGGCCGGCACCGGTTGCTCACCAGCCTCTCTGACCGACCCAACTTAGAATCCAGGGATGGCTGGCCCTTTGCCTCTCTTCCTCCTGCGCACGGTGCTCTTCCCGCACATGCCGCTTTCGCTGCACGTATTCGAGGATCGCTACAAGCAGATGCTCGAGGACTGCCTGGAGAGCGGCAAGACCTTCGGGGTGGTGGCCATCAAGCAGGGTGATGAGGTGGGTGGCGAGGCCACCCCTTGCCAGGTTGGAACTCTGGCCAGGATCGTTTCAGTCGAGAAACTGGATGACGGCCGCGTCAATCTCATCATCACCGGTGCTTCGCGCTTTCGCGTCCGGCACCAGGTGCCCGGTAAGCCCTACCTGCAGGCCGAGGTGGACTACCTAAAGGAGGAGGATCCGCCCGCCGACGGTGCCCTGAGTCGCCGCGTGAAACGGGCGTTCGAGAGCTACATCGCCGGCCTCCGCACCCTGGCCCCCAACCTCAGCACCGTCCCGCCGATCCCCGCCGAAGACGAGGTCCTCGGCTACCTGGTCGCTGCCATGGTCGAAACGCCGCTCGAGGCGCGTCAGCGTCTGCTCGAGGCGCCGACCGCCTCCGATCGCATGGAGATGGAGTTGGGCATCCTGCGATTCGAGGCCGACCTGGTCAGGCGTCAGGTGCTGCCGACCTCGGTGCCCGAGGGGTCTTTCTCCCGGAACTGATCGGCACTGCACTGCCGGCTCTCCTGGCGGGGGTCAGCTTTGCCGCTGCCGCGGGCTGCTTGGCTGGCGCCGCAGACGGCGCTATGGTGGTGGTTCGGCGTGCCCGTGAGGTGGGGACTACGCTGCGCGCGGGGGGGCCCGTGGGCACCACACTGGTTTCGCTCACCGCGTGCGTCGGGCCCCCCGGCGCCTCCGCCACGGGTGTCGCGCGGCCACCTTGGTGCCGCCTGAACAAGCGACGCCGATACGGCAGCAGGAAGCTGATCAGAAGCGTCAGGCCCGCCGCCGCGAAGAGGTACGACGGGCTAATCACAGGCGAGGTGAACTGGGTGCGCACCGTGCCGTCGTGGTGCGCCCGGCCGCTGCTCGCCCGCGTCCCCAGGAGGGTGTCAATCAGCACCTGGTTGGTGAGGGAGCCGCTGCTCGCCTTGATGACGTGCCGGCCGGGCGTGGTGGACATTGTGAGCCTGGCAATGGCCGAGCCGGTGACATCCGTCATGAGCGCGGTGGCCGAAAGGCTCGCGTGGTCATCGGGCTTCTCCGCCAGGTCGAGGGTAACCGGGGCGTTGGGTACCGCGTAGCGGTCTGACCCGCGGCTGCCACTCAGCGTCACCGTGATCAGGGTCGTCGCGCCTGGCCTGGGATCCTGGGGATCCAGCAGGATGTCCAGGCGTGAGCCGGGGATCGTCGGCGGCGCAGCCGGACCGCTGCTCTGGCCGACGAGGTTGTCCGAGCTGGGGGGCGGTGGTGGGTTGTTCGCAGGCCCAACAATTGTGCCCGGCGGTCCGACGGGGTGCGGGTTTCCGCCACTTCCTCCTCCTCCCGAGTTCGACGGCGGCGAATAGGGTAGCTGGGATTGGGACCCTGGCGGATGTTTGCGGGATGCGGAAGCGGAAGCGGAAGCGGATGCGGATGCGGATGCGGAAGCCGAAGCGGATGCAGATGCGCAGAGGGCCGGCAGCAGACACCGGGTGGCTGATGGTGAGGGGCTGGCGGCCACGGCGAGGGCGTCCCGGCCGGCGGCGCCTGGCGCCTGGGGCCACGCCAGGGCTGCGCCAGAGGCGAGTAGAGGCAGCATCGCCAGGGCGTTCCGCCCGCCCCGGCGGGAAATGCGTATGCGCACGACCTCCCGATTATCGCAGCGGCCTCCCCGCGCGCCGCCGGTGTCTACCGGAGTTCGATCACCAGGCGAGCTGGGCCGGTCAGGTAGTAGATCGTGTAGCGGGCGGCGCGAGACGTAGTCAGCTTGAGACTCGTCGCGTCGCCGCCGGTGGGAGCGATCGAACTGACCGGCCCGGTGCCCTGGAACGCGGTGGCGATCGCAGGATCTATGGTGGTCCCCGCTGACTGCAGGTACAGGGTGTTGTCACCTGCCTGTCCCAGCTGGAAATCGGGGAGCGGTCCGGAGCCCTGGAGGTCGAAGACGATCAGGTTCAACCCTGCGGAGGGGTTGCGGGTGCGGATGCGCAGGACCTGGTACCCGGTGCCCGCGTTGCCGGCAGTAACCACACCGCTGAGGGGCGGAACAACGGGTGCGGCGGAGACCTGCGGGGAGGGCGCGGCCGCCACTGCCGGACTGGCTTGCGCCGAGGGCGCAGTCGACGGGTGCGAGGCGGCGGTCGTCGCGACCGGCTGCGGGCGGTGAGTGAGCAATCGCGGCAGGAAGACAAGGGCGGCCACCAGCAGGACAATCGCGCCGGCGACCGCGAGCCCGATCCTCACCTGGGTGCTGAGGGATTCAAGCCCCGACGGTCGGCCCCTTGCCGCCGTCTGATTCCGGAGCGCTCCCCGGTACTCATCGACATTCACAGCCCCGACTTCGGTGCCGCCCAGCTCACCACGCAGCCCGGCAACGGCCGCCGCAACCTCGTCCTCCGGTTGGTGCTCAAATGCAGGCTCGAACTCGCCGGTCGGCGCCAGCATCGCGGGCGACTCCCACGGATCGGCGGCCGGCCGGCTCCAGGTTCCACCTTCGGCCTCCGCCACGGGCCCCAGGTTAGGGGCTGTCTCCGCGGCCGGCTCAGCCTCAGCCTCCACTCCGGGTTCGGGTTCAAGTTCAGGTTCGGGTTCGGGTTCGGGTTCGGGTTCAGGCTCGGGTTCGGGTTCGGGTTCGGCCTCAGGTTCGGGCCCGGCTGTGGCCTCAGATTCGATCGCAGCCGTTGTTCCACCGGCGGCCCAGCGGTGACCGGCGGCCTCCATACGCTCTGCTTCGAGGTCTTCCTCCACCACCCGGCGGCCGTGGGCCTCCATGTCCTCGGCGTCGGCTGCCTCAGCGTCGACCCACGGCGCGACAGGCTGGGGGGTGGGGGCCTCCGGCCGCTCCTCGAGGGCCGCACCGGCCGCCATTTCGAGGGCGTACTGCTCCTCGGGACTGCTGGCCCCCTCCGTGTTGGCGCCGAGCCAGCGCGCGTTGGCGGGCTGCTCGTCGGCGGCCGGGTCGAGGACCTCGGGTTCGGGCTCGGGCGTGGTCTGAGGGGCGTGATGGTGCGCCGTCGCCGAGAACTCGGGCCAGGTGGCGATCGCCGGGGGTTCGATCACCGGCGGCTCGGGGATGGGAGGGGGACCCGAGGCCACCGGGGCCTCATGAGCCGGGGCTTCCGCGATGTCCGGGATCGGCGGCGGGTCGGGAACCGACACCACGTTCACCCAGGTCGGGGCGCCGGACTCTCCTTCCAGCTCGGGTGCCGGGGTGTTCACCACCGCGGCATAGCGCTCATCATCGTCGTATTGGGCCTCGCCCACGCCGCCGGCCGCGTCCTCAATCATGACCGCGACCGGTTCGCTCGTCGTCGGTAAGGCAACTTCGGCCCGCCGGGTGGGGCTCGACTGGCTGATACCGCCCTTGTCCCGGAGGATCTCCAGCGCAGGCATCAGGACGGTGTCCGGGATGATGGCGCGGCCCATTCCGCGCACCCGCTCCCGCGCCGAGGTCACCTCGTCGAGGAGGGCGCCGCATGACGCGCAACTGCGTAGATGTTCCTCGACCTGGGCACGGTTATCAGGCGCCAGTTCGTCGTCGAGGTAAGGGGTGAGGGACTTGGGCTGGCACTTCTTCGCTGGTGGCATTAGTGGACTGTCACGGCTGCTAGAACTTGATGTAGTCGTAGGCCCGCTGGAAGCCGTGGCGGGCGCGGTCCAGCTCCTTGCCCACCGCCGATCGCCCGATTCCAGCGGCCCGCGCCACCTCGTCGTAGCTGAGCTGGCAGTAGTCCTTGAGCAGCAGGATGGCCCGGTCGTTGAACTCCAGTGTCGAAAGCGCACGCTGCTCGGTTCCGTGCGTGAGACTGTGCACTTGGTCCTCGGTGAAGATCACCGCGGGCTCGTCCGACTTGCTGAACAGCCGCTGCCAGAGAGTCTTCTTTTCGCCCTTGCGCAGGTAGTCGCGGGCCCGGGCCGTGGCAATCAGGTACATCAGCGAGCGAGGCTGATTCGGCACCTTGTCCTTGCGGTAGTACCGCGCGAGTTGCTCGAAGGTCTCCTCGCTGAGGCGATGAGCCACGCCGATATCACCCACCAGCCTCTCCAGGTAACTGATCACCTGGTTGAAAGAGGACAGGAACAGGGTGTCGAAATCGGGCTGAGTGCTGGAAAAGTTCAGCACAAGGCTTAGCTCATTCATTACAAAGACGTATAGAGGACGCTGCGGCCAGTGTAGACGTGTGCTTCCCTATAAGCAACTCGGGCCCCGGCTGACGCCGGACGCTGCGCATTCAAGGGAACCGCACGAGGTCGTTCTCGTCGAAGAGGCCTGCGGTGTTGATTCCCATTTTCCTCAGCAGCGCCGGTGGAATGCCGATGTCGGCCAGGTAGAGGGAGCCGACGAATTCGGACGCCCCCGGCGCCAGCAACCCGGTCTTGGGGACTCCCAGGGTCACCGTGGAATGGGCGCGCACGGCGGCCCCCGGCGCCTCGCCGGTCCTGGCGTCAAGCCCGGAGGGCACGTCCAGCGCGAGGACGATGCGCCCTGCCTGCGCTGGCAGGTTCACGGTTTCGATCATCTCGGCGACTGCGCCGCGCGGGGCGCCGACGGCACCAAACCCGAGCAACGCATCGACCTGGAGGTCGGCCACAGGAAGGCGGCCGGCCCACTCTGCTACCGCGATTTCGTCTGCTCGGAGCGCGCGCAGATGCTGCGCAGCCAGGCCGGTCGCTTCGGCCGGTGTAAAGGACGTGGTGACCTGCACGCGCGCGCCCCAACCCCTCAACCGGCGGGCGGCCACCAGGCCGTCAGCACCATTGTTCCCCTTGCCTGCTAGGATGCTGACCGCTCGGCCGTCAAGATCCGGGCCGAGGATCTCCCGGGCCACGCGCGCGGTCTGCAGGCCGGCGATCTCCATCAGCTGCACTGGGGCGATTCCGTAGTCCGCCTCCGCCAGCCGGTCGACCTCGCGCATCTGGTCCGGCGACAAACCCAACCGCCAGGAGGTCAACTTGTCCACCTCGATCAATCTAGTGCACGGCCGTGAGGTCCTCGACTCCCGCGGCAATCCGACGGTCGAAGTCGAAGTTCTCCTGGACGGCGGCGCCCGGGGCATCGCCAAGGTTCCTTCCGGCGCCTCGACCGGCACCCATGAGGCCGTTGAGCTGCGCGATGGCGACCGCAAGCGGTACAGCGGCAAGGGCGTGCTCCGGGCGGTGGCCAACGTCAACGGGGTCATCGCCGACGCCGTTCGCGGTCACGACGTGAGCGACCAGGCCGGCCTGGACCGGCTGATGATCGAGCTCGATGGCACCCCCAACAAGGGTAACCTGGGCGCCAACGCCATCCTCGGTGTCTCGCTGGCGGCGGCCCAGGCGCTGGCGGCCTCTTCAGGGCGCGGTCTCTACAGCGTCCTGGCGGATGGGGTCACCCTCCCCGTGCCGATGATGAATATCATCAACGGCGGCGCGCACGCGGACACCGCGGTCGACTTCCAGGAGTTCATGGTTGTGCCGCTGGGACTGCCCACTTTTGCCGATGCCCTGCGCGCAGGTGCCGAGGTCTTCCATGCGCTGAAGGCGGCCATCAAGAAGCGGGGGCTCAGCACCGGCCAGGGGGACGAGGGGGGATTCGCTCCCGATCTTGAGTCCAACCGCGAGGCCATGGATCTGCTGATCGAGGGCATCCAGGCTGCAGGTTACGAGCCCGGCAGGGACGTGGCGATCGCGCTCGACCCAGCGACCAGCGAGCTGTACCGGGACGGCAGATACCACCTCGGGGGCGAGGGCAAAACGCTCACCAGCGAGGAGATGGTCGCTCTCTGGGAGGACTGGAGCAACGCGTATCCCGTCATATCGATCGAGGATGGCCTGGCGGAGGACGACTGGGAGGGCTGGAGGTTGCTCACCGACCGAATCGGGGACCGCGTGCAGCTGGTTGGAGACGACCTGTTCGTCACCAACCCCAAGCGGTTGCAGGAGGGCATCGACAAGGGCGTGGCCAACGCCATCCTGGTCAAGGTCAACCAGATCGGATCTCTGACCGAAACGCTGGAGGCGATGCGCCTCGCGCGGACCGCCAGCTATGCCGCGGTGATGTCCCACCGTTCCGGCGAAACCGAGGACACCACCATCGCCGACCTTGCCGTGGCCACCAACGCCGGGCAGATCAAAACCGGGGCGCCGTCGCGCTCCGAGAGAGTCGCCAAGTACAATCGCCTGCTGGTGATCGAGGAGGAACTGGGCACACGGGCTGTGTACCCCGGGAGGTCCACCTTCCGCGGCTAGTCTTGTTGGCCATGGGGATTTTGGACGGCAAGGCGGCCCTGGTCACCGGTGGCTCATCGGGAATCGGCCTGGCGACGGTCAGGCGGTTCCTTGACGCTGGCGCCGTGGTCACGGTGGTGGACCTCAAGCCGCCCTCCGACGAGGTGAAGTTCATCGAGGCCGACGTGGGCGACAGCAGCGCGTGGCCGGTGATCGTCGAGAAGGCGGTGCAGGGGATGGGTGGCATCGATGTCGCCTTCCTCAACGCCGGCGTGACCACGGGCGAGGGCGCCGTCGAGAAGGTCACAGATGACCAGTACCACCGGATCATGCGGGTCAACCTGGACCAGGTGTTCTACGGCATCCGCGAGCTCACCCCACTGATGACCGAACGGGGCGGTGGCTGGATAGTGGCCACGGCGTCGTTGGCGGGCCTGGTTGGGGTGACCCTGGACCCCGTCTACGCCGCCACCAAGCACGCGGTCGTCGGCCTGGTTCGCTCGCTCGGTCCGGTGCTTGAGGGACAGGGAATCAGGCTCAACGCGATTTGCCCCGGCTTCACCGACACGCCACTCCTGGGCGACGGCGGTGGGGATGCCCTCAAGCAGATGGGTTTCCCGCTGCTCAACGCCGAGCGCATCGCCGACGCGGTGATGATCGCCATCGAAGGCGGTGCCGGCGGCCTCTGCTACCCGATCCAGCCCGGGCGCGAGATCGAGCCGTACCGCTTCGCGAGCATCCCCGGCGCCCGCACCGAGAGCGGTGACGGGGCCGGTCTCCCTAGCCTCGCCTAGCCGGGATCCACCGATCCCGGCTAAGTTAGAACTTCCAGCGCTTCTTCTTCTCGCCGCCGGCGTCAGGAGCGGGCGCTGCGCCCGGCATCGGCGCCGGTGCGGGCATGCCGCCGGGCGTCGGCGAACCACCCGAGGGCGCCGGGAACGGGGCCTGTTGGTGGGGCTGCGCGAAGGCCGTGGCGCCGGCGGAAGGGGCTGGCACCGCCTGCACCGCGACGGCCAGGCGGTAGCTGATCCCGGCGCAGCGGTTGCAGACCATCAGTCCGTCCTCGCGCTCGGGGAGGCAGTCAACACAGAAGGGCTCGAGGCAACCGGGGCAGAGGCCCACCGCCGGCAGGTGAGAGTGGTTGGAGCAGGCGGTATAGGCCTCAACCGGCTCTGGTGGGGCCGCCGCGGCCGCCACGGCCGGCTCCGGCTCAATTGCCGGCTCAAGCTCCTGCGCCGGCTCAGGCTCCTGCGCCGGCTCCGGGAGCGCCATGGGCTGGTCAGACTGGGTCGGCTCCTCGCCGGAAGGGGGCGCGAAGACGGCGGTTTCCGAGGGGTCAGCCGCCGGCGGGGCCACCATGGTCTCCTCGGCCATGGGTCCGGCGATCATGGTCTCTTCGGGGGCCGCCTCCGGCACTTCGGGCGGCCACTCGGCCTTGACGCCCTCGGGCCACTCGGCCTCGCGCACGAAGGTCATGGTCACCGCGCCGAATGCGACCTCATCGCCGTCCTTCAGCTGGCGGTCAACCTGGTGCACCAGGCGCTCGCCATTCACCGTCGAGCCGTTGGTCGAGCCGACGTCTCGGATGGAGATGACCCCATGCTCATAGCTCAGTTCGGCCTGGCGCCGGGATACGCTGCGCTCCTGGTCGAGGGTGCCAAGGTCCACGTCGGGGACCATGTTGGTGATGCGGTCCTTGCGGCCCACCGAGTTGGTGACCTTGTTCAGCGGGAAGTTGAGCTGGCCAAAGGCCAGTGCGGGTCCGGTGGCCATGGCTAGTCCCTCCTGATTTGTGACACAGGCTGCATTATGGCGCAGGGGTCGGTGGTGAGACCTTGATGGCCGCACCGAAGTCGCTGAAGTCAATCTGGATCAGCCCGCTGCCGAGCGCCCCGGAGCGGGGGTCAATGTCCTCGGCCACCAGGCGCCCAGAGGCCTGGTCCACGTACATTACGATCGCCGCCGGCGAGGCGGCATCTCCTGCGCCCGCTGCCAGGGACGCGGTGTATTTCTCCGTCGTGAGCCCGTTGCGGTCGCCGGGCCCCGCATCGGCGAACCCTGTCGACTTCGAGAGGTAGCCGAGGTACGCCTGCGGGCCGGACGGGGGGGCGTTGGCGACGGGCTTCCAGGCCTCCTGGCCGGAACGCGTGACCGTGACCCCGTCATACGTCACTGTTTCGGTTGTCGCGTAATGCTGCGGCAGCGTCACGCTGGTCAACACGCGAGAGCGCGTGGCTGATTCGCTGTCGCCGCTGGACACGATCGCGGCCTTCTGGCCGTTGGTGGCGCCCGAGAACTCGGCGTTGAGGCGAAAGCGGAAGGACCCGCTTTCGGCGGTCTTCCGCGCCGCGGCGAGTACGGCCTGCGCCGCCGGGCTGGCATCTTTGATCTCCAGCGGCCCGCTGGGTGGAGGGGCGATGGCTGCCAGGGGTGCCACGGGGCCGGTGGCCGCCGAACCGCTCGACGACGCTTGAGGCGTTGGGCCGGCATCGGTCGTGGGCGCTGCGCTGTCGCAGGCCGTCAACAGTCCCGCGACCACTGTCAGCAGCAGCCAGCTTCCCTGCCGGCGTGAGTGATCGATCAGGCTCAAGAGTGGGGATTCTGCACGATGTAGGTCACGCCGGTTACATCCTCGGTGCGGAAGGCCTCCACCTGTACGGTCTCCGCGCCCTTGACGAAGACCGCTTGCCAGAGCGCATCCGACACTGGATGAGGGGAGGCGGGGGCGGCGAGCGATTTCCAGCCACTTGCCGCCAGGGTGGTCTCCAACTCGCGGCGAACCTCGGCGACCCCGGTGTGTTCGGCGTAGATAACGGTCACCACCGGCCCCTTGTCCAGGTAGTAGCTGCGTGTCGCGCCGCGGGGGCGAGGTAGCCCGGCGACGTCTGAGCCGGGAACGTCGCGGTCCGGGACCCGCGTCAGGGCCTGGTTGATGTTCGGCGCAGCTGAGCTCTCGACCGCGGGCGGGGGCGACTGCGCCAGGTAGACCATGGCGACGACAACCAGCACCACAACCCCGGCGGCCACGGCGACACCAGCTCCCCCGCTGCCCTTGCGGCGTGGACGAGCCGGGGTAACAGCGCGCCGGGTACGAGCCCTAGCCATCCTGGGGCTGCGTGCGGGGTGGCCTCAGCAGATCTGGGCCTGGGACTTGCTGAAGGGGAACCAGGTTTCGGTGTACTTGGAGTAGTTGAGGACGTATTTGATCGGCATGCTGAACCCGGCGGAGAAGCCCGGGTCGTAGTTGTAAGTGATCTTCATCGTCCCCAGTCCGGTGTTGAGGTGGGAGAGAACATCCCCGATTGGCCCGCTGGCCAGGCTTCCGAAGCCCTTGAAGATCGCACTGTGGTTGCCGGGCTCCAGCCCCGGAGGGAAGTTGCCGGAGTCGTACTTCCACTGCGGCGTGGTTCCGGGTGTGCAGACGATGCTGTTCTTGCCGTCGATGCTGTTATCCATCATGTGGGCGCTGGCGCGAATCCAGTCGAGGAGCTGGGGCTCGTTCATCTGAAAGGAGTCCGTGCCAGCGGGGTTGAGGCGGTCGATCGCGGCCATCTTGCTGGCCTCGGACACGCTCTCCTGGACGATGGCGGCGTCGTAGGCCGCCTTCCCCAGGCTGAGCGACCCCACGAACATCAGCGCCAGCAGCGGCATCGTCATGGCAAACTCGATCAGCGACTGTCCACGCTGGTTGCGGCACCTCATTTCTTGGGCCCATTGCAGGTCGATACGTCCTGGAACCCGGACAGATTCTTGGTGTCGGAGACCGTGTTCAGCATCTTGTCCCAGTTGCTGCTGCTGATGTTCTTGACCTTGGCCTTGGCCTGGACGACGTAGCCGGCAATGTTGGCTACCTCCGACACCGCCGGGACGCAGGCCACCGAGACCAGGGCGATGTGCCAGTTGCGGGCGTCCGGGGGCTGGGGGCCGAGCACGTAGTCCACCAGCTTGGCGATGATGGTGGCAAACCAACAGAACGGACAGATGGTGCCCAGGAAGCCGAGGTCGATCTTGAAGGCCCGTAGCGGATTGATGATGTTGTCGTAGAAGAACGAGTGGATCGCCGTGTAGATGGCGACGATGCTGTCGAAGAACCCCAGTAACACCCAGCACCAGCCAAACACCGAAGCGGGAAGGGTGTTGATCAGGGGAATCGGACCGCCAATCCTCTCGTAGACCGCGCCGCCGCTCTGGTCTCGCATGTTCTTGCCGTCGTCGGTCTTGGCAAAGTCGCAGAGGTCGGCCACCATGAGTCGGTCCTTTGTGCTGTCGGCTCGGTGCACGATCGCCTTGCTGGCGGTGATCGCATAATCTGCGGTCGGGCCGTCCTTCCTGCCGGCCGCGTGGTAGGCCAACTGCTGCATGTAGCTCGGCTCGATCTCGCTGACCTCAAGAAAGTCCTGCACCACGTCCTTGGTCTGCGCGTCAGCCCCCATGACGCTGGCTGGATGGTCGAACTTCTTCCACTCCGCCAGTGAGTTGACCAGGTTTCCCGCGTCGTCGGTGGGCTCGCCCGGCGGTTCCACCTCATCTCGATAAGTTGAGGTGTCGCGGTAGTCGACCGGGAGCTTGGGGTCGAGCGGGCCGGTTTTGACCAGCTGGGCGTGATCTTTGTCCCATCCCCAGAACGCCCAGCAGGGGTTGGGGTCGGGTGTCGGCAAGGGGGGATTTGCCTTGGGGTCGGGGGGCGGAGGCGTCTTGCAGGCATCCGGGGCGTCGGCGTGGAACTGGCCGTCACATTTGAAGCCGAATTGCGTTGGTTGGCCGCTCGGCGCGACCTTGTTGGGATCCTTGGGGCAGTGGTTCAGCGGGGCGTCCGTGGGCTTGTAGCCATCGATCTTGGCGATGAAGTCTTTGACCTTCTGGTCCACGGTCTCGCCGCCAGTGTCCACCGCGATGTGGCGGAGGGACGCCTCGGCGTCGTCCATCGCCTTCAGGGCATCGGTTTTGTCCTGGTCGCTTCCGTCAAACCGCTCCGGGCTGTCAGCCTCCTGCTTCTGGTTGATGTTGACCTTGATGCGCAGCTCATGGATCGCCTGGATCTGCTCGAAGTACCACGCCTGGACCTGCTCCTTGAACCACAGCCGCTCGTCACACTGCCGGTGCCACTGCGTGCCTGTGGCGTCTGCCGGGGGAGTCAGGGGGTCGGTCCAGGCGGGCGGCGACGTGCACCCGGGTGTGTCCGGCCAGAGGTGGAAGGTGTCGCGGTCGGCCGATCCGCCACCGCGCAGCTCCTGGGTGGAAACCGGGCACGCCGGCTTGCCGGGCTGGCCGCAGTCCGATGCTGGTGGCGGCGTCTTGCCGCTGCCGCCCCAGATGTTGTGGAGTGCGCCCCAGTAGATCTGCGGTATCAGCGCCGGGGTGGCCTTGTCGTGGGCCTTGTCCGAGATCTGCAGGGCGTGTTCGGTGATCGCCTGGATGTCCGCGAGGTTGTACTTGGTGACCGCCGCCTGGTCCAGGAAGTTGGTGGGCAGGATGAAGCCGATGTAGCCGTTGTTGGCCGCCACCATGGTCGCGTTTATCGTTGCTAACACCTGTTTAGCGGCATTGAGGAGCTTGTTTATCGACTTCTTGATGTTGGCGAACGCCTTTTGGGCAGTTTTGGCTATGTTTTTTATTACGTTGGCCACGGCTTGTATCACCGCTCCGAAGACGGACCCGACGTAGGGGATGGCGGAGATCGCCCGCCCGATCTGCAGCAACATCGAGGCCAGGCGCTGGATGAAGCCAAGGCCCCAGTCGATGAGGTCGAAGACCACCTCGTCGTTGATCACCGCGATGTAGGTCTCGGCCGCGGTTATCGCGGCGCCATCGCTGGCGGCCTGCATGCGCGTGGCCTGGCTGGTCTGGTTCCCGATGCCGGTGGCCATCACCACGACCATCACCATCAGCAGCGACGTCATGGCGGTGATCAGGGTGACGTTGCCGCGCTGCGGGTTCAGCATCAGCAGTTCTGGTCCGGTGTCGGCACGCAGGACGGGGGAGGTTCGTACTGGTTGGCCAGCCGCGCCGCGACGCCGGTCTCCTGGAATGTCCCCAGCCTCGAGCCGTAGATCGAGGTGAGAACCTCCCATCCGGGAATCGTTGGGTGATAGGAGATGGTCACCGATACCGCCATGTTGCAATAGAACTCGGTGTCCCCGATCTTGGGACCGGTGCTGACTCTCACCACGGTGGGCTTGGAGGCCATGCTCCGCATCATCGGCGAATTCTGGTATTCGAGAGCGAGCACCGCCTCGGCGGAGGCCTTGGTGCCATTCTGGGCCGAGATGTCAGTTGGCGGACAGCCGCTGACCAGGTCCTTGGTGAGGTCGTGATTCTCCTTGGCGACGTGCCGCGCGGCATCGTAGGCCGCCTTCTGCTCCTGGATCCGCACCGAATAGAGAAGGCTGGCCGCGATGGTGATGAAGATGATCGCGATCAGTAGCGGCAGCACCAGCGCGAACTCGACCATCGCCTGGCCGCCGGCCTCACGCTGACCCCGCGGGCGGTGTGGGTGCGTCATTGGAGTGGGAGCTGCTGGTTGAACGTCTTGGTCAGCTTGAGGATCGCCTCTGGGCTGACTTCGTCGGGCAGCAATTGGATGTTGTAGGTGCTCTGGGCGTTGTCGATGTAGTGGAGGAACACGTCCGAGAACCCCATTTGACTAGCTGCGGCAAAGGCGACCACCACGGTGGCGCTGATCAGCGAGTACTCAAGCATCGCCTGTCCGCCCTGCTTGCGCAGACGGCGCGGGATCCCCTTCACTTGTTGCCGATCTGCAGGAAGGCCAGGGAGCCGAGGATGATCAGCAGCGCGAGCATGTTGATCATGGTGGGGAACGTCATCAGCACCGGCGCTCGCAGCGAGCGTGCCTTTACCTCCTGCTCGCGCTTGATGCGCAGCTCGACCGACTGACCCTTGAGCATGTCCTTGAGGTCGCGGCCGCCGACCTGGGTGGCCTGCCCCACGGCCGCTACCAGGAAGGTGAGGTCGTCGTTGCGGTTCTTGCGCAACAGCTCCTCCATTGCCGTACTCAAGCGTTCCTTCAATTGCGTGGTTCGCTGCACCACGTAGCCCAGCTCCTGGGCCAGGACCTCGCTCTGGAAGTAACGGCAGTAGTAGGCGATGCCGGTGTCAATGGACGTGCGCTCGACCGCCAGCCCGATGACCTCTAGCGCCAGGGGGAGGGCGCGACTGATCTTGTTCTGGCGCAGCAGAGCCGCCTGGGCAATGGTGCCGTTGGGCGACCTGAAGCCGATGGCGAGCCCACCGACCAGGAACAGGACGGCGGCGATGATGTTGCCCAGGAGCAGGCCCACCACGAGGCCCAGCGCCCCGAGGATGGCCATCATCATCAGCTTCATCCGGGCCACGTCCTCGACGGACACTTCGCGGGCGACATCGGCCTGCTCCAGCTGGCGGGGAATGTCGCTGCGCTTGACCAGCTCAACCAGGATGCCCAGCGCAGGCAGCCGGCGGCTCTGCCGCTGCAGCTTGAGAACCGCCGTCTTGTCGGTGGTCAGCGCCTCAGGCTCGGCGGCCTGCTGCTTCTTGCTGCGGCGCCTGCCGCGGATGAGGATCGCCGCTACGACCGCCACCAGGAGGACGAAGACGCCTACGACTATCAGCAGGGTTGTGGTGTCCATCTCTAAGACTCGATCTGCTTGAGGATTCGCTTGGTGGCGAGCCGGCTGATGTAGTTCATGCCCAGCGAGATGATGATCACCACGATGCCGACCACGGTGGTGAACAGCGGCGTGATGAATTTCGGTGTGATGAGGTAGATGAGCAGGACGAAGAACACCGGCAGGTAGGAGACGACGGTCGCCGTCGAGCGAACCTGGGATGTGACCGCCTCCAGCTCGCTGCGTCCGCGGATCTCATCCTGGATCGAGGAGGACAGGCTGCGCAGCAACCCGTAGGTCTCAAGTCCGACCTGCTGCCCGATCGCCAGGGCACTGGCGATGGTGTGCAGCTCTGGGTACGGCAGCCGCTCCGCCCAGATCTCAAACGCCTCGGCCTCGCTGACCCGGAGCGCTGAGATGCGGTTGGCCAGCGCGATCAGCTCGCCCTTGATGGGGTCGGCCAGGTTGGGGGTGGTGGCCTCCAGGGCGTTGACGAAGTTGCGCCCTGCTGCCATGCCGCTGCTAACCAGCAGCAGCGCGTTTGGCAGCTGCAGCAGGAACTTGGCCCGGTATGCGCGCGCCCGCCGAAGGGAGAGCGAGTAGTCGATGGCAGGGCCCGCGAGCCCGACGATGATCGCCAGCACCGGGGTGTGGAAGATCACAAAGGCCATACCCAGCGCGATCAGGAAGATGGACACCTGCCGATCGAGGAACGGGCCCCACTGGAAGTCGGCTCCGACGTCGACTGGGCGGCGGTAGCGTTGCATGAACCCGGTGCCGCTCAGCGGCGAGAGCAGGCGCTCGGTCGGGCTGATATACCGTGCCGCCTCCGCCTCGGCCGCGCCGCCGCTGCCACCCGTGTGGGCCGCGTACGGGTTGGCCTTCGATGACCGCATCACCGGCAGGATCATGCTGATCACCAGGTAGACGAAGCCGATCCCCGCCAGCACCAGCCCGACGGTTGTCATGCGCCGATCTCCAGGGCGATCTTGGCCTCGCAGTCGGCGGGGTCCTTGACCCGGACGTACTCGCCGGTGAACTTCCCGTTCTCGTCCTGCCCGGTGCGCTGGAACTTGAAGATGGTCTCCACCCTCACCTCTCCCTTGTTGTCGATGCCACAGAGCTCCGCCACTTCGATGACGCGGCGCGAGCCGTCCGAGAGGCGCATGGTCTGCACGATCAGGTTGACGGCGCTGGAGATCTGCTTGCGGATGGCGGATACCGGCAGCTCCTTGGCCATCAGGATCATGGTCTCGAGCCGGCTGATGGTGTCCTCGGGGTTGTTGGCATGGACCGTCGAGAGCGAGCCGTCGTGGCCGGTGTTCATTGCCGTGAGCATGTCGAAGGCCTCCTCGCCGCGGCACTCACCGACGACGATGCGATCGGGGCGCATTCGCAGGGCGTTCTTGACCAGGTCGCGGATGCTCACCTCGCCCTGACCGGACAGGTTCGCGGGCCGTGCCTCGAGGCGCTTGATGAAGGGGTGGCGCAGCTGCAGCTCCGCCGCATCCTCGATGGTGATCACATGCTGGTGGTCGGGGATGAAGCTGGAGAGAATGTTCAGCAGCGTCGTCTTTCCGGAGCCGGTGCCGCCCGAGACCAGGATGTTCATCCGCGCCTTTACAGCGCGGGCCAGCCAGTCGGCCATGTCCTGGGTCATCGCGCCCATGTTGACCAGCTGCTCGACGCCCAGTTTGTCCTGGGAGAACTTGCGGATGTTGATCGAGATGCCGTCGATGGCCAGCGGCGGCATGACCACGTTCACGCGACTCCCGTCGGGCAACCGTCCATTCACCAGCGGGTTGGACTCGTTGGCGGGGCGGTTGAGGGGGCGCAGGATGACCTGGACGATCTGGTCCAGGTGAGTGTTGTCCTCGAAGACCACACTGGTGGGCTCAAGTTTGCCCCTTTTCTCGATGAACACCCGCTTGGGGCCGCTGACGATGATCTCGGTCACCGCCTCGTCGCGCAGCAGGTCGTCGAGTGGGCCGAAGCCGAAGATGTTGTCGGTGATGTACTGGAGGACCTTCTCCCGGTCCTCGACGCCCAGGGCGTAGTCGTTCATCAAGCGTCCGACCACCACCGCCAGGTCCTTCTTGGCGCGCTCCGGCCTGGTCTTGACCAGTTCCGCGAAGGCCGGGTCCGCCAGTTGCTCGTCGAGAACCCGGCGCCGAAGCTCGGCCTTGATCGGGGTCAGGTCACGCGGAGTTGCTGCCCGGACCGGCGCGGCCACAGGGGCGGGTGCGTCCTCAACCGGTCCGCCCTTGCGCAGGTACTTGTTTACGCCGATGGAAGATCCCCTCTCATGTCAGGCAGGGCCACATGGTACTCGCTCAGCGCGGACTGCGCCATAGGGCGGCGGCGCCGCCGGCAAGCAGGAGGAGGCCCAGGCCGAGCGCCAGGAGGGGCGGGGTGCCTGTCGTCTTGGGGGTTATGCCGGCCCTGGGCAGGGTCGGGACATAGGGAACGTAGATCACCACGTCCTGGACCGTGAACGATGGCGAGGGGCTGGGCGAGGGCGTGGTATCGGCTGCCTGGTACTCGAAAGCGCCGATGTCGCATTTCGTGCCCGTCCGGGCAGCAGCGCTGGCCCGTAGGATGCCGCGCTGGTCGCGGCTGGGCGGCGGGCACGGGCCGGCGACCGCGTCGGCGGCGGGGCTGGTGGGGCCGATGGCCCGGGTCCGGGTCGCGCCGCCGTTGTCTGCCAGCGGCCCCAGGCCGGCGCTGGTGGCCTGCTTGTCGCCTGCCGCGGTGAACAGGCAGGACAGCCCATCGTCGATGTTTGAGCCCCCGCTGGCCAGCGGGGGTCCCTTCGGGCTGGTGGTGTCCTCGATCTGGGCGCATTCGTCTAGAGGGTTGCCGTTGACGATGCTGCTCGTCAGCGTCGCCGAGGTCGAACCGAACGCCTCGGCCATGACGGCGGCCCCCCGCAGCGGGGTGGGGGTTGCGACGTTCCTGGCCGCGCGGGGCCGAGCCTGGCCGAGGATGATCGGGTTAAGGCTGTTCGAGCTGAAGGTCACATTGGTCGCGGAGGTCGGGCCGCTGTAGCTGTACAGCCCTCCGCCGCGTTGGGCGTTGTTGCCGTCGATGGTGTCGTTGAGCAGGTGGAGTTCGGACGTCGCGTAGATCCCGCCACCGTCGCATAACGAAAGGCAGTGGTTGGAGGCAATGGTGGAGTTGTAGATGGTGTTTGGCGTGCTGGCGTAGACTCCGGCCCCGCTGGCGTCAGCGACATTGTTGCTGATGGTCACGTCGTGGAGGATGGAGGGCGGCCTGAAGGAGCCCATCAACGCGATCCCGCCACCGTACCCGCCCACGGCCTGGGGGTCGGACCCGAGGATCGCCCGGTTGCCGGTCACCACGGAGTTGCTCAGGTCCAGCGACCCGTAATAGACCAGGATCCCACCGCCGACATTGCCGGGGTAGCTGGGGTCCGCTACGGCGGTCCCGCCTCGGACCGTTACCCCGCTGATCCGCACGGTGCTTTGGATATCGAAAACCCGGTCCTGGACATCGTGGGCGTCAGCGTGGCTCTGCTCGATGATGGTGGTGGCCGCCCCCGCGCCGACGATCTGGATCCCATCGACCACCAGCTCCAGGTCTCCGCCGGCCGCAGTGTCTGCGTCGGCTGGCACCGGCTCCGTCAGCACGTAGTCACCCGCCGGGAGGTTGATGATCGTGCCACCCGTGCGCCGGCTGTTGGCGAACTGGACGGCCTTGCGCAGGCTGCAGGGGTCGTGGCAGTCGGGGTGGGTGTTGCTGTTGGCGGTGCCGACGATGTCCAGCTTTGTGTTCACTGTGACCTGCAGTGGCGCCGCGGCACTGGCGCTCACCACCACGGCCGCCGCCGCCGTCGCCACCCCCAGGACGATGAGCACCCAACCGAGCCTCTGCGCCACCGGTCTCACGTGGCCCCGAATCCTGCGCAGGCCCAGTACATCGGCTGCTCCGAGGAGAGGGTGTGCTGACCTGCGCCGTCAGTCCAGGACAGGGTGTAGGTGGCGCTTCCGTATACCGGGTTCATGGTGCGCGTGAACCCGGGCTGCGACTGCGGGGCCGAGGCCGTCGCGCCGTGCGTTCCCGCGGTCCCCGCGCGGATCGTGTCACTGACGTGGCCGCCGGATACCCTGGCCCCGTTCGCCCAGTTTATTGCCCACGTTATGGTCACCGGGATGTCGCCGGTGGATGGGTTGCTGAAGTCGTACTGCTCGGCGATGCTCCAACCACCGTCGAAGGTACAGTCCATGCCCCGACTGGACGGGTAGGCGGTGGACTGGCTGTAGTAGGGCTGGCCGTCGCTGTAAAACCCGCAAGTCAGGGTGGGGCTGGGCGTGCTGTAGTCAGAAGTGCACTGATCGTAATAGACGCGCTGGTTGCTGATATTGAGGGGGGCGGCCGGGTACTTGTTGGCGATGATCACGAACGTGTGGCTGGGCGAAGGTACCGGGCGGGCGGCGATCGACCGCTGGGGGCTGGGGACGGTGGGGTTGGCGCTCGGTGCGTTGGCGCTCGGGGTGATGCCGGTCGGGCCGCCGGACGTCGGGGATGGCTCCGGACTGACCGAGGGGGCGGTCTCGGGGGAAGTGCTGGGGGTGACCTGAGGCGACGGTTTCGGCGTCGGGGAGGCCAAGGCAACCGCCCCGTTGGACGCCCGCGCGGACCCGCCGCCATTTGTGCTGTTGCCACCGGCGCTGCTCTTGTTGTGGAGCGCGAGGTAGCCACCGCCCACCGCCAGGACGGCAACCAGAGCGGCGCCGGCGATCCAGGCGCTGGCCCCCATCACCCCGCCGCTGCCCGCCGCCGCACCCGCAGCGCTGGCCACCGCGGCGGTGCCCACCGCGCCGGCCGCCGCCAGGCCACCGGCGGTGGCCAGCATCGCCAGCAGTCCCATACCGGCGCCGACGGTCGCAGCGACCTTCTTCTTCACTGAGGAACGCTTCTCCCAGTCGGCGCCGTAGGCTTCGACCGCCGCGGCCTCCAGTGCGGTCAGCATCGCTTCAGCGCTCTGCGGCCGGTCGGCGGGGTCCTTGGCCAGGCCGCCCGCAAGCAGGCCGGTCATGGCGGGGCCGAGTTTGGGGTTGACGGTGTGCGCGTCCGGTACCGGAGCTTCCCGCTGCATCCGCATCACAGCGAGTGGGTTGTCAGCCACAAACGGCGGCCGCCCGGTAAGCAGTTCGAAGAGCACCGCACCGGCGGAGTAGAGGTCTGAACGCGCGTCCAGGGTGCCGCCGCCAACCATCTCCGGGCTCATGTAGGCAGGGCTACCTGCCGGCATGCCGCCGGCGGCCCCGGGCCCCGACTGGCTCGCAGCCTGGCCGAAGTCAGCCAGCTTGCTCACTCCCTCACCGTCCAGGAGCACGTTCTCAGGCTTGATGTCGCGGTGGATCAGGCCGAGGCTGTGGGCGTGTGCCAGTCCCTGCAGGGCACCCTTGATGACGCCCAGGGATTCCTCGGGGGTCAGCTCGCCGGAGTGCTGGACAAGTCCGCGAAGCGACGCACCTTCGATCAGCTCGCTGACCAGGTAGTCGTTCTTCTCACGCTGGAAGAAGTCGAAGACCCGCACGCAGTGGTCGTTGTCGAGGCGGGCCATGATCTCTGCCTCGGCGCGGAAACGCTCGCGGAAGACAGGGTCGGCGGTGAGCTCGGTGCTCAGCTCCTTGAGCGCCACCCGGCGATCGACGAATTCCTGGTAGGCGAGGTAAACGGTGCCTGATGCACCGCGGCCCAGGACGCCCCGGACCTGGTAGTCGCCGATGTTGCTGGGAAGCGAAGACAAGCGCAGTTACCCCTGTTGGTGTGACGACATAGTACGTGCAGGTGCCTGCGAACGCCGGACTACTTCTTGCCCGCGGCGCCCCCGACGCCGAGGAAGGTGGCCAGGCCGGCGACCGCTTTGCCCACGCCCGAGCTCGCGACCTTGGCATAGGGCTCGTGCTTTTCGACGAAGCCTTCCATGAACTTCTTGTCGTCGGGGATGGTCGCGGCGACGGCCACGGGCATGGGCACCTCCAGCTTCTTCTTGCTGCTGCGGTTGACCACCAGGAAGCAGCGGTCCTGCACCCGCAGGTCGCGGGCCTCGATCATCGGCCCCAGCACCAGGTTGAGCATCCGTGCCACCTTGATCTGGCTGGGGATGTCATCGGGGGTGACGACCAGGATGCGGTCGGACTGGAACAGCGCCGGGGCGGTGAACATGTCGACGGTGTTGGGCAGGTCGAGCACCACCACGTCGAAGTTGTTGGCCAGGATCTGGACCAGGGCTTCCATGTGAGTGGAAGGGTCGGCGTAGTCGTCGATGGCTGCTGGGTCGTCAAGGGCGCAGAGGATGTACAGGTTGTCCTTGCGGTAGCACTTGTTGAGCAGGATCTCCTCTGAGATCACCGCGCCGGCCTCCGCCGGGACCCGTTCCATCTTGCCCTCGGCACGCACCAGGATCTCATCAACCAGCGGTTTCAGGCCGAGGACGCTGGACCGCTTCATCTCGGTGACGTCGAAGAAGTAGGACTGGCTGCCGTTCTGCAGGTCGAGGTCGACCAGGAGAACCCGAAGTGAGGCATCCTGGGCGATCTTCGAGGCCAGCGCGGCCGCCAGCAGGCTGGTGCCGGACCCACCGCGAGGGCTGTAGCAGGCAAACACCTGGCCCTTGCCACCGGACTTCCGCGGCTGCACCGCGTCGAGCTGGCCGGGGGCGGACAGCACGGGCATGCTGGGCATCGAGGATTGGGCCGGCGGGGTCGGTGCGAGGGGCGTTTCCATCGGTGACGCCATGGGGCTACCCATAGGCCCGGGTGCGGGGAAGCCCCCGGTGCCGTCAGATGGCGCGTCTGGCATCGGACTCGGCTCAAAGGAGGGTGCCGGGAAGGCAGGCGCGTCCAGCACCGCCGGCCCGGCGCTCCCGGTGGGCTCGCCCACCAGGCGGTAGGGGAACCGGGCGCTGTGGGCCTGCGCCGACTCGAGGTTGAGGAAGGCCGCCATGACCTGGTTGCCGGCGGAGGCCTGCTCGCTCACGATGCGCGTGAGTCGGGCGCGGTTGGGTGAATAGGCGACGACCTTGTCGGTCATTTAGTTCCTCTCCTCTTCAGTCTTAGGGGCAGCGATACTGTACGCCCGCGGCGTTGGAATCGAGCGCGGTCGGCTTCAGAACCTTGAGGTGGGCGGCACCGCTGGTGCTGCCGTTGCCGGTGTAGGTGAACTGCAGCGCGACGTCAAGCTCCTTCTGGCCGCTCTGCACGTTCTGGATGGTATCGGGGCCTGCCGCCGGCGTTCCGTCGGGCTGGATCCAGTGGTAGGTGATATCCCCGGAGCCTCCGTTGAGCAGGATCTTGCCGATGAATTTGTACTGGGCCTGGGGGCAATGGCCAACAGCGGGGTCGGCAGCGACCTGCACGCCGGTGACGACGACCGCCGGGCCCGATGTCCGCACCACGAAGTACCAGAACGCGGCGGCGGCAAGCAGCGCGAGGATCAGCACGAGGACCAGGGCGCGCAACAGGCGCGCCGCGAACCCCCGGCCCTGTTTGGTTTTCGGCGGCGTGTAGACGGGCGCCTGGACCACCGGCATGGAGAATGCCGGTAGTGCTGGGAGCGGTGCCGCGGCCGGATGCGCGGCCGGCGGGGGCACGAACGACGGCGCGCCCGTCGGCTGACCGGCGTGGATCGACTGGGGTGGTTGGATCACTGTCGAGTCACCCCCGACCGGGGCTCCGTGCACCATGGTCTCGTCACCCATCGGCTGGACCATTGTCGCGTCGGGAGCGGCGCCGATCGCCATGGTGTCGTCGGGCGAGGCGGACGGCCGGACCATCGTCTCCTCGCTGCCCGCCATCAGGGCCGTCGTGTCGATTGGCGAGATAGTCCACTGCGGGGGATCCGGCGGCAGCGGGGTGGCGCCGGCGACCGAGGTGGCGGCAGGTAGTGGAGCAGTCGGTACGGTCTGGGTTGCCCCCGCTTCCTGCGCGACCGCCTGCGGCGAAGGGGGGGCAAGCGCGGCCGCGATCACCGAGAGGTCGGACTCTCCCGCCCACCCGGGCCAGGACTTCTGCGCGGCGTCGGCCAGCTTGACCCAGAAATCGCCCGCGCTCTTGGGCCTTTTCTTGGGGTCCTTGGCCAGGCCGGCGAGCAACACGTCCTCCACCTTGGATGGAAAGCCGGGGACCAACTGGCTGGGCCGCGGCGGCGGCGTGGAGATGTGGGCTTCGACGCTGGCCATGACGTTTCCAGGCACCGGCGGGAAGGGCAGCCTGCCCACCAGCATCTCGAAGCTCATGACCGCGAGGGAATACACATCGGCGCGCTGGTCGATCTCCGCCGCGCCCGCGGCCTGCTCCGGGGACATGTACGACGGCGTGCCCAGGATGGTGCCCACCTGGGTCACAAAATTGCCCTGGCCCCCCATCATCTTGACCAGCCCGAAGTCGCCGAGCTTGCACATGCCGGTGGTGGTCACGAAGATATTGCCGGGCTTCAGGTCACGGTGGAGGATGCCCTGCTTGGAGGCGTATTCCAGCGCCGCTGCCACTTCGCTGATAACCCGCAGGGACTGCCCGGTGGTCAGTTTGTTGCCCGTCATGACCGCCTTGAGTGAGGGGCCATGGACGTACTCCTGGACCATGTAGAGGTCGCTGCCGACGGCCTCCAGGTTGTAGATGCCGACCACGTTGGGGTGGTTCATCTTGGCCAGCGCGCGGGCCTCGCGACGGAAGCGCTCCAGGGCCTGGGGGTCGCCGTTCCACGCGCCGAGCACCTGCTTGATGGCGACAAAGCGGTTGAGGGCGGTCTGCCGGGCGAGGTACACCGAGCCCATGGCGCCCTTGCCCACGGCCTGGATGAACTCGTACCCGGCGAGGTTGTTACTCACGGTTCAGAAGTATGGGGCCGCCCGCGAAGTTGCTTTCTCAGCAGACCCACTGGACGGGCGTTAGCGCCATCGTGTGTTGCGTGGTGTCCGTCCAGTCGAGCGTGAAGAAGATCGTGCCGAGCGCCTGGTAATTGAAATTGGCGGTCGTGACCGGGCTGAACTGCGTCGGTCCGTTGCCGGGCGCCCCAGCGTAGCTTCGGCCGGGCGGCTGCACGTAGTACTGATAGGAGGCGGGAGACGGGACGATTTTCTGGGGGGTCGGCCTTTGCTGGGTCACTGTCCACTGGACATGGACCAAGACTGGATTGCTTCCGGAAACGTAGGCATACCGGAACGTTTCCTGCGCAACGAAATAGCTACCGGGGAAGCATGTGCCCCCGTTGGCTGCCGACCCCGGTGTATATGGTCTGCAGGTAGGGGTGGCTCCCGGGACGCAGAACTGCATGGCTATGCCAAGGGTAGAGACATTCATGTTGGTCGGCGGGGGCGGGGGCGGCGGGTTGGTCTGTGTAGGAGTCGGCTGCACCGTCCGGGTCGGGCTTGGGGACGGCGTCGGTGCCGCTGATGGCGACGGCGACGGCGACGGGGATGGCGAAGGCGAGGGGCTGGCGTCAGGCGTCGGCGACGGGGTGTCGGTTGGGCTGGGGGTTGGCGCCGACGACGGGCTCGGTGTTGCCACCACGACGGCAACACCGCCCTTGTTGTTCCCCCCGAACAGCCCGCTGGCGAAGCCGAACACGATGAACCCGAGGAGGGCGATGCCCGCTATCCCACCGGCGATCAGCCATTTGCTGACGCCGCCCACCGCGGCCTCTCCAACCGCCCCCGTTGCCGCTGCGGCGCTGGCGGCGCCGACCAGCAGCAGGCCGAGGGCGGCCATCGTCGCCTCGACCAGGCGCTTGATCGAGGAGCGCTTCTCCCAGTCCGCGCCGTAGCCCGCGACCGCGGCGGCCTCCAGCTCGTCGAGGAACTGCTCGGCGGTGCGTTGGCGATCCCCGGGGTTCTTGGCCATCGCCCGGCTCACCAGGCCGCTGACCTCGGGTGGCAGGTCGCTGTTCAACGATCGCGGGTCCGGAACGGGGTCGTTGAGCTGCTTGCGCATCACCGCCAGCGGGTTGTCCCCGGTGTAGGGCGCCCGGCCGGTGAAGAACTCGAAGAGCACCGCCCCCAGCGCGTAGATGTCCGTACGCAGGTCGACCAGCCCCCCGGAGATCATCTCCGGGCTCATGTACGCCGGGCTGCCGGCGGGCATGCCTCCGGCCGCCCCGGGACCGCTCGCCACCAGGGCCTGCCCGAAGTCCGCCAGCTTGCTCACGCCCTGGGTGTCGGCCAGCATGTTCTCGGGCTTGATGTCGCGATGGATGAGCCCCTTGCCGTGGGCGTATGCCAGGCCGCTCAGCGCCCCCTTGAGAACGCCCAGCGATTGCTCGGGGCTGAGGTGACCGGCGTGATCCAGCACCTGGCGCAGCGATGCCCCACGAACGTACTCGCTGACCAGCACGGCGCGCCCGCCCTCCTCGAAGAAGTCCCAGACCTTGACACAGTTGGGATCGTCCAGCGACGCCATGATCCGGGCCTCGGCCCGGAAGCGCTCGATGAAGGTGGGGTCCAGGGCCAGCGCCGGCGCCAGCTCCTTGAGCGCCACCTCGCGATCCAGCGCGATCTCTCGCGCCAGGTAAACGGTCCCCGTGGCCCCCGTCCCCAGGGTGCCGAGAACCTCGTAGTTTTCAGCCTTCAATCGCGGAGGTCTGAGGAGGTGCGCTTCATCATCAGGATCCCGGTGGTCCGGAAGCCGTGGCGCTCCTGGTAGAAGCGGATGGCGTCAAGGTTGGCGACATGCGTCTGCATCGTCATCACGGCTGCACCGTGCTGAGCCGCCCAGGCCTCGGCCGCGGCCACCAACCGCGAGCCGACGCCATGTCCGCGGTGTTGCGGCAGCACCGCGATGTCGATCTCCACCGAAACCGCGTCACGCATCATGCGCGGCTGCCCGGTGGCCGGCCGCAATTGCATGTCGATCCAGCCCACGACCTCACCGTCCATCTCCGCGACCAGGATCTCCTCGTCGTCCGGGAGCGGCAGGCGCCGGCTGTAGCGTTCCTTCATAGCCCGGTAATCGGGGGTCGAATAGAGGCTGGGGTCGAGGCGTATGTGGTGTTCGGCACTGGCCTGGTAGATGTCCGCCAGGGCACCGACGTCGTCGGGGGTCGCTGCGCGGATCGTGACGTCTGCGGTTCGTTCCATTTCTCGTCAGGATAGATCCTGCAACGACCACGGAGGACCCCAATGCCTGTCAGCCGCCGCACCAAGCGCGTCCTGGAGACCCTGAGCCCCTTCCTCGAGGGCATGATCGGCCAGGACCGCAGCCACCCCAACCCCTGCGACTTCATGGCGGGCAATCCCCAGGAGATTGCCGGGCGCGAGTACGTGGAGACCCTGCAGAAGTGGCTCGAGCCCAAGAACCCGCAGTGGTTTGGTTACGGCACCCCGACCCAACCCGCCCAGGAGGCCGCCGCCGAAGGCCTGACGGCGGAGTTGGGCATCAATTTCGAGCCTGCCGACATCCTGCTGTGCCGGGGCGCCCACGCCGGCCTCGCCGGGATCCTCAACCTGGTGGTCGACCCCGGCGACGAGGTCATCTACATATCTCCGCCGTGGTTCTTCTACGAGGCCATGATCCTCAGCGTCGGCGCCGAGCCGGTCAAGGTCTACGTCAAGCGTGATGGGTGGGACCTCGACGTGCCGGCGATCGAGGCGGCGATCACTCCCAGGACGGCCGCGGTGCTGATCAACACGCCCAACAACCCGACCGGCAAGGTCTACCCGCCGGCAACGCTGGCGGCCCTGGCCGAGGTCCTCACCCGCAAGAGCGCCGAGCGGGGGCGGCCGATCTACATCGTCTCGGACGAGGCCTACAGCCGGATCCTGTTCCCGGGAACGGAGATGTTCACGCCGGCGAGCCATTACCCCAACAGCCTGCTGGTTCATACCTACAGCAAGACCGCCCTGGCCCCCGGACAGCGGCTGGGGTACGTCGCGCTGCCGCCTGACATGCCGGATCGCGACGAACTGCGGATGTCGTGGTTCGCGTCGTCGCTGGGCAGCAGCAATACCCTGCCCGACGCGGTGATGGTGTATTCGCTGCCCGAGATCGACCACATGTCGATCGACCTCCCGGCGCTCGCCCGCCGGCGCGATTCGATGGTCTCGGCGTTGCAGGAGATGGGCTATGAGTTGCACTCACCCGAGGCCACCTTCTACGTGATGCCCAAGGTGCCGGGTGGCGACGAGGGCGGTTTCGTCAAGCGGCTGGCCAGGGACGGGGTGCTGGTGTTGCCGGGGCGGGCCTGCGACCTGCCCGGCTACTTCCGTATTTCGCTGACCGCCACCGACGACATGGTCCAGCGCTCGCTGCCGGTCTTCGAAGCCGCGATCAAGGAGCTCCAGCCACTCGCCAGCTGACCACCCCGCGGCTTATGATGCGGCCGAGGTGGAGGGACAGATCGGCAAATACCAGGTCCGAGGAACGCTGGGCAGCGGCGCCTACGGGACCGTCTACCTGGGATGGCAGGCCGACCTCCAGCGACCGGTGGCCATCAAGGAGCTGGGCCAGGCGATGGTGGCCGACCCCGCGTTCCTCGAGGCCTTCCGCGAGGAGGCCCGGATCATGGCGCTCCTCGACCACCCCAACTGCGTCCGGGTCTTCGACTTCATCGAGACCGGGACCCAGGCGTTCCTGGTCTCCGAGTTCGTCGATGGCGCCTCCCTGCGGGCGGTGGTGCTGTCATCCGGCTCGCTGGCGCCGCAACAATCACTGGGGGTGCTGAAGGGCTCGCTCAAGGGGCTCGGTCACGCCCACCAGCTTGGGCTGGTCCACCGCGACATCAAGCCCGAGAACATCCTGGCCGATCGAGAGGGCACCTCCAAGCTGGCTGACTTCGGCCAGTCGTACTTCGGCGGCGGCCCGGGCGCGGCGGGATCGCTGACCGGCTCACCACCTTACATGAGCCCAGAGCAGGCGCAGGGGGCACCTTGTGACGCCCGCAGCGACCTCTACTCCGCCGGGGCAATCCTCTTCGAGTTCCTCACCGGCCGCCCGCCGTTCGTGGCCGACAACCCCATGGCGATCATGCGGATGCACGTCAGCGAGCAGCCGCCCGACCCGCGGAAGTTGAATAAGAAACTGCCCAAGCAGGCCACCGCGATGATGGCGCGGGCCCTGGCCAAGGACCCCGGCAAGCGCTTCCAATCGGCAGACGAGATGCTGGCGTCGCTGGAGGACACCGCCCGCCACGGGTACGGCAAGAACTGGGAGGAATCGGCAGCGATCAAGGGGCTGGTGGCGACCGCGGCAGCCGGCGCGGCAATGGCGGTCGGGGCGGCTGGAGTGGCCGCGGCCGGGGCCGGTGCGGCGGGCGCGTCGGGTACGGTCGCCGTGGGTAGCGCCACGGTGGGGGCGAGCGGAACGGCCGCAGCGGGCACGACCGCCGGGATTTCGGGCACAACGATTGCCGCCGGCGCCGGGGTCGCGGCGGTTGCAGGTGCCGCCGCGGTGGCCTTCGTGGTGGTCACCAACGCGCTCTTCGGCCACAACCTGGTGGTCAACGGCAACGCCGAGCAGGGCAGTGGCGCCGTCGACGCCTCGCAGGTGGTCAAGCCGGAGCATTGGACCGCGACCGGTCCCTTCACGGTGCTCAAGTACGGCTCACCCGAGTTCCCTTCGGCGACCGATTCCGGGCCCCCTGACCGTGGCGACTACCTCTTTGCCGGCGGTCCAAACAACTCGAGGTCCAGCGCCACCCAGACCATCGACCTCTCGGGCGGGTCAGGGGGCATCGATGGCGGCGGTAAGCGGTTCAACCTGAGCGGGTATCTCGGCGGCTTTGGCGGGCAGAATGACGCGGCGACGATCTCCGTCAGGTTCCAGGATGCCGCCGGCCGCGATATCGGAGACGCGCACATCGGCCCCGTCACCGACCTCACCCGCAAGGGCAAAACCGGCCTGGTCAAATCCCAGACCAGTGGGGCGGTGCCCAAGGGAGCGCGCAAGGCGGTGATCACCATCGTCATGAACCGCACCGACGGCGTGTACAACGACGGCTACGCCGACGATATCTCGCTCGTAATCAGCTGAGGCGCGGCCGCCCTGCGGCGACCGCGGAGGCCTCAGTGCCCGGAGGGTGTTGGCTGCGGGTTGTCCGAGGGCGAGAGCGAGCCGGGTACCGAGGGCGTGGCACCCGGCGCCGCGGACTGCCCCAGCGTGATGTTGAAGGGCAGGTCCGCCTGCTCCTCGGCGGAGTTGGCGCCGTATTTGCCCTTGACGATGAAGTCGTAGGCCCCATCGGCCGTTTTGAACACGAAATCGACAAAGTCATCGGGGGCGGTTGTGCCCTTCGGACCAATGGAACAGCAGCTGCCGCTGGTCGCGACGATGGCGGTTCCGTCGGGCAGCTTGAGGTCGGCATTGTCGCTGCTGAAGCAGCAGGTGTTGTCCTTGTTGGAGGTCAGCGAGAAATTGAGACGGAGGCTAACGTCGCCGGCCTTCGTCTCCTGGTGTTGCTTGGGGTTGTCGTAGCTCAGGTCCCCGCCGGACACCGCCAGTGAAAAGGCGTCGGGCAGGGTGATGGTGCCGTTGGCGGCTACTCTCTGGGGTGCCAGCGCGACCAATTTGCCAGCGCTACCCAATGGCACCGACGCCTGGTTGAAGTTGGCATTGCCCACCATCAGCACCGCGTTCTTGAAGCTGAACTGCTCGTCGACCTTGAAGGAGATCATTCCCGAGCTGCTCGCAAGCCCCGGCACGTCGGGGATTTTCTCGGTCGCCGAGTCATGGTCGAGGTAGCTCTGGGTGCCCGACTGCAGTACCAGGTCTTCGTTGTACGGCGTGAAGTTGTCGGGACCAAGGTTGCTCCAGGTCGCCTCGATGGTGACCTTCTCGGGAGCAGTGACGAACGTCGGCGGAGTCGGGGTGATCGCCTTGATGATCGTGGCCTGGCCCAGGGCGACCTTGAATCCTCCCCACCAGAAGGTCTTTCCCACGGTGATGCTGCCGGCGGATCCCGGGCCGCCGCCTGACGAGGCGCTGGGCGTGACGGTGCTGCCGCCCGATTGGGTCTTGGGCTGGGCCGCTGTCCCGCCGCACGCGGCGATGAACAGTAGGGCGACGGTGGCGACGGCGGCGCGGGTGTGCATTCTCATCCTCCGGTTGGTAGATCGGCCGCCAGTGTACGACCATCTGACTATATGACGGCACCCTTCTCGCCAAAATCGCGATTCCGGCGACCTGTATTGCTGCTGGCGCTGGTGGCCGCCCTGCTGCCGGCGCCTGCCAGCGTCGCCCCATCATCCCCCTCGAACGTCATCACCGGGACGATGCCGCCTGACCCCGCGCGCTCGCACTCGCCGTGGTCGTGGGAACCCGGCATGGCCGCGGATCCTCGCGGGTGGACCTGGGTCGCCGGCAACCACTGCCCATTGGCGGACAACCACCTCTTCACCTCCCAGGGGCTGTGCCACGACCCCTCCAGCCAGGGCCCCCTGGCGACCTTCGCGCCCGTATGGGTATCGAAGGACGGCGGCCGGACGTATCGCTTCGTGGCTGACCCCCTCGCCACCGTCAAGGCCGCGGCGGCGGAGAGCCCCGGGGGCGAGGACACCGACGTGGTGGTGCAACCGGCGGCCCGCGCCGGGAGGCCGCCGCTGCTCTACGTGGTGTCGGCCTGGGCGCTGAGCGCAACCCTGGCAATCAGCGGCGACGATGGCGCCTCGTGGCGCCTGGCAGACATCACCGCGGCCCCGTTCACGGCCGCGGGCATCGATCGGCCCTGGCTCGCCGCGTCGGGGACCTGCGACCTGTTTCTGCAATATCACCCGCTGTCGGGCTCACAGAACCTCGCCGCCGCGCCGCGAGTCGATCACTTCGACGGGTGCGCGCTGTTCGACACGGCCGCGGCGGGCGAGGTTGCCGCGACCCCGCTCAGCAGCACCTCCGTCGAGCCGCCCGCGGAGCAACTCAACGGCGTGCAGGTCATGGGCAAGCTGGTGGCCAGCGCTGGCCGAGTGTTCCTGGCGTACCTGGCATGTGACGTCGTCCCGGAGACCAATCTCAACTGCAACGGGTCAGCGGATCACCAGGGGCTGCATATCGCCACCAGCTCCGACGCGGGCGCCAGCTGGCAGGATCAGCTCTTACCTGACGCCGCGCTGCGGGTTCCTCTCAACGACGGCGTCTGGCCCATGAGCATGGGCGCCGATGGGCCCAATCTGGCGGTCGCGGTCACCGACACGCAGCACGTCCACCTCTGGACCTCGGGCGACGCTGGGAGGTCCTGGCGGCTCCACCCCCGTCCGCTGGACGCCCCGCTGGGTTGGAACCTCGCCACGGTGCCGAGCGTCGCCGTACGCGGGGCGCTGGTTTCGGTGGCGTGGTACGGCAGCGGCCCTGCTGCTGGCGCATCGCAGGAGTGGCACCTTGTGCTGGCGCGCTCAAGCGACAGTGGCGCGGCCTTTGCGGTCACTCCCCTCGACCCGGTCCTGGCCGCCACGCCCTCGGGCACCCCCCTGGGCGACTTTCTCTACGACGACTTCGGTGCCCTGGTGACTGCCGATGGCGCAACCCTGCTGACGTACACGCAGTCCTGCTCCGGGAAGCCGGCGACGGACCCGGTGTGCCCCGGCCCTCCCACGAGCGACGCCCAGGGTACTTACGAGGTGGTCCGCTACGCCCGGATCGAGGCCGTCGCCGATAGGCGACGTGGCAGCGTCCCGGCCGTCCCTTCGCCCCAGTATTTACCCAACACATCCCGGTAGACGCTCGTCAGCTCGAGTGATCATTCAGGTCCCCAGCGAGTGCCACCGTACTGTCGCTGTCCCGCTGCGATTCGCCGCGGCTACCGACCTGTTGCCGGTATCCCTGATGTGGGCGCAGGTCCAAAGACGTCCCTGATGGCCGCGTCAAGCTCTTCGGTGCTCACCTTCGGCGGTCGGAACTTCAGGCTCCGAACGTAGGTAAGGAAGGGTTCCTTCGGGGCGTACCCGTAAGTCTGGAGGTAGTACGTAACTTCGTCGTTCCAGGTCCACGTGCCGTCGGTGCGGAAGTTCATCGGAACGACGTCCTCCCCGTCTGGGCCTGCCAGGCGGTCGAGCATTTTATCCGTGGTGGCGGCCACGACCGCCCCCGCGTTGAGGTACCGCACCAATTTGGCGCGCTCCGCCCTGGGAATGGTCGGATGGTCAGGGTCGATTGCTGGGACGCCATCCACCAGCCTGTCCCATAGGGCTACCTGCTTCATGGGACGGTCACCGTCGGAGGCTTGAAAACGTTCCAGAAGCTCTCCGCACCTGCTCTCATGCGGATCTCCGTCACCTTGGTGGTCACAGTGCTCCCGTCCGCCATGGTCGTTATCGAATCGACCTTTGTCTCATACCAGTATGGTGTGCGGGCGTACGGCAGCTGACCCTTGGGCGACCAGGCAAGCGTCGCCGGGGCCTTTACCTCCACGCCCAGGATGGTCGCCAATCTCTGGGCGAAGCCGTCCACCTCGGCGCCGGTCCGGCATGAGGCGAGCAGGACGTTCTGTCCTTCCTTCCAGTCGCTCTGGCGGAGGAGCCTGGCAAAGTCAGCGGCGCTCACCGCACGACCCCCGATGTAGACCTCCTGGCGCCCACCGTGGACGGTCGCGATGAAGGCCCCGTCCGCCGGCGCGGGAACGGTAGTGGCATTCGCAATTGCACTGTCGCTGGCGGCCCCAAAGGCGGCGCCGCCAGGCGTCTCGATCTTTGACGCGAGGATTTCGTTGAACTCCACCGCGGAGAGCCGCGGGGGCTCCCGCACCCGGTGCGCGGGAAGCAGGTCAGCGGGCCCGCCCTCGTGGGAGGGTGATCCGGGCACATCGGCGGGCGCCGCCGGCGGGGGGGGCGGCGTGGCCGCGGGGGGCGCGGCCGCATCGGGAACCGCGGGCGTCGCTGCCGGTGGCGCAGGCTTTGCTGGCGCGGGGGCAGCCTCGGGGGGGGGTGGGGCCTCGGGCCGTGGTGCGGCCTCCGGTGGGGTTGGCGGCGGTGCTTCGGGGACCACTGGGACTTCCGGCGGCGCTTCGGGGACGGTTGGCCTCGGCGCAGTCGCGGACCCGGCGGCCGCCTCTACTGAGCCGGCGGCTGCCTCCGTTGAGGCGCCGATGACGCCCGCCGCGGGAGCCACGGCATCGGCCCCGGCGGCCGCGGCCCTGGCCGCTGCCCGCGCGGCGACCACTCCCTTGTACCCGTCCATTAGCTGTCCCACGAGGGCGTCTTGCGCACTGAACAACACGGCCTGAATCTGGGCCTCGCCGGCCAACTCACCGATGATCCGGCTGGCCTTCTGGTCGTCGTGCCGATACACGGCGTCGTTGAACTCGCCAACATTGTCTCGCAGGGCCATGGCCTGCGCGGTGGTCATGCCCTTGAACTTTTCGAATCCCTCTCTGGACAGCATGCTGAGCGCGTCGGCCATGCCCTTCTTGGTCGCGTCCGACGCGCCTTCCCACTGATCGGGATGAGCGATGATGTCGCCCGCCTTTCGGAGTGGGTCGACGATCATCGTCTTGAGGCCGCGCTCGAACTTGTCGTCCATCGACACCAGGGTGTTGACGATGTTGTCCAGGGTCCGTCCGTTGGCGAGGTCGCGCCAGGCATTGTCGAGGAAGGCCTCCTCGGTGGTTGGTCCTCGCCTCTCCGCCTTGCCGGCATCAGTCTCGGCATAGGCCCGGTTGAACCTCGTGACCGGATCGTCGAAGGCATCCCCCGGGGAGAACCGGTTGCGGTCGGGGTCTTCGGGGTGGGCACGGCGGTAATCGCGGACCGCCTTCGCCCGAGGGTTCGACCACCGGTCAGGGTCCCAGCCCCCTCCCACGCCGCCACCGGCGACACCGCCGCCGGCGCTCGCGATCGCCCCCAGCCCGGCGCTCCCCAAGACGGGGCCTGCCCCGCAGCTCAGCCAGTCCTGCACCGTCCCGCCACATGAGGTGTAGCCGCCGTCGCACGCAAGCGCCGATATTTCGTGCCCAAGCGCCACGAGCAAGGCCGATCCGAGGGCGAGCAGCGCCAGGACAGCCGGTGCGGGGATGGGCATGGGGGTGCGCCGGCTGATCAGGAACGCTGCTCCCCCAGCAGAGAGCGCCAGCGCGATTTTCACCGCTGGGTTGGTAATTGCGACAGACCCGGCAAGCGCAACGGCGCTTCCAAGCAGCGCCATCGCGAGCGCCGCTTCTTCTGGCGGCCGCGTTCGCCCGCCGGCAATTCGTTTCACCACTGTCCGCCAGATGCTGCTGACGGCGGCGCTCGCCACCGGCCGGAGGAAGCGACCCACGAAGAAAAGTAGGCCCAGCGCGAAAGCGCCACCTAGCGCGGGCGAGACGACGACCCCCACGAGCATGGCACCGCCGAATCCCCAGAGCAGGCTCGAGCCAGTGGCGGCACGCTCGACCCTGGCCAGGGTGAGAAGCGATTTCGGGAAGCCACGGAGGTCTTTCCAGAATCGCTCCTTGCCGACCCGCAGCCGGTAGCTGATGAGTCCAGATACAACCGAGGAGAGAATGGCCCAGAAGATCGCGCCTGACACCTGGTTGTGAGTGCCGGTGGCGAGGTTGGCGCGCGGCGCGGTGCCAATGCCTTCGTAGACAAAAGCCAGCAGGACGATGTTGGCAAGCCAACCGACCACCAGGCCACCGACGGCAAACAGGATGCATCTGGGAACGTTGGCGCGGATCCATGTGCCGGCGCCGTTGGCGACAAGGGCGACGCTGTCAATGAAGCCAAACGGCGGAGAGGATTCGTCCGGCGCGACGGCAGGAGCGGGCTCTGCGACGGAAGCCGGTGCGGCGTTGGCCACGAAATCGACCGATTCCTCTGGGGATGTACTGTCGGGCGTCGAGGCGCGCTTGGGGGCACGCTTCGGCCTGGTCGCGCCTTTGGATCCCGCGGGCTTGGGGACACGCTTAGCCCTGGTCTCGCCTTTGGATCCCGTGGGCTCGGGGCTCTCTTTCACGGCTCGAGCATCTGGAGAAGTTCGCGCCGCCGCCGCACGCACCAGACCGCGAACGAGGCGAGCAGCACGAGGATCACGACAGCGATCAGGTTGGCCGGTGTAAGCAACGCAGTCAGCAGCGCCGTCGTGCCCGGGTCACGGGTACCGGCGAGCAGCCGGGCGGTGTCGGGAGCCTTGATCACCGCGGGACGGACCGCGATCGTCGCGGTGGCCGGCACGTAACCCAGCTGCGAAACCGTCACCTTCAGCGGAGCTGTGGTGAGGGGCGCGACCTTCAGCCTGACGGTCCCATCTGGTCCCGTCCAGGCGTGGAAATCGTTGGCGGCGTTGACAAGCTGGACCCGGGCACCGGCGATAAGGGCACCGTAGTCGTCCACCACGGTCACCTTGGGGGTCTCGGTGCTGAGCGCAGTGAGCCTCTGCGGCAGACCCTGGACATGAAGCCGCGGGCCGGCGGCTGCCTTCACCGTCCTGCCGCCGACCCGCACGGTCTGGTCTGTCGTTCCGTCGGCCGCGAGCTGGATGACGGCGGTGTCCCCCGAGGTTGCACTGAAGGCAAAGGAGGTGAAGGGAGTGCTCCCCGCGCCTGAGGCGATCTCCACGGCGGCCGGACCTGAGGACGTGCCGGTCAGCGTGATGTCGTAGTCACCAGGCGGGACCAGGATCAGATCGGCGTCGGCGAGCGCCGACTCGGCCGCGACCGGAAGGCCAGGCGCACTCACCGAGCTCGCCAGCTTGAACTGGGCACGGGCGATGATCTCGGCACCTCCGATCTCGTTTATGGCGCGCGTGCCGCTGCTCCCGCTATCCAACAGGAACCCGACGCGGCTACCGGCCGGCGCCCCGGTGGTCAGGGTAGCCGCTCGCTGAACGACGGTTGCGGCAACCGCGCCGCGCACTCTTATCAGCGGCCGCGCATTCAGACTCGCACCGAGGGCCTTGTCCCGGGGGGTCCTTCTCTGAACCGACCGGGGGCTGGGGTAGCCGAGGTAGAGCGAGCTGGATGCGTCGCTCTTGTCGAGCATCCCGACGCTGGTTGTCCTGCCCGCGGCCCAGGTCGTGAGCGGGATGAGTTTCGCGGGAATGATCCGCTTGGACGCAGGGTCTTTGACCAGCTTGCTGACCTCATCCATGTCGATCACCTGCGCCTGGGTGATCGCCGGGCTCGTGGGCGACGTCTTCTTTCCGGCGATGTAAGCGGCAAGGGAACGTGCGTCTTTCGCGTCGACGTTCTTCGGGTAGGCAACCACCCCGCCCTTGCCGTCCGCGGTCCTGAGGGGAACGAAATCGGCATTCCCAGTGTCGCTAAGTGCGAGCAGGGAATTGAGCACCGTGGCCTGCAGGTCGGCAGCCGTGGAGGACGGCGCCGGGCGCGCGGCCAGCCTGCCGCGCACTCCCCTGTCCAGGATGTCACCGAGGTCGGGCGGGAGACTCGGCCCGCCGCCGCCCGCCGCCGGGGGCTCGGCGGGAAGGTCGGCCTGCTCGCTGCGCACGGTCGAAAGCTGCGGGGCCGTATCGCCGTTGTCGATGACCGCCTTTACCGTCAGTGTCCCTGCCTGCGAACCTATGCCTGTCCACGCGTCGATCACGACCAGGCCCTGACCGTCGGTGATTCCGGTGAAGGTGCCCGGCGGCAGGCCTTCGACATCAGGTCCGGGGTCCGCGGTTGGATACAACAGGTGGCCCTCGGGATCACCAAGCACCACGCGCCCCACTGGCACTTCGGCGGTGAACTGGACCTTGGCCCCTGCCACCGCGTCACCCAGCCCGTCCGTTACCGCGGCGGTTATCTCGTGCACGTTGCGGCCGGGGATGAGGTTGGTCGGATCCTTCTTGAGCTCGAGGTTGAACTCGTTGTTGAAGACGAAGTCGACGTTGTCTCGATCCCCGATCGCGTCCAGGACGCATTGGGCCGTGTGCGATGCCACCCCGCCGACCACGCACTGATACGGCGCGCCCGCAATCGATTCGCCCGCTCGCAGCGGCGGCGGAGTCAGTCCCTCGCCGACGTATGCCTCCTCCGGCACGGTGATGCGGTACTTGCCCTTGGCGTCGGTGACCGCCTCGCGATTGGTGCCCTGCTTCCCGGTGAAGGCGATGTGCACCCCGGCGAGGGGCTTGTCGCCAGGATGTGTCACCTTGCGCGTGACCTGGCCGGAGAAGTTGTAGCCGCCCTCTGCGAAATTCTGAGTCGTGTACCCGTCGATAGTGAGCTTTGGCGCATCGGGGGTGAACCTGTCAGGCGGCCCCTGGTTGAGGCGATTGTCCTTGAAGAAACAGGCACAGACGGTGTACGTGCCAGCGTCAACGAACGCGCTGTAGTAGCCGGTTGAATCCGTAAGGGCGACCGATCGCTTGTTGTCCTCGGACCGGATCTGGATATATACGCCCGCGACCGGCGTCTTCCCATCCTTCTGGGTCACGACACCGTCCAGGAAGCCGACGTTGTAAGGAAGGATCGCGTAGTAATCGCTGGCGACCGTTGAAAGGCAGCCGGCGAACTCGGCGTGGCCGGACTGCGCCGCGGCGACTGATCCGCAGAACCCGGTGATGCCGATGGACAGCGTGGTCCATCCCCCGGTGGCCCCCGTCGCCTCGGCGCTGCAGGTGTTGGTGCCTCCAATCTTTCCCGGGGCGATATCCGCCGCGGGTGAGAAATGGCTGGTGCACTTGCCAAAGCTCATCTGCCAGGCGGCCGCCCCGCTATAGATGTCCCCGCCGACCTTCGGGCTGAACGTTGCTGTGATCTTGGGACAATTACCCGGGCTGGTCCCCGGCTTGCACGCCTGGACTACGTGCGGCGACACGCTCAGGGTGCCAAGGCGTGTGTCCTGGACGCACTTCTGACCAGGGTCCGGCATCGGGTCACGACAGTCGCCTGTGGGACTGGGACCCGGCCGCGGACCCAATCCCTTTGCCTGCGGCAGCTCGGGTCGGGTACGCGCCGCTACGGGCGCAGCGACGACTGGCTGGGCGGCGATCAGGACGAGGATGGCGACCAGCACTCGGAGCACCGTCGCAGCGAGACCTCGGTGGCGGCGCTTCACGCTTGGGGACTCCTCTCCGCAGGCTTCTGTGCCAGTGGGGCCATAGGTTCCGCTGCTGTCCCTCTCTCTATATGGCACACTGGGCCAACGTACTCGGGCGTCAGTGTAGAACAAAAAAAGAGCCGCCTGGGTTTCCCCGGACGGCCCTTGATGGTCCCTGTGTCTTCTGAGGCTTAGGCCTAGTACTCCGGCATCGGCGGCGTCGGTGCGCCACCCTTCTTCTCGGGCAGGTCGGTGACCAGGCTCTCGGTGGTGAGCAGCATGGCGGCGATAGAGGCCGCGTTCTGCAACGCCGACCGGGTGACCTTGGTGGGATCGATGATCCCGGCCTTGGTCATGTCGACGTACTCACCGGTTGAGGCGTTGAAGCCCATGTCGCCCTTGAGGCTCTTCACCTTGTCGACGACCACGGAGCCCTCGACCCCGGCGTTCTGTGCGATCTGGCGGATGGGCTCCTCCAGGGCGCGACGCAGGATGTTGGCACCGGTGGCGACGTCGCCCTCGAGCTTGAGGCCGTCCAGCGCCTTGATGGCACGGACCAGGGCCACACCGCCACCAGGAACAATGCCCTCTTCCACGGCCGCGCGGGTCGCGGAGACAGCATCCTCCATGCGGTGCTTGCGCTCCTTGAGCTCGGTCTCAGTCGCGGCTCCGACCTTGATTACGGCAACGCCGCCGGAGAGCTTGGCCAGGCGCTCCTGGAGCTTCTCCTTGTCCCAGTCGGAGGTCGACTTGTCAATCTCGGCCTTGATCTGGTTGACCCGGCCGGTGATGTCGTCCTTGCTGCCGGCACCCTCGATGATGGTGGTGTCGTCCTTGGTCACGCTGACCCGACGGGCCTTGCCGAGGCTGCTCAGCTGGGCGGTATCGAGCTTGAGCCCGACCTCCTCGCTGATGACCTGGCCGCCGGTCAGGATGGCGATGTCCTGCAGCATGGCCTTGCGGCGGTCACCGAAGCCCGGCGCCTTGACGGCGACGGCGGTGAAGGTGCCGCGAAGCTTGTTGACGATCAGGGTCGCCAGGGCCTCGCCCTCGACATCCTCTGAGATCACCAGCAACGGCTTGCCGCTCTGGACGACCTTCTCGAGGATCGGCAGGAGGTCCTGGATCGAGCTGACCTTCTTGTCGGTGATCAGGATGTAGGGGTCCTCGAGGACGGCCTCCATCCGGGTCGGGTTGGTGACCATGTAGGCGCTGATGTAGCCCTTGTCGAACTGCATCCCCTCGACCAGCTCCAGCTCGGTCTCGAGGCCCTTGGACTCCTCGACGGTGATCACCCCGTCCTTGCCGACCTTCTCCATGGCGTCAGCGACGACCTCGCCGATGCTGGCATCAGCGGCGGAGATGGAGGCAACCTGGGCGATCTTGTCGCGGGACGAGATCGTCGTGGACTGCTTCTTGATCACCTCGACGACGGCCTCGACGGCCTTCTCGATGCCCAGCTTGAGCATCATCGGGTTGGCGCCCGCGGCGACATTCTTGAGGCCCTCGTTGATGATCGCGGCGGCCAGGACCGTGGCGGTCGTGGTGCCGTCACCAGCGATGTCGTTGGTCTTCGAGGCGACCTCTTTGACCAGCTGGGCGCCCATGTTCTCGAAGGGGTCCTCGAGCTCGATCTCCTTGGCGATGGTCACACCGTCGTTGGTGATCGTGGGGCTCCCGAATTTCTTGTCCAGAACTACGTTGCGACCCTTGGGGCCGATGGTGATACGGACCGAGTCCGCCACCTTGTCGACACCCCTCTTAAGAGCCGCCCGGGCGTCAGTTGCGTATAGCAGCTGCTTGGGCATGCTGAATCCTCCTGGTGGTTTTCCTGTCCCGTTGGGTCAGTGGAGAGACTCAAAGCTCTCCCAGTCTTGCAAGGCGATATTAGCACTCTACCCTCGCTAGTGCTAAGCCAACCCGAGTGCCAAGAGACAGCGGGCGCAGCAACTCGGGCCAGGGGCTATTCATGGATCGTCAGCGATCCGTGACCGTTCCTTGTGGGGCGGCCCCGGTACGACCGCAATAGGCTGGAGGGGTCATGCGCGCCCTCGTTGCCGCCGTCGCCGCGCTTCTCTCCGGGCCCGTGTTCGCCGCGCCGGCGGCCGCCGCGGTGCCGGGAACGGGGTGCAGCGTGTTCCCGGCCAACAACGTGTGGAACACCGACATCTCGACCCTTCCCGTGAGCGCCAACAGCGCCGCCTGGATGGCTGCCACCGACGCAACCGCCGGTCGAAACCTGCACCCGGACTTCGGACCGTCGGACGACCCGAACGCTCCCTACGGGATCCCGTTCAACGTGGTCGACAGCTCGCACCAGAAGGTCAGTGTCACGTTCCAGTACGCCAGCGAGAGCGACCGCGGGCCCTATCCGCTGGGACCGGACACCCAGATCGAAGGCGGGGCCGCCGCCAGCGGCGACCGGCATGCCCTGATGGTCGATCGCGGCAGCTGCACCCTTTATGAGCTGTACGACGCCCACTACCAGGCGGGCGGTTCGACCGCCGGCTCGGGCGCGGTGTTCAATCTCAACGGCAACGGGCTCCGGCCCGCCGGCTGGACCTCCGCTGATGCTGCCGGCCTGCCGATCTTCCCGGGGCTGCTGCGCCTCGACGAGGTCAACAGTGGGGCGGTCAACCACGCGATCCGCTTCACGGTGCAGCGCTCGGCAGCGGCATACATCTGGCCCGCGCGCCACCAGGCCGGCTCTGGGTCGGCGGCCGTGAACCCGCCGATGGGGGCGCGGTTCCGGATGAAGGCCGGCGTGAGCCTGGCCGGGTTCAGCCCCAGGGCCCAGGTGATCATGCGGGCGTTCCAGCACTACGGCGTCATCGCAGCCGATAACGGCTCCAACTGGTACTTCCAGGGCGACGCCAACAACGCCTGGCCCGACAGCCTCCTGAGTGAGCTTAAGGGTATCCCCGCCGCGGATTTCGAGGCCGTCGATGAGTCCTCGGTGATGCTCGATCCCAACTCCGCGCAGGCGCGCCAGTCCGGAAGCGGGGCCGGCTTGCCGGTCATACCCCCCGCCCCGCCCCCGCCACCCCAGGTCGCACCGCCCGCCGCAGCAGCGGCCACCCAGCCCGCCACGGTCGCCGGTCAAGCCTCCAGTGACCCGGCGGCCCCCGCCGCCGACCAGGGGGCGGCGGTATCACCCGGCGCCTCGGCTGGCCTCGCGGCGCCGCAGATCGCCCATCGCCGTGCACCCGCCACGGTGGCCGCTGCTGCGCTGGCGCCCGCCACGCCGGCCTGGCGATCCCCCCTCGCGATCGCGCTGGGCTGCGCCCTGCTGGCTGGGCTTCTCGCACTGTTCCTCGGACGGGGTCACTTGACACCGCCATAGTGCTGTACGCTATAGTGCAAGTTGCACTATGGAGAAACGCACAAGCCAGCGGGACATGGTCGCTCTGACCGCCCTCGCGCTGCTCAGCGAGCAGCCCAGCCATCCCTACGAGATCCAGCGCCAGATGCGCGGGCGGCACAAGAACTTCGCCGCTGGGAAGACCCGGGCCCTGTACCACGCCATTGATGAGCTGGTGCGCGAGGGACTGGTCGAGGCCATGGAGACCAGCCGCGACGGGCGACGGCCCGAGCGGACCGTCTTCCGGATCACCGACCACGGTCAGGACGAGTTGATCGACTGGCTCACCGAGCTGCTGGAGCGACCAATTCCCGAACCCTCGGTGTTCAACATCGCAGTGGGGTTTCTGGCCTACCTCCCGCAGGATCGCGCCAGGGAAGCCCTCTACAGCCGCAGCGTCGCGCTCCGAGGCGAGATCGCCGGACTGAAGGAGGGGATGCGGGTTCTCCTGGAAGAGGGAAGGCTGCCGCGTCTTGTCGTGTTGGAGCTTGAGCACTCGATGGCCACGGGGACCGCGGAGCTGGCCTGGGTGAACAGCGTGCTCGCCGAAATCGACGCCGGGACGCTGGGATGGAGCAGGGAATGGCTCCACGAACAGTTCGCCGATTACATCGCCGAGAGCCAGCATCGCCGAGGCCAGGACCCGCTCTACGCCGACGCATTGAATCCACAGACAAAGAGAGAGGAGACAGCATGATCGAGACGCGCGGCCTCAGCCGCACATTCAAATCCCGCAAGTCCGTGGTCGAGGCCGTCAAGGGCGTCGACCTCAAGGTTGAGAAGGGCGAGATCTTCGGCTTCCTCGGCCCCAACGGCGCAGGTAAGACGACGACCCTGCGCATGCTCTCGACCCTGCTTCCGCCATCGGGGGGCGAGGCCACCGTGGCCGGCGCCGACCTCCGCAAGGAGCCGGGCAGGGTGCGCGAGCGCATCGGTTACGTCAGCCAGGCCGGCAGCAGTTTCCCCGACGTCTCCGGCCGCACCGAACTGGTGCTGCAGGGCCGCCTCTACGGCATGAACTCCAGGGACGCCAACGCGCGCGCCCAGGAGCTGCTGGAGACCCTCGACCTGACCGACGCCGGGGACCGCCGCACCAAGACCTACTCAGGGGGGCAGAAGCGCCGCCTGGACATCGGCATCGGGCTGATGCACAAGCCGTCGTTGCTCTTCCTCGACGAGCCCACCACGGGCCTCGACCCGCAGAGCCGGGCCCACATGTGGGACGAGGTGCGCAAGCTCAGCGACACCGGCACCACGGTCTTCCTCACCACCCACTACCTCGAGGAGGCCGACGCGCTCTGTGACCGCCTGGCGATCATCGACCAGGGCACGATCGTCGCCGAGGGGACACCCGATGCGCTCAAGCGGCAGGTCGCCGGTGACGTCGTCACGCTGGGCGTCAACGGTGCCCACGACCAGGCGCTGGAGCTGTTGCGCACGCAGACATTCGTGCGCGAGGCCAACCTCGACGAGGGAAGCCTGGTGCGTCTTTACGTGGAGCGCGGCGACACCGCGATGCCCGCCATCCTGCGCTTGCTCGACGGTGCCGGGATCGAGATGGCCAGCCTAGCCATGTCGCGACCAAGCCTTGACGACGTTTTCCTGCGCCAGACCGGACGTTCGCTGCGCGAGACCGCGGCCTAAGAGAGAGGAGAGAGATGAAATTTGCTCGCGACACATGGCTGGTGTTCCAGCGCTACATCGGGATCTTCCTGAGTAACCCGGCCTGGGTGATCATCGGGTTGATCCAGCCCATCCTGTACCTGGTGCTCTTCGCGCCGCTGCTCAAGAGCATCTCCGCGACCCAGGGGTTCCCACCCGGGGGCGCCTACAACGTCTTTGTCCCCGGCCTGTTGATCCAGCTGGGTCTGTTCGGCGCCAGCGGGGTCGGATTCGGGCTCATTGCCGAGCTTCGTGCCGGGGTCATCGAGCGGTTCCGGGTCACGCCCGTGAGCCGTTTCGCACTGCTCATGGGTCGCGCTCTCCGCGACATCCTGGTGCTTGTTGCGCAGTCGCTCATACTGCTGCTGCTCTCGATTCCCTTCGGCCTCAAACCCACCCTCTTCGGGGTCGTCGTCATGCTCGGCCTGGTCGCCCTGATCGGGCTTGGGATGTCGTCCCTCTGTTACGCCGCCGCGCTCGCGCTGCGCAGTGAGGACTCGTACGCTCCGCTGATCTTCACCCTCAGCCTTCCCCTGCTGCTGCTGTCCGGGGTGCTGCTGCCCCTGACGCTGGCGCCGAAGTGGCTCCAGAACGTGGCCGCCGGCAACCCCCTCTCATACGCGGTGACGGCCGCGCGCGACCTCTTCAACGGCAACTCCGGCAGCCCCGACGTTCTCAAAGGACTGGCGATCATGGTCGCGCTTTGCATCGTTGGGGTGGTCATCGGTGCGAGGTCGTTCAACCGGGCGGTCGCCTAGACAAGGAGTCGGCTGGGCGGCCCCTGATGCCCGCCCAGCCGCTCAATCCAGCGTGAGTCGGTAACGCACCCGCGCCACGCTCGTCGCGCCCCAGCAGTCCGCGGCGCTGGCGCCGTCGGTCACCCACCCGCCCCGCTCGTAGAACCGGCGGCCGCGCTCGTTCTGCTCCAGGACCCAGAGCACCACCTCGGTGAATCCCTCGGACCGCAGGTGGTCGAGGGCTGCGGTCATCAGGAGCTGTCCGATCCCCTGGCCGTAATGAGCGGCGCCCATATATATGGTGTGGAGTTCCGCGACCGAGGTGGGCAGGTTCTCCGAGGGGTCCGGCCGCCCAACGCTGGCGAAGCCGATCACCCGGCCCCCCTCCTCGGCCACCAACGCCATGGTGTCGCCGGCGAAGAAATGCGCCCGCCACGATTCGACCCACTGGGCCATCGGGATGTCCTCCAGGAAAGCCTCATCGACGATGCCGCGGTACGCGCTCCGCCAGCTCGCGGCCTGCACCGCGACGATCGTCGGGACGTCGGCCAGCCCCGCCGCGCGCAGCGCCACCCCGGTTGATGCCCCGGTCATTGTTCGAGCATAGGCCCACCTAGAATCAATTCCTCGTGAGCTTCATGTTCCGCAAGACGCCTGATCCGCGGGTTGTCCAGAACCCGGAGCGGCTACCCGCCGGGCAGGTACTCACCGAAAAGTGGCCGGTGCTCCACTACGGCGACATTCCGCGTTACGACATGGCCCGCTGGCGCCTCCGCGTGCACGGCCTGGTGGCCAACGAGACGGTCCTGACCCTCGACGAGGTCAAGGCACTTCCCACCAAGATCGTGCACTGCGACATCCACTGCGTGACCACGTGGTCCAGGCTGGACAACGACTTCAACGGGGTCGCGTTCAGCGAGGTGGTGAAGCTGGTTCAGCCCTCGACCGATGCCCACTTCGTGATCTTCCATTGCAACGCCGGCTTCACCACCAGCCTGCCGCTTGAGGCGCTGATGGACGAAGACGTCCTGCTGACCTGGGCCCACGACGGCGAGGACCTGGCCCCCGAGCATGGCTTCCCGTTGCGGGCGCTGGTGCCCAAGCGCTACTTCTGGAAGAGCGCCAAGTGGATCGAGTCGATCGAGTTCGTCGAAAAGGACCAGCTGGGGTTCTGGGAGCGCGCCGGTTACAACAACTCGGCCGACCCATGGCGAGAGGAGCGCTACTGGTAAAGGACTGACCCCGGCATCCCGTGCCACTCGTCGCGCAGCAGGCTGTAGAGGTAGAAGTCGCGGCGCCCCTCGGGCATCCTGGCGAAGGCCCGCATGGTCCCCTCGCGCTGGAAGCCGAGGCTCTCCATGAGGTGGAAGCTGCGCTCGTTTTCAACGTCGCAATCCGCCTCCACCCGCTGCATCCGCCCCGGCATGAAGGCCAGGTCCAGAACCAGCGCCACACCGCGCCGTGCAATCCCTTTCCCCTGCGCCCAGGGGGCAATTGAGAACCCCACGCTCGCCGACTTGGCATACCAGTCAACGTGGCGCAAGGACACCCAGCCCGCGGCGTTGCCGTCGGCCTCGATGATCCAGGTCACCCCGCGCCCTCGCTGCCCCTCGAGCGAGAAACCGCTCTGGCGGCGGAGGTTGCGGCGCAGCTGTGAGGCCGGCACCCCGGGGAAGAGCGGTTGGTAGCGCCGCACCTCGGGGATATTCCGCCACGCGGCCATCAACGGCGCGTCGCTCTCGCGGGCCCGCCGGATGGTCACCTCGACCTCTTCACCCATCGGCACCTATTGTGCGTTGCGCTAACGTCTCGTATGGCCCTCCGTAAGCCGCCCAAAGGCCGCGCCCAACTGCTCAGCGGTTTGGTGCTGACGGCCGGCGCCCTGGTCGCACGCGAGCTTTCGAAGCCCCGGCCCGATGAGCGGGCCCGTCTGATCGACTGGGACGTCGTCCGCCGCCGGGCGATAGGACGGTCCGGCGAGACCGGCCACCCCAAAATCGCCTTCAACGCGACGGAGCTCGGCCACCGGTACGATGCCGCCCTCGCCGAACTGCGGCCCTGGATGTCCGAGGCACTCGGCGAGGACCTCCCCAGGACGCCCTTCCCGACCTTCACCGTGCTCGACCGGCGGGGCTGGATCGATGTCAACCTGGGCCTCTTCCAGGACCTCCTCGAGCCGGTTCTCAAGGTGCAGGAGATGCTCCCGGCCAGCTACGCCACCGACCTGGGGAGGCGCGGCGTCAGCGAGTACATGGGTGTTCTCCTGGGGTTCCTCTCCAAGCGCGTGCTGGGGCAGTACGACCCGGTGTTGATGGCCGCACCGGGCGTCGCCAAACCCACCGCCCTCTACCTGGTCGAGCCGAACATCGAGAACTGGGAGAAGAAGACCGACCTGCCATCCGAGCAGGTGCGGCAGTGGTTGGTGCTGCATGAGGTCACCCACGCGTGGGAATTCGAGGGGCACCCGTGGCTGCGCGAGCACATGAACGACATGATTCGCGAACTGATCGCGCACCGGCTGCTGTCGGCCGAGCGTCCGGGAAAATTCGAGGTGCTGCGCGCCATGACGGTCGGCGCTCGGGAGCAATGGCAGGCGATGCAGCAGGTGCAGGCAACGATGTCCCTGCTCGAGGGTTTCAGCAACGTGATGATGCGACGCGTCGGCCGCGCCCACCTGCCGAATTTCGACCAGGTCGACGCGGAGTTCAACCAGCGCTCCGCCAACCGCAGCGCCGCGGAGCGGGCGTTCTTCAAGATCACGGGGATGGACATGAAGCTGCAGCAGTACGTCCAGGGTGAGGCGTTCTGCGACGCGGTGATGAAGCAGGGCGGGATGAAGCGGCTCTCCGCGGTGTGGGAATCAGCGGGGAACCTGCCCACGCTGGCCGAGGTCCGCGACCCGAAGCTCTGGCTGAAGCGCGTTTCGTAGCCACAGTGATGGCGCCGGACCGCCGCCGATTGTGACAGTTCGGTGACAGGTGATACGATGCGCATCCCGGAGGGAATGCCGTGAAGCAGGTCACAGACCAGGAGTTCTACTCACCGCTCGACGAGAACGACCGGCGGGCGGGCCTACGACGGCTCGACGACCTGTTGCTGGCTCTGGAGGAGCTCAACATGCGCGAGGCCGGGTCGATGACCCCGGCGCTGCGGGACAAGCTCCTTCATGAAGGTATCCCGGTGCGCGAGGACAGCACCGTCACCGACCTGATCGACATCGTACTGAGCAGCCAGGAGCAATTCATGCTCAAGGAGCGCCGCACGGGTCGTCGCCGGCGCCGTCTGACCTTCATTCCCACCGAAGAGGAGCTGGTGTCGGTGATTTCGCGGCGCTACTCGGGCTGACCGCGCCCCACCTTCGCCAAGGTGATACCATCGATATCACTAATTCTGGGGCTTTGGACCTGAGGAGGTTGCGATGAAGCGGATGTTGATGGGCGTTGCCGTTGGAGCGGGTGCGATGTACTTGCTGGACCCTGACCACGGTGCCGAACGGCGCGGCAAGCTGCTTGGTTTCTACAGCGAGAACAAGGACACCATGCAGGACTACGCACAGACGGCGACCCAGGCCGCGGTCACGGTGAGCCACACGGCGGCGAGCGCCGCCAGCACCGTCGCCGATAAGGCCGGCGAGATGGTCGGCAAGAGCGACGACAATAAGACCGACGACGCCAAAACCGACGCCGCGGCACCCAAGAGCAGCAACGGGAAGGGGTCGACCGAGAACGTCGACAGCCTGTTGGAGACCCGCGACGCCTCCCGCAGGTCGAACGCGAGCACGCTCACAGACCCGGCCCCCGGAGAAACCTCCCCGGGCCTGGGCGGCTCCCTCAGCAGCTAGAGCATCCAGGGGCCAGGGAGGGCGTCCATCGGGCGCCCTCCTTGTGTTTAATCTCGACGGTGTTCAAGCGCATCCTGGTCGCCAACCGCGGGGAGATCGCCTCCCGGTTGATTCGGGCCGCCCACGACGCCGGGGCCGAAGCGGTGGCCGTCTACTCCGAGGCTGACGAGAACGCGCCGTTTGTTGGCCAGGCCGACCTGGCTATCTCGATCGGGCCGTCGCCGGCCGCCGAAAGCTATCTCAATGCCGAGAAGATCCTCGCCGCGGCACGGCAGTCAGAGGCCGAGGCCATCCACCCGGGCTACGGGTTTCTCTCTGAAAACCCCGGGTTTGCCGAGGCCTGCGCGAAGCAGGGGGTGACCTGGGTGGGACCGCCCCCCGCGGCGATGCGTGCGATGGCCGACAAGGTTGACGCCCGCAACATCGTCTCCGCGGCGGGCGTCCCGGTGGTCCCCGGCAGCGATGGCCCGGTCACCGTGGAAGGCGCGGCGGCCGAGGCGGAGCGGATCGGGTTCCCCTTGATGGTCAAGGCCTCCAAGGGCGGCGGCGGCATCGGCATGACAGTTGTCAGATCCGCCGCCGAGCTGGAATCGGCGATGGGGACCGCGAGGGCGCGAGCGGGCGCCGCGTTCGGCGACGCCTCGGTGTTCCTTGAGCGCTACGTCGAGAACCCGCGCCACGTTGAGGTACAGGTCCTGGGCGAGGCCGACGGCCGCATCTATCACCTGTACGAGCGCGAATGCTCGGTGCAGCGGCGACACCAGAAGGTGATCGAGGAAACGCCGTCCACGGCCCTGACTCACGAGGCGCGCGAGGACCTCTGTGCCGCCGGCGCGCGCGCCGCGGAGGCAGTGGGCTACCGCAGCGCCGGAACGGTGGAGTTCATCCACGGGCGCAGCGGGGACTCAGAGCCCGGCTTCTACTTCCTGGAGATGAACACCCGGCTGCAGGTGGAGCACCCCATAACCGAGGAGACCCTCGGGGTGGACCTGGCGGTCGCCCAGCTGAGAATCGCGGCGGGCGAGGACTCCGGGATCGATGTGCTGCACCGCTCAGGGCACGCCATCGAGTTTCGGATCTACGCCGAGGACCCGGTGCGCTTCTTCCCGTCGCCCGGGGAGATCACTGTGTGGGATCCGCCATCAGGTCAGGGCATCCGAGTCGACGCCGGTGTCGCGGCGGGCTACCGTGTGAGCCACTTCTACGACCCACTGCTGGCCAAACTGATCGTTCACGCCGATGACCGTGAAATGGCGATCGAGCGCTCCATCGCTGCGCTGGAGGCCTTCCGGGTCGAGGGCGTGAAGAACAATCTCTCGACCCACCTCGAGGTGCTGCGCTCCGACGAATTTCGCTCCGGGGTCTACGACACCGGTCTGCTCGAGGTGCTTGCCAGGCGACGCAAGGCCGCCACCGGCTGACTAGCATTCGGCCATGACGGAGACGACCCAGCAGCCAATCACATTGGAGACCCTCGCGGCCGAGGTCCACGCCCGGCGCGCGAAGGCGCTGAGGATGGGCGGTGACGACAAGGTCGCCAGGCAGCACGAGAAGAACAAGCTCTCGGTTCGCGAGCGGATCGACCTGCTCTTCGACCCCGGCACCTTTGTCGAGTTCGGCCTGCTGGCCACCGGGAAGTCGACCAAGGGCGAGGACTACGATCCGGAGAAGACCGCCGCCGACGGCGTCGTCACCGGGCATGGCAAGGTCGACGGGCGCGACGTCTACGTCGTGGCCTACGACTTCACCGTGATGGCCGGCTCGATCGGGTTCGTCGGCGAGGCGCAGAAGACCAGCCGCGCGCGGGACATGGCGCTGCGCAACCGCTGCCCGCTGGTGTGGCTGCTGGACTCCGCGGGGGCGCGCATCCAGGATGCCACCGGGTCGACGTTCGCCTCCACCGGCTTCCTGTTCTGGGACCAGGTCAACATGAGCGGGGTGGTGCCGCAGGTGTCCGCAATGATGGGCCCCTGCTCCGCCGGCACCGCGTACATCCCGGGCCTTGCGGACTTCGTGCCCATGGTCAAGGAGACCTCCTCAATGTCACTCGCCGGCGCGCGCCTGGTCAAGGCCGCCACGGGGGAGGAGGTGACCGACCACGAGATGGGCGGGTCGCAGGTGCACTGCTACCAGTCGGGGGTGGGCGATAACGAGGTCGACGACGACGCCGCATGCATCGCCAGCGTCCGGGAGTTCCTCGGCTTCATGCCTTCCAACAACCTCGATCAACCACCACTCAAGGCCACCGAGGACCCGTCGGACCGCCTGATCGAGGGACTCGAGAAGATCGTGCCGACCAACATGCGGCAGGCCTACGACATGCGCAAAGTGATCAAGAAGATCGCCGACGACGGCCACTTCTTCGAGGTCAAGCCGACCTGGGCGAAGAACATCCTCATCGGCTTTGTCCGCATGGGCGGGCGACCCGTCGGCGTGGTGGCCAACCAGCCCATGGTCAAGGCCGGCTCGCTGGACAACGACTCCGCCGACAAGGCGGCGCGGTTCATCCGCATGTGCGACGCCTTCAATGTGCCGCTGCTGTTCATGCAGGACGTCCCCGGGTTCATCGTCGGCAAGGAGGTCGAGAGCAAGGGCATCATCCGCCACGGCGCCAAGATGCTCTACGCGGTGAGCGAGGCCACCGTGCCCAAGATCACCGTCATCGTTCGCAAGGCGTACGGCGCGGGCTACTACGTGATGTGCGGGAAGGGCTATTACCCCGACCTCATCGTCGCGTGGCCCACCGCGGAGATATCGGTCATGGGTCCCGAGGGCGCGGTCAACATCATCTTCAACAAGCAGATAGAGGCCGCTGAGGATCCCGCCGCCGCGCGCAAGGGTTACGAGGACATGATCCGGGAGACGATCAGCCCTTACATCGCCGCCAGCTGGGGGATGATCGACGACGTCATCGATCCCGCCGAGACCCGCAAGGTGATCATCGAGGGACTGGAGATAGCATCACGGAAGAAGGTGGAGAGGCCCTGGCGCAAGCACGGAAACATCCCCGTCTGACGAGCCATTAGCCTCGGAGGGTGGCTGAAGAAAAGGGCAGGCCGGACCTCGACTCACTGATCGAGCGGTTCGAGGAGGACGTGCGCCTCCGCCCCCTGCCGGCGGCCGAGGAGACCTCGTCCACTGCCCCAATGACGGCGCCCGCGCAGGGTTCCCCGATGCCGGCGGCGGTGGTGGAGGAGATCCGCGCTGAGCTTGCTGAGCCCACAGCGGCGCCCGTCCCGGCGCTTCAGCCCCTGCCAGGGGACATCGAGGGTTGGTGGCAGCAGGGCAGGCGGATCGAACTGCAGCTGCCCGGCAACGTCCGGCGGACGGTCTTCGCCCGGGTGTATGGGAGCGGGCCGTGGCTGACCATGATCCACGGTTTCCCAACCTCGTCCTTGGACTGGCTGCCCATCCTGCCGCTTCTCGCGGCGCGGCACACCGTGGTGGTCCTGGACCTCCTGGGCTTCGGCGACTCCGACAAGCCTTCGGGGCACGACTGGAGCGCCTTCGAGCAGGCCGACATCGTCGAGGCGCTGTGGAAGGAGCTGGGCATCCACCAGACACGCGTCGTCGCTCACGACGTCGGCCTCACCGTCTCGCTCGAGCTGTTGGCCCGCCAGCAGGAGGGCAGGCTCGGAGTGCGCTTACAGGACCTGACGCTCTTGAACGGCGGGGTCTATACCGGCTTCCACCGGCCACGCCCGATCCAGGTCTGGCTACAGCGCCCGCTGATCGGACCGCTGATCGCCCGGTTGCTATCGGAGCGCCGCTTCGGGCCGGCGCTGGCGGAGATCTTTGGCCCTGACCACCAACCGACCAAGGCGGAGCTGCACCAGCACTGGCTGTCCGTCGCCCGCCGCAACGGGTCGCGCAACTATCACCGCTTGATCAGGTACATCCCGGAGCGGCGGGCCAACGCGACGCGGTGGGAGGCGGCGCTGGAGAAGACAGGGGTGCCCACCAGGTTCGTCTGGGGGATGGCCGACCCGGTGTCCGGTGCCCACATGGTGGAGGTCATCAGGGAACGCCGGCCCGGAGCCGACGTCGTCGAGCTGGCCGGCGTCGGCCACTACCCCCAGCTGGAGGCGCCGGAACGGGTGGCGTCGGCGATCCTCGAGGGTCCCCGCGACATCGCTTAGGCTTTTTGGCGCATCGGGAGGAACCATGGAAGCGATCAAGCGCGACAGGGTCATCATCACCGCCGCCCTCACCGGGGCGCTCACCACCCGCAAGCAGTGCGAGTACATCCCCTACACGCCCGTGGAGATCGCCGAGGAGGCGAAGCGCTGCGCCGATGCAGGCTGCGCGGTGGTCCACATCCACGCCCGCGAGGACGATGGTCTGCCCAGCTTCAAGGTCTCGAAGTACGCCGAGATCATGGCCGAGATCCGCGAGCGGACTGACATCATCATCAATTTCTCAACCGGTGCGGTGGGCATCCCGATGGAGGACCGCGTAGGGCACATCGCCAGGCTGCGCCCAGAGATCGGCGCGTTGAACATGGGCTCGATGAACTACGCGATCTACTCGAAGTCCAAGAAGCAGTTCTATTTCGACTTCGTCTTCTCAAATCCATTCAAGGACATCGCCTACCTCTTGGAGAAGATGAACGGGTCCGGGGTCAAGCCCGAGCTTGAATGCTTCGACAACGGGCACATCGGCAACACCCGGCCGCTGCTGGACCAGGGCATCCTTCGCACCCCGATGGACTTCTCGCTGGTCATGGGGGTCCTTGGGGGCATCCCCTCGACCACCCGCGCCCTGCTCTTCCAGGCCGAGTCGCTGCCGCCGGGATCCACCTGGAAGCTGGTCGGCATCAGCCAGGACCAGTGGCCGCTGCTGGCGGCGACGCTGACCATCGGAGGCAACGTCCGTGTGGGGCTGGAGGACAACTTCTACCTGCCCAGCGGGGAGAGGGCGAAGGGCTCCTCATTCCTGGTGGAGAAGGCGGCGGCGATGTCCGCGGACGCCGGTCGCCCGGTGGCAACGATTTCCGAAGCCCGCCAGATGCTCGGTCTCAGCGCCACCCCATCGCAGGTGCCCACCGACTACGTCCACGACGACCGCGAGCCAGCACCTCTGCCCAGCCTGGAAGCCCTGCAGCGCGGCTGATCAGGACCACTTTGGGGCGCTCTCCGGCTAGTCCGAACTTCCTGACCGTTCGGATTGGCGCCGCGCACGCGCCCGAGTTGCCACCGCAACCCGACCCGCGAACTCGCGAGCAGTGATGATCGGGACGGTTCGCCAGGGAGACAACTCGAGGAGATGATGGTCCTCGGTCACAACGAGGTCGGCATCGGCGTCCAGGGTCAGTTCGAGAATCCGGTTGTCCTCCTCGTCGGCCGCGCAGTCGGAAACGCGGCTTTGGGGATCTATGTACGTGCCTCCCGTGCGGCTAATGATCTCTAACAGAAGGGCGACGAACACCTCAACCTGAACTCTCCGCCAGCGGTATGCGTTGATCAGAACGTCGGCGACGTTCCACAGGATGTGGGGGGAGGTCGCTAGGACAAAGTCCTGACCCGAGTTGAGCGTACCTAGGGTATCCGCCCAGGGATTGGTGGTTCGAGGCGGCACCTGGGCCAGGATCGCACCCTCGGCTGGTGCGCCTGCGCGAGTCACCGCATTGACCAGCACGTTGACGTCGCATATCACGATCCGCGGCAAGGCAGCCTGGCTAGTAGTGCCCCGCCTCAGAGACGCGGGACATTAGCGCCGCGGTATCGACTTCAGGATACCGCCAGCTGAGGGGGTGCCTATCGGCAGTCGCGCAGAGCCTCGCTCCCGACGGCGCACGTGAGTGATCTCGACAGCGTCGGTGGCGCCCATACCGGTCTGGCCCGCCAGCTCAACTCCGTACGCTTGGATGGACACCAGTCGCTCCCACCGCTCCAACGCCTTCAGCTGCTCCAGCGCGAACCGGAAGAGCTTGGTGCGCTCGCCACCGCCGTAGCGAGCGGCGAGCCGGTCCACGACCGCCTCCTCCTCGGGGTAGATCGAGAACGAAATCGGTTTAGTCTGCCTGGCCATCGGTCATACTCGTTATGAACAGGGTACCACCTCGGCGCGGCCTGCTAACGCTAGAGTAAGGGCTGCAAATCCAGCTCAAAGGAGTGACCCGTGGCTGAAGTCAAGGCGGAGCTCGTCGGCAACCTGTGGAAGATCACGACCGAGGTCGGTCAACAGGTCGAAGAAGATGACACGATCATGATCCTGGAATCGATGAAGATGGAGATTCCCATCGTCGCGCCCCAGGCAGGGACGATCAAGGAATTTCTGGTCAAGGAAGGCGAAGTGGTCCAGGAGGGCCAGACGGTAGCCATCATCGAGTGACTGGCGCGGCGGCGGACAACCTGCTCGTCGAGAGCCCGAGGAGCGGGCTGCAGCGGATAACCATCAATGACCCGGAGCGGCGCAACCCGCTGTCCTCAGCATTGTTTCGACGCCTCGAGTCAGGGCTGCGCAACATCGGTGACGATGTCCGGGTGGTCGTCCTGACCGGCGCGGGTGACCGCGTCTTCGCATCGGGCGCCGACCTGAAGGAGCTGGGGCAGGACGATGGTGCGGGGCTTGGGGGCGGGTTCGGGCTGGCGATGGAGGCCGCCCAACGGGCCATTGAGGACTGCCCGGTACCGGTTATCGCGCGGATCCAGGGGCACTGCCTCGGCGCCGGTTATCAGCTCGCCCTGGCGTGCGACCTCCGCGTGGCGAGCTGACGGAGGGCCAACCCCTGAGGTGCAGCCTGGTGTATCGTTGTGTATATGGGTAGAACAAATATCGACCTGGACGACGAGTTGGTGGCGTCGGCCATGCGGCTATACCGGGTTAGGACAAAGCGTGAGGCGGTTGACCTGGCCCTGCGCCAACTGGTGGGCGATCCGCTGACGGTTACGGAGGCCCTGGCCCTTGAGGGTTCGGGTTGGGATGCGGACCTCTCCGTCATCCGCGGAGCAGAAGGGCCCTGGTCCTAGCCGACACCTCGGCCTGGGTCGAGTTCCTGCGCGCGACGGGAAGCCCGGTCCATTCTGCTGTGAGACGACTTATCGAGGAGGAGTCGCTGGCCACCACGGAGGTGGTTGTCATGGAGATCCTCGCGGGGGCGCGCGATCGGCGTCACCTTGTGGCGCTTCGTCGCCTGATGCTCTCATGCCGCCTGGTTCCGCTCGAGGGGCTGATCGACTATGAAGCGGCGGCGGCCCTTCACCGTCTCTGCCGAGCTCGCGGCGAGACCGTGCGGGCCCTGACCGATTGCCTCATCGCTGCAGTCGCGATCCGAGCCGACCTCGCCGTGCTCCACGCTGACAGCGATTTTGACGCCATCGCGCGGCACACGGACCTGGAATTGGCGGTGATCGCCTGATGCCGATCTGGGGCTACTTCGTAATCGGATTCCTGATCCTCTCCCTGGTCTTGCTCACCGCGCGGCGCAACCAGGTCGCCTACCACCAGGAGGCGGTGGACTACGGCGCGGATTTCCGGACCGTGATCGACACCAGCATTCCGGCAGTTGAAGAGATCCAGGAGGCATTGCGCGAGGGTGAGCCCCAGACCCTGAGCCGCGCATCGGCGTCCGCCCGGACCCGCATCCATGCCAACATCTCCAACCTCGACCGGCTGGGGTTTGCCGAGTCCCTCGACCCCGAGGTCGGTGCGCTGCTGGAGAACCTGCGCCTGATGCTGCGACAGGCCATGGAGAACTACGAGTGGGCCGCCCGCATCTCCGAGACCACCGACCTGCTGGAGAACACCGGGCTGCGCCGGGCCTTCGATTCGCTGGTGGCTTCCGGCGACCAACTCTGCGTCGAGGCGCGCTTCAAGCTGATGGGCCTTCAGCCCCAGCCGGCTGAGGAACCCGCTCCCTCCTGACCAGCCCCGTGCCGGGTCAGTCCCGTGCGCTCTCCTTCCGGAAGTATTCAACTGTCAATGGGACGCCCTCTTTCAGAGAGACGCGTGGGTGCCAACCTAGGTCGCGCTCGACCAGGCCGATGGCCACGCAGCTCCGGCGTTGTTCTCCAGGTCGGGCAGCGCCATGCTCCGCCGGCCTCTGCACGCCTGCTGCTGCGGCGATCAGCTCGTAGAGCTGGTTCACGTCAGTCTCGATCGAGGTCCCCACGTTGTACGCGCCGGTGACATTGCTCTTCAGCGCTGCCATGACCGCCGCGGCGACATCGCCAACGTATACGTAGTCGCGCGTCTGGCCGCCGTCGCCATTGATCAGGGCGGTCCCGCCGGCGAGCAGGGCGCGGGAGAAGATGGCGACCACCCCCGCCTCGCCATGGGGGTCCTGGCGGGGGCCGTACACATTCGCGAAGCGCATGGCCACGCTGCTCAGTCCGTGCACCGCGCGATAAACGTGCAGGTAGTGCTCGAACGAGAGCTTGCTCGCGCCATATGGTGACACCGGCGCAGCGGCGTAATTCTCCCCCGTGGGAATCAGGTCGGCGTCGCCATAGATCGCTCCGCCGGTCGAGGCGAAGACCACTCGCTTGACCCCATGCGCGTGGCAGGCCGCGAGCAGCCCGATGCTGGCCATCACGTTCACCCGTGCGTCGAAGAGTGGTTCCCGCACGCTGCGCGACACGCTGATCTGGGCCGCGAGGTGGGCCACGGCGTCGGGCTGCTCGCGCTCTATGACGCGGTCCAGCCAGCGGGACTCGACATCCATGTGATAGAAATTCGCCCCCGCCGGCACCTGGTCGCGCTTACCACTGGAGAGGTCATCCACCACCACCACCTGGTGGCCGTCCTCCACCAGCAGGTCGGCAAGGGTGGAACCGATGAAACCGGCTCCCCCGGTGACCATCACCTTCACTGCGGTCCGGTCCGGTCCAGCAGCGGCTGCGGCCTCTGCTCGGTGACCTGCTCGTCCGGCTTGAGCCGGGCATGGACGTCGCGCTCAGAGAGGATCCGAGCCACCTGCCAGAAGGCATCTTCGGTCTCCTCGCCGCGGCTGTCCCAGGCCTTGACCTTGAAGATCGCCTTGACCGCGGTGTAGGGAACCCCGAGGCGCCGTCGCACCTGACGTTCGGGGTCTACCAGGCTGTAGATGACGCCGTACGGCCCCCCGAGCGTCTGCCGCCCGGCATAGGCGCGGATCACGTCGTGATCGACGAAATGGATGACCACCTTGCCATGCTCCTCGAGGGGCTCGTCCGGCTGCTCCTCCTCTCCCCCGAACACGACGTACTTGACGCTGCTGAGGGGGACGATGATCTCGCGGTTGTTGTCCTCAGGGGCGTTGGTGCTCACAGTGAGCACCGGTTGGCTGAAGTCGATCAGCGGGGCCTCGGCAGGCATGACCTCCCCGTCAAGGAAGGTGAGCAGGAACTCAGGCATGCTGTGAAGCTCGCATCTGGCGGAGAATTATGACGCGGGCAGCCGGAGGCGAACCACAAAGCGGGCGCCATGACCGGGCGCCTGGTCGAGATGAATCGACCCGTGATGGAGTTGAGCGATGGCCGCGCATAGGGCGAGGCCCAACCCGGCGCCGCCGGTGGGTGGGGTGCGGGATTGGTCGATCCTGGAAAAGCGCTCGAAGATCGAAGCCCGCGCCTCGACCGGGATCCCCGGCCCAGAATCGGTCACGGTGACCTCGACCGCCAGGTCGACCACCCGGCAGGCGACGTCCACCTGACCGCCGGGCGGGGAGTGCCGCAATGCGTTGTCGATGAGGTTGTCGAGCAACCGCCGCAGTAGGTCCGCGTCGCCCAAAACCTCCACCGCCGCTTCAGCGCGGCTGGTCAGGTTCACGCTTCGTGCGAGAGCCAGCGGCTGCCACAGGCGGACGGTCTCCTCGAGCAGGGCCGCCAGCTCAACCCTGGTCACCGGCGTCACCAGTGCCCCCGCCTCGGCCCTGGCCAGGGTCAGCAGCTGGTCGGCCATGCGAGCGAGGCGTTCGGCCTCTGCCAGGACGGTCTGCAGGCTGGCCTGGTATTCCTCCGCCGAGCGCGGCCGGCGCAGGGTGACCTCCGCCTCGGTGCGGATCAGGGTGAGCGGCGCGCGCAGCTCGTGGGCGGCGTCGGCGGTGAACCGGCGGAGGCTTTCGAAGGCCGTCTCCAACCGGGTCAACATGCCGTTGAAGGTCTCCGCCAATTCGCCGAGCTCGTCGTCCGGCAGGTCCAGGGTGATCCTGCGGTGAAGATCCTGCTCGCCAAGTGCCCGTGCTGCCGCGACGATCTCACGGACCGGCCGTAGTGCGGTGCCCGCCAGCCCGTAGCCAAGGACAGTCGCGGCGATCATCAGCACCACGGTTCCCAGCAGTAGCACGGTTGCGGTGGTCGTCGCGACCTGGTCGGCCTCGGCCCGCGACCGCATCAGCACCAGCACCCGGGTCTCGCCGGTGCTGAGGGCAAATCGGTCGCCTCGCACACGCTGCACGACTCCCTCGATCCGCAGCATTCTGATGACAGGCGTACTGGAGGCTGCCGCGGCGCTGGCCACCGGACACAGCGCGTCGACGACGGGGCTGTCGCCGGCACCTTCCAGGAGGCCGCCATGATCGTCGAAGAGCAACACTGCGATGCCCACAGCTCCTTGCGCGGAGGCGTCAGGAGCTGCGTTCCTGGCGGGAAGCCTCCCCCCGCCGGCCAACGAGGTCTGCACCGACCGGGCCTCAGACGCCAGGCTGTCATCGATCGCCGCGTATTCGATGCGGGCGATCGCCAGCGCCAGGACGACCGCCGCCGCCAGCGCCACCATGCCGAAGATCCCCGAGTACGCCAGTGCCAGCCGGACGCGGGTCCGGCGGAACCAAGCGGTCACGGCCGGGATGTGTCCAGCCGGTACCCGGCTCCCCTCACGGTGATGATGGGGTCAGGACTCCCTGCCGCGACCAGCTTGCGCCGCACCCGGCCGACGAATACCTCGACCAGGTTGGACTCGCTTGCCCAGTCGTCGGCGTCCCGCCAGGCGTGGCGCAGCAGCTGGTCGCGGCTGAGCACCTGACCGGGGTGGAGAAGGAAGCACTCCAGCACTGAGATCTCCTTGGCGGTCATCGGTACAGCGCGGTCGTCAACCCAGGCGGTCCGCCCCGAGGTGTCCAGACTCACGCGGCCCGCGCGCAGGACCGCGCTTCGCTCCGGGAGGTGACGGCGGGTGAGTGCACGGATCCTGGCCACCAATTCGTCGAAGGCGAACGGCTTGAGCAGGTAGTCATCCGCTCCGGACTCCAGCCCGCGGACTCTATCCTCGACCGCGTCCCGCCCGGTGAGCATCAGGACCGGGGTGGCGACGCGTCCGGCTCGCAGCCGGGCTGCAACCTGGAAGCCGTCAAGCTCACCCGGCAGCATGATGTCGAGAACGATCGCGTCGAAGCCCCCCGACCACGCGGCGGCCACCGCCTCGTGGCCGTCCGCCGCGTGAACTGCCACGAACCCAGACTCCGAGAGCCCGCGCACCAGGGCGGCGGCCAGCCGCCGGTCGTCCTCAACGACAAGGACACGCATCGCGCTAGCCTACTGCCCGAGGGCGCCCGCACAGCCTGATGTCGTTGCAAGGCTGTTGCACGCCTGGGCGCACACTTTCAGGAACGGTACATAATCCGGTGCGATGGTTGGATCCTGATGAAGGGAAGCCTGCGCGATGTCCTGCGCGTCGCCAATCCGCTGAGCTGGCGCCGTCTGACCCTGGCGACCCTGGTGTGGACGGCCGGCGGCCTTGGCCTCTGCGCCCTGCGCTTCGCCACCGTTCTCCAGGGTGCGGTCTGCTCAGATGCCGGCGGAACGGCGTCCTTTTGCCGTTACCAGGCGATCAACACCGCGCGCGATCTGACGATCGGCCCACTGGCGGTGATCGTCGTCGGCGCCCTGGCGCTGGGACTGGCTTGGCTGCTCACGATGTCCGACCGCCCGCCGTGCCCCGAGTGCGGATCGGCCGCCAGGGACCAGCGGGGCGGCTGCCGGCGCTGCGGCTTCGACCCCTTCGCTTCGCCCCCCGTAGGCGCCACCGGCCTCACCGGAAGCCGGTCCCGCGGACAATCGATGGTGGAGTTCGCCCTCGTTCTCCCGCTGTTCTTCTTCATCCTGTTTGGGATCATCGAATTCTCGGTGCTCCTGTTCGACGTGACCACGACGCGCTTCGCGGCGGGCGAGGGAGCCCGCGTGGAGGCTCAGGCGGGTGACGTGTCGGTAAAATGCGCCACCCTGACCGGTTGCGGGGCGCTCAACAACACCAACTTCACGCCCAATTGCGACGCCGACTGTCAGGCGCTGGTGGCGATCCGCGCAACGGCGCTGGGCGGAGACAAGCTGGAGGCCGTCAACTACGTGGACATCCAGCACATGCAGGTCAGCGGCAACTCCTTCAAAGTTTTTGATGCGGTCTCGTGCCAGCGTTACAACCTGGACGGCAGCCTCTACAGTGGCTCGGCGGGAGGCTGCTCCGGCTATCCGGCCTCCGGGCGCAACGTGACCACCGGCCAGATGGACTACATCCAGGTGAATATCAACTTCACCTACAAATGGCTGACCGGGATGTTCTCCAGCATCGCGGCGTCGCCCACCTTGGACTCCAAGTTCATCGTTCGGCTGGAGCCCCAGAAGTTCTGATGCGGTCTCTGCTTCGGGCGCTGACGGGATCGACACGGCGGCGCCGCGGCGCCGGCCAGGCGATCACCGAGCTGGCCCTGATCACCCCACTCTGCCTTCTGCTGATCCTCGGCGGCTACGACGTGTCGCTGATGGGCACCGACACCGCCCTTACGGTGGCCGCCGTGCGGCACGGCGCCCGCCTGGCCTCGGAGCTGGGCGGCACCAACACCGACCAGATCAGTTGCACAGGGACCCTGGCCGCCGGCACCAGTCTCGCCAGCATCGACCGCCCGATCGTGCAGACCGTGCTGGCGGTGACCACGAACGCCTCCTACATGGGAGGCAACGGGGCGGGCTACGCCCCCGCCGGTCTGCCGGAGGAGATCGACATCTACCGTCCCTCTCAGACCGATGGGACCATCGACACCGCCAACGACCACTACGACGAGTACGTGTACACCGATAACTTTAAGAACCGCAAGATCGGCCCGCCCCCTTACCTGCTCAGCCAGCGCTGCCAGGGCCCGTTGCCCCACGAGACGGATATTGGGGTGCGGATGATCTGGTACTACCGGCCCGCAAACGGCATCCCCGGTCCCAGCTTCAAGATGATCGAGTACGCCGTCGAGAAAATCGCCCTCTGCAGCGACAACTGCACCCCTGGATAGGAGACGTTTTTGAGAATCAGCAGCTTCCGCAGGATTGCAGTCCCCGCCCAGGGCCAGCGCGGCCAGGGCCTGGTGATCTTCGCCCTGGCCTTTGTCTTCCTGATCGGCATTGTGGGCCTGGCCACCGATGGGGCCTTTGCCTACTTCCGCAGCGTCTCGGTGGAACGCGCGGCCTCCGCCGCGGCACTCGCCGGGGTGCCGTACATGCCCCTGCAGTTCAAGGCGCCCCCCAGCGGCAACGCCTGGGACCGCGCCCGGGCTGAGGCCGCGTCCAACGGCTTTGCCGACGGGGTCGGCGGGGTCACCGTGACGCCGTTCCCGACCGGCAGCGACCGCGAGCTGGGGGTCACCGTCACCGCGCCCTCCGCCACCTTCTTCATGAACGCCCTCGGCTTCCGCACCTTCAACGTCAGCCGCACCGCGGTGGCCGGCTACAAGCCGCCCATCGCGCTGGGTCAGCCCGGCGCGCAAACCGGCTCCGAGGTCTCCAAGCTGGGCAGCGGCACGTCCTTCTACTTCCCGCGCTACAAGGGATGGAACAACCTGCGCTCCGAGGGCGACGCCTTCACCCCCAACCCCCTGGACAACGGCAGCGCGGGGGCCGGCACCTCCGCGGACGTGCACCAGTTCAGCAAGATCAACGGCATCGAGTCCTCCCAGGTGGACTGCATGGGCGGCAGCTCGTACGCACTGCCGTGCCGCGGAGGCTACAACTGGCGCGTCGTGGTCCCGGACAACGTGAACGCGGAGGTCGATGTGTACAACGCCGCCTACGCCCCGGACTTCGGCAACAAAAAGAACACCTGCGAGAACAGTAAGAACCTTCCGAGCTGCAACGCCAGCGGGTATCACTACCATGAGGACGACGTCGGTGGCGGTAACCATTGCGCCCCGACCTGTTCTGCCGCCCAGAAGGCCGCCTACAACGCGACCGGCTACACCCTGTTCCAGGTGCCGGACCTCTTCCTGCGGGCCCAGGACAAGGTGCTCACCCAGACCAAGGTATTGCCCATCGACGCCACGAACTGGGATGGCGCGGGCGGGGGCACGGGCGGCGGCTCGAGTGCCACTCCCAGCTACGTGAACGTCAACACCGGCGCGGTCATCACCCAGAACTACACAGGTGTGCTCGGCGGTTCCCCCCCGTGCAACATGAACATCTATCACTCCTGGATCGACATCGCCAACTACGACGGATCGGGCACCGGCTGCCTCAGTGGCGACGGAGGGCTGGTCAGCCGGCAGACCAACTGCCTGACCCCGTGCACCTCCAACAACAACCTTGTCCCCGTCCCGGGCACCTTGGGTGGTGGAACCTACCGGCTGCGCGTCGACGCCCTGAACTCTGATGGCACCTTCACCCCCAACCTGACCGGCGCGGAGATCGGGGGCAACGCCAGCAAGGGCTACTCGGTGCGGGTGGTCGATCCGATCACCAAGTTGCCGTGCGCCGGCTGCACCATCGCCGCCTGGCAGGACATCTGTGTATACACCCCGCTGAACGCAGGTACCGGTACGGTGCCGCTGTTCGAGCTGACCTCCGACTACGCCGGCGCGACCATCGATGTCGACGTGTTTGACATCGGCGACTCCGGAGGCGACGTGGCGCTCTCGATTCTCGACCCATCGGGGAACCCGGCTGCGCTGGGGGCCACCGGCAGCATCAGCAATAGCGGCATCAGCCGGCTGGTGCCGGGCACCCAGCACATTCCCCCCCAGTCACCCGCGCCCCTGCCGCTGGGGTCCATCACCCCGCTGGTGACCACTCCCCCCGAGGCCACCTACTCCGCGGCCACCTCCGCCTACGGACCCGAGTACCAGGGAAGCTGGATCCGGCTCACCATCCCCATTCCCGCCGGCTACTCCCCCGGCGCCTACCCCGCCGACTTCTGGAGCCTGCGCTACGTCAACACCGGCGGTGCCAATGACACCTTCACCTTCACCGTCACCGCCCGTGGCGGCCCGGTCCACCTGAGGAACTGACCGGCGGCCGGAGCCCTGTCGCTCCGGCACTCCATAATTAGCGGCCGTGATCGACCCGCTGGAACATATACGCGAGCTATCCCAGGTGATCGGGCCGCGGCCCTCCACCGGGGAGGGCGAGCGCCTGGCGGCCGGGTACGTCACCGAACAGCTTGAGAAGTTTGGCTACCTCGTGAAGCAGGAGCCGTTCCGATCGCCCAACTCGTTCAGCCAGGTCTACATCCCGATCTATCTGTTGGCGCTGATGGGCTTTGTCGCCGATGCCCTGGGGAGCCTGGCGTTTGCCCTCCTGCTCACGGGGGTGGCGTTCGTCTGCTTCGTCGGTGAGAACACCACCTCCCTGAAGCTGATCTCGGCGGTGATCCCCAAGGCCAAGAGCCTGAACGTCGTCGCCCGGCTTGCGCCCCGTGAACTGCCGCGGCGCCGCCTGGTGCTGGTGGCTCACCTGGACTCCACCCGCTCCGGCCTGATGTGGCACCCCCGGCTGGTCAAGAGCTTCCGCGCGACTTTCCTGATCCTCGCCGTCTGCCTGGCCGTCCTGCCGGTGCTGATCGTCCTCGAAGTCGCGACAGGCAAGCGCTTCTTCTTTCCCCTGGCCATCCCCTTCACCGTCTACGTGGCGTACGCGCTGTTCCTGTTGATCCACCGCGAGGCCTTCTACCGCCATGTTGACGGCGCCAACGACAACGCCAGTGGTGTCGGGGTGATGCTGACGCTGGCCGAGGTCATGGCCCTTGATGCCCCCGCGGAGACCGAGGTGCTGATCGTGGCCACGGGGTGCGAGGAGGCTGGGCTCGTCGGTATGCAGAGCTTTCTGCGCCGCCACAAGGAGGAGCTGGCTCGATCCTGGATCATCAACATCGATAACGTCGGTGCCGGTGAGGTCAGCTACACCACCAAGGAGGGGATGTTGCTGCCGCACAAGACCGGACGCGAGCTGAACGAGACCGCGGCCAAGGTTGCCGCGCTCCCCGGCATCAATGTCAACGCGGCGGCATTCCGAACCATGAGTAACGACACCGAGCCGGCGCTGCTGCGGGGGCTTGAGGCGATCACCGTGATCGCCACCACGGACGGGGTGCCGGTCAACTGGCACTGGAAGACCGACACCTTTGACAACATCGACCCCGACAGCGTGGACATGGCCTACCGCTTCGTGGAGCAGATGGTCCGCCGCCTGCTGGCGTAGTTGGAGGGCACGGGCGGACTCCGCCGCGGCCTCGGCCTGCGGACCACGGTCGCCACCAGCACGGGCCTGGCCTTCTCAGCCTTCAACTTTCTCGGCGCGGTCACCGTCGCTCTCTTCGTCGCCGGGAACGCAGCCTGGCTCGCCATCCTCATCGCGGGCCTCCTGGCCCTGCTGGCGGCCTCGGCCTTCGGCGAGCTCAACAGCCTCTATCCCAGCGCCGCCGCCATACGCGTGTACATGAAGCACTCGATGGACGACCGGGTCGCCCTGACCATCGCCTTGACCTACATGCTGACCATCGTCCTGGTCATCGCGGCCGATGCGTTCATCATCGGGCGGGCGCTGCAGTACGTCCTGTTCCCGGACCAGGTGCTGCTGTCGTTCCCGATCATCGCGGTGCTGATCCTGCTTGCGGTTATCGCCAACCTGCGCGGTGTTCGCATCGCCGGCCGGGTCGAGGAGATAGCGACCTTCATCACCTTGGCGGTGACCACCATCGTCTCGGTATGGGCGCTCTCGATCCACGGCTTCGCCCTCAAGTTGCCGGTGAGCGGGCTTTTCTCGGGTCACAACGCCAACCCTCTGGCGGCGGTGGTTGCCGGGGTCTTCCTCTTCTCCGCGTTCGAATGGGTGACGACCACAGCGGAGGAGGTCCGCTCACCCAGGCTGATCCCGCAGTCGATGCTGATCGCCCTGGTCCTTTTGTATATTGCCACCGCCGCATTCGCGATGGCGCTCACCAGCTGGTTCCCAGACCATGCCTTTCTCCGGGACAAGCCGTACCCACAGCTGCTGCTGGCCCAGAAGGCGCTCGGCACCGGCGGCCTGTTCCTGATGCTGGGTTGCACCGGGCTCACCGCCATCAACACCTTTAATGGCGGCTTCCTGACGGCCTCGCGTTTCATCTACGCAACCGCGCGCGAGGGTAAATTGCCCGCAGCGTTCGCCCGCCTCAACGACAACGCCGTGCCCCACGTTCCGGTGATTGTGCTGGGGGTCTCCTCGCTGGTGGTGGCGACGCTGGTCTACGTCAGCCAGTCATGGCTGGTGCTGGTCGCGGTGGGAGCCGCGCTCGAGGCGATGATCTACGCCGTCGCGGCGTACTGCGTCATCATGCTTCGCCGCCGCCAACCCCAGATGAAGCGCGCCCAGCGGATGCCGTTTGGCTACGTCACCCCGGTGCTGGCACTGGTTGTGTTCTCCGGGTTGACCCTCGTGGCCTCGTTCACCGATCCGAGCAACCCGGAGGGGTTCAGCATCGTTCCCCTGGTTTCACTGCTACTTGCCGCCGCGCTGGCGGCGGCGTACGTCTTCTTCGGCGTGCCCCGGGTGCAGCGCGCCCAGGCCGCCCGGGCGCCGCGACGTCCACGGCGGCCACCCCGAGCGGGTTGACCCTCGGCGGTGGTGCCGCGGCTTAAATGAAAAGACGGCGAGGCCCGCATAGGCCCCGCCGCCAGGTTCTGGAGGCTAGCTGCCGGACGACTCGCCCGACGGCGGTGTGGTCTTCGTCGCGGTCGAGCGTTTTGACGCGGTCTTGCGGCCACCCGCCGAGCCCGCCGCACTGCGCCGGGCCGCGGTGACCCCCTTGGCGGTACCGGTGGACGCGGCCTTCGCCGCGGTCTTCACCGCCGTGGTCGCGGTCTTGGCGGCGCGGGTTGTCGTCTTCGCCGCAGTACGCGCGGTCCTCTTTGCGGCCGTGGCCGTCTTCTTGGCGGTGGAAGTCGTCTTCTTCCTGGCGCTGGTTGACTTCCGCTTCGCCGATGTCGAGGCGCTGCGCTTGGTTGACGCCGTGCTGCGCTTGGCTCCGCTGGTGCGCTGCGCCGCGGAGCGCTTGGCGGTCGACGTGGCCTTCTTGGCGCGGGTGGTGCTGCTCTTGGCGGCGCTACGACCCTGTCCGACGGCCTTGCGAATCTCGTTCTCGAGGGCCCGGATCCGCTTGTCCAGGTCCGAGGCCTTCACGGCCCGACCCGACAGCGTCTCGATCTGCTTGGTCAGGTTCTTCTCCAGGGTGCGGTAGCGGCGCTCGAGGCCGCCGAGGTTGGCGTTGACCTCACGCAACTGCTTCTCAAGCGAAGTGAGAGTGTCACTGGCGATCTTCTGGGCCGACTTGACCGCGCCGGTCGCGCGGTCCTGGGCGTCACTGATCAGTTGCTGGCCGGTGTCGACGATGTCGCCAAGCCCAGTCCCCGACAGGGGACTGCGGCTCCGGCTGGAGCTTTTCCGGGTCGAGGTCTTGCGCTTGCTCACGGATGGCTTCCTCCACTCACTTCAATTGTCGGCCGCTGAACGCCGCCGAACCCAAGTGCAAATCATTACAGTCCTGATGTTGGGTGTCAAACTCGGGCTCGAAAGTTAGGCATACCTAATTTCTGGCTTTATCTAGGCTAAACTATCGGGATGCCCGCAAAGCACCCACAACCTGCGCTGCAGGACTACCTCAAAGCGGTTTACCGTGTCACTGAGTCGAGGGGCGGAGAGCCCGCCAATACCAAGGCGATAGCCGCTGAGCTGGGTGTGTCTCAGCCATCGGTTTCGGCCATGCTCGACCGCATGGCTGCGGACGGCCTGGTTGACTACGTGCACTACGCGGGGGCAACGCTGAGCCGCAGGGGCCGGCGCGCCGCCCTGCGGGTGATCCGCCGGCACCGACTGCTTGAGCTCTACCTGGAACGCTTCCTGGGCCTGGGTTGGGACGAGGTCCACGAGGAGGCTGAACTCCTCGAGCACGCACTCTCCGCGCGGGTCGAGGCGGCCATCGACGCCGCGCTGGGGCAGCCTGCGTTCGACCCCCATGGTGACCCCATCCCCAGCGTGGACGGCGCGGTGCGGCGCGCCGACTGGCGCAGCCTCTGGGACAGCCAGGTGGCCGGTCGCGCCCGCATTGCGCGAGTCAGCGACGCCGACCCGGGCCTGCTCCGACACCTGCGGCGCATGGGGATCGTGCCCGGCGCGACGGTCTCCGCGATTCGCCGCGAGAGCGGGGGGGCGCTGCGGCTACGTATCGGCCGGCGCGAGGAGATGCTTGGCCGCGAGGCGGCTGAGAAGGTCTTCGTAACCGTTGTCTGAGAGCACCGTTTCCAGCGAGGCGTCCCGCCTCGGTCACGAGGACACCCTTCGCTCCCGGGACCGCCTGCGGGTGGTCCGAGCGCGTCGCGGCGGCTCACGCTGGCGGTTGCTCTACCTGCTCGTGGGTCCCGGGGTGCTGGTGATGCTCGGCGAGAACGACGGTCCCAGCATGCTCTCCTACACCGCCACCGGCGCGCAGTACGGCATCGGGTTCTTCCTCCCTTTCATCCTGCTCACCTTCGTCGGCGCGATGGTCGTGCAGGAGATGGCACTGAGGGTTGGCGCGATCACGCACCGCGGTTACGGCGAGTTGGTCTTCCAGCGATATGGGAACTTCTGGGGCTGGGTGTCGATCGGCGACCTGGTTCTGACCAACGTCATCACCCTGATCACCGAGTTCATCGCCATCCGCGTCGGCATGGCCTACTTCGGGATTCGCCCAGAGCTGGCCGTCGCGCTGGGGGTCCTACTGGTTGGCGCCAGCATCACTGGCGGCCGCTACTGGCGCTGGGAGCGTGCGGCGCTGGCCCTGGCGGCATTCAACGTCCTCTTTGTTGTCGCGGCGGTGGTTTCGCGGCCCGACTATGGGGCGGTGGGTCACGCCTTTGTCACCTTCGGTCCACTGCCCGGTGGCCGGCTTCAGGTCCTGATGCTGATCGTGGCGTCCAATGTGGGGGCCACGGTCACCCCGTGGATGATCTTCTTCCAGCAGAGTGCGGTGGTTGACAAGGGAGTGACGCCCAAGGACCTCAAGCAGGGACGCATTGACGTGGTGGCGGGGGGTCTGCTCGCTGCCCTGGCCGGGTGTGGGGCGGTCGTGGCGGCCTCGGTGCTCTTCACCCACCACGTCACGGCCCCCCCCGGACTTGGTGGGGCGGACTATGCAGGCGCGTTGCGGGCGGTGTCCGGCCCGGCGCTCCCGGCGATTCTTTCCCTGGGCCTGATCGAGGCCGGCGCGCTCGCCTGCCTCACCATCTCCACCGCCACCGCCTACTCGGTTGGCGAGGCCATCGGTGGCGCCCATTCCTTCAACCGGAAGTTCGGCGAGGCACCGCTCTTCTACAGCATCATCGTCGGGGTGGCCGTGCTCGCCGGCCTGGTGGTTCTGATCCCCGGCGCACCCCTGCTGAACATCACTCTCAACGCCAACCTCCTGGCGACCATCCTGATGCCGGCTGCACTGACCTTTCTCATCCTGCTGGCGAACGACAGGGAAATCATGGGCAACCGCGGCAACGGTTGGCGATTCAATGTCGCCGCAGGCCTGGTGATGCTCCTGGTCGTGGCAGCGGGCGCCGGCTCGACGATCGTCACATTCATCGCGACCGTGGGAACGCCGCACTCATGACCGGGTCCGCCGGACGCGCAGAGTTCACGGGCGAATTGCTCAGCGAGGAGCACCGCCGTCACATCTTCGAGGGCGAGCCGGACGAGGATCTGATCGAGGGCCTGGAGCCCGACCAACTGGTGGAGGTGATGAACCGCCGCCTGCCGCGCGCCAGCCTTGGACGCGGAACTGCAACATTCCTATGGCTGCTGCGGGTGCTTCTGCTGCTGCTGGCGGCGATGGCCCTGTTCAGCTTCGTCGCGGCCCTCCGCCCGGGCTCCTGAGAAGTTCCGGCCGGGCGGGATGTGCTGCGTATAATCCCGGGCATGTTGCTGCACTGCGTCACAGCGGTGGGGCATGGCTGAGTCGCCGAGAAGGCGCAGCGACGGAGCCGGGCCATCGCGCGGGGGAAACAGTTGGCTGGAACTCGTAACCAGCGTGGTCCAGGCGCCTGTCGGCCTGGGCCGGGCGCAGGCCGAGCGGCTGGTTGGCGAGCTGGTGAAGACGGGCAACCTAGGCCAGCGTGAAGCCGAGCGACTGCTCAACGACCTGCGCGCCAGGAGCGAGCGCGCCCAGGGCAAAGCTCAATCGGCGGCCGGCGGCCTCGACCGCTTTATCGAAGACCGGATCGAGGATGTGCTCAACCGCGTCAACATTCCCTCGCGATCCGACATCGAGCGGTTGAATCGCAGCGTCGACGTACTCACGGGCAAGGTCGAGATGTTGCTCAAGAGCCACGAGAGGAACGGGAACTGAGCTCGTCGACCCCGGGCCGCCGCCGCGCCGGTAGGCCGCCCGCGGTATCGGCCACCGCGACCGAGGGCGGCACCCGGCTGATCAAGAAGTACTCCAACCGCAAGCTGTACGACACGACGTCCCGCCAATACATAACCCTGGAACGGATCGGCGAGCTGTTGAACTCCGGAGAGAACGTCCAGGTCACCGACCGCACCACTGGCGAGGACCTGACCGCGGTAACCCTCTCGCAGGTGGTCCTGGAGCGCGAGCGAAAGCGTCACGGTGCGGCTCCCGAGCTTCTGCAGCAGCTGGTGCGTGCACCGGGCGAAGCCGTTGCGGGCGCGGTGCGGCAGTCGATTGCGGTCGGGCAGGACTTCCTCCAGCGCGCCGAGGAGCGCGTCGTCCGCGCCCCCGAGGCGGCCCTCGAGGAAACCCTCCTGCGGACACTGCACAGCCTCAAGATCCCCAGCCACCGCGACATGACCAGTTTCGACCGTCGCCTCAAGGAATTGAGTCAGCGGGTCGAGGAGCTGGCCGCCGCCATGGGGCAGGCGTCTAACGGCAGCACCGCTGCCGCCGGGGCGGCCGCGACCTCCAGGGGTCGAGCGACCAAGACTGCCGGCAAGTCCAAAAATGGGTAAGACCGCTCTCGTCCTTTCGGGCGGCGGGCTGACGGGAGCGGTTTATCACATCGGGGCCCTGCGTGCCCTCAATGACGCCCTCCTGGACCGCTCGGTCAACGACTTCGACATCTACGTTGGCACCAGCGCCGGGGCCATCATCAACTCGTGCATCGCCAACGGGATCCGCACCAAGGACCTCTTCCGGGCCATCGCCGGCGAGGCGGGGCCCGCCAACCTCGAGCGTGGCGACGTGTTCTCGCCCAACTACGGCGAGATGGCGCGCAGGGTGGCGGGGCTCCCCGCGATCACCGCATGGGCCTGCTGGCACTACCTCCGCCACGCCCGCGACATGGATGTCACCGACTTCCTGATGCTCTTTGCGGACGCCCTGCCATCTGGCTTCTTTGATGGTGAGGCGATCGGCCGTTACCTCACACGAGTGTTCCAGTTCACGGGCAAGCCGGACGACTTCCGGAAGCTGAAGCGCGACCTGCAGGTCATCGCCACAGATCTGGACAATGGCGAGCGGGTCATTTTTGGCAGGGGAGGCATCGACAACGTGCCCATCTCCCGCGCCGTGGCGGCATCTGCCGCGGTCCCGGTACTGTACGCGCCGGTCAAGCTCAACGGCCGCGAGCTGGTTGATGGTGGTCTCAGGGGCACGGCCAGCATCGACGTGGCAATCGAACGCGGGGCCGACCTGGTGATCTGTATCAACCCACTGGTGCCATTTGACAACCGGTCTCGGAGTATCCCGCGGCTGGGAACCGATGCCCGCAACATCAGCGAGAAGGGGTTCTCGGCGATCACCAACCAGGTGGCAAGGACCGCGCTCCACGCCGGGCTGCAATATCACATCAAGCAGGTGAGTCGGGCTCATCCCGAGGTGGACATCGTGCTGATCGAGCCCAAGCGGACGGATGCGCGAATGTTCTTCGACAACCCGATGCGTTTCAGTTCGCGCATGCTGGTGGCCCGGCACGGCTACCAGTCGGTGCTGGTGGAGCTCGACGAGAACTACCGCCGCAACCGCGAGCTCCTGGCCCGCCACGACATAACCATCCGGCGCGCGCTGCTCCAGGAACACCTGAAGCTGGTCAAGCGTGCCGCCTACGATCCGCGCGTCATCGCCCAGGTGCTCCAGGCTCGCGTCGGGCAGCCCCTGGAGGTGGGGGCCCGGCATCCCCGTTGGGGACAGCTCGAGGACGCCCTCGAACTGCTCGACCGGGAGGTCGCCTTCCAGAAGGCCAGCCCCCAGGCCAGCGGCCGGAGCCGGAGTTCTGACTTGGAGGCCGCGGGCTAAGTACCCACTTCTAGTTTCCGAAGCTGCTGTAGATCACCGGGCGCTCCGGCACGATGGCGGCAATTTTGATCGCCGCCTGCTGGTCGACGCTCACCCCGCCACGCGCCTTGAGCGAGGCCGAGATGGTCTCGGCGCCCGTCGCCAGCTTGGTGGGGTCGCCCACTGCGCTGACCCGGTAGGGGGCGACGATCGATTGCCCGTCCACTGTGGCCCGGCCCGACTTTTCTCCGATGACCGAGCGGGCCGTGACCCGGTGACCGTTCAACTCGATGGCCTCCGCCCCAGATTGCCGCAGCGCGTTTGCCAGGTCCTCGACCTCGTAGTCGTGCAGCGCGAATGAGACCGTCAGGAGCAGGCCCGGGCCGCTGACCGGCACCGTGCCGTCGGCGATCTCCAGTTGCGCCAGTTCCTGTTTCAGCGTTCCCGCCGGGTTGGTGCCCGCCGCCGCCTCGGACTGAAGCCCCACGACCTGCTGCTGCAACTGGCCGCGGGCATCCGCCAGCTGCTGGTTGGACTGCGAGAGGCCGGTGATGAGCAGGCCGAGGCTGACGTTGTCCTGGCCGGTCAGGTACTTCTGGGCGGTTGCCTGGGAGCGCACCTGCACGGCGAAGAAGAACCCCAGCGCGAGCACCATGAGTAGGAGCGAAGCAAGCTGCACTCGCCCGATGCTGGGCCTACCCTCCGGCAACGGCGTACCTCGAAACCAGCGCGCCGTCGTACGCGGGGAGCTGGAGGTTGCGTTCCGTCTGCCACGTCAGCTTCAGCTGGTAGAGCTCGCTGCGGCTCTTGAGGTCTGACAGGTTGTCCCCGCTGGAGAGCGACGAGTTGAAGCGTGAGCCATCGCCGACCCCGTCCACCTCGTAGGGTGCCGTCAGGTGGACGCCGTTCAGCAGGAGGTCGCTGCCGGCGACGAAGAAGCTGCTGTTGGGCACAACCCGCTGGTGGTTGACGCTCACCGCCTCGGCGCCCGCCGACCACAGCAGGTTGACCACGTCCTGGATGTCGATGTACTTCACGGCCCAGTCGCGCTTGGTGTCCCCCTGGGCCTTGGGGTCGTTGCCGTCGGAGAGCTGCACGGCTATGCCGGGACCACTGACCGGCGTCAACCCGGTGCGGTCCTTTTCGGCCTTCAGGGCGTCCTGCGCGGCGGCGGCCTGTGACGACCGGTGCGCCAGCTGGTCGTTGAAATTCTTGACCTGCAGGTTCAGCGCGGCCAGTTGCTCACGCAGCTGCTGGTTGTCGTGCTCCAGCGCCTGCGCGCTGCGCACCAGGGCCTGCTCCCGTGCCACCTGGTTGGAGGTGGGGATGACCGATGCCTTGAGCTGGGCGGTGACCGCCGCAGCCATCAGGAAGGTGACGACGACGATCGTCACGCGGGCGCGCGCCGGCCGGGGATCCGCAAGTGCCATGGATAGGCCATGATAAGAGCCATGCCCGCGCGCCACTCCAGCGCCTACTCCATCGCCCAGGCGCAATTCGATCGGGCCGCCGATGTCCTCGACCTTGATGACGGCAACCGTAAGGTGCTCCGCGAGGTCAAGCGTGAGCTCACCGTGCACTTCCCGGTCCTCATGGACGACAGGTCGCTCGAGATGTTCACCGGATACCGCGTGCAGCACAACCTCGCCCGCGGGCCGGCCAAGGGCGGCCTGCGCTTCCACCCCCAGACCTCGCTGGACGAGGTCAAGGCGCTGGCGATGTGGATGACGTGGAAATGCGCGGTCGTGGGTCTGCCGTACGGCGGGGCCAAGGGCGGGATAATCGTTGACCCCAAGCTGCTCAGCCTCGACGAGCAGCAGCGAATGGTGCGTCGCTACGCCACCGAGATCTCGATCATCGTGGGCCCGGAGTCTGATATCCCCGCCCCTGACGTCGGTAGCAACGCGCAGCACATGGCCTGGTTCATGGACACCATCTCCATGCACCGTGGCTACTCGGTACCGGCGACGGTTACCGGCAAGCCGCTCTCGGTCGGCGGTTCTGAGGGCCGCCCCGAGGCCACCGGCCGCGGGCTGCAGTACTGCGTCCTGGATGGCCTGGAGCACCTCGGGCTGCACAGCGTCGGTTCGACCGCTGTGGTCCAGGGCTTCGGCAATGTCGGCTCGACGGCCGCCAGGCTCCTGGCGCGCGAGGCGGGCATGAGCATCATCGCGGTGAGTGATTCCCGTTCGGGCATCTACAACGGCCACGGGCTCGACATCGAGGAGGTCATCGAGTACAAAGACCGCCACGGCACCCTGGAGGGCGCCCCGGGGTGCGATCGGATCACCCAGGACGAGCTGCTCGAGCTCGAGTGCACGGTCCTGGTCCCGGCTGCGCTGGAGGGTGTGATCACCGAGGACAACGCCTCGCGGGTCAGAGCCAAAATGGTCGCCGAGGGCGCCAACGGCCCCACCACCCCCGAGGCCGATGACATCCTCAGCGAACGGGGCGTGATGGTCATCCCCGATATCCTGGCCAACGCCGGCGGCGTCACCGTGTCCTATTTCGAGTGGGTGCAGGACCTACAGGCCTTCTTCTGGGAGGAGTCGGAGATCAATCAGCGCCTCCGGCACATCATCAGCAGGGCCTTCCGCGAGGTGAATCGGACCAGCGTGGACCGCAAGCTGACGATGCGCACCGCGGCGTATGTCCTGGCGGTAGACAAGGTGGCGCAGGCCTCCGACGCCAGAGGCGTCTACCCGTAGGCGCACCCGACAGCGGCGCAGCGGGGTGTCGCGCGCTGAAGGCGCGCCCCCACAGCGGCGCAGCGGGGTGTCGCGCGCGGCGCTTCGCGCCTGCTGCGGCGGGTGCTCACGGACTCCGTGTCCGCTCCGCTCCCTCCTCGCTCGCTCCTACCGCTGCATCCACTGTGGGGGCGCGCGGTTAGGGCGGAAGTTTCCTAACTTTTGGGCGTTTGAATATATGTGATGACTGGTGACTGGAAGCGGCTGCTGGCGTCGGCCCTAGGGGTGGCCCTGCTCCTCAGCGGAGTTCTCATCGGCGGGCGGCTGGGGCTGCAGTTGATGCAGCAGCAGAATGCCGACCGGTCGCAGGACCAAGCCTGGCAGAGCTTCACCAGTGCGGTGAAGGGGCAGGACAAAGCGGCGGTCGCGGCGGTCGCGGTGCCCGCGGACGCGGGCAACATCTATCTCAAGCTGACCGTGCCCAGGATCGGCAAGGATGGCGTGGCGGTCGATGGCGACTGGAACAGCCTGCACGACGCCAGCATGGTCCACTATCACGACTCTCCCGCCCCCGGGGCCAAGGGCAACGTCCTGCTGGCGTTCCACCGCGAAACCCATTGGCTGGACATCAACCAGCTCAAGGCCGGCGACCAGGTCCAGCTTCAGACCCGGGACCTGGTGGTCCACACCTACCAGGTTGACTTCGTGCGAACGGTCAACCCCAACGACGTCTCACTGCTGAGACCGACCGAGGGCAATGACCTGACCCTTATCACCTGCGATCCGCCGTGGCAGGATTACAGCAGGATGCTGTTCCGCCTGCACCTGGTCCAGGCCGGGTAGTCAGGCTGCTGGGCGGCGCCCGCGGGTGTCGCGGAGCGGGGCTACGCCCCTTCTGCGGCGGGTGCTCACGGACTTCGTGTCCGCTCCGCTCCCTCCTCGACCGCTCCTACGCGGCCATCCACCGATCAGCCCTCCATTGAAAGAGCCTCGTCGTGCTGATCCGCAGCGGCCCCCCTCCCCGCCGGTTCCGGCTGGCTGTCAGCCTGGTATCTCCCGGGTGCCGCGACACTTCGGAAAGGTCGGACAGCCCCAGAAACTGCTTCCCGGACTGTTGCCGCGACGGGCATGGCGCACAATCATCGCGGTGCCGCAGCGCGGGCACTGCGGAGCCGCCGCACCGGACGGGCCGGGCATGACGATCTCGGGTCCCGCCTCGGGGGCGTTGCCGAGAAGTCGGAGCAGGTTGTTGCCGCCGATCAACGCCATGGGCTTTCCCTCGGCCTCAGCTTGCGCCGCGGTGGTGAAGCGGCCCGCGGTCACCAGGACACCACGCTCAGCGCCACCGCTGGCCATCACGCCGTAGAGCTCACGCACGGGTCGCACGTCGACCTTCGTGGCCCGCCAATGCTTGCACTGGACGTATGTGGTCTCACTCGCACGCCGGAGCACCAGATCGACGCCGCCGTCGGCTCCGGCCGTGGTCTCGCTGACCTCAAATCCCTGCCGGCGATACGCCTCGGCGACCCAGCGCTCGAAATCGCGCCAGCTCAGCGCCCGCACGGCATCGAGGTTCTGGTTCATCCCGAAGAGCCGGCGATGGCGGCGCCGCTCGACCTGTCCGACCAGGCCAAGGAGCGCGACGAGACCCGCGGCAAACGCGGCGTACGTCGGAGTCAGCAGAATGTGGCCGATCGATACCCGGTCGGCCGGAGTCCGGGCAGGGAAAGCCGCTGGCAAGGCCCATGCCACCAGGACGAACACCAGCGCTGCCGCCAGGGGCACTGACCACCAGGGCAGCTCCGCGAAGAGCGCGATCAAGTCCTCGTCGAGCCCGCCCGACCGCCGCGGCCGAGGTTTCACGGGGCGCCGCGGGGAACGGCCCGCCTAGACCGCGATCGCTTCGCTATCGGGTACAAATGCCAGGTGCGCGCCGAGTGCACGACCAATGCGCGCGAGGGTGTCCCCGGTCGGGTTCCCTACTCCCCTCTCGATGCGGCTGATCTCGCTCTGATTGATCCCGGTCACGTCGGCGAGCTGCCGCTGGCTGACACCCTTCGCGTTGCGGAGCATGACCAAGTCGCCGGCCAGTTGAAAGCGATGATGAAGGCTCTCGAGCTGTGCGACTGCCTCGGGGCCTGCTGACTCCGCCTCCGCCTGGATCTGGCGCATGAAGTCGCCAAAAGATGTCTTGGTCATAGATCTAATCCTATGGGTTATATCCCATCATGTCAAAGGGCGGCCGCGGTAGTCTCGCAACCGCGTGCCGTATTTACTGCATTGCAGAACGGCCACGACCGTGCCCTTTGCCAAGGCCTAACGCTTCCTGAAGACGCCTTCGATGAAGGTGCAATGGTCCCTGAACCCCAGCTTCTGATAGGTCGCGAGGGCGATGTCGTTGCCCTGGCGGACATTCAGTACCACCTCCGGGCATCCTCGGGCGAAGAGTTCGTCGGCCACTGCGGTGGTGGTTGTCGAGGCCAGGCCGCGGCCGCGGTGCGAAGCGTGGGTCAGGACGTTGCCGATGGCGCCCACCCCGTGGCGCAGTGAGAGAGCGTGGGTGCCTGCGGCCGCGATCAGTTCATTGCCCGCAAACACCCCGTAGTAGATGCCGTCGGTGAGCTGTCCCGGCAACTGGTGGGTATCGGTCCACAGTCCATACAGGCGGCGGACCTGGTCGAGGTGCTGGATCGAAAGCCTGACCGTGGGCTCCACCCGGCGGGGGAGCATCTGCTCCTGCCGCACCGCCATTCGGCGCATCCGGTAGGCGGTGGTCACCTGGAGGTGGCGCTCCAGGGCATCGAGGACCTCGGCCCGCGCGCTGAAAACCCCTGATGCCGGCAGGCCGGGCATCTCCGTCAGGACATCTGCCACGGCAGCGGGATCCCCGGTCGCGAAGACGTTGAGCAGGTTGGGCAGGTGGGCGATCGCGACGATCGCCTCCAGGCCCCGCGGACCACCGAGGCCGTGGAGGTCGACCCCGGTCCCTGTGAGCGGGTCGAGATAGCCCAGTGGGTACGCAGCCCACACCCGGTCCTTGAGGAGGTACTGCACGGCGTCCTCGCGGTCCGGCGTTCCCACCTCGCGGCTGGTCTCAGACAGCGCCATGCCCGAATAGTATTCCTGCTTTCCTGTGCTAAATCGAATTCAGAAAGGGCTTCGGGACAGGCCGGAATCCGGTAGGCCCGTGGTAAAATTCCGAAAACCTCAAGACCACTTCAGGAGGCGTTATCCCCCAGACTCCTTTCACTCACGAGGAGCCGGTCCGACTTCATCTTCAAACGGACGGCAGGGATGGCGCAGGTGTGCCCCGCGAAGAGAGTTCGCGGGGTCTTTTTGTATACAGGGGAGACGAAACGTGGCAGTGGACGTCGGAGTAGCCGTACCCGCACAACAGAGCGACTACCTTCCCCTGGGCCGCGGCAAGCGGGCCCGCCGGGCCTACGGGTTTGACGAGGTGGCACTCGTCCCCGGCCTGGTCACTGTCAACCCGGCGGAGATCGACATTTCAGTCAGCATCGGCGGTCACAAGCTCGAGATCCCCATCCTCGCATCGGCCATGGACGGCTCGGTCGACGTCAAATTTGCCATCGCCATGGGCGGGTTGGGGGGGCTCGCGGTACTCAACCTGGACGGTGTCCAGACGCGCTACGAGGACCCGTCCGACGTGCTGCAGCAGATTGCCGACGCGGCGCCTGACGAGATCAACGTGCTCATCCAGGAGCTGTATAAGGAGCCGATCAAGGACGAGCTCATCGCCCGCCGGATCCGCGAGATCAAGGCCGGCGGCGTCCTCTGTGCGGTTTCCACCATCCCTCAGAAGGCGGCCGAGCGGACCCCGATCATCGCCGAGGCCGGCGCCGACCTGATCTTCGTACAGGGCACCGTCCTGACCGCCCGGCACATCAGCAAGGCCTACAAGCAGCTCTCCTTCCGGGAGCTGGTTGAGAGCACCAAGGTGCCGATCGTGGTCGGCAACTGTGTCGACTACGACACCGCCCTTGAGCTGATGGAAGAGGGCATAGCCGGCATCCTCGTTGGCGTCGGCCCGGGTGCGGCCTGCACCACCCGTGGCGTGCTTGGCGTGGGCGTGCCGCAGGTGACCGCCACCAGCGACGTGGCCGCGGCCCGCGAGGACCACTTCAAGCGCACCGGGCGATATGTCCCGGTGATCACCGACGGCGGTATGCGCATCGGCGGCGACGTCTGCAAGGCGTTTGCCAGCGGTGCCGACGCGGTCATGATCGGCAGCATCTTCGCCGGCACGGCCGAGGCCGCAGGTCACGGCTACCACTGGGGTATGGCGACGCCCGACGCCGCCCTCCCGCGCGGGACCCGCATCAGGGTTGGGACCAGGGCCACCCTCCAGGAGGTGCTGGTCGGCCCGGCCCATGTGGATGACGGGTCGCAGAACCTGAGCGGAGCGATCCGGGCGTGCATGGGCGTCTGCGGGGCGCGCGACATCCGCGAGTTCCAGCAGGTGGAGATGGTCATCGCCCCGGCGATCACCAGCGAGGGCAAGCAGGCGCAGAAGGCGCAGAGCGTGGGGATGGGCGCAAGGGGCTGATGCCGCGGCAGGTCGTCGACGAGCCGGCGCCCCCGCTCTCAATTCCCCGATCCGAGACCAGCGAGGAGCCCGGCACCCTTGAGCCGCGCGAGCCCGCCCCGGACCAGGTCCCGACCGCCCCCGAGACGGTGGTGGTGCTGGACTTTGGTAGCCAGTTCTCACAGCTGATCGCCCGGCGAGTGCGCGAGGCGCGCGTGTACTGCGAGCTGATGCCCGGGCAGGCGTCGATCAAGGACATCCTCGACCGCAACCCCCGCGGGATCATCTTCAGCGGCGGCCCAACCTCGGTGTATGACCAGGGCGCACCGCACCCCGACTCGGCGCTCTACGAGCTGGGCATTCCCATCCTGGGAGTCTGTTACGGCATGCAGCTGATGGCCGAGGCGCTTGGTGGGGGCGTCGAACCCTCAAGCCACCGCGAGTACGGCCCCGCGTCACTGATTGTCGATGACAAGAGTTCAATCTTCGGCCGCATGCCCGACCAGATGCCGGTGTGGATGAGCCACGGCGATGTGATCACCGAGGCGCCGCCCGGCTTCCGGGTGCTGGCCCACTCCGGTAACTCCCCGGTGGCCGCGTTCGCCGATGACCGCGGCCGCGTGGGCATCCAATTCCACCCCGAGGTGGTGCATACCCCCTTGGGTAAGGAAATCATCCGCAACTTCCTCTACGACGTCTGCGAGTGCACCGGGAACTGGGAGCCCAACAGCTTCATCGAGTCGGCCATCGCCTCGATCCGAGCCAGGGTCGGCGACGGCCGCGTAATCTGTGCCCTCTCCGGGGGCGTCGACTCCGCCGTCGCCGCGACCCTGGTGCACAAGGCCATCGGCGACCAGCTCACCTGCGTCTTCGTCAACAACGGCCTGCTCCGCCTGCAGGAGGGCGACCGGGTGATGGACGTCATGGGCCGGGGGTTGAACATCGATATCCGCTACGTCGATGCCACCGACCGATTCCTCACCGCCCTCGCCGGCATCGACGACCCCGAGACCAAGCGCAAGACCATCGGCCGCGAGTTCATCAATGTGTTCGCGGAGGAGGCCCGCCAGTTCGATGACGCCAAGTTCCTGGCCCAGGGGACCCTGTACCCCGACGTCATCGAGTCGACCTCGCACGACACCAACAACGCGCACAAGATCAAGAGCCACCACAACGTTGGCGGCCTCCCGGTGGACCTCAAGTTCGAGCTGGTCGAGCCCCTGCGCTACCTGTTCAAAGACGAGGTGCGGCAGATCGGGCTGGCGCTTGGGCTGCCCGAGGACATGGTCTTTCGCCAGCCCTTCCCTGGGCCTGGCCTGGCCATCCGCGTCATCGGCGATATCACCCGCGAACGTCTCGACACCCTCCGCGCCGCCGACTGGATCGTCATCGACGAGATCAAGCGGGCGGGCCTATATCGACAGGTCTGGCAGAGTTTTGCCATCCTCACGCCGATGCGTTCGGTGGGGGTGATGGGTGATGGCCGCACCTACGCCAACGTGGTCGCCATCCGCTGCGTGACCAGCGACGACGGCATGACCGCCGACTGGGCCAAGCTGCCCTACGACGTGCTGGGGGCGATCAGCTCGCGCATCGTCAACGAGGTGCCGGGGGTCAACCGCGTGGTCTACGACATCTCCAGCAAACCCCCGTCGACAATCGAGTGGGAGTAGAGCCGGAGCCGAGCTTCTGGGACAAGCCCTGGCAGCTGG
>JBPCPW010000050.1:0-5307 GCA_050998755.1 Candidatus Dormibacteria bacterium
CTACTACGACTACTGACCTGAACAAGAACTCGACCCCGTGTAACCTTTCCCCAACCGTCCAAACCCGGTGCCCAGGGTGGGCCAATTCAAGGCATCACGGGTGGGCCAGGCCGGAGCATCATTTTCACAGGACCTGTTGCAACGAGACGGCGACATGCATCAAGACCTGATCTCCAACCTGGTGGCCTAGCGTATCGTTGACGGCCTTGAAGTCGTCCACATCGATGACCATTACCGCCCCAGAAGAGCCATCGCGAGTGGCTCCGGCGAGAGAGTGGCTGACTCGATCCCTAAAGAGAGTCCGGTTGGCGAGGCCGGTCAGGCCGTCGTGCAAAGCCTGGTGAACCATGTCTGCCTCGAGGCGCTTGCGGTCCTCGATGTCGCGGCAGTTGAGAATCATCCCGTGGAGCTCCGCATCCCCCGACATGCGAGCCACCACCACCTCCACATAGCGCCACGAGCCGTCGTGATGCAGGAGGCGAGTCTCCAGGGTCCGGACCGTGGAATTGGTGCTCGGCTGTTCGAGTACGTCCACGAGTTGGGCCGCAACGGCCGGATGGACCAGGTCCAACACATCCGTTCCCAGTAGTTCGGACTCGCCGTAGCCAAATATCGGTGCGCTCGAGGGACTTTGGTAGGCGATCGACCGATCCGGACGGACAACGAATATGACGTCAGAGCTGTTCTCCACCAGGGAGCGGAATCGGGCTTCGCTGGCGGCCAAAGCGCTTCGCGCGCCCGCCGAAGCGTCCTCGCGTCGCCTGGCCCGTTCTGTCCGCGCCAGCAGTAGCGCAGTTATCGCGCCGGCGCTGAGAATGACCACGATCGTGAATAACCTCCCCAGGGCATTGGCCGTGTCGTCGAAATTCTTGTAGCGCGTGATGGCGCTGCCTAGTTCGCGGGCAAGGCGCTCGTAAGCCGGGTCGACCTGTTCGACGTCAAGGCGCCTGCCCTCGGTCGGCTTCCCGGCCGCGTACAACCGAACTCCTGATCAACAGCGCGGTGATAGGGCTTCAGCACGTCCTCGACTGCCTTGTGGGCGTCTGGTTCGATCTTGAGGCGGTCGAGCCTTTCAAGGCCGCGGTCGATACGATCACGAATTGCCTTCTGGCTGCTTTGCGCCTCTGCAAGCGGAACACTGCCGCTGCCGACTTCCGACACCTCCAGTTGCTCCGTCACGACCTCTCCTGAAACGGCGGTGAGAAGATCGGAGGCGTCGCGGTGCTTATCGACGTACCCGTCCACGAGAGTGAAGACGACCGACACCGTAATCGCTGCCACGACCGGCGCCAGCAAGGGAAGCAGCCTGCGTCCAGCGGGCCGGTATCGAGAACCAGCGGCCACCACTGCTGACGGTACGTTACTTTGACCCGTCATATCCGCCATCGTAGGCCATCGTGTATCCGGGGTCCTGGTTTTCGCGGGCCGCGGAACTTCGGCCGCTGTGGATCGGCGCCGCCGGCTGGATCTCGTCCACACGATGGGGGCGGACCACAGGCCCATTCGTACTGCAGGAAGATTCTCCGCTCTCGCTTCGGTTAGCGGTTGGCGGTAGCGATGTGGGTTGCGCGACCGACAGAGTGCTTGCTCAGCCGCGACGCACCCCGCCTCTGAGATGCCGCCGGCCACGAGTCGGGAAATGCTCAAGAGCGGCTCCTCGTGAAACGAGAGAGTGCATGCACCTCGAGGGCGGCCAGACTTACTGCGTAAAATAACGACTTCCCGCACCAACCATCTGCGCGCGGCGCATATTGGCCGTAGGGACGGCTCCGAGTCGAACTGCGGTAGGCTGGGCGGGATGGCACAGATCCTCTGGCGCGAATTGATCGCATCGAACCCCGAGGTGATGCACGGCCAAGCCTGCATCAAGGGTACCCGGATCCCAGTCAGCGTCGTCCTCGCCTGCCTAGCCGACGGCCTGAGTGAGATCGAGATCCTTCAGGAATACCCGACCCTGACACGGGAGTCGATTCGTGCGGCGGCCGGCTACGGAGCCGCAGTGACATCGGAGGAAATCGAGCCGATCCCTCACGTCGAGGGTTGAGACTCAAGCTCGACGAGAACCTCCCACGGCGAGCCGAGGAGCTGCTCAGCACTGCCGGGCACGACGTCGATACGGTGCCTCAAGAGGGTCTTGCCGGTCAGCCCGACTCCGTCGTCGCCGCTGCGGCGACGGCCGCTGACCGGTTGATCGTCACGCTCGACCGCGACTTCAGCGACATAGGTGTCTATCCGCCCGGCTCCAGTCCGGGGATCATCGTGATCCGCCTGCAGGAGCCGCGGCCATCCTTGGTCGTGGTCGCTCTGAGCATGCTCCTGGCCCGCCACAGCCTTGACGAACTGGCCGGCTGCACGGTGATCGTTCAGCTCGGTGGAATCCGGATCCGTCGCCCAGTCAGCTGAAGACGCCGATCCCGGGCGTGCGCTCAGTAGCCCTTTTCCTGGAGCGCCGCCGCCACATCGTCACGGCGCCGCCGGCTTATCTTCGTGTACCCGGCGACCGACCCAAGGCCGCTGTGCCCGAGGAGCTCTGCGGTGAGTCGCGTGTCGCCCATCTCGTCCTGGACCGCGCTGCCAAAGGTGTGGCGCAGCTGGTGCGGATGCCACCGCTCCTGGCCAAGACGCCTGGCCACCTGGTGGCAGACGTGGCTGGCGCCGGCCGCCGACAGCCGCTCGCGCATCTTCTGCGGCTGGAAGCCGACGAACAGGGCTGGGGATAGGTCAGCGCCGCGTGCTTCAAGGTACGCGTCCACCGCCGCCCGGGCCTTCGCCGTGACGATCACCACGCGCTGCTTGCTCCCCTTGCCCATCACCACCACCTGGTCTCGCTGCCAGCCCGAACGGTCAAGCCCAAGGGCCTCCGAGAGCCGGCACCCGGATGACAGTAGGAACATGATCAGGGCGCGATTCCGGAGCTGAAGCAGCGTCTCCGTCGGCAGCGCCTTGTCCAGCTGCTCCCTCGTTTTCTCCTGGATGGGGGAGGGGAGCAGGTCGTCGAGCTTGGGTAGGTCCACATGGACCGACAGCGTCCCCTTCGTCCACTCCTCCCGCGCCAGGTAGTCGAGCAGGCTCTTGAGTGCGACCAGCCGACGTTTGCGGGTCGCCGGCGCCAGGTGCTTGCGTCCACGGATCGGCTCGCCGTTGCGGTTTTTCGGGACGGCCTCGGCGACGTGGCGCTGGTAGGCGCGGAGCAGGTCGCGGTCGAGCCCCTCGACATCCGCGGCGCCCGGGTGGCCCGACGCGAACGCCGCAAATCCCTGAAGGTCGGCGCGGTACTCGGTGATGGTCCTTGGGCTGCGGTGCTTGTCGAGGTCCATCCAGTCCAGGAATTCGTCAATCGCCGCTAAGAGGGGTGGGGTTGCCATCGCCGCTCAGGGTAACCCGGATGGCCCCATAAGCCAATAACTAACCCCAGTTTGTTATAGGGCTGACCGCCAGGAGGTCAGAGCCGTCCAAGCAACCTCCGCCGCCCGCCACGGTTATGCCGCCGACGCCAACTGGCGTCGGGATCATCCGTGCTTCTGACACCACGCGCTCACGACACGCCGACGTCGAGATGGTTCGGCGGTACATTCGCCGCGGGCAGATGTTCCAAGAGAACACGGCAGACTACCAGGGTCTTTGACGCCGGGCGTCAGAGCTTCCAATGAACCTCATGGCGCCGCGCGGCTATTTCGCCAGACCTCACAGGCCGTGCTTCGTCAGCAGGAAATTGGCGACGCGACCTTCAAACATGTCGAGACTCTCTGCGTCCAGCGCCTGAAGCGGCGCTTCGCAGCACGGCGGCTTGTCATGGCCGGCGGCTGGGCTCTTGAGGCCAAAAAGGTTGTGCAAGTCGTCCCACGGGTCTGACTCCTTGCTGTATCGATCCATGTACAGGACCAGCACACGCCCGAGAGGCTTCGTCGACGGGCCCTCGAACGTGTACGCAACTCGCCATTGGTCACGCATGTGACCACCACAGACAGCCCCAGCTAAGGGCCCTGCAAGTCGATAGAAGCGCTCAGCCTCTGCACGGCAGGGATCGTCCCTGAGTTCGTTGAGCACGTTCTCCCAGTAGGCCCGTTCCCGCTTGCGAAGCTTTCTGATGAAACGGAAGAGTCCGGGGAGGACCGTTACGACGATCTTGGTCCTGGCGGCGATCGGGCTAGCCTGGAGGGACGGGCAGGAGGAGTCCCCGACCTCGGGAGCGCCGATTCAGACCGATGATCTCCAAATCCTCGGAAGAGAACTCCTGCCCCCCCTCCCCCAGGCCTGCAGCCAGCAGCTTGCCCCACACGGATTTGTCCGCAACGCCGAGCGCCCTGAGACGCACGACGCGCCTGTGGACGTCGATGACGCTCTCAAGTTGGACGGTTTCCTTGGGGCTGTCGGGATCAGTGGCAGACTTCAGGATCCCTCGGCGCACCCACGCATTCACGGTCTCGTCCGTAAGGCCCAGCAGGCCGGCCACCGCAACCTTTGCGACAGCATGGTGAGCTTTATCTAAGCGTTGCTCGACGACTTTGGAGAGCCTGGCCGCGAGATCACGAGTGTCCCGGGTCGCGACCACTCCACGCTCAAGCTGATCAGAGACGTCAGCCAGTTCAGTGATCTCTAGGAGTTCTTCTGCTACAGTCAGCATATCGGTAGTTTAGTCATCAAAAGGCCGATCAGTCAAGAGGAGGAGGCGCCTGGGGCGACCCGCCAGCAAGAAGGCCCACCAGCATGGAGCGACGGGCTCCCGCACATGACCGCGAGCCGAAATTGAGTGCCCTGCAGCTGCCACCCAACCCAGTCCGGAGGTGAGTCGCGCTCCGTTGGCACTCGCCGGAAGACCTGAAGAAGGCTCAAGCCATTGGTAAATCCGTGGTCTACATCGATGTCGGACCAACGCGCTCGAATTGCGTTTCGCAGACCGCGGGCGACATGAGAAGCACGCGCTTTCTGAATGCCTGCCGAGAGCCGCGTGGCCTCGAGCTCCTGCAGGATCGGGGCCGGTAACAGCAAGGGTCCGTCCGCTGCCGGCGTGCCGAGAATGTCGACCACGCCGTCGCGCAGGCGGACGAGCGTGAGGTAGTGGCCGACGAGGTCAACTGAGAATGCGTCGACCATCCTCACGCCTTGGACCTGAGATCCAAGCGCCGTCCCCAGGTCGCCGAAGGAGCGGAGTTGCCATCCCCGAAAACCCTCATCAACCCAGTGTGGGCGGCGTGACTGAGTGAGCATCGGAGGTGACATACCGGCAGTGCTCATTGTTCACGTAGGTCTTCTTTTCAACCAGTAGCAGTAGCTCTGGGAGGGGGTCCGGGGGAGGGGTGAACAACC
>JBPCPW010000081.1:0-3653 GCA_050998755.1 Candidatus Dormibacteria bacterium
TGCGCGAGGTCCCGTTCGATCGCGACGGCGACTTCACGCTTGAGGCCTTCGTCGACCGCTACAACGCCGACCTCGCGAACGACTTTGGCAACCTCGCGTCGCGCGTCCTCAAGATGCTCAAGCAATACACCGAGGGCCTCGTCCCGGCCCCCCCCGCGTCAGTCGACGGGATCCATGCGGAGCTAAGCGCGATCGCCAACTCGCTGCCCGATGCCGTCGCCGAGCGCATGGATGCGCTTGACTTCAGCGGTGCATTGGAAGCAATCTGGCGGCTCGTCGGGAGAGCCAACAAGTACGTTGAGGAGACGCGCCCCTGGGACCTGCGGAAGGACCCCGGCAGTGCCGACGAGCTGGCGACCGTCCTCTACAACCTGGTGGAAACGCTGCGCATCCTGACCTACCTGGTCAGCCCGTTCGTGCCCGACGCGGCAGACCGGCTGGCCCAACAGCTGCGGGTCCCGCGGCCGAATGCCGTCGGGAAGGATGGCTACACGCTGGCTGAGGTCATAAGATGGGGCGGTCTCAGCGACGGGCACCAGACCGAGGTGGGGGAGGTGCTGTTCCCGCGCCTCGACCGCGTCGTTCCGGAGAGCTGACATGCCGACCGTATTCGCACTGACCGACACCCACTGCCACCTCGAGCTGATCGCCGAGACCGGGGAGGAAGAGCTCGACCTGGCCCTGGCGCTGGCCGCGGAGGCCGGCGTGTCACGGGTGATCAACATCGGACTTGGCCCCGACAACCTGGCGGTCACGGCTCGGGCGGAACAGCATCAGAACGTCTTCGCCACGCTGGGGTGGCACCCACACCAGAAGCAGCCGCCCGGCGACGACGACCTGATGACCCTGCTCGGCCTGTGCAGCAATCCCCGGGTGGTGGCGATCGGCGAGGTCGGACTTGACTACCACTGGCGCGAGGGCTACCACGAGGTCCCGCCCGAGGTCCAGAAGGAGAGCTTCCGCCGCATGCTGCAGCTCGCTCGGAAGGCCGGCCTCCCGGTGGTGGTTCACAGCCGTGACGCCCACCAGGACACGCTGGATCGCCTGGAGGACTTTGCTGATGTGCAGGTCGTGATGCACGCCTTCAGTGGTGACGCCGACTACGCCCTGGAGTGTGTATCGCGAGGCATAATTCTGTCGATCGCCGGCCCGGTGACCTATCCCAGCGCCGGTCCCCTGCGCGCCGCCGTCGAGGCGGTTCCTGCCGACACCCTGATCGTCGAGACGGATGCGCCCTTCCTGCCACCGCAACCGTGGCGTGGTAAGCCGAACCGGCCGCACATGATGGTCGAGACGGCGAACGCGGTCGCGCAGCTCAAGGGGCTGTCGATTGAGGACTTCGCGGCGCTTAGCACTCGCACCACCGATCGCGTGTTCCGCTTCCCGGAAGTCTTGCCGGGATAATCAGGGGTCATGTCCTCCGCCCCGTTCAAGAACCCCGCGGCCGCACTTGCGGAGCGCGGCCTCAAGGCGAAGCGGTCATTGAGCCAGAATTTCCTCGTCGACTCGGTGCTGGCAGCGGAGATCGTGAACAGCCTGCCGCGGGAGCCCGGGCAGCTGGTGGAGATCGGCGCCGGACCTGGCACCATGACCCGCGCCCTGGCTCTTGAGCGCGACCGTGTCGTGGCCGTCGAGCTTGACGACCGGATGATCCCCATCCTGCGCCACCAGGTGCGGGACCTACCCGTCGAGGTGGTCCACGGAGATGCGCTGAAAGTGGACATTGCGGCGCAGGTCGAAGGCCCGTACGCGGTGTTTGGCAACATTCCATACCACGTCACCGGGCTATTGGTACCCAGGCTCCTGGCGCTTCGGCCACGCCCCGATTGGGTCTGCGTCCTGGTCCAGCTGGAGGTCGCCCAACGCCTCGCCGCGGCGCCCGGTGATTGGAGCCTGGCGACGCTTGGGGTCCGCATCAGCGCCACCGCGGAGATTCTTCTGCGCGTTCCCGCCCAGGCTTTCGACCCGGTGCCCAGGGTGGATTCGGCGCTGGTGATGCTGCGCCCCGGGGCTGAGGCGGCCTTCGCCGATGAACAGTTCTTCGACTTCGCCAGGGCGCTGTTCCAGGAACGGCGCAAGAAGCTGCCCAACGCCGTGGCCAACGCCCTGCGGCACGACGTGGAGGCCGGTCGCGATGTGGTGCGCCGGTCAGGGTTGGATGCGATGCGCCGGCCGCAGACGCTGGACCTTGACGAGTGGCAGCGCCTGTACGAGGCATACCGCCACGGCCGCTGAGGAGGTCCGGGTCCCCGAGGGCGAGGCGCCGGGCCCTGCAGGGCCGACCATAGAGACTCGCGGCTTCAAGGAGCTCCTCAACAACCGGGAGTTCCAGAAGATCTGGGGGTCGCAGATCGCCAGCCAGCTGGCGGACAAGTTCCTGGTGTACTCATTGCTGTCGGCCACCTACGAGCGGAGCGCGGCCAACACCCAGGAGGCGGTTGTCCTGCTGGCCTACACGTTCCCCTCCGTGCTGCTGTCGCCAATCGCCGGGGTCTACGCCGACCGCTTCGACAAGCGCCGTCTGATGATGCTGACCAACTTCATCCGTGGCGGCCTCATCCTGCTGGTACCGGCAAGCGCCCTGGTGCCTTACTTCCAGCACGTCACCTGGCACCTGCTTCTGATCACCTTGCTGTTCAGTGCTGTCGGCCAGTTCTTCGCGCCGGCGGAGGCCTCGGCGCTGCCCTTCATCATGCCGAGGCGGAGCTTGGTGACGGCGACGTCGGTGTTCACCCTGACGATCGTCGGAACCCTGGTGATCGGCCTGCCGATCTCGTCGGTGCTGGTGCGCCTGCTGGGTCAGTACGCGCCCTACTTCGTGGCCGCCGCACTTTTTGTCGGGGCGGCGCTGGCCAACATCTCGATGCGCACCCACCTCTCGGCGCGGACCACGGAGCGCCCGCATGACATCGGCAAGAACTGGGCGATGCAGATGTGGTTCGAGCTGACGGAGACCGCGGCGTTCCTGCGCAACCACCGACCGCTGCTGAAGGCCTTCGGCCAGCTCGGCCTGGCGGTGATGTTGATCTTCTCCCTCTTCACCTTGGCCCAGGGTTACCTGAAGACCGAGCTGCACCTCGACCCGCGCGACTCTTACCTGATCCTGGTGCCGGCGGCCACCGGGATGGCGATCGTGGCGGTCTACCTGGGGCGGGGCAAGCTGGCGGCCCGCAGCGGCCTGATCAGCTATGCGCTGATCGTGCTCGGCGTCATCCTGGTGCTCATGGGCCTGGTTCCGGCGCTGATCTCACAGCTGCATTTCAAGGGCGCCGTCATCGCCTTCGCCGCCGTCGCCGGGTTCTTCTTTGGCGGGGCATTCGGGGCGGTGTTCATCCCCGCGGTCACGCTGCTGCAGGAGTCGACCGAACCCGAGCAGCGCGGCCGGACGTTCGGCGCGATGTTCACCGTCCTCAACCTGGCCATCGCCGTCCCGCTTTTCATCGCAGGGCTGGCGGCGGACACCTTTGGACTCAAGATCGTCTTCGTGATGATGGGGGTGCTGCTGGCTTCTGCGGCGCTCCTCGCCCAGCCCTGGCGCGCGACGGCCGGCCGTTAGAATCAGTGCCGGTGTGATCGGGCGGCTAGCTCAGGGGTAGAGCACTACGTTGACATCGTAGGGGTCGCTGGTTCAAATCCAGCGTCGCCCACCACCA
>JBPCPW010000096.1:0-21460 GCA_050998755.1 Candidatus Dormibacteria bacterium
TTCGGGGACTCTGTGACAGAACCACCCACGGCCCCCAGGAGGTGGTTAAACTAGGCGAGATTTACAGGATCCCGGGGTGGGGAATAAGTTGGCGCGACCCCTGGGGAATATCGTGGCGTTCCACACGAAGTAGCTGTCGGTAGACCTGGTGGCCACACCATAGCTCCTGCCGCGGCTGTCGATCCCGGAAACCCCGAAGTATCCGAATAAGACGCAGCGGGCCGAGCCGGCGTTGCGAATTTCAAAGACCTCGAGCTGACCCCCACGGCGGATATCTACTCCCTGGCCACGGTGGCCTACGAGATGCTCACGGGACGCGTGCCCTACCAAGCGGCAACACCGGCGGCGGTGCTGATCGCGCAGGTCAAGGAGCCGCTGCCGCTGCCGCGCACGGTGAACCCGGCACTGTCCCAAGAGATTGAGGCGGTCCTGGTGCGTGGCCTGGCCAAGGACCCCGAAAGCCGTTATGGCAGCGCGGCCCAGATGGTCACCGCACTCGGCGATGTCGCCCACACGACGGCCCGGCCGGCGGCGGACGGACCGACAACCCCGGCTGTCCTCCCGACCCCAACCCCACCTCTATGGACCTCACCGAGGGTCTGGCTCGCCGCCGTCGCGGCGTTGGTGCTGGTCGCCATCGTCGGCATCGGGGGTTGGGCGCTGGCACATCCCAGGGCCACGCCCTCGCCAGCGCTGATCGCGGGTGGCGCGACCGTCTCGCCGCGCCAGTCGGCAATTCCCATATCGCCGTCGCCGGCTGCCAGCGCCGCAACCCCTCAGCCGGCAGATGCGGTGCCCCGTGGGCCGGTGCTGTATGACGCAGGATTCACCGCCGGCACCAAGGATCTGACCGCCTGGACCACCAACCCTGTTGACGCCACGCAGTCGCTGACCGGCACCACCCTGGAGTACCAGATTCTCAAAGCCGCGGCGTTCGCCGGCCATTCGATGAATACCCCCCAGTTCGGCTCGTACGTTGCCGAAATAAGGTTCCAGTTGCCCGCGCGTTCGCTGGTGACCACGCGGCTCGGCCTGGCCCTGGGCGACAACAAGACCTTCGGCGACCATTTCCTGCACATCGACCCTGACGTCAAGCAGCTGGTGCTCTTCTACCGGCCCCCCAACCGACCCGACACCGAGCAGGCAGACATCATTGGCCAGCCCATCGACGCGCCCTGGATCGTCGACGGCCAGCCGCACCTCGTGGATGACGCCGTGACCCAGTCGTCGTACACGGTTTACGCCGACGGGGCGATGGCGCGGACCTACGCCGAGGCGCGCACTGACCCCGCGACGCGAATGGAGATCTCGGCCTTCGGAAACACCGGCAGAGTGATCATCAGCCGGCTGGCGGCGTTCGCCCTGAAATAGTCGCCGGACGCCGAGCCCGGCGACCTGGAGCGTCTTATCGTCCCCACGCTCGATCAGGTCGCTCAAGACCTCGAGATTACGGACCGTGTTATGAGGAGCACGCGATCCTGCGCAATGCGGTCGGGCTCGCTGCTCACCCGGTTGGGGCAGCCATAATTGGGCATTTCGGGGACCGTGTTGGCCGCAAGGCGACGCTGATCATCACCCTCCTGACGATGGGTATCGCCTCATCCTCAGCCCCTGTATCGCCGACCAGGCCAATAAGGCGCCAAAGCGGTTGACTGTGGCGTCGGTATGGTGTCAGAATGGCATCATGGAATTGACCCGCTATGTCGAATCCCTGCGCATTCAACTGGCCGTCGCCGCTGCCGCCGGCGGCGAGGAGGCCGAGAAGCTCGCTGAGCGCCTCACCGCGCCGCTCGACGCTGCGGCGCGCCTGGTCCTCCAGGAGGCCCTCTCCGATGCCGCCGAGGAGATCACCCGGGAGCTCGCCCCGGGCTCCGCGGAGCTGCGCCTCAGGGGTCGCGAGCTGACGTTCGTAGTCACTCCCCCACCTTCCTTCGAGGCTCCCCAGGCGGATCCCCTCACGCCGATCGAGGCTCGTGACCCCGAGGTCGACGCCGACAGCGGGACGTCGCGAATCAGCTTTCGACCCCCGGATCGCCTCAAAACCCACATCGAGGAAGCCGCTGAGCGCGCCGGGCTCTCCGTGAACGCCTTCCTCGTCCGGACTCTGACCGCCGCCCTGGACCCGTCCAGGCAGGCCGCGCGCAAGGACCCGTACGGCGGCGACAAGGTCGGCGGTTGGTTCCGTTGATAAACACGTTCGCGACCCCGGGTCCGATCACAGCGGAGATCACACTGCAGTCGGGCGGGGCTCGGATCACCGCAGAGGATCGAGAGTCCACCACGGTCGAAATCCTTCCCGCGAACCCGGGCAAGAAGTCGGACGTCGAGGTCGCGGAGCTCACCCGCGTCCATTTCGCCGAAGGCCGCCTCGATGTGCGATCCCCCAAAACCGGCAGCGGCCTGTTCAATAAGCCCGGGACGATCGAGGTGATCGTACGCATGCCGACCGGCTCGGTGGTCCGCGCCGACACGTCGTATGGGGACCTCGATGTCGATGGCGAGCTCGCCGAATGCTGGCTGAAGACGTCGTATGGAGACCTCCGCGCACAAGAGGCAACGATCCTCCGGATGGAATCGGGCTACGGCAATGTCACCGCGGGCCGCCTCATCGGGGACACCGACTTCAGGGTCGGTTGGGGCAAGGTCGAGGTAGAAGACGTGGCCGCGCCACTGCGCATCAAGACCTCGGGGGATGTCCGCCTGCACCGCGTCAGCGCGAATGTTATGGCGCACACGGGTTATGGCCACGTAACCGTGGACGAGGCCACGGGAGGCTCGCTCGATTTGGCGACCTCCTACGGTCGCATCGAAGTAGGCGTGGCCCAGGGTGCTGCGACGTACCTCGAGCTGAACACCAGCTACGGCAAAGTTCGGAACGAGCTTGTCCCCAGCGATAAGGCGCGGGATGACGCCACGACCGTGGAGGTGCGCGCGCGCACCTCTTACGGCGACATAACCATCCGCCGCAGGTGATGCGGTGATCAGAGGAGCGAACGTGCATGTACCGGTCGCGATCGAGGTAAGAGGGCTCCGCAAGTCCTACCCGAAGCTGCAGGTGCTCAATGGCGTCGATTTCGAGGTGGCCAGCGGGAGCATTTTCGCGTTGCTCGGCTCCAACGGGGCCGGCAAGACCACGATCGTCAGGATCCTCGCCACCCTGCTCAAGCCCGATGACGGCACGGCAACCGTTAACGGCTTTGACGTCCTGTCTCAAGCTGCGCGGGTGCGGAAGTCGATCAGCCTGACCGGGCAGTTCGCAGCGGTGGACGAGATCCTCACCGGCCGGGAGAACCTGGTCATGATCGGCAGGTTGCGTCGGGTGGAGAACCCCCGCCGGGTCGCGGACGACTTGCTCGAACGGTTCGGCCTTGCCGATGCGGCCGGACGCCGGGTGTCCGCCTACTCGGGTGGAATGCGCCGCCGCCTCGACATCGCCATGAGCCTCATCGGCGACCCGCGGATCATCTTCCTCGACGAGCCAACCACCGGGCTTGACCCGGAGGGCCGCATCGAAGTTTGGCGTGTGATCCAGAACCTCGCTGACAGCGGCACAACGGTCCTACTCACGACTCAACACCTGGAGGAGGCCGAGAAGCTCGCCGACCGGATCGCGATCCTGCACCAGGGCACGATCATCGCGTCCGGCACATTGGCAGAACTGAGGGAGCTACTCCCGTCGGTGAAAGTGGAATATGTGGAACGGCAACCCACCCTGGAGGAGATCTTCCTGGCGATCGTGGGAAGCGACAGGACCGCCGGCAACGACCACCAGGAGGATCAATGAACACGCATTTCTTCGGCGACACGCGCGTGATGGTGGGCCGCTCTGTGCAACACGTCACGCGCAGTATGGACACCATCGTCACGGTCACCATCATGCCTATCGCGTTCATGTTGTTGTTCGTCTACGTGTTCGGTGGCGCCATCCGGGCGGGCACCAATAACTATGTGAACTACCTGATGCCCGGCATACTGCTCATCGCGATCGCCAGCGGCATCTCCTATGCCGGCTACCGGCTGTTCAACGACCTGCAGAGCGGCATCTTCGAGAGGTTCCACTCCATGCCGATCGCCCGATCCTCCGTGCTGTGGGGACACGTGCTGACCTCGTTGGTGTCCAACGCGATCTCCGTTGTGATCATCATCCTGGTCGGGCTTCTCATGGGCTTCCGCTCCTCGGCGGGGCTATGGTCATGGCTCGCCGTGGCTGGGATCCTCGTGCTGTTCACAATGGCGTTGACGTGGGTCGCGGTGATCGCCGGACTGACGGCATCCTCCACCGACGGAGCGACCGCCTTCTCATATCCGATCGTCTTCCTGCCTTTCATCAGCTCGGCGTTCGTCCCCACCGACACGATGCCCGGGCCGGTGCGCGCCTTCGCGGAGAACCAACCGGTCACCTCCCTCGTCAACACGATCAGGGCTCTGTTGGGGCAGCATCCGGTCGGCAATGAAATATGGATCGCCCTCGCTTGGTGCGTCGGCCTTCTTGTCGTCGCCTATGCGTTCGCGATGGTCGCCTACCGACGCAAAATAGCCTGAAACCGGTGACCAGCTCCCGGCGGGGTTCAGGTTCTCCGGATCGCGTCCCGACGCAGGTCTGCGATGGTGGGATAGCCGTCAACCGCCATCAGCAGGTCGGCCTCAGCCAGGATCGTCTTCAGCACGTGGACGATGCCGTCCATGCCACCCAGCGCGGCGCCGTAGGCGTAGGGACGGCCGATCCCGACGGCCGTCGCCCCGAGTGCCAGTGCCTTGACCACGTCAGACCCGCTGCGGACGCCGGAGTCAAACAGGACCGGCACGTTGGGCACAGCTTCGACCACGTCAGCCAGGCAGTCGATCGCGGCAAGGCCGCCGTTGGCCTGACGGCCGCCGTGGGTGGAGACGTAGATCCCGTCGATGCCCTCGTCGACGGCGCGGCGCGCATCATCCGGGTGGCATACCCCCTTGACCAGCATCGGCAGCCTGGTCAATGAGCGCAGCCAGGCGAGGTCGTCCCAGACCAGCGGGCGCCCAAACATCAGCGCCCAGGTCAGGATCGCGGTGCGCGGGTCATCCTCGGGTGACTTGGCCAACCGGCTGCGAAATACCGGGTCAGAGAAATACGTCTGCAGGCAGCGGCCCCGCAGTTGAGGGAAGTTCGACGTGGCCAGGTCCCGCGGCCGCCAGCCGGTGACCCAGGTGTCCAGGGTGACCACGATCCCGCGGTAGCCGGCCGCCTCCGCGCGCTGGACAAGGCTCGCGGCGACCTCTGGATCGGTTGGGCAGTAGAGCTGGAAGAACCCGGGTGTGTCGCCGAACTCCGCGGCGACGTCCTCCAGGGGGTCCTCACTCAGCGTCGAGGCCACCATCGGCACGCCGGTCGCCGCGGCCGCGCGGGCCGTGGCCAGGTCACCGTGGCCGTCCTGAGTGCAGATCCCGATGACCCCGATCGGCGCCATGAAAAGCGGAGTCTTCAGCGTCGTACCGAAGAGCTTGACCGTCAGGTCCCGCTCCGTCTTCGCTCGCAACATTCGCGGTACGAGTCCCCAGTGGTCGAAGGCGGTGCGGTTGCTACGTTGGGTGTGCTCGTCCCCGGCTCCGCCCGCGACGTAGGACCAGGTCCCCGGGGGCATCGTCAGCTCAGCCCGCCGCTCGAGTTCACCAAATGACATCGGGAGCGAAGGCACGGTGCCGGAAAGGCCAGCCAGATAGATCTCTGTCTGCAGGTCCCCAAAGTTCGGCATCAGGCGATATTAGGCCAGGGTTCCACTACCACGCCCGCAGGTACCTAACTCTTGGTAAGGCTCAAACCGGCGACCCGCGCGTCCCGCCGGAGTCCATTTGTGGCAGTGAGTTCGCGATCGCGTCAACAATGCGGCCGGCAGCGGAGCCGTCGCGCCGGGATGGTGCCTCCCAAGCACATCGCCAGCGCCAGCAGGAGGACCCGCGCACCCAGGACTCTCCCCTCGCCCTCGTAGTCAGCGGTGAGGCCGGACAGCACCTGGGCGCTGTTCGCCCGCGTCGATCGTCGGGCTGGAGGCGGTCTCGTGCACGTCGTTGGCGGTGGTATTAGCGAGCTTCGGGTCGACGCAGACGTTGGCCGGGCCCCTGTACGCGGTGCGGGCGGCGGCGCAGCTGTCGCTGTGGTTGACGGCGATGGTCCCAAGGCCGTCGACCTGCATCGCGCTTCCGGTGTTGCCGTAGACGATCGAGTTCACTACGTTCGCGGTGTCGCTGGCGTCGCCATTGATGCCAGGCCCTTTCCCGCCGGCCCCGACGGAGTTACTGCACTCGAGCTGCGTGCGAATCGCACTGCAGCAGATTCGGTGCGCCGGTCCTGGGCGCAGGCAGGAGTCCGTCAGGGCGCTGCGAAGACTTAGCCCCGGTCAGGCTTCGAGGGTGCACCGCCGTCTCGAGAAGGAGCGCCGCGTGTTCGATGGCGAGTTCGCGAGCTGGCGTGTTGCTCAGATCTTCGCGACGATCGATCGGGCCAGGGTGATCTCACGATCCTTGAAGTCAGCGGGAGCACCCTGCTGGACGAGGCGGCTGATGAAGACATACTTGGCGCCCTTCCGGGCCAGGACCACACCGCCGTCATCCAGCCCGGGCTGCCAGTAGGCCTCGTCCCCGAGACCGCTGATGGACTGCTTGTCCTTACCGGCCTTGACGCTGTCCCAGATCCTGGACAGCCTTGTGTCCACGGAAACGATGAATCCCGGCAGCCCCGGGTTATCCGGGGCCAGCTGGGCCAGCTCCCCGGTGATCGGGATCATGTACAGGCAGGCTGCCGAGTCTCCGACGCCCAGTACGCCGCTGCTGGACGAGAGTTCAAAGGGTGCCGCGCTTGTGCCCAGCTGCGTGTCACCCATCGCCGTCTGCGCCTCTTGCGGAGTGAAGAGGCCGCAGACGTATTGATATGCCGCGACCTGCTCCGCCTTAGTCCGCGGGCCGGGCGACCCTCCGCCCGTTGTGGCGGTGGCGGCGACAGCAGGGTTCCCAGCGCCAGCAGCCGGGGCGGCCCCCGTCGCACCGCAGCCAGCCAGCCCAGCAGCGGCAGCAATCAATGCGGCCGACGCGCAGCTCCGGATTTTCCGCATCTGGAATTCACGTTGCAATTGGTGGTCCCTCCGAAATCCGTACTCAGCGATTGACAGCCTGGCGGTCGGGACGAAAATCAGGCGAAAGGCTGCGGAGCGTCGCGACTGGTTGTCGGGCTCCCGGCCAGGACCGCCGCGACGGCGTCTGGCAGTGCGAGGACTCGAGCGCCTGCTGTGATTCGCTCGATGTCGACAGCCTCGAGGGCTGCGCGGGCAATCGCGAGTGCATCGTCGACCTGCGCAAGCTCATCCGGCGCAAAGAGCGGCGACCCCAGCTCCTCGCGTGCCCGCATGGTGACGGTGAGCAAGCGCAGAGCCTGGTCGGCGTCACCGGTTGTCGCCGCGATGGCGGCGATCGCCTCCAGGCAGTCGAGTTGGCCCTCGTCGAAACCGAGCTCCGTGTAGAGGCGCAGCGCGTCGACGGCCAGGCCTCTGGCCTGGTCGGTCTCGCCCCGGCGGCGACGTACGATCGCGAGGTTGCTGAGGGCCGCCGCGATGCCGCGACCATCCCCGCGAAGGCGATAGTTGACCAGCGCGGTACTGAAGAATTCCATCGCGTGGTCGAGGTCCCCGGAGATGCGGGCGACCATGCCGAGGTTGTTGTGGGCAGTGGCGATTCCCTGCGCATCGCCGAGACGCTCGATGATTTCGCGACCCTCCTCACCATGACGGCGTGCCGTCTCGAGGTCACCGCTCATCATCGCGGTGATGCAGAGGTTGTTGAGGGCGGCGGCAACCCCGCGCTCGTCCCCCAGGACGCGGCAGCATTGCAGCGATTCCTCGCCGAGGCCTATCGCTTCGGCAAACTCGCCGGTGATCCTCGACAGGGCCGCCGCGCCGCGGCCCGCAAGGGCTCGCGCCGCCCTGGGCTCTGACGTCGTCGCCGCCAGCACCCGACTGAGCCACATGCGACCCTCGCCGACTCGTCCCGCCATGTACCAGAACCACCACATCGTGCCGGCTATCTCCAGCGCGCGCTCCGCCTCCCAGCCATCACCAAGAAACCAGGCCAGGGCGCCGTGCACGTTGTCGATCTCGCGGCGAAGCCGGTCCATCCAAAGCGGTTGGTCCGGTCCTGCCCAGGCTTGCGCGTCGGGTACGAAGTCGTGGTACCAGTTCGCGTGACACGTCCGCGCTACGGTCGCCTCCCCTGAGGCCGTCAATCGCTCGGCTGAGAACTGGCGCACGATCTCGAGCATGCGATAGCCAGTTTGGTCGCGCCCGGACTCGGCCACCAGCATCGACTTGTCGACCAAGCGGCTGCAGACGTCAAGAACGTCCGTCCCGGGGGCCAGCGGTCCCCATCCGCCCACGACCGCCTCCGCCGCACCAGGGCTGAAGCTCCCTGCGAACACGCTGATTCGCCGAAGGGCGATCTTCTCTGGCTCATCCAGCATCTCGTGGCTCCACTCGATACAGGCGCGCATGGTGCGGTGCCGCGCGTCCACAGAGCGAGATCCGCCGAGGGCGTCGATCCGTTCCGCGACGCGCGTCGCGACCTCCAGTAGAGACAAGCTGCTCAGTCGGGCCGCGGCCAATTCGATGGCCAGGGGCAGGCCGTCAAGCCGCCGGCAAAGGGCGGCCGCGATGGCGGCATCACCAGGCCCGAGGGTGAAGCCGGGTCGAGCGGCGCTGGCACGGTCCACCAGCAGGCGTACCGCATCCGCGGCCTCGTCATGGGAGCTGTGGTCGCCGGCGGCGGGGACATCCATTCCCGGCACGGTGAAGACGACCTCGCCCGAAATGCCCAGCGGTTCTCGGCTCGTCACCAGTACTCGAAGTCCCGGTGCCGCCTCCAGCAACTGGCTGCATAGTTCCGCGCAACCCTGGGCCAGACGTTCACAGTTGTCCAGTACGAGCAGCGCACGGCGCTGCTGGAGCCGGGTCACCAGCTGTGCCGGAAGCGGGATGCCGCGACGCTCGCGTACCCCCAGCACCGCCGCGACCTGGCGACCAACCGACGCACCGGGATCGAGAGGCCCGAGGTCAACGAGGTGAACGCCGCCAGGGTGACCGGAGGCGGCCAGCCGGGCCAACTCCAGTCCTAACCTGGTCTTACCGCAACCGCCGACGCCGCTGAGGGTCAGCAACCGGGCCGTCGCCAGGAGCTCGCCGGCGCGCGCGAGCTCCTTCTGGCGACCGATGAAGCGGCTCGGCGGGGATGGAAGCTGCGGTAGGCCGGGGGCGGCGAGGGTCGGGTCACCACGGTGAATCGCCCGGTTCAACTGCGTCAAGGGGTCGCCCGGGTCAACCCCGAGGTGGGCGTCGAGGGTGCGACATGTCGCCGCATAAACCGCGAGCGCGTCCGCGCTGCGGTCACAACGGTGGAGAGCGAGCATGAGTTGTCCGGCCAGGCATTCCCTCGCCGGGTTGGCCGCCAGGAGACCTGTCAGCTCGGGGAGCAATGCGGCGTGACGACCCAGCGCAAGATCGGCCTCGACCCTTTCCTCGAGGGCGTTGAGCCGCAGCTCATCGAGCCGTGCCGCGGCAGCCGCGGCGGTCGGGCCGATCGGTATTCCGCCGTACACCGGGCCGCGCCACAGTGCCAGCGCCGCGGCCAGGGCGCTGGCCGACGCGGCCAGATCACCGCGCCGGCTCCTCGCCGCCTCCACCTGGGCCTCAAACCTGACGGCGTCGATCTCCCCTGGGCTGACCTCAAGTACATAGCCTGATGACACGGTGCGGAGCCGCGGCCCCAGCGCCCGGCGCAGCACTCCCGCGTGCACGTTGAGACTGTCGCGAGCGGTCGGGGGCGGCATCTCTCCCCAGAGCTCGTCGACCAACTGGGCACGGGTGATGGCGCGGCCCCCGCCGAGAAGAAGGTGGGCCAGCAGCGCCTGCGGCTTGGGGCCACCGAGGGCAAGCACGCGATCCCCCTCTATCACCTCGACCGGACCGAGAACCCTGAACTCCATCATCTCCTCTGCCTTCCGCCCCGAGTGTTGCACCCCTGAGGAAAGTAGCGCTCTTTCGTGCGATTTTCGTCGCCCTTGTGACCCTGGGGTCGTGGAAAGCCGCACCGCCCTGGAGCTCCTTGTTGACACCCACCTGCACGCCCTGCGCGATGGTGATCTCGAGACGATCATGGGCACGGTGAGGGACGACGTGGAGTATGACCTGATCGGTGCCGTCCCCAACTCGCTGCGCGGGCGGGACGCGGTGCGTGCCCATCACCTGCAGGAATTTGCCAACACCATGCACGAGCGCGACGTCCCGCTGCGGCGCCTGTACGGCGAGGGGTTCGTTGTCGACGAGCTGATCTGGGAGGGTCGTATCACCGGCCGCGTCGGTTCACTCGTGGGCAATGGACGCCGAGTCACCCAGCGAATCCTGCGGATCTTTGAGGTCCACGACGGCCGGGTAGCACGCCAGAGCATCTACTTCGATTTCGCCGCGATGACGCGGCAATTGCCTTGAGCCTGACCTGGCCAGGGTGCTTTCGGCCGTATCTGACCGAATCAATCCAGAGGGAGAAACGATGACCGGACTACGACACAGCAATCGATCCAGGTTCCTTCTGGGGGTCGCCCTGGTGGCGCTTTCGGCACTTGCATCTGGATGCGGGCCGGCTGGACTCAGCCACAGCTCCTCCAGTTCAAGCGGCGACAGCGCCAGTGGTGCCAGTGCAGCCTGCAACCTCTTCACCGATGCCGAGATCACGACCGCGGCGGGGCGCCCCTTCAGCAAGCATGACGGAGTTGACAGCACCCTGCTCGGGCAGTCGATCTGCACCTACCAGGGCACCGATCTGAGCACCCCGATCCAGGTGTCGATCTTCTACAACTCGAAGGCCATGCAGCTTGACCTCCTCAATGAGAACAGCGCGGAGCACATTGCCGGCCTCGGGGACGACGCATTCTGGCAGCCGACCCTGGTCAGCATGTTCGTCCGCAAAGGCGACCACGGGATGCATATCATCTCCGTCAATTCCTCTTTGCTGGGTGATGGGGAAAAGTCGACCCTCAGGGATTCCTTCAGAGCGCTGGCCGAGAAGGCTCTGCCGAAGATCTAGATGAAGCTGATGAGAACCCCAGTCTCGAACACCGTCCTGGGCCTGGTCCTGGCTGCGGCCCTCAGCGGCTGCGGAAATCCAACGGCAGGTACCCCGGGTGGAGGTGCCAGCACCGGCACCGGCACCGGCCCTGCCTCACCAGCTGCAGCGTCGTCGGGCGGAGACAACCTGATCGCCGGCGACCCCGCGGTGAAGGCTTGTGAGCTGTTGCCCAAGAGCCAACTGGAGTCACTGCTGGGAGAGACCTTCAGCGACGGCGTACCAGGTCCGGGTAACTGCAAGGTCTACTCGGACGATGGGTCCGGTGGCACCGTCTACATAGCGGTTGGGGATTGGACGGCCTTCAAGTCCGCCGCGCAGCCCAAGCACCCAGCGCCCCTTGCGGGCACCGGGGACGAGGCGCTGAAGGCAGACGACAATGCGCTCTTCGTGCGGGTTGGTACACGCGGCCTGATGCTGCAGTTCACAGCCGCGAGCGAGAAGGACCCCGATCGCCTCCTTGCCAAGGGCAGGGGCGTCGCGGAGAGCCTTGTCAACCAACTTCGAACGGGCTCAACCGGTACCCAGCCCACCGCAACCCCGGTCCCCTGAGTGCAGCGCGCGGTGGCCTGATGTACGCGGCTCGTCGAGCCCACCCTGCACGTGATGGGGACTTTCCGCGGGTGGCGTCGAATTGCCTCCAGGGACAAGTGGCTGCGCATCCACAACACCCAGGAATGGCCCGACTACTACGACGCGACGCACGTCGAGGAACAGCGCCAGTTCTTTGATCACTACTTAAAGGACGAGGCGAACGGCTGGGAGAACACGCCGCGGGTCCGGTATTCCCTGCTCGACCTGGAAGGCGGTGACCGTGTCGATCTACCCGCCGACGCGTTCCCGCCCGAGGACGTCGCCGACACGAAGTATTACCTCGACGGGCGGTCACGCACCCTGATCCTTGAGGCTCCGACCCAGGAGGTGGCAGCGGCCTACGACCCGACCTCGAACCCGGGTCTTGCGTCCTTCGTCGTCCGTTTCGACGAAGAAACGGTGCTCGTCGGCTACCCCAAGACACATCTCTGGGTAGAGGCGCGCGGCGCTGACGACATGGACCTCTTCGTCCTCATCCAGAAGCTGGATAAGCATGGCAGTCACCTGCAGCAGTTCACAGTGCCCAACCAGGGAGCGATGCTCATGGACCTCACCGAACGGGGTTCGTCTGTGCTTCGGTACAAGGGATCGAATGGACGCCTGCGGGTTTCGGCACGACAGTTGGACGAGACGCTGTCGACGAATTCAGTGCCCGCGCACGCCTTCGACCGGGTGGAGAAACTGAATCCTGGCGAGATCGTCGAGGTCGAGATCGATATGCTACCCGTCGGCTTGGTGTTCTACCCCGGCGAGCAGCTTCGCCTCGTGATCAGTGGTCAGAACTTGCTCGGAGGGATGATGCCCGGGGTGCGCGACTACATCCCGCAAAACAATGGCCAGCACGTAATCCACACTGGAGGGTCCTCCGCCTCGTATCTTCAGCTTCCGATCAAGCCGGTGGGCTGACGCAATGCTGAAGGCGGACAGGGGCCCAGTTCGCCTGGCCACGCTGCGGCATGCAATGCGCCTCCCGATCAGCGCTCTGTAGTGAACAGCACGGACGGTACGGGAACACCTTTCCGGGAGCGGTGGGCGGCCCACCTCCCCCGCGATGTCCGCGACACAGGTCTGGACCTCCTGGCCCGACGCAGTCTTCCGGCGGCTTGGTCTGTTCGGTGGGCTGAGAATCCCAAGGCTAACTGCCTGTTCGACGTGTACCGTGGGTGGATAACCGCCGAGCATTTGGAGTCCCTCAGCCGGCGGGTCGCCGGACGCTTGCGTACAGCCGGTATCGCCCGTGGCGACCGCATGCTCTTCAGCGCCAGTTCTTCCCTCTGTTTGGTTGTGGCGCACGTGGCGGCACTCCGCGCGGGCATCGTCGTCGTTCCGGCGAACACAGCGTATCGCGAGCGCGAACTGTCGCATATCGTGCGTGATTCGCAGCCGAAGGCGGCCCTGGTCGACGATAACGAGCGAGGCGGATGGGTGACCGCGGCGGATGACAAGGTGCTCGTCGTCGATCCGTCGGTCGATCTTCCGGACGGCCCGGCTGGGGAACTCGATTTGGCCGCCCCCAGGGACCCGGCCTTGATCGTATATACCTCCGGGACTACTGGCGCACCGAAGGGCCCTGTCCGCGGCAACGGCCAGATCATCCAGGAACTGGAGTCCATGTTCAGCGGCGCCGGGTGGAACGTGATCAAGGTGCTCTGGGGGTCCGACTGGGACGCGCTGTTCTCTCGAGATCACAACCGGGCCCTGCTCCGCCGTTTCGCCCGCATGGTGGATGGCGAGTACCAGACGCTGGGCGCCAACGACGGAGAGTACAACCGCAGCCACTTCTTTGAGTCAGATCCAGAACTGAAGAACCTGGTCGCGCACATGACCACTGCCGAGATCAACGGGCTGACCCGCGGCGGCCACGACGTGCGCAAGCTCTATGCGGCATTCAGCGCGGCGAAGGCCCACAAGGGCCAGCCGACCGTGATCCTGGCGGCCACCAAGAAGGGTTTTGGGATGGGCCGCGCCGGCGAGTCTCGGATGACCACGCACCAGCAGAAAAAGTTGGACATGGACGCCCTGCGCGAGTTTCGGGACCGGTTCAAGTTGCCTCTCGGCGATCAGGACCTGGCGGAGATGAGCTTCTATCGCCCCGACGCTGACTCTGCAGAGATCTCCTACCTGACCGCGCAGAGGGTCGGCCTGGGCGGTCAGCTACCGGCTCGATCATCGGTCGCCCCGTCGATCCCCATCCCTGCGCTGACTGACTACGCCAGGTTCGCAGTCGAAGCGGACGGCAAGGAGATGTCAACCACCATGGCGGCGGTCAGGCTCCTGGGCAATCTCCTCAGGGACGGCGCGATCGGGCCTCGGATCGTCCCGATCGTGGCCGACGAAGCCCGCACGTTCGGGATGGCCAACCTCTTCCGTCAGGTCGGCATCTACTCGCCGGTCGGCCAACTCTACGAACCCGAAGATACGGACTCGATGCTGTCATACCGCGAGAGCACTGACGGCCAGCTTCTCGAGGAGGGCATCAGCGAGGCCGGCGCCCTGGCCTCATGGATCGCGGCGGCCACGTCCTACAGCGTCAGCGCGACAGCCATGCTGCCCGTCTACACCTTCTATTCGATGTTCGGTTTCCAGCGGGTTGGCGACCTGATCTGGGCCGGGGCGGATCAGCGTGCCAGAGGGTTCCTGATCGGGGCCACGTCCGGACGGACCACTCTTGGCGGTGAGGGGTTACAGCACCAGGATGGGAGCAGCCACGTCGTGGCGGCGACGGTGCCGACGTGCCGCGCCTACGACCCGGCCTTCGCACACGAATTTGCCGTGATCTTCGACCACGGCGCGCGCCAGATGATGGAGCGTCAGGAGGACGTCTTCTACTACATCACGGTCACCAATGAGAACTACCCCCAGCCCTCACTCCGACCGGCGGACGAGGAAGGAATCATCAAGGGCATGTACCGGCTGGAGGGGGACGAGCCGACCCCCGAAAAGCCAGGCCAAGTGCAGCTTCTCGGCTCTGGCGCCATTCTCCGGGAGGTGCTGGCGGCTGCCCAGCTACTCCGCGAGGACTGGTCGGTCTCCAGCCACGTCTGGAGTGTGACCAGCTATGCAGAGTTGGCCCGCGATGCCAGCGAGTGCCTGCGATGGAACCGCCTGCACCCGGACTCGGCGCCCCGCCAGAGCCATCTCGCCGATTGCCTCGGGCAGGGCGGTCCAATCGTGGCCGCAAGCGACTATGTCCGCGCTTACCCACAACTCATAGCGTCCTTCGTTGGCGACCTTGTTGTCCTGGGGACTGACGGTTTCGGACGCAGTGACACCCGCGGCGCCCTTCGTCGCTTCTTCGAAGTCGACCGCCACGCGATTGTGGTCAGCGCGCTCTCCTCGCTGTCAGCCAAGGGCACGGTCAAAGCCGCTGTGGTGAAACGGGCCATCAAGCGCTACGGCATCGACCCTGAAGCACCGCCGCCGTGGACCGTGTGACCGACACCGTCCAGGTCCGGGTTCCCAACCTGGGCGAGTTCTCAGACGTTCCAATTGCGGAGGTCCTGATCAAGCCGGGCGACACCATCTCGATCAACCAGGCCCTGCTCGTACTTGAGTCTGACAAGGCCGCGATGGAGGTCCCCTCCCCGATGGCGGGGATCGTCAAGGAGGTCATCGCACAGCGTGACGAGCACGTCTCAGAGGGAGCCCTCATCCTCCTGCTGGAACCTGCGTCTGACGGCAAGGCCGAGGTCGAGTCCGACAACTGCCCCGAAGTGGCGGTGTTGCCGGCAGCGCCGGCTCCGACTGAACCGATCGTCGCGACGGATTCAGTTGGGACTGGATCTGCCACCGCAGTTCCTGATGCTGCCACCCACCCGACCCATGAGAGCCCGCGGCGCGCCAGTCCGGCTGTCCGCAAACTGGCGCGCGAGCTGGGCGTGGATCTGTCCGCAGTCACCCCCTCCGGTTCGCAGGATCGCATCTTGCGAGAGGACATCCGGGACCATGTCAAAAACGCGCTCGCCCGTCGACCAGCGCCGCCGCTTGATATTGGCGAACCCGGTCCAGTCGCGGCTGATTTTGAGGCTTTCGGGCCCGTCGAAACCATCAAGCTGACGAGGATCCAGCGCATTTCCGGGCCGCACCTGCAGCGGGCCTGGAGAACCATTCCCCACGTCACGAGCCAGGAAGAGGCCGACATTACTGATCTGGATTCGTTTCGGCTGCGGATCAATACGGAGCAATCGCCCGACCGCGCCCGACTGACAGTACTCGCCTTCGTGATCAAGGCGGTGGTTTCCGTTCTTCAGGAATTTCCGGCCTTCAATTCGTCCCTGGTAGCGGACGAACTCTGCCTGAAGCACTACTACCACGTTGGGTTTGCGGCGGAGACTCCGAACGGACTGATCGTCCCTGTCGTCCGGGACGCTGACCGTCTCGGTGTGTCGACGATCGCGGCGGAGTTGGCTCGCCTGTCTGCGAGCGCCCGCAACGGGCGGCTCGGCCCAGCCGAGATGCAGGGCGGGACCTTTACCGTCTCGTCCCTTGGCGGCATCGGAGGCACGGGCTTCACGCCAATCATCAACGCGCCGGAGGTTGCGATCCTGGGGGTCTCCCGGGCGGCCCGCAAACCGGTTTGGGACGGTTCTGCCTTCGTACCCCGGCTGATCCTCCCCTTATCGCTTTCCTGGGACCATCGGGTTGTAGACGGGGCGTCGGCAGCCCGATTCAACGCGCGACTCGCCGAACTGCTGATGGATCCCTGGCGCCTCCTCCTCTGACATCATCAGATCGATTAGCGTCAGCGGAAGCGCGTCGACCTTCGCCGCAACTTCGGGGTCAGCAGCAGCGTAGCCCGAGATCAACTACGGATCGGATTCCGCCGATCAGGGGTATAGAGCAGGTTTTGAGAGCAGATCAGACGCACGGATCTGGATGCGCTTATGAAGACCTGAGATCGCGTTTAGAGAACAGAGAGGTCCCGATCGTGATCAGGACGGCCGAGGTAAGCAGCGGTAGAAGCCACGCCCTCCACACCAAGCCGTTGCTGAGCGTGTCCCCGCCGAGAAACCAGTGCCACGGCGATACCAACCGAACTGGGCGAAGCCCCTGGACCTGTACCGCCAGCCCCTCCACCACGAATTGGGCGACGGCGATTGATGCGGCAGCGGCGATCGCCCACGAGCGCCGGCCGGTGGCGGCACCCACCAGGAAGGCCACGGCAGCGTAGGCCAGCGCCAGGAACCCTGTCGCCGCGGTGGCGGCGAAGATCCGTCCGGGCGGGAGCCCGCGCGTCAGGCCGCTCGGCGGCGCCATCGCGACCAGCGCGATGGCGGCGATCGCACCGAGAGCGGCGAGCAGCGCGACCAATGCTCCGGCGCGCTCGAGCGCCGTACGGACCCGACTGACAGGGTTGGCCACCAGCAGCTCGAGGGTGCCTGCAGCCTCGTCCCCCGCGATGGCCCAGGCCGCGAAGCCGATGGCGAAGATGAGCAGCATGACCGGCAGGATGTTGGCGTAGAACTGGCTGTTCAGGTAGCCGACCGGCGACGTCAGGGTGGCACCACCGCGCAGTGCGAGCAGGGTCTGAACGCTGGGCGGCAGACCGGCGAAGGTCTTGTCCAGCGCCGCGTTGTCCCGCACCGTGGGATACGCGACCGCGAGGAGCCCTTCCATCCCGATGATCCCGAAGCTCCACCAGATCAGCGACGACCGCCGACGGCGCAGTGCGTGCCTGAACACGGCCAGCATGGTCACGTCTCCACCGCGGGCTCGTACATCGACAGGAAGAGGTCCTCGAGGTCATCTCCGGCGCTGTTGACGCGGAGCAGGACGGCTGCTTCGGTAGCGGCGCGCAGAGCCGGGCCGACAGGTCCATCAATGGCGACGGTGGCCGTCCGGCCATCAAGGTCGACGCTGGCGACCCCTGGCACACCACGGAAAAGGTCCTGCGAAACGGGCGCAGCAAAGTGCAGTTCAAGGTGCCTGCGGGCGTGATCCAGAAGCTCATCGACGGTGGACACGGTTACCAGCTTGCCGGCGCGGATGATGGCCACCTTGGTCGCGATCCTCTCCACCTCGGGCAGCACGTGCGACGAGAAGAGCACCGCGGCGCCGCGGGCGGCCGCGTCCCGAACCAAGAGCAGGAACTCGTGTTGCATCAGGGGGTCCAACCCGCTGGTCGGTTCATCGAGGATCAGGACGTCGGGATCGTGCATAAAGGCTTGCACCAGCCCAACCTTCTGGCGGTTGCCCTTTGACAGGGCGCCGAACTTGCGACTGGGATCCAGCCGCAGGCGCTCGGTCAGATCGGCCACTCGGGAACGATCAACGCCTCCACGGAGATCGCCAAACCACTTCAACAGCTCAGCGCCGGTCATGTCCAGGTCCGCGCGGAAGTCGCCGGGTAGGTAACCGATTCTGCGGCGCACAGCTGGGTGTCGCGCGGAAGAGCCGCCCAGCACCGAACTGCTGCCTCCAGTCGGTTTGATGAAGCCCATCAGCACGCGGATCGTCGTGGTCTTGCCCGCCCCGTTGGGACCGAGGAACCCTGCGATCTCTCCGCCCCGGACCTCAAGGCTCAGATCCGAGACAGCCGTCAGCCTGCCGAACCGCTTGGTGAGGTGATCGACCTGGATCGGCGGTGGGTCAGGCATCGCTGGCGGCGCGCGGCGCCGTGAGAATATCGGCCAGACGATCGGCATCGGCGGCGGGCACAAGTACAGTCAGTCTGTCGCCCTTCTCCAGCCGCGCGGAGCCATCAGGTACGACCACTTCCTCTCCGTGCTTGATCGCCAGCAGGAGGGATGAAGGCGGCCAGGGCACCTCCCGAACCATGCACCCCACTGGCGCCCCGGCCTGCTCGAGAACCAGGTCGACCACGCGATAGCCACGCAGCCCGGGCAGCACCGATGCCCGTCCGCTCGCGCCGTCGCCCTGGGCCCGGCTGACCGAGTCCGCGACCCGCCGGCTATAAGCCTGGAGCATGTCTCGATGGGTGAGCCAGCCGATCACGTGTTCACCACCGGTGTCCATCACCGGCACCCCCGCGCCGTCGCTCTGGGCCAGCAGCCCGAGCACGGCTTCGAGAGTCTGCTCTGGTCGCGCGGCCGTCACCTCGCGGGCCAGGTCTTTCGCCGAAGCATCGAGAGCGTTGTCGCGCATGGCGGCTTCGACCTCCGCGAGCTGCACCACGCCGTGAAACCGGCCATCGTCCCCGAAAACCGGGACGGATTCCCGGCGGTCCCGCACCAGGCGCTCTATCAACTGGTCAAGCGGGGTGTCGGGCGACACACCCTCGGGCACAGCATCCATGGCGTCGCTCACCCGCAGCAGTTGCATCAGGTTGGCCGAGCGGCCGCGCATGATCTCGATCCCGCGGCGGCGCAGCTTCAGGGTGTAGATGGAGTCCCGGCTCAGCAGCGTACTGAGTCCGGAACTGAGGACGACCGCGAACATGAGCGGCAGGATGATGGCGTAGTCGCCAGTGAGCTCGAAGATGATGATCACCGCGGTGATCGGCGCCCGAGCCGCCGCCGCAAAGACCGCGCCCATGCCGACCAGGCCGTAGGCGCCCGGGTTAGCGGTGCTGCCGGGAAACAGGCCGTGCACCAACTGGCCGTAGCCGGTGCCGAACATGGCGCCGATGAACAGAGACGGCGCGAACACCCCGCCCGAGCCGCCGATGGCGATGGTGAGACTGGTGGCGACCATCTTCCCGACCATCAGCAGGAGCAGGAAAGCGATCACGTATTCGCCCCGAATTCCGCCCTCGAGAACCGGGTAGCCCACGCCGTACATCTGGGGGAGAGCCAGCAGCAGCAGCCCCAGCGCGATCCCCCCGACCGCCGGTCGCAGCCACTCAGGCCCGCGCCATAGCCGGTCTACCAGGTCCTCGCTCCCGTACAAAACCCGGATGAAGGCGATGCCTACGAAAGCCGCGATCACGCCGAGCCCGGCATAGAGCGCGTACTCGGAGTACGACGTCAAGTGGAAGGCGGGGAGCTTGAGGAAGGGTTCTGAACCGAACGCGGCTCGTCCGATGACGTCGGCGACGACCGACGCCAGGACGACGACGGCGAACGACTCCGCCGCGAAGTCCTGCAGGATCAGCTCAAGCGCGAAGAAGACGCCTGCGATCGGTGCGTTGAAGGTCGCAGAGACGCCGGCCGCGGCACCGCACGCGACAAGGATGCGCAGCCTTGACTCCGGCACACGGAGCCATTGACCCAGGCTCGACCCCAGCGCCGACCCGATCTGCACGATGGGTCCCTCGCGGCCTATCGAGCCACCCGCCCCGATGCAGATGGCCGAGGCCAGCGACTTGACCACGGCGACCTGAGGCCGGATGCGCCCACCGCGCTCGGCGACCGCCAGCATCACCTCGGGGACTCCGTGGCCGCGCGCCTCACGTGCGAAGAAATGGATCAGGGGTCCGTAGATAAGGCCGCCAACCACGGGCGCCAGCACGACGAAGCCCACCCCAAGCCAGGGCAAGCCTGGGTGGGGCACCCGGCCCGCGGCGCTGTAGTCGCTGTGGCCGCTGAAGACCTCGGTGAACCACAAGATGAGGTACCGGAAGGCGATGGCCCCGACGCCGGCGCCGGCCCCGACAAATAGTGCCATAGGCACGAGCCCACCGGGGCTTCCGCGGAGCCAGTCATACACGGGGCCGGGCCGCAGTGTGCGCTTCAGCGCGGCGAAGCGGGCCCCCAGCGCGGCCGGGGCCTCAGACGCGACCACGGCCCACGCCCTCGAGAAGCGCGTCCAGCGCCTTGCGGATGTTGACCCAGCGAAAGCCGTCAGGGTCGAGCCCGCCGTGCAGCAGCAGGCCATCCGCCAACGCCAGCAGAATGGATGCCAGGGCATTGGCTGGAATTGGGTCGAGCTCCCGGGTATCGACCGCCGCATCGATCCAGGTCCGGAGCCGACGACGCCGACGCTCGATGTTGGCGACGAGGCTCTTCCGCACCACCTGGTCGGTGAGGGCGGCCGCCCACAGGTCAGTTCGGAGCTGGACGGTGCCGGGATTCTCTGCGCTGGCCAGCATCTCCTCAGTGAACCGGCGCAGCCGATCGACATATCCGGCTTCATCGCCCTCGAGTTCACGGAGAAGGCGGTCGAGGTCTTCGGTCTCCTCGTCCAGCAGGGCAAGAAGTAGGGCTTGCTTGCTGTCGAAATAGGTGTAGAAGGCCCCCTTGCTGAGGCCGGCCTCAAGACAGACGTCATCGACGGTGAAGTCGCGGTAGCCCTTGGTCGCGGCGCAGCGCCGGGCAGCCTCCAGGAACTGCGCGCGCCGCTCCAACTTGGCTGCCTGGGTCAGCTTGGGCAACTGGCGAGTTCCTTCCGTGTGGCCAGCATCGACGCGACCTTAGCATAAAAACCGACCGGTCGGTTACCGTCCATGCTTGAAGCCCGGCTGTGGATCGGCGTTCCGTTCATGTCAGATTCGGTAGTGGACGGCTGAGCCCGAGCCGCTGGTCCTGGCGGAGCTTCATCCTGGGGTCCGGCGTGCCGACTTCTTTCTTGAGACCGACTGACTGCTGACCCGGACGGCGGTGCCGGACCTGGCCCCCTACTCAGGAGCCGGCGATCACCAGCAGGAGGAGCGCATCCTCGGGAACTGACAGTCGGTGCTCCACGCCGGCAGCCAGGGTGATGGCGTTGCCGGCGGCGACATCGACCGAAGTATCACCAAGCTCGAAATGGGCCTGACCCTTCAGGAGCTGGACAACGGCGGCACCGTGGACGCTGTGATCCCGGATGTCAGTTCCACTCTTGACCGCCATCAGGA
>JBPCPW010000042.1:0-20747 GCA_050998755.1 Candidatus Dormibacteria bacterium
CGCACCTTGGCCATGACCGGGATGGTCACCGCGGCCTGGATCTCGGCGATCAGAGAAGGGTCGCTCATGCGCGCCACGCCACCGTCCCGGCGAATGTCCGCGGGGACCCGTTCCAGGGCCATCACCGCGCAGGCGCCGGCGTCCTCCGCGATCTTCGCCTGCTCCGCGTTGACCACGTCCATGATCACGCCGCCCTTGAGCATCTCGGCCAGCCCGGTCTTGACTCGCAGTGTTCCCGTCTCGCGGTGCCCATTGGCACCCGGGGTCCCGTTCTTCTGCGCTTCGCTCATCGTGCTCCGATTTTACGTCTCACCGATCGCGCGACGTCGTCGGTCGGCCAAAGCTCGAGTCCGCCAGGGCCCGCGCCAGCGCCAGGCGTTCGGGCGGGGCAGAGGTCACGCCCAACCGCTCGGTGATCACCTCGAGGCTCAGGCGCCCCGAGGCGGCAAGGGCCTGGCAGTATGCGACGTCCCTTGGTTCAGATCTCATGGCCTTTGCGACCCACAGGTCGTGAGGTTCCAGGCAGAGCGCGACCACCCCTAGGGTCGCAGGCGACTCATATGGAACCAGCCGATCACGCCAGGCCTCCGGCAGGATCCCGGTCGACTCCGCGACGCCGTGGGCCCAGACCCCAAACGTCTCGTGAAATTGGCTGAATTCCCCAATCGTGCCGTCGATGAGGTCTCGCTTCTCCTGGGAATCGCCAACGGGGATGAGGTCTACCTCCTGCGAGAAGAGCAGCACGTCGACCAGGTCGAGATCAGCAAAGGATCCGAGGATGGCCTGGCTGCCGATCACCGTGAGGCGATCGTCGCCGACGATCGCGGCCGCGGCGCGCAGGATGTGGTCGAACTGCTCCCGCTTCATGTCAGGATGACGCTCCGGCGCAGGACCGTGAGCCGCTCAGCCATGGTGAGAACGCCGGCGAACGGCGAGGACTGGCGCAGTTCGCGCATCCGCGGGCTTGGGTCCAGCATCGCCAGCGCCACCTCTGCCGGCCCTCGATCCAAGATCTCAGTCCAGGCGCGAACCCACGGCGCGTTGCCACGTGGGTCTATGGCCTGCCATCGCGTGATGTTGGCGCGAGCCCTGGCGATGACGGCATCCGGGTCGTGGCGGAGGTGCTCAGCCACCCGCGCATGGAGCGCCAACAGTCGCCCATCGTGGCTGCTCATGTCCTCGTCGGCGGCGGGCGTTGGGTCTCCCGGGAGGGCGACCAGGTGCCGCACCGCCACAGCCTGCGGCGAGTCCGCCAGCCGGTATCGCCGCAGCGGACCCACCCGTTTGGAAGTGAGAACCTGCAGACCCTCCAGGCGTTGGAGCTCGCGAACCACGGGGGGAGCGGCACGACCGAGCCGCCGGGCGAGTTCACGCGGGTGCGTCTCCAGGCCGCCGTCAGCGAGGAACAGGCGCAATATGTCCCGTCTGACAAGGGACCGCCCCAATGGTTCCATGTGATACTGCGAATGGTATCAGTAGCGGCGCTCCGGAGGGCTACCGAGTGGGCTGGGCACAGTGAGTATGACGTTATACTTGCAGGCGTGACTGTACGACGCCCGAGGCGGTCTCCATCGCTCCGCAATGACTTGATCGACCAGCTGGCCGCCGGAGAACCACTCCACGGAGCCGAGTTGGCGCGGCGGACGGGTTCCACCCAACCTCCGGTGTGGCGCACGCTCAGGGCGCTGGAGCTGAGCGGTCGAGTCCGGTCTCGGAAAGTTGGGACCGTGAGGTTCTATGAAGTTGCCGACCGGCCTGCTGACCCGGCCCCGGGTCGGGCCACGACGGCGCGGCGGGCCGTTCAGCGGATCGCGATGCGCCGGGCGAGACCCGGGTCGGGCAGCGACCTGGACCTGCTGATGAAAGGGAGGCGGCTGATGGAGTGGTGGGCCGGGGCTGAGCGGGCACTGCAGGATGTGCCTCACGCGGTGGTGGGTGGGGTGGCGGCGGCGGCTTACATGCCAGGTAGGAGTACCGACGATATCGATATTGGAGTCGGCCTCCCCTCGGTCCTGAGTGCTGAAGCCGCGCTGACGGAGCATGGCTGGACCAGGATCGGTCCGCTCCACCTGGTCGACGGCACCATCTGGCAGGATCCCCAGGGCCACGAGTTGGATCTGATCACCCTTTCCGCGCCGTGGGCTCAACGATCGATTCAAGCCGCCGGCCTCAACGAAATCGCGGGAATGCCTACGATGCCGCTGCCCTACCTGGTCCTGATGAAGCTCCAGTCAGGCCGCCTCAGCGACATGTCGGACCTGGCGCGGATGCTGGGGCTTGCAGAGCCGGCCGTCCGGGATCAGGCCCGCGCGCTGGTTGTGGAACACGGCGACCAGGAGGATCTCCAGGATCTGGAGCAGGTGATCGAACTCGGGATTCTTGAGACTGGGCCGACGGGTCCGTAGCGGCCGTCAGCGCCCGAGATGCAAGCGCGGATCGGTGGATCCCCGCTAAGCTCGGCGACGATGGATTTCTCGTTCGGCCCCGAGGAGAAGGCGCTGGCCGATTCCTTCCGCGACTTCCTCAAACGTGAGGTGCAGCCGAAGGAGACCGAGCTGAAACAGCGGTTCGTCGAGACGGACGGCGAATCGGAGGATCTGCGCGCCGAGGTGCTGGCGATGCGCCGGCGGTCTGCCGAGCTTGGGTTCTATTCCGTCGACATCCCCACCGAACTCGGTGGTGGCGGCCTGTCATACGTCGGACAGGCACTGCTCCGTGAGGTGGCGGGCAGCACCGGGAGCTTCATGGCGGTCGCCTGCCTCTCCGGCCCGGAGGGTCCAACGGCGCTGCTGCAGGGGTTCAGCCCGGCACTCAGAGAACGGCTGGTGCCACGGTTCCTGCGCGCTGAGATCTCGGGCTGCTTCGCGCTCACCGAGCCGGATGCGGGTAGTGACAACCAGTCGATGCGCACCCGGGCGGTGAAGGACGGCGACGAGTGGGTCATCAACGGCACCAAGCACTTCATAACCAACGGCCAGCACGCCGACTTCGTGCAGGTGTTCGCGATCAACGACGCCGAGAAGAAAGCGGCGGGAGGGGTGACGGCATTCGTCGTTGAGAAGGGAACCCCAGGCTTCACGGTGGGTAAGTCGCAGCCGGTCATCTACAGCGGCGAGGGACCCTGCGAGCTGGTCTTCGACAACGTCCGCGTTCCCCAGGAGAACGTCATCGGCGACGTGGGCATGGGGTTCTACAACGCCATGACATTCCTCACCGGCGGCCGCGCCAACATCGCCGCGATGTGTGTCGGCTTTGGCGACTACCTGCTCAAAACCTCGGTCGAATACGCCAAAAACCGGGTGCAGTTCAACAAGCCGATCGGCAAGATGCAGGGCATCTCCTTCCAGCTGGCCGACATGGCCCTGGAGGTCGAGATGGCCCGGTTGCTCACGTACAAGATGGCCTGGCTGGCCGACCAGGGCGAGCCACTGATCCAGGCCGCGGCCTACTCCAAGCTCTTTGCCACCGAGATGGTGGGCCGCGCGGCCGATACCGCGATCCAGGTGCACGGCGGGGTCGGCCTGACCCGCGAACTGGGCCTCGAGCGGATCTACCGCTTCATGCGCATCATGCGGGTGGTCGAGGGCACCAGCGAGATCCAGCGCTACCTGATCAGCAAGTCTCTGGGGCTCTGAGGCCGCTACTTCTTTCCGCGAATCGCCCGGTTCAGGGCCAGGCGATCGTCAAGCAGCGGCAGGGCATGTCGGAGGGCCTCGTCCCTGATCCGCTGCATCAGGGTGCTCAGTTCCTCGCGGTCATGGAAGGGTTCGCGCAGGAACGCCCGCTCCTCCGGGTTGGAGATGGTTTCCCAGAGCCCCATGCCGTGCAGCAACGGCTTGCGGGGTCCGAAGAGCCCGAATCCATCCTTCAGTTCGCCCAAGCCGGCCATGATCGTGAAGTCGGGGGCGTCGGTGGGCCAGTAGCTGAAGCGCATGAACACCTTGCCGCGGCGGTAGGCGACCATCGTGCTCGACATATACGCCGCCATCTCGGCGAAGTCATGTTCAGCAAACCAGGGGCCGAGGAACTCCTCCACCGTGTCGGCGAAAAAGTCCGTGCCCGGCTGGTTGCTGGTGCGCGGACTCAGATCTTCTGCCCCACCTCTTCGGAGAAATGGCAGGCGGCGAGGTGCCCGCCGCCCTTGTCCTCCAGCGGGGGCTCGACGTCCTCGCACACCCCGGGGACCCGGGCAATGGGACAGCGGGTGTGGAAGCGGCAACCCGACGGCGGGTTGACCGGGGAGGGGATCTCGCCACTGAGTTCCACCAGGCGGCGGTTCGACTCGATCTTGGGGTCGGGCACGGGGATGGCGGAGAGCAGGGCCTTGGTGTAGGGGTGCTTCTGGCTGTCATAGAGGTCGTGGCTGTTGGCCACCTCGGCCACCTTGCCCAGGTACATCACCATCACCCGATCGCTGATGTGGCGCACCACCGAGAGGTCGTGCGCGATGAAGAGGTAGGTGAGCTTGAACTCCTTCTGCAGGTCCTCGAGCAGGTTGATGATCTGCGCCTGGATCGAGACGTCGAGCGCGGAGATCGGCTCGTCACAGACCACCAGCTTGGGGTTCAGCGCCAGGGCCCGGGCGATGCCGATGCGCTGGCGCTGACCTCCACTGAACTCGTGCGGGTAGCGGTTGTTGAAGTAGGGGTTGAGACCGACGGTCCGCAGCAACTCTTGGACCCGGTCGTTTTTGACCTTGCCCCGGGAGACCCCGAAGTTGACCAGCGGCTCCGCGATGATGTCCCCAACCGTCATGCGAGGGTCCAACGAGGCGAAGGGGTCCTGGAAGATCATCTGCACCTCGCGGCGCTTCTGGCGCAGCCGCTCGCCCCTCAGCTCGGTGAGGTCCTGGCCCTCGAAGAAGATGTGCCCCGAGGTGGCCGGCAGCAGCTGGGTGACCAGGCGGCCAAGGGTCGACTTGCCGCACCCCGACTCCCCCACCAGGCCCAGGGTCTCGCCGGGATAGACCTCGAAGCTGACCCCGTCGACGGCCTTGACGGTCTGGCGGCCGCCCGCGGGGAAGTGCTTGGTCGCCTCAACCACGCGCAGGATGGGTTCGCCGGACCGCGGCGTTTGCATCGTCACCCCGGCCGCGGCCCGGGCTTCAGCCACTCTTGATGTCCGCGGTGACTTCCGCGGCCGCCGCCGGGATCGCACCCCTGGGATGGACGCCAGAGGCCGCGCCGGGACGAATGTCGGTGATGTCGCGGGCACCCATCTCGTCGTAGGCGCGGTCCATCGTCACCCAGCAGGCCGCCTCCTGGCGCGGCCCGACGTTGGCCAGGGGCGGCTCGTCGGTGAAGCACTTCTCGATTCGGAACGGGCAGCGAGGGTGGAAGGCGCAGCCGGGGGGCGGCTGAATCAGGTCGGGGGGCAGACCCTCAATTGACACCAATCGTTCATGTCGGCTGGAGTCGATGCGCGGCACGGCGCGCAGCAAGGACCAGGTGTAGGGGTGTTGCGGGTGCTCGAAGATCTGCTCGACCGGGCCCTCCTCTACGATCTGGCCGGCGTACATGACAATGACCCGTTTGCACAGCCCGGCGACCACTCCGAGGTTGTGGGTGATGAGCATGATCGACGTACCCAGCTCCTGGTTGAGGTCCCGCAGGAGCTCCAGGATCTGGGCCTGGACGGTGACGTCGAGGGCCGTCGTCGGCTCATCCGCAATGAGCACCGAGGGCGAATTCGACAGGCCCATCGCGATCATCGCGCGCTGCCGCATGCCCCCACTGAACTGGAACGGAAAGTCACTGACACGGTTTTCCGCCGCGGGAATCCGGACCTGCTTGAGCAGGTCGATGGCGCGCTGATGGACTTTCTTTCGCTCGGTCTGGCGATGTGCCAGCATGGCCTCCTCGATCTGGAAACCAACCTTCAGGACAGGGTTCATCGAGCTCAGCGGGTCCTGGAAGATCATCGCGATGTCCTTGCCCCGGACGTCACGCATCTCCGACTCCGACATCTTGAGCAGGTCGTCGCCGCGAAGCAGCACCTCGCCGCCCACCACCTTGCCCGGTGGCTGGACCAGGCGCAGGATCGACAGCGCGGTGACGCTCTTGCCGCAGCCCGATTCGCCGACGATTCCCAGCGTCTCGCCGGGCATCAGGTCGAAGCTGACGTCACGCACCGCCTTGACCAGGCCATCGTCGGTGAAGAAGTCAGTGCGCAGGTTCTTGACCTGCAGGATGGGCTCCGGCATCAGCGCTTCTGTCGAGGATCCAGGGCGTCGCGCAGTCCGTCGCCGAGGAAATTGAACGCCATCAGCGTGAATGACAGGGCCAGCGATGGTGCCAGCACAATGTGCACCGAGGTGCGCAGCGCGAGGACACCGTCAGAGGCCATCGCACCCCACGACGGAGTGGGCGGCGGCACTCCCAGCCCGAGGAAGCTGAGGAAAGCCTCGAAGAGAATCGCCTGCGGCACCCCAAGCGTTGCCTGGACGATGATCGGGCCTAGCGAATTGGGCAGGATGTGGCCGAAGATGGTCTTCATCGGCTTGGCCCCGCTGGCCTTGGCGGCCTCGATGAACTCCCGCTCACGGAGCGACAACGTCTGCCCCCTGACCAGCCGCGCCATGTCCATCCACCGCGTGCCCGCGATGGCGATGATGATGTACTCCAGCTTGGGTTTGCCTGTGCCGCCCGACAGCACGAAGACCAGGACCAGGGCCACGAGCAGGTCCGGGATGCCGTAGAAGACGTTGATGATGAAGGTCAGGATGGCGTCGACCTTGCCGCGGTAGAAGCCGGCGATCAGCCCCAGGGGGATGCCCACCAGCAACACGATGACCTGGGTGCCGACACCCACGATGAGTGAGATCTGGGCCCCCACCATGAGGCGGCTGAAGATGTCGCGGGCGGAGTCGTCGCCGCCGAGAATGTGCGGGAAACCGGGGCCGGCGAGCGAGGGCGGCGCGTCGGCGGCGACAACCCCCTGGTGGGTGGTGGAGTACGGCGTCCAGAAGATGGCGACCACCGCGACCAAAACCAGCAGGGCGAGGAAGACCGCCGACGCCAATGCCAGGCGGTTGCGCCTGAGCCGCCGCCACGCGTCCTGCCAGAGGCTGGTCTGCTCGCGCGCCAGGACCTCTCCTAAGTATTGCTCTGGCGACGCGACGGCGCTGGCAGCCATTAGTAGCGAATCCGGGGGTCGATGACCGTGTAGAGCAGGTCCACGCCGAGGTTGGCGACCCCGATCAGCAGGGCGTAGATCGTGAACACCCCGATGACAATGTTGTAGTCGCGGTTGAGGATGCTAGAGGCGAACTCCTTGCCCAGGCCCGGGATACCGAAGATCTTCTCGATCACCACGCTGCCGGTGACAATCCCGATAACCAGCGGTCCAAGGATGGTCACCACCGGGATCAGAGCGTTGCGCAGACCGTGCCGGATGACCACCACCCGTTCGTCGAGGCCCTTGGCTCGGGCCGTGCGCACATAGTCCTGGCGGATGACCTCGAGCATGCTGGCGCGGGTCAGCCGGGCCACGAAGCTGGCGTAGGGAAAGCCGAGGGCCAGCGCGGGGACGATGATCTGCAGCGGCTGGAAGTTGTTGGGGTCCCAGCCGATGCTGTAGTAGAAGGCCCCCCCGGTCCACGTCTGCAGATAGATCCCCAGGATCAACAATAGGAAGCTGGCGATGACGAAGTTGGGCATGCTGTAGCCGACCACCGCGGTTGAGGTCAGGACATAGTCCACCCAGGTGTTCTGCTTCACCGCGGCGAGGACGCCGAAGAGCATGCCGAGGCCGATGGTGATCAGCAGCGCCGCGCCCCCCACCTCGGCGCTGATCAAGGCCTCCCGCAGGACCAGGGGGGTGATGGGGACGCCGCGGTTGACCAGCGACTCCCCCAGGTCGCCGTGGAGCACGGCGCGGTCGAGGAAGTGGAAGTACTGCTGCTGGAGTGGGAGGTCGAGACCGTAGTGGTGCAGGGTCTGCTGGTATGAGTCCCCGCGCAGGCGCTCACTGAAGAACGAATCCCCGGGGAGGCGGTGGATGCCCAAAAAGACCACCGAGGACACCGCCACCACCGTGAAGGCGATGAGCACGATTCGCTGGCCGATGAAAAGAACCGTGCCCCGAGTCAGCATGGGTTCAGATTACCCCGCATATACCGTCGGCTACCTTGGTCAGGAATAGAAGGGGGCCCGCCGAAGCGGGCCCCCCGGTTCCTGGTCTAGTGCTGCAGGATCGACATCTCCGACCAGTAGTGGTCGAAGAAGTTGTTGGTGCCGGCGTTCTTCACGTACGGCTTGAACAGGAAGGCGCCCACCGAGTAGTAGAGGGGAATGTAGGCGGCGTCGTCCTCGAGCTGCTTGGAGAGCTTGCCGTAATCCGACTGGGCATCCGACAGCTTCTTGGCGTCGGCAGTGGCCAGGGTGTCGTCGTACGTCTTGCTGACGAACCCTGAGGTGGTGTGGTCCGGCCCGCCGGCGTTGGTGCCGAACAGGTTGTCGTACCAGTCCTGGGGATGGTTGTAGTCCGCCTGCCAGCCGTCACGCGACATCACGTAGGCGCCCTTGAGGCGGGACTTGATAAACGCCGAGTGGTCGACCGGCTGGACATCGACCTTGACGCCCAGGTTGGTCTGCCACTGGTCCGCGAGGTTGGTCGCGGTCGGCGCGTTGATCGGGCTGTTGGGGTCGTAGGTGTAGGTCAGCCCCTTGGTCAGGCTGCCCGTCGGGTCGGCGCTCTTGAGCAGCTCCTTGGCCTTGGTGGCGTCGAACTTGGCCAGCGGGTCACTGTCCGGGGCGCCGGCACCAGCCAGCCCCTGGACGATCAGGCCGCCGGTGAGCGGCTTGCAGACGATGTTCTTGCAGACCACGTTGGCCACGACGTTTTTGTCGATCGCCAGGGCGAAGGCCAGGCGGAGGTCGTGGGCCGCACCGCTCGAGGACTCGGGACCGCAGAACGGGCCCTTGGCCGCGCGCGACGCGTCACACGTCAGGTTGAAGCTAAGCCAGTAGGAGCGAACCTTGGGCTGCAGGTGCAGCTGGTCCTTCTCATTGGCCGTGCCCTGGATGCGCTGGACATCGTTGACCGGGGCGTTGGAGTACCCACCGAACCCGTAGATGTCGTACTTGCCCTGCTCGTAGGCGGCGATGGCCGTCGAAGCGCTGTCCAGGATGTCGAGGTGGATGGTCTTGATGACCGGCTTGGTCGAACCCCAGTAGTTGTCGACGGAGGCAAAGTCCACCGACTGCTTGGGAACGCGGGCGGTCATCTTGTACGGCCCGGAGCCGATCAGGGTCTCGGGCTTGGTCCACCAGTTCTCGGGGTCGGTCTTGACCACCTTGGGGTCAACGATCCAGCCGGTGGCGACGAGCGCCAGGGACTGCAGGAAGTACCCGGCCGGGTGGTCGAGTTTGGCGACCACGGTGTGGTCGTCGGTGGAAGTGAGCCCGGAGAGCTTGACGGTACCGCTCTCGAGGGCGGACTCCAGCTGGGCGCCGGCCAGCTTGTTTTTGGAGACAGTGTCGAAGCCGGTGACCGGGGCGAAGTTCGAGGCGTAGGAGTTACCCAATGCCGCGGCCCGGTTCCAGGAGTAGATGACCGCGGCGGCATTCACCGGGTCGCCGTTGGAGAACTTGGCGCTGGCGTTCAGCTTGAAGGTGTAGGTCATGCCGTCGGACGAGACGGTTGGCAGTTCGGTGCAGAGATCGCAGACGACGTTGAGGCCATCATCGAATTTGACGACGCCGCTGAAGATGTTCTGTGCGATCTCGGAGTCGGTTTCGGCGTCGAACACACCGGGGTCGAGGCTGCCGAAGTCCCCAAGGATCGGGAACGTCAGTTTCTGGGTGGCCGCGAGGTTGGTGCTGGTGGACGTCGATGTGGAGTTCCCACACGCCACCAGTACAAACATCGCCGCCAGCCCAAGGGCAAGGCCCCTGGGCTTGAGCAGGGAAAGTCGCAAACTACTCCTCCTTGTGTGGCCGCCGATGGCGGCCCCATGAAGTCCACCCCCGCGGACAGATGTGTAGACGGTCGGGGATCCCTTCGAAACCGGTCGATCTACCATCCTCTTCCCGGCGGTCAACGCCGGGGCGAGAGTGCGCCGATGGCAGGCGCGGCCCTCCTGGACCGCATCGGTACTCCAACCGCAAACATATGAGGTTGCGGCGTCTTTGTCAAACCGCCCGAGCGGTCGACCCCTCCTGGAATTCGCCCGCGAAGTGGCAGGCGGCGACGTGCAGCGCACCCTGCCCGTGGGGCTCCAGCTCTGGCTGAAGCTCGTTGCAGACACCGGGGACGCGGGCGATCGGGCAGCGCGTGTGGAAGCGGCACCCAGATGGCGGATTGACTGGCGAGGGGATCTCGCCCGAAAGCAGGACCGGGTCGCGCTTGGACTCCGCCACCGGGTCGGGCACCGGGATGGACGTGAGCAGGGCGCGGGTATACGGATGCTGGGGGCTCTGGTAGATGTCCACCCGGTCGGCGACCTCCACGATCTTGCCCAGGTACATCACGGCCACGCGAGTGGACAGGTGGCGCACCACAGCGAGGTCGTGGGCGATGAAGAGATAGGTGAGGTTGAACTCCTTCTGGAGGTCCTGGAGCAGGTTGATGATCTGCGCTTGGATCGAGACATCGAGGGCCGAGATGGCCTCGTCACACACGATGAATGACGGCTGCAGCGCCAGCGCTCGCGCGATGCCGATGCGCTGGCGCTGGCCCCCACTGAACTCGTGCGGGTAGCGGTTGGTGAAGTTGGGGTTGAGTCCCACCGTCGCCAGCAGGCCCTGGACCATGGTGTTGAGCTTCTTGCCGCTGGCGATATTGAAGTTCTGAAGCGGCTCGGCAATGATCTCGCCAACGGTCATCCGGGGATCGAGTGACGCGAACGGGTCCTGGAAGATGATCTGCAATTCGCGGCGCATTCGGCGCAGCCCGCGACCCTTGAGCTTGGCGAGGTCCTGGCCCTCGAACATCAGGGTCCCCGAGGTCGGCGCCATGAGCGCGGCAACGAGCCTCCCCAGCGTCGACTTGCCGCACCCGGATTCACCCACCAGCCCAAGCGTCTCGCCGCGCTTGACGTCGAACGAGACGCCATCAACGGCCTTCACCGCGCCGCCGGTGAAACCACCGACGGGGAAGTGCTTGTAGAGGTTCTCAACCCGGAGCAGGGTCTCCCCGCCGGCGACGGCCGTTCCGTCAGCCGGGACGGCCAGCTGCGCCGTCACGCCCGCCCGGGGGTCAATTCAGCCCGACCTCAGCGCCGACATCCTTGAGCTCGGCAGCGGCCTCCTTGCTGATCGCGGAGACCTCTTTGGCCTCCTCTCGCTCGGATTCCGGGACGTTGCGCATCAGCACCCAGCACCGCGCAACCTGGCTCGGGCCAACGTTCTCGAGCGACGGCTCCTCGGTCTCACAACGATCCTCCTTGAAGCGGCAGCGCGGGTGGAATTTGCAGCCGGGCGGCATGCGCGTGAGATCCGGGGGCAGCCCCTTGATGCTGACCAGCCGTTCGGCGACGTCGAAATCGACCCGCGGTACCGACCGCAGCAGCGACCAGGTGTAGGGATGCTGCGGCGATTCAAAGATCTGGCGCACCGGGCCCTCCTCGACCACCCTCCCCGCGTACATCACGATCACCCGGGTACAGATGCTGGCGACCAGCGCCATGTTGTGGGTGATCAGCATGATCGCGGTGCCCATCTCCTGGTTCAGGGCCTTGAGCAGCTGGATCACCTGGGCCTGGACGGTGACGTCGAGCGCGGTTGTGGGCTCGTCGGCGATGATCATCGCCGGTTCGTTGGACAGGCCCCTGGCGATCATGCTGCGCTGGCGCATCCCTCCACTGAACTGGTGGGGATACTCGCCGGCGCGCTGCTCGGCCTCAGGGATCCGCACCTGCTTGAGCAGTGGGATCACGCGCTTCGCTGCCTCCAGCGGGGAGAAGCGGGAGTGGGCGCTCATCGCCTCCTGGATCTGCGCCCCAATCGGGGTCACCGGGTTCATGGAGGTCATCGGATCCTGGAAGATCATGGATACCTCGTTGCCGCGGAAATCGCGGATTGCGTCGTCGTCCATTGCCAGCACATCCTGGTCACGGAACAGGATCTTGCCCGAGGTGATCCTTCCCGGCTGCGGGACCAGCCGAAGGATCGAAAACGCGGTCATCGTCTTGCCGCAGCCGGACTCCCCGACCACGGCCACAGTTTCGCCCGGGTAAACCTCCAGGTCGACACCGTCAACTGCCCGCACGACACCAGTCGAGGTGAAGAACTGCGTGTGGAGATCCTCGACGCGGAGGAGCGGCTTGGTCACGGCCGGAACTCTACGCTGTGAGGCCTATTTGCGCATCCGGGGATCGAGCGCGTCACGCAGCCCATCGCCGATGAAGGTGAAGGACAGCATGGTGATGGCGATCGCCACCGCGGGAAAGAGCACCAGGTTCGGGGTGGCTGCAATAGCGTCGTATCCGTCCTGGGCCATGACGCCCCAACTGGGGGTTGGCGGCGGCAGCCCAGCACCCAGGTAGCTCAGCACAGCCTCCAGGAAGATCGCCTGCGGGATGCCGAAGGTCAGGCTGACGATGACCGGGCCCAGGGAGTTGGGCAGCAGGTGCTTGAGGATGATCTTCATCGGCGCGCTGCCGGACGCGCGCGCCCCCTCGATGAACTCCTTCTCCCGCAGCTGGAGGACCTGCCCGCGTATCAGCCTGGCGAGGCCGACCCAGTTGACGATGGAGATCGCGACGAAGATCGAGAGCAGGCTCTTTCCCAGCGCCGCGACCACCACGATGATGAACAGCAGGTCGGGGAAGGCGTACATGACGTCGGTGAAGCGCATCAGCAGGTTGTCCACCCAACCGCCGAAATAGCCCGCGGTGAGGCCCACGAGCCCGCCGACCACCAGGATGATGGCCTGGGTCAGTAACCCGATCTGGATGGAGATCTCGGCGCCGGCGAGGAGCCGGGCCAACACGTCCCGTCCCAGCTCGTCCTGGCCGAAGGGGTGGGCCAGGCTGGGGTTGGCGAAGATGTTGTTCACGTCCTGCTTGAGCGGGTCGGCCCAGAGATAGTGCCCAGTCAAACCGAGCAGGAACACCGCGACCGCGTCCAGTACCAGGAGCCCGACGAGGACCAGCCCCAGGACCGCTACCTTGTTGCGCTTGAAGCGCCGCCACGCATCGGACCAAAGGCCGACCTGCTCAGGAACCTCCCAATCGACGGCCGGCGCCTTGGCGCCGGCGACCATGGTGGCCATTACTCCAGCCTGATCCGGGGGTCGATTACCACGTAGAGGATGTCAACGATCAGGTTGGCGATCGCCACGATCAACGCGAACTGGATGACCAGACCCAGGATCACAGGGTAGTCGCGCGCGCTGATGGAGTCGATGAACATCTTGCCAACCCCGGGAATCTGGAACACGGACTCCACCACCACCGACCCTGTGACCAGGAACGCGAATGTCGGGCCCAGGGCTGTCACGACGGGGATCAGAGAGTTCTTGAGGACGTGCTTCAGCACCACCTTGCGCTCCTGCAGGCCCTTGGCCCAGGCCGTGCGGACATAGTCCTGGCGCAGAGTGTCGAGGGTGCTTGACCGGGTGAGCCGGCCGATGTAGGCGATGGGCAAAAACGAAAGGGTCAGCACCGGCATCAGGTAGTGCAGGTCGATCCCCAGCCAGGCACCGTCCGAGGGCGGTCCCGAGACGGGCAGGGCGAAGTTCCCCCCCGTCAGCTTGTACGGAATGATCGCGAAGAGGATGACCAGGAAGAAACCGACCACGAAGTTGGGGATCGATGCGCCGGCCGTGCTCAACGCCAGCACCAGGTAGTCGACCCAGGTGTTCTGACGGAGGGCGGCGATGACGCCGGTGCCGATCCCGATGGGGACGATGAGCAGGAAGGCCAGGACGCCCAGGGTGGCCGTGTAGCGCCAGCCGCCGAGGATGCGATCGCTGACCTGAACGCCTTCCGACTGCAGCGACGTGCCGAAGTCGAAGCGGACCACGTTTCCGACATAGATCACGAACTGCTGCCAGAAGGGCTTGTCAAGGCCGTACTTGATGTCCTTGGCGCGACGCACCGCCTCGGAAAGCTCGCGGCCGCCGCCCTTGTCCCAGGGCCCGCCGGGTGCGAGGTGGGCCAGGATGAAGGTGACCAGGATGACGAAGAAGAGCACAGGGAACAGCCACAGCACCCTCTTGAAGACGTAGAGCACCAGGTGCCCGGCCCTGCTGCCCAGGACCTGTCGTAGTGAGAGCAGGGCGCCCCCCCGAGGGGGAGCGCCCAGAACAGCTTGGCTCAACCGGTTAAGCCTAGTCCTTTATTGCTCAGTGTGACGAGATGTACATCTGCTCCGTGTAGAACTCGCCGGGTCCGTACTGCGAGTCAAGCGCGGTGGAGTTGTAGTTCTGGACCCAGGGCTGAACCAGCTCGACGTTCGGGCGCTGGTACAGGGGGCCGACGGGAACGTCGGTCAGGAACAGCTTCTCGGCCTGCTTGTAGTCCTCGAGGGCCTTGGTGAAGTCCTTTTCGGCGTCGGCCTTGGCGACCAGGTCGTCGTACTCCTTGCTCGAGAAGCACTCGAACTGGGTGCCGTGGCAACCACCCGAGGTCTCGATGTCGAAGATGTCCTGGGGGTGGGCGTAGTCCATGCCCCAGCCATCGGCACCGTAGACCTGGAAGTCACCCTTGCGGGCCTTCTTGGTGACGGTCTTGCTGTCGATGACGTTGAGCGTGACCTTGACGCCCAGGTTGGTCTGCCACTGGTCCTGGATGAACTGGTTCAGGACCTTGTTGGTGGTGGTGTCGCGGGTCAGAAGCTCGACGGTCAGGGTGGCCGGGTTCACGCCGGCATCAGTGAGCAGCTTCTTGGCCGCGGCGGGATCGAACTTCAGGACGTCCTTGAAGTCGGGGTTTGCTCCCTGGTAGCCGGGCATGCCCTCCGGGGTGAAGGTCGTCTCCGGCTTGTACTGGCCGTGGGAGATCTTGTTCACCAGCTGCGAGCGGTCGACAGAGATCGCAAAGGCCTTGCGAACGGCCGGCTTATCGAACGGGGCCTTCTTGTTGTTGAACGAATACCAGAAGTTGTTCAGCGAGGTGAACACGTGGTACTGCTTGCTCAACTTGGGATCGGCCTTGATCGAGTCAGTCGCCTCGATCGGCACGTCGATGGCGTCGAGCTCACCGTTCTTGTACTTGTTCAAGGCGGTGTTGGCGTCCGAGATGAAGTACGCGATGAACTTCTGGATCTGGGGCTGGTCGCCCTGGTACTTGGGGTTCGGGACCAGGGTGATGTGGTCGTTGGCGACCAACTCACTGATCTTGAACTTGCCGTTACCGATGACCTGGGCGGGGACCGTGGCCCACTTGTCGGAGCCGAACTGCTCGACGATGTCCTGGCGGACCGGCGCGCCGACCCACAGGCTGGCGATATAGGGGAAGAAGCCGGATGGCTTCTGCAGCTGGACCACGAAGGTCTTGTCGTCCTTGGCGCTCAGACCCAGGCCCTTGACAAAGGTCTTGCAGGCATTGGCGTCCTTGGCATCGATGTTGCCGTAGGTGTCCGCGCCCTTGACCGTCTGGTCAAAGAAGGGGTCGGCATAGCCCGAGGCCAGGCAGGGGTCCAGCATGCGGTCCCAGCCGTAAACGAAGTCTGCGGCCTTGACCGGCTTGCCGTCGCTCCAGTTGTTGCTGCGCAGGTGGAAGGTGTAGGTCAGCCCATCGCTGGATACGTCGGGCTTGCCGGTCGCCGCTGCGCCGGTCAGGTCCTTGCCGTCGGTCGTCGGCTTCAGCAGGGGCTCGAACACCTGGCGTCCGATGTAGCCCTCGTAGTCGTAGCTCTGCTGGCCGGGGTCCAGGCTGTTGGGCTGGGTGCCGGTGTTCACCCTCCAGACCTGCTTGTCTGCCGAAGCCTTGGCCGGGCCGCTCGTGCCGCTGGTGCCACCACAGGCCGCCAGGACAGTCAGACCCAAAGCCAGCGCGGCTGTTCTCGGCGCGCTCGTGCCCTTCATAAGTGAAAGCATGTGCAGTCGTGTACTCCTCATGGGTTGGCCATCTGCGCGGAGGCGGCCGGACCTTGGCACGGCGGAACGCCGTGTGAACCAGTGAATCGTCTCTGTCTACCATCCTCTTCCCGGCCCAAGGGCCGGGGCGAGAGTGCGCCGATGGCAGGTGCGACCACCCCTGGGCCGCCCGGTACTCCTGTCGCTAACATATGGAGTCGCGCGGCGTTTGTCAAATGCGTTGGGGCCGTGTGACAGCCCTTTTCAGTGCTTCCGGTAGGACCACACTGCGAACTGGGCTGAGTTCCTGTCGTAGTCCACGTTGACCAGGGTCCCGTTCTGCACCCCCACGACGTTGACATCAAAGCCCTGCACCGTGTTGTCCGACCAGAGGAAGTATGTGACAACGTCGCCACTGAGGATCCGCTCCACCTGGTTGAAGGCTTTCTTGCGCTCGGCGCGGGTCCGAACGGGGTCGGCCAACAGGGTACTGCGCTCCGTGGCGATCGCTCGGTCCAGCTCGGGGTTCAAGTATCCCGACCAGTTCACGCCGGCGGGGTTCTTCTCCGGGCGCAGCTGGCTGGAGTCAAACACGTAGTAGTCGTCGGGGTCGGGCCCGGTGGCGAAACCGGACAGGGCGATGTCGAACTTGCCGGCCTTGAGGGGGTCGAAGAAAGTGTTGATGTCGGTGGGCACCACGGTCAGATCCATGCCCACCGCCCGCACCTTCTGCGCGATCTCCTGGGCGGCCGCGTTGCGAACCGCCGAATCCCCGCGAACGTAGAAACTGGCGCTGAAGCGCCTGCCCGCCCGGGTCAGGATCCCGTCGTTGCCGGGCACCCAGCCCGCCTGCCCCAATAACGAGCGCGCCCGGTCCAGGTCCTGCTTGTACCGAACCTGAGAGCTGCGGTCGAACGCCCAGCTGGTGGGCAGGATGTCTCCCCACATCGGTGTGCCCGCCCCCCCGGTGACGTCCTTCACCAGAGCCTCTTTGTCAATCGAATACGCAAACGCCTGACGCACCAGGCGGTCTCCAAAAAGGCGGTCCGGGCGATCGTTGAAGCGAACATCGTAATAGCCCATGTCGGGGTACGTGCGCACGTAGGTCGCCGACCCCTTCAGCTTCTTCACCTCGGTATAGGGCGCGTCGGGCTGCCAGCCGACCTCCCCGGTGAGCAGGCTGTTGGCCGCGGTGGCGGGGTCCGGGATGACCTTCTCGACAATGCGATCGAAGTGCCCCCGGCCGCCGTAATAGTCGGGGTTGACCACCAGGTCGATCTCCTGGCCGGCGATCCGTTTGTCAAACTTGTATGGACCGCCCGTCACCGTCGGTTGGATGCCGATCGGGTCGTCCTTCATGTGTGCGGGATCGACCAGTCCGTAGACGTGGGCGGGGGCCACGAAGGTCACCAGGCTGTTGGCGAGGAAGGGCGCATAAACCTCGGTCAGCGAGAACCGGATGGTGTAGTCGTCGACCTTGTCGACCTTGTCGAGCTTGTCCCAGTCAAAGATGACCCCGGTGACCAGGTTCCGGTCCCGCTCGATGCCCACCGTGCTGACCACGTCGTCCGCGGTGATCAGTTTGCCATCCGACCACCTGGCGTTCCGGCGGATATGGACGGTGAGGGTCTTCCCCCCATCCGACAGGGTGGGGCTGCCCACCGCGAGGTCGGGGACCACGCTCATGTCCGGCGCTAGCGAATACAACATCGGGAAGAGTGGCGCCACCGCGCGCTGGGAAACAGTGTCAGACGCAACGAAGCGGTTGAGCGTGGCCGGGTCGCGGCTGAGGGCGATCGTAAGGGTGCCGCCGTTTGCCGGTGCGGACGTTGGCAGCGGGCCTTGGCAGGCGGCCGCAAGCAAGGCGCAGGCGGGCATTAACCAGCGCAGACGGCTCATGGCCCAGAAGTTATCAGGGCCTCCCGGTCGAGCTAGAAGTGGTCCAGGAGTTGCTTGCGGTGAGTGAGGAACTCGTCGCGCGAGATCGCGCCGCCGCGATACATCCGGGTGACATCGCGGATATCGCCAAGCAGTTGAACCAGGGGCGCTTCGATGGTCTCCCCGGCCTGGAAGCCGATCGGCCGGCCGTCCCAACTCTTGAGGTAGAAGAGCGCCTTGAGCGAGGTGTAGGGGACGCCCACCTTCTGCATCGTCGACTTGTCGGCAGAGTAAAGAGTGACGAGCATGCCGTAGCGGTGCCGTTCCAGGCCACCATTGAGGTAGCCCCGCATCACCTCGCCATCCTGGAAGCGCAGGGCGACCATCTTGTCGGCGGTGGCGGCGTGGTCGTCGGCGGGACCGGAGTCGAAGTTGATCTTCTTGACCGCGGGCAACGGGATCCAGGCGCCGCTGTTGTTGGTGCCGCCGGCCACCTCGAGGAGGAAGTCGGGGGTATCCAGGCTGACCTCGTCCGCCATTCCCTCGATCACCTCGTCGTCGAGGAATCGGACCGTCAGGCGGCTCATACGCGGCCGCCCCGCGCCCTGTTGGCGAACCCCGGGATGTCGGCTGAAGTTATCTCTTGCATCATGGTCTTCGTCTCACCTATGTAACGGGTCGTGTCTGGGGAATCTTGCGGGCCTCTACGCTTGTGACACCGGTCGGCGGAACAGCGGGCGTACAATCCGGCCACGAATTCGAATCCGAATCGAGGCCCGCTTGCAACTGACTGCTACATCGGGGTCGACCGACGTTGAACTGGTCCGGGAGTTCCAGGCCGGCAGCGTCCAGGCTTTCGACCAGATATTTCTCCGGTACCACCAGGCGATCGGCGCACTCACCAACCGCCTGGTGCGTGATCCTCTACTCGCAGAGGATCTAACCCAGGAGACGTTTTTCCGGGTGCTGCGGTCGCTGGAGCGTATCGACGAAGGCTTCAACTTCTCGGCCTGGATCCATCGCATCGCCACCAACCTCTGTTACGACGAACTGCGCCGGCGCAAGCGCGCCCAGGGTCCCAACAACTCCGAGGAGGGCCCCAGGGTCAGCCAGCAGGTGCTGGGTGTCGAGGACCCCGACGAGGTCATGAAGGGCCTGGCCCACCCCGACCAGGCGGGGATGCCCGAGGACGCCCTGGCGATGCGCGAGCTCCGTCGGGAGGTGTGGAACGTCGCTGCGCGATTGCCAGAGAACTACAGGAAGGTCCTGAGCCTCCGTGAGCTCCAGGGCCTCTCGTACGCCGGCATCGCCAAGGTCATGGACCTCTCCGACAGTGCGGTCGAGACGCTCCTGCACCGCGCCCGGAGGCGCTTCAAGGTCGAGTTTCTCTTCATGTCGTTCGACGAGGCCGGCGGCGATGAGAAGTGCGAGTTCCTCGACGAGCTCCTTGGCAGCTTCTCGGCCCGCAGCCTCTCCAGGCAGCAGCGCCACAGCGTCAACGAGCACGTCCGCGGCTGCGCCAGGTGCCGCGCCACCCGGGCCGCGGCGGCGGCGGCTTCATCCCCGGGCCCGGTGGAGGCGGGTTTGGAGGTCGATTAGTGACGCGGCAGCCGCCAGGCGCTTGGCGGCCTCGTCCGGCGTCCCAGGCGGCGGCATTCCCGGCGCGACCACCCGAACCTCGTCAAAGGCGTCTCCCACCGCCCTTTCCCACCCTGGACCCTGCGAGCCGACGAGGGCGACCGCTCGAACCCCCTGTCCCCGCGCCAGGCGCCCGGCGGCGACCGGCGCCTTGCCGTGCAGGCTCTGCCCGTCGAGCCTGCCCTCGCCCGTGACCAACACCGCCGCGCCGGACAGCCTGCCGGGCAGGTCGACGGTATCCAGGACGAACCGCGCGCCCTCCGTGAGGTGGCCTCCGAGGAAGGTGGCGAACCCAAAACCCAGGCCGCCGGCTGCCCCGGCGTGCTCAAGAAACGCAGCATCGACGCCAAGGTCCGCCCGGCTTACCGCGGCCAGCCGCACCATTCCCTCCTCCAACCGCTGGGCCTCCGCCGCTGTGGCGCCCTTCTGCGGGGCGTAAACCGCGGCAGTACCCGCCGGTCCCAGCAGGGGGTTGTCGACGTCGCAGGCGACCTGGATCGACAGCATGAGCCACGACGGATCGAAGTCCGACGGCTCGATATGCGCGAGACGAGACAGGCTGCCACCGCCTTCGGCCAGCTGCTGGCCCGCGTCGTCGAGGAACCGGTAACCCAGGGCCCTGGCCATACCGGTACCGGCGTCGGTGCTGGCGCTTCCCCCAAGGCCGACAAGCAGCCGCGTGGCACCGGCCTGGCGAACCTCGGCCAGCAATTCGCCCAACCCCCCAGAGCTTGCCCCCAGGGGGTCCAGCCCGTCCGGGCCGAGGCGTGCCATCCCGACCGCCTGGGCGGCCTCAACGACGGCCTTTCCGTCCCGCGCCAGGCCATAGGCGGCCGCGACGGGAGCGTGCACCGGCCCTCGAACCACCATTGAATGGCGCTCCGCCGCCAACGGTCCCTCCAGGCACTCCAGGAACCCGTCTCCCCCATCAGAGATCGGCACCAGGTCGACTTCGACATCAGGGTAGCGCTGACGGATGCCTGACGCGATCGCCTCCGCCGCCTCGCCGGGAGTGAGCGTGCCCTTGAACGCTGTCGGCGCGATCACAACCTTCACGCGGCATTTATAGGCTGAGGGCAAATCGCGCGCAGCTGCTCGGCGTGAGTGCTGGCGGGCAACTGCTAAGTCAGCTACGAGTTAGCGCGCTGGCTTACCAGTCCCCAACAGTCCGCGCGCAGCGCGGGGCGTGGGGGGGGTGCCCCCACCACACTAACTGCTCGACCGGGGGCGCGGAGACTTCGCGAGAGAAAAGAGCGAAGGAAAGAATT
>JBPCPW010000052.1:0-4776 GCA_050998755.1 Candidatus Dormibacteria bacterium
AGTGTCGCGCAGCGAGCGAGCGCCCGCAACGACGCGGCGCAAAAGTGGGCAAATGGGCTGGAGGCCGATCGCAAGAAACGGGAAGGCGGCGGCGCCCCCGCCTGACCCGGACCATCCGAACAGAAAGATCGATTCAAGGAGAATTTGAAATGGCCAAGGTAACCCCTGAGGAATTCGTCGCCGCTCTAGAGGAGTGGACCGTGCTTGACGTCGTCAACGCCGTCAAGCTGATGGAGGAGAAACTGGGCATCACGGCCGCAGCCCCGGCTGCCGCCGCGGCGCCCGTCGCCGCCGGCGGCGGTGGCGGTGATGCCGCCCCCGATGAGCAGACCGAGTTCACCGTCATGCTGACGGGGGCGGGCGACGCCAAGATCAACGTGATCAAGACCGTTCGCGAGATCACCGGGCTCGGACTCAAGGAGGCCAAGGACCTCGTCGACGGCGCGCCCAAGGCGGTCAAGGAGGGCGTGGCCAAGGAGGAGGCGGACTCCGTCGCCAAGAAGCTCCAGGAAGCCGGCGCCCAGGTCGAAGTCAAGTAGACAGCAGTCTCCAGGGGGGCCGGCCCGCCGGCCCCCCTTTCCCCCCCCCGACACCTAGACTGAGCGGCGACCTGAGTTTCGGAGGGATCGCCTTTGTCGTCTGAACCCACTCCGCCACCATCGGCGCCGCTCCCCGCGGGCGGTTTGCCGCCGGCACCCGTCTACCGCCAGGACGAGTTCGTGCGCCAAGCCACCGGGTGGACACGCTCGATGCAGGTGGCGGTCGCGGCCTACCTGGTGGTGTCCGTGGTCCTCGGCCTTCTCACCCAGCTGATATTTCGTGACCAGTTCAAGGTTCTCGCCGCGGCCCAGGTGGCCAAGCAGTTCAGAGCCTCCGGCCGCGCCTTCACCGACGCGGACCTCAAACAGGCCGTCGACCTGGGCCTGGGATTCGCCCTGGTCTTCGGAGTGATCTTTGGGATCATCTACGTGGTTTTGGCCCTGCTCACCGTGTCCAAACCGCGGACGTGGGTATTCTGGGTGGACTTCGTGCTGCTGGCGCTGGGCGTCCTCGGGCTGATCAGCTCCGTAAGCGCGCTGTTGAATCCGTCGGGCGCCACCCTTCCCTCGGGTGCCGCGGCCCTCTCGCTGGTGATCGGCCTGGTCGACCTCGCCCTGGTGATCTGGATGCTGGTCGGACTGGTGAAGTACGGGCCGTGGGCCCAGGAGAAGGTCCCGGCTACCCTCTGAAGGCTTAGGCGATCGCATATTGACCTGAGATCGAACCCGTGTATACTGCCCGGAGGCGACGGGTTGACCGCCGCCGTTTTTCCGTGGCTGCGTGCCATGTGCTATTGTTCGGCTTAGTGTATGCCGCCTGTTGAGTCCCCGCTCACCGAGCAGGGGCTTTTTTCTTCCCCAGACCTCATTTCCTGATTTCCTCGCCTTTTTTTCCGCGACCCACCCTTTTCGCCTGCCCTGTCTCCTTTCACCCCCAGACCGCCCGGAGGTCCTCTGCCAATGACTGAACTCGTCACTCCTGCCGCCGAACGCTACTCGTACGGGCGCATCCCTGAGATGCTCACCGTCGGGGACCTGATCCAAACCCAGATCAACTCCTTTGACTGGTTCAAGCGCGACGGGCTGAAGGAGCTCTTCGACGAGATCAACCCGATCACCGACTACACCGGCAAGAACTTCGAACTGCGCTTCCTGGACTACACCTTTGGCGACCCCAAGTTCGACAAAGAGGAGTGCCGCGCCCGGGACATGACCTATTCGGCACCGCTGCGAATCAACACCCGCCTGACGATCAAGGAGACCGGCGAGATCAAGGAGACCGAGGTCTTCATGGGTGACTTCGCGATCATGACCGAGGAGGGGACCTTCATCGTCAACGGCACCGAGCGCGTAGTCGTATCGCAGTTGGTGCGGTCGCCCGGCATCTACTTCACCTCGGCCGAGGACCGGGTGACGGGGCGGACCCTGTTCGCCGCCAAGCTGATCCCCAACCGTGGCGCGTGGCTCGAGATCGAGACCTCTAACAAAGACATCCTGACGGTGAAGATCGACCGCAAGAGGAAGATCCCAGTGACTTCGCTGGTGCGCGCCCTCGGCTACGAGACCAACGAGGAGATCCTCAACCTCTTTGCCGACGTCGACATCGACCCGGAGCACCACTACATCCAGTCCACCCTGGACAAGGACCCGTCGACCACCGTCAACGAGGCCCTCATCGAGCTCTACAAAAAGATCCGCCCCGGCGATCCGCCCACGGTGGAGAACGCCCGCAACCTGCTCCAGGCGCTGTTCTTCAACCCGCGCCGTTTCGACCTGGGTCGGGTGGGCCGCTACAAGCTCAACCGCAAGCTCGAGCAGCCGGAATCCAAGGACTTCCGGATCATGGACAACGAGGACTTCGTGACCATCATCCGGCGGCTGATCAACCTCAATCGCGGGCTGGGGGAGGCCGACGACATCGACCACCTGGGCAACCGCCGCGTCCGCGCGGTGGGTGAGCTGCTGCAGAACCAGTTCCGCATGGGTCTGATCCGCATGGAGCGGATCATCAAGGAGCGGATGACGATCTGCGACGCGGCCACCGTCACCGCGGCGTCGCTGATCAACGCACGCCCCGTCGTGGCGGCGATCAAGGAGTTCTTCGGCTCCTCGCAACTCTCGCAGTTCATGGACCAGACCAACCCCTTGGCGGAATTGACCCACAAGCGTCGATTGAGCGCACTTGGCCCCGGTGGTCTGTCCCGTGAGCGCGCCGGGTTCGACGTCCGCGACGTTCACTTCAGCCACTACGGCCGCATCTGCCCCATTGAGACCCCCGAGGGCCCGAACATCGGGCTCATCGGCTCGCTGGCGACGTTCGCCAAGGTCAACGACTATGGCTTCATCGAGACCCCCTTCCGCCGCGTCTACCGCGAGATGCTGGTGGACAAGGAGCACGCCCCCAAGCTGGTGGGCCAGGTCCTGCGTGACGCAGTCAAGGCCAACGGGCACGCGCTCAAGGCCGGCCACAAGCTGACCGCCGACGACGTTGCCACGCTCCAGAAGGAGAAGGCCGAGGTCAAGATCAACCCCTGGATCTCGGACGACATCGTCTATATGGCGGCTGACGAGGAGGACAAGTACGTCGTGGCGCAGGCCAATGCGCCGCTGACCTCCGACCAGCACTTCTCCGAGGAGCGCACCCCGGCACGGCTCAAGCACCAGTTCCAGGTTGTCGATGTCAACACCATCGACCTGATGGACGTGTCGCCCAAGCAGATCGTGTCCGCGGCCACCGCCCTGATCCCGTTCCTCGAGCACGACGACGCCAACCGCGCGCTGATGGGCTCGAACATGATGCGCCAGGCCGTGCCGCTGCTCCGCTCCGAGTCGCCCGTGGTCGGCACGGGCATGGAGTTCTTCGCCGCCAAGGATTCCGGTGAGTTGGTGGTCGCCCGCCGTGAGGGGGTCGTCGTCTCGACCGCCGCGCCGCCACCGAAGAGCTACGCCGCGTCGAACAACACGACCCAGCGCCCCGACGTCCACGGTGGACTGGGTGTGCTGGTCGAGGTCGATGCCAAGTCGACCGGCGCCAGCGGCGCCGCCGGCGGCAAGAAGGGCGACAACTTCGACTGGTACCCGCTGCACCGGTTCGTGCGCTCCAATCAGGGCACCTGCCTGAGCCAGAAGGCCATCGTCAAGGCCGGTGACAAGGTCCAGGCGGGGACCATCCTTGCCGACGGTCCCGCCACCGAGATGGGAGAGCTGGCCCTGGGCCAGAACGTGCTGGTCGCGTTCATGCCCTGGGAGGGCTACAACTTTGAGGACGCGATCCTGCTCAGCGAGGAGCTGGTCAAGGACGACAAGTACACCTCGATCCACATCGAGGAGTTCGAGCTCGAGGCCCGCGACACCAAGCTCGGTCCCGAAGAGATCACGCGTGAGATCCCCAACGTCTCCGAGGAGACGCTGAAGAACCTGGACGAGCGCGGGATCATCTACGTCGGCGCCGAGGTCGTCCCCGGTGACATCCTGGTCGGCAAGATCACCCCGAAGGGCGAAAGCGAACTGTCCGCAGAGGAGCGCCTGCTTCGGGCGATCTTCGGCGAGAAGGCTCGCGAGGTCCGCGACTCGTCGTTGCGAGTTCCCCACGGGGAGCGCGGCATCGTGGTCGACGTCAAGATCTTCAGCCGCGAGAACAAGGATGAGCTGAGTCCCGGCGTGAACCAGCTGGTTCGGATCTACGTCGCGCAGAAGCGCAAGATCTCGGCCGGCGACAAGATGGCGGGACGCCACGGCAACAAGGGTGTTGTCTCACGCATCCTGCCGGCGCACGACATGCCCTACCTGCCCGACGGCCGGCCGGTGCAGATCGTGCTGAACCCGCTTGGAGTGCCGAGCCGCATGAACCTGGGACAGGTCCTCGAGACCCACCTGGGCTGGGCGGCGCAGGCCCTGGGGATGAAGATCGCCACCCCCGTGTTCGATGGCGCCCCCGAGGAGTTGATCGAGGACGAGCTGGAGCGTGCGGGCCTGCCCCGCAGCGGCAAGATCACCCTGCGTGACGGCCGTACCGGCGAGGCCTTCGACAACGACGTCACCGTGGGCATCATCTACATGCTCAAGCTCCACCACCTGGTCGAGGACAAGATCCACGCCCGGTCGACGGGCCCGTACAGCCTGGTCACCCAGCAGCCGCTGGGTGGTAAGGCGCAGTTCGGTGGCCAGCGCTTCGGCGAGATGGAGGTCTGGGCCCTGGAGGCCTACGGCGCGAGCCACATCCTGCAGGAGATCCTGA
>JBPCPW010000008.1:0-7775 GCA_050998755.1 Candidatus Dormibacteria bacterium
CATGGTGCGAAGGGCACCACATTGTTCACTGGATAAATGGCGGACAGACGATCGTCGAGAACATCGTGCCGCTGTGTTTCCGACACCATTTCATGGTGCACGAGGGTGGCTGGACGATTGAGAAAACCGACGTAGGGCTGGTCTTCTTGCCGCCTGCTGGAAACCGCGTGCGCTACCTGCGTCAGGCGAACGATTTCGAGATCACCAGGCGCCTGACCCCGTCGGGTGCGGGCGGCCCGTCGTGGGTCACGCGATAAGACTGGTTCAGAGGAGCCCACGGCACACCCTGAGTGCGAGGTGCTATGAAGGATTCGCTACGGGCCGCCGCTCAGGCCGTAGTCGATATAGGATCCAGGCTTCTCCTCCACCCACACGCTCATCGCGCATACGGGCGTGGAGAAGGATGTGTGCTCGTCCGAGGTGCGCGGCACGGCCAGTATCGGCAGCGATGACCCTGTCCGTCCGACCTCCTGAAGTGGCCGCGATATGTGGTTCTTGCCGAGGAATGTTCGTATGTCGCTCAGTGACTGGCGGGGCACACTGGGCCAGTCGGGTCCTGGGTCATACCTCCGGCCGCAGTATTCCACCCTCGGGGGCGCCCCGCTCAATGCGAACGTCCCAAAAGCCGCGCGGTTGTAGACCTCGTACCCGACCACGAGAACGACCGGGACAAGGGCGCTCAGACCTGCGACTCTAAAAATTCGCCTCCTGACGTTCTGACGGTGCGTCGGCAACATCGAGGGCAGCGTAACAAAATACTTCGGTGCGGCCGACTCCGTCAAGCGAGTGGTATGTCACTCGGCCAAAGAATGTCCACGACGCGTCCCTCTGCAGGGCCTTTACTTCTGTCAAACGCTCCCGTGCTGGGAGCCCACACCAGGAGGACAGCAGTGAGCGATCGGGTTCTTTCCACCGAGACGGCCAGAGTCACCATCCAGCGGATGGAGTCAATTCTTGCGGGGCAGCTGGAGCAGCAGGTTCAGCAACTGGAGCAGCAGGGTCAGACGCTCTCCGACCCCAGCATCTGGGACGGCCGCGCCGCCTCCGAGTTCCGCGGCAACGTCTGGCCCCAGGCCAAGGCTTCACTTGACCGCACCGTCAAGACCCTCGAGGAGCTGCGGGTTGCCATCCAGAAGGTCAACCAGAACATCATGACCGCGGGCGGAAACGCCTGACGCCGAATCACCAGCGTACGGGGGAAGGGGAACGGTTCAGGTGGTGGTCGGTACTGCCACCTGGACCAGTTCCGCCACCCCCCGGTGCACCAGGAAGCCCCGCCCGGGAGGAAATACGCGACTTCCGCGGCGGGGCAGCCTGACCCCCAGCAAATCCCCGTCGATATCCACGTCTGGCTGCAACAATATGCCCTGACGGGTCTTGCGCAGCTCCGGTATCCAGCCACCGTAGGCGCGGTGGGCGGCGCGCGTTTCGACGGCGGCGATGATCCTCACCGATAGATCACGGCCGCGACGCACGACCGATTCCAATCGCATCGCCGCCGTGCCTTCGGACAATTCGTCGCCGTCGTCGACCACGACGATCACCGGTCCCGGTTCGCTGGAGTTCGCCAGCACCATCTGCTCCAGCTTTCCCGCGAGCGCTTCGCATTCCGCGATCCCGCGCGCGGTCTCTTCGAACCCGTCGAGCGCGAGCAGGGGTGATTTTCTTGGCGCCAGCAGGAATATCCGGACGCCCGGCGTGGATTGGCGCAGCGACTTCACGGCGACCACCAGCGTGTTGGAACGGCCGCTGTGCGGCGGCCCGGCGATAAGCTGACCGTCGTCCGCCAGGTCCAGCTCGGCTGAGCGAGAGTCGGGGTCGGCCAGGCCGATCACCGCGCGGAGTACCGCGCTCGGTGCGCTGAGCTGGGCAACGTCGAGATGCGATGGCAGGAGGCGGACCCCGGGGACCTCCACCTCACCATGCTCTTTGCGGATGGCGGCGCCGGTCTCCGCCAGCACCTGCGCCTGTTCGGTGGCCTCCCCGGAATCCCCGAGCACGGCGCACTGGACCTCCTGACCCTGGCCCAGGAACCCCCTCCCTGGCGGTAGGTGGGCACCGCTGAAGGCATCGGTGGTGATGCCCGCGCTGCGGTACTCGTCCTCGTCCGACAGCCGCAGCACGATCCTGGTCCCGACCAGCGAACTCACCGCGCTGGGGACCGCCCCACGCCGGTCGGCCGAGACCACGAATCGCACCCCTACTGAGGGACCATCCGCGATCAGCCGCGGTAGGGCGTCGATGTGCTCGCCCAGGTCGACTTTTTCCATTGCCGCAAGAAAGCCCGGATAACTGTCGAGCAGAACCACGATCGCGGGGTCGCGGTCCTGCACCTGTCCCGCGGAGATGCCGGCCGCCTGAGCACGACGGCGATCGATCACCGCGCGTAGGTGGCCGACCAGCCGGGCGATGCGCTCGGTGTCGTCGGCAAGGAAAAACCCGCCGCACTGCGGCAGCTGTTGCACCGGCGCCAACCCGCCGCCGGCGCAGTCGATCGCATACAGGTGCAGCAGCGACGGTCCCTGCTTGAGCGCCAGGGCGTGGGCAATCGTGCGCAGCAGGCTGGTCTTGCCGCTGCCGCTGGTGCCCAGGACCAGCAGGTTGCCATCGCTTTTAGGATCCCAGGTCCATGCCTCCTGGCGCTGCTCCCCGGGCAGGTCCACACGGCCGAGCACCACGCCCGGCGTATCAGCCGCGACCTGGCCCACCAGGGCGGCAGCCGGCAGCAGGTTGGGCAGTTCCGGCAGCCACGGCCTCCTCGCGGGGGGCCCGCCGAGCCCTTTGCCGGCAGCGCTTATCGCCGCGACCAGGCGCTGCAGGTCGGTCTCGTCATCCTCGCTCTCGGCGCCGCCGGCTGTGGCACTGAAGACCGGGCCGTTGATGGGCAGGTCGACGATCTCCACCGGGTTGGAGGCGCGACTGGAGGGTCGGATCAGCCCCGCAAACGCCGATTGGAACTCGGTCAACTCCTGGTGGCCCGTCCGGGCAAAACCGCGCCCCGGCCAGGTGCGGGGGATCCGAGCCGCGTCGGGCACGCCGATGACATCGTTGCTCTCGGATTCATCACTGACCCGCAGTGCCACCCTGAGGTTGGTGTTGGCTCGGATGTTGTCGTTGATCACCCCCGCCGGTCGCTGGGTTGCCAGCACCAGGTGCAGCCCCAGGCTGCGTCCGCGCTGTGCCAGATCGACCACCCCGTCGACGAAGTCCGGCACCTCCTTCGCGAGCGTCGCGAACTCGTCCACAACGATCACCAGGCTGGCCGGGCAGTCGGTGCCCCCGCGGCGCTCGAGTTCTGCCATGTCCCGGACTGACGACTCGCGCAGGACCCGTTCGCGCCGCCGCAGCTCAGCCCGCAGGGAGACCAGCGCACGGTTGGCTAGGTGCCCGTCGAGGTCGGTCACCAGGCCTACGGTGTGCGGCAGGAGGGCGGCATCCTTGAATGCCGATCCCCCCTTGTAGTCCACCAGCAGGAAGTTGAGCCGCGCGGGGGAATGGGAGGCGGCGAGCGACGCCACCAGGGTCTGCAGGAGCTCCGATTTGCCCGCCCCCGTGGTCCCGCCCACCAGGCCGTGGGGACCGTCGGCCCGGAGATCCAGCGCAAACCTTCCGTCCGCGGATACGCCGATGGGCGCGGCCAAACCTTCAGCGCCACCGGACCACCGAGCGCCGATGTCCCGCGCCGAGACCTCGGCCGGCAGGTCCAGGAGGTCCAGCAGACCGACCTGGCGCGGCAACTCACCTCGGGAGTCACCGGCCGCGGTGTCCCGCATCGGGGCAAGTTCCAGCGCTACCTGCCGTGCCTCGGCGGCGGTCGCCCGATCCCCGGTCCCTGTGCCGCCGCGAACCTCCCCCTCCGAGGGGAAGGTGAGCGCGACCTTCCCGGGGGCGTCAACCTCGATGACGGCGCCGCACTCGTTGGGCAGGTCCCTGGCCGCGCTGCCCAACCACACCGTCACAATGCCCACGCGGGGACCCTCGGCCAGTAGTCGGGCGACGGTCCGCCGGGCCAGCGGGACGTCCTCGTGAAGCAGAAGCAGCAGGTACGAGTACGGAGCCCGGGTGCTGGTGCCGCGGTATGGGCCAACGTCGGCGAGCCGAGAATCGAGCAGCGCGACGAGCTTCTCGCCCAGGTCGCGGCAGGAGGGGTTGTCGACGCACAGCGCCGGGCCATCGAACGGGCGCACCGACTCCTGCGTGTGGGGTAGCCACTTCAACCAATCCCACTCCTCGGACTCTTCCCGGGGCATCGCGGCACAGATCGCCAGGTTTCGCGGGCTGTGCAGGACCGCAGCCTGCACCAGGATCCAGCGGGCTGCATCCAGGACCGACTGCCGCGGGCCCGCCAGTCCGAGCGCGCCACGCTCCGCCAGGGGTAGAACCAGGGGTACGTCCTCGACAGACGTCAACGGGGCGATCACCGCTTCCGCCTGCTTCTGCAGTGCCGGGTCTCCGTCCCGCCCTATCTCCACGCGCTGGCCCGACGGCGCGGTTGTCAGTGCCACCCGGAGCTGCAGGAAGTCGTCGTCCTGCGGCCGCCGCTCCCATACCCACGACTCCCGGCGGTGGGCGGAGATTGCGAGGCGCCTGAGGTCCGGCGCCTCCTCGCGACGGCGGACTATCTCCGATTCCTTGCCCGCGGCGAGGCGACCCTGTAACTCCTCGAGCTGTCCCCGCCAAACGGCGACCGCCCGCCGGTGGTCGCCCCGCCCGCCCAGCCGCCCCTCGAGGTATGAGCCGATCGCCAATAGGGGGCTCATCGCCAGGAACACCAGGGTCAGCGGGCTGCGATAGAAGAGCAGCATGACGCCCCCCAGCAGCAGCGGCAGCAATGCGGCCGCAATCGGGAGGCGAGCTCGTCCTGGCTGCACCGGCGGTGCGGGCAGTTGGTGCAGGGTGCCCGGCGCCGCCTGGATGACTCGCGGCGGCCGGTTGAACGGCGCCTCAGCCGTGGTGGCGCCGGGTCCTACAGGTGCGCTTAGATGTGAGGAGATCTCCAGTGTCGATTCCCCCAGCGAGATCGATTGGCCGGCGCGCAGGGCGCGGCTCCCGGCAATCACGTCACCATCCACCTTGACGACGCTCCCGGGTGCCAACTCGGTGACCAGGAGTTGATCGCCGCCTACCGCCAGGCGGGCGTGCCGGGGGGCAACGAACGGGTCGTCCAGCCGGATATCAGCGTCCTCCGCGCGGCCAATTGTGTACTCGCCGGCGGCTAGCTGGCGCTCGGACCCAACCCCGGGACCGGCGCTGATGCGCAGGGAAACGACGGCGTTGGCGTCGGTCGCGGTCTCCCCAACCGGACCTGTTCCAGGACGACCCACCGCGACAACATCCCCATGCTGAAGTCCGGCATGCGTGATGAGGTCATGTTCGGGCAGCCACGCCCGACGGCGGTGACAGTAGATGGTCGACGCTACGGGTATCTTGGCTACGGGTATCTTGGCTACGGGTCTCTTGGCTACGGGTATCGCGCCTGCAGCCGACGTGGCGCCGGGTGCGCCATCAGCGGGGGGCGACGAGCGGGCAAACGCCGCCGCCAGCTCACCCACCGTGGTTTCCGGTTGCACCCGCACCGCGACATCGCGGGTCTCCCCGCTGTCGTCCTGGACGACCAGCCAGAGGTCCAGGCTCATACCAGCAGGGGGATCGCTCCCTCCCCATCCCCCATTACCCGCACCAGCAGGTGCCCGCGTTGGGCTGGAAGCAGCCGCAGCCCGGGGCTAATGCCCACGCTCCCGGTTCCTCCCACTTCGACTATCTCGCCACCGACGCTGGCCAGCAGGTAGGCCGTGACCCGGGGGTCTGGGTACCGCAGCCGGTCATCCGCGAGTACCGGCATCGGCTGAACGCCGAGCACCGCGCAGGCCGAGGCAAAATCGCGCTCCCAGATGGTCGGTGGCACGGGCTCTGGGTGTTCGCCGGTGACTACCGCGGCGAGGATGGATGCCAGGGCGAAGATCCGCGTGGCGTGCGGCTCCGGAGCGCTGAGCAGGGCGTTCTCGTGCTGGATGCCGCGGAGCACGTCCCGGGCGCGCCCGAGGCTGGACTGTGGGGCAATCCCCAACCACACCCGGGCGGGGGTGGCGCGCGCCCGGAAGATGTCGGAGTACCCGATCTGTCCGGGGCGCGCCTGGGCCGCGGCGACCGCCAACTCGAGGCGATTGTCAAGTGCCGCTCCAGGAGGCAGGCCGGTCTCTTCGTCCCAGGCCCGCGACGCCCGCTCCACCCGGCCGCGCACGGCGGAAGCGACCGGGGCCGAGAAGCGGGGCGACCCCAGCCCGATGGCGCTGCCAACCAGCCCCGGCGCGACCGCGACAGGAGCTGTGACCACACCGCCGAGAGCGTCGGCGAGCAACCGCGCGAACCCCATCCCCCATCGCTTGCGCTGGTCGGGGCGGCGCGCGGTCGTGATGACCGACCCGGCCGAGTCGTCAGGCCATTCGATCCTGAACGTCGGGCCTCGAGTCACGCGCAGGGTGATGGCTTCGGCACCGGCATGGACCGCGGCGTTGCGGGCGAGCTGAACCAGGCCCAATCCCAGCGCAGCCGGCGCTGCGACCCGGGCCTCGACCTCGATCTCCACGTCCAGGTGCACCGACGACACGGATCGCCGGACGCCCTCGCGAACGTAGGCCGCCACTTCTGAGGCGGTCCCGGCCGGGCCCTGGGTGACCGATCGGCCGGCCACCAGGGCCAGGCCGGCGGCCAGCATCTCGACCGCCAGGCGGTCCTGCGGGGCCAGCTGCCGGCTGGTCTCGACCACCTCGCCAACGAGTTCGACAACCAGTTGATCCACGTCGGCGCTGCTGCCATCGGGGACCACCACCAGGCTGCCTATTGCCGCCTCGTACGTCAGCGCCCCGAGCGAGAGGCCCCGCCACTCAGGAGACGAACTCAGAAGCCCCCCTTGTCGATCGAAGAGCGCGCAACTGAAGGGCAGGCATGCAACATCCCCCGCCGTCAGTCTCATGCTGATGGGCCCACTATGTCCCCAGCCAGGCCCCGTCGGCACAGGCTCGCAGCGCCGCGGTGTCGTGCCCGGCGAGCACCAGCGTCCCACCGATCTCGTCGAGGGTCCGGCGGATCCGCAGCATGCCAAGGTAGGCGTCAGACTGCGGCTCGTCGGCGCGCGGATAGGCGGCATCCCCGCAGATCAATGCCCAGGTGCCGCCCAGGCAGGCAAACACGCTGATCGACCCCGGCGTATGGCCTGGGGTCGACAGCGCCAGGACACCCGGGGCCAGCTCGCCGTGTGCCGGGAATGGGCCTACCGGCCCGCGGTCGAAGCGTACGGGAGCGAACTGCACGCCGTCGAGGTCGGCGATTGGATAGGTGCCGGATTCATTGCTGAGCGCAGCAGCGATTTCCTTGACCGCCGCCTCTACGGGCACGCCAAGCTGGCGCGTGCCGCCGGCGTGGTCGACGTGAAGGTGGGTGCACACCGCACGCTGGGCCTCGAGGCCCTCGGCGTGCAGCTGCTCAGCGAATGTGGGCCCGTCGAGCACCGGGCGATAACGCATCCCCGGCGCCGGGCCATCGTCGGGCGCCTCCTGAGGGGTGTGGCGCCAGCGCGGCGCCAGTCCGCTGTCGATCGTCAAAAGCAGGTCCCCAACCTCAAGGGCATAGGCCACGATGGGGATGCTGACACCGGTCGGATGGTCGCCTGCGAAGAGCGCCAGCTTGCCCGCCGGGTAAGCCCGGACTCGAGAGTGGGTCTGCTCACCTACTGCCCAGAGCGGGTCCCACGGCGCCATTTTTAGGTCGCGCATCCA